>NZ_JH815208.1:0-49543 GCF_000296505.1 Schaalia turicensis ACS-279-V-Col4
AGGCAGGTCCCCTGCCCAGGCTCTTTCATGTGTGAGTGCCACAGCTTCGGCGGTACGCTTAAGCCCCGCTACATTGTCGGCGCGAAACCACTTGACCAGTGAGCTATTACGCACTCTTTCAAGGATGGCTGCTTCTAAGCCAACCTCCTGGTTGTCACCGCGATCTCACATCCTTTCCCACTTAGCGCACACTTAGGGGCCTTAGCTGATGATCTGGGCTGTTTCCCTCTCGACTACGAAGCTTATCCCCCGCAGTCTCACTGCCATGCTCAACCTAATGGCATTCGGAGTTTGGCTGACGTCAGTAACCCATAGGGCCCATCGGCCATCCAGTAGCTCTACCTCCACCAGGCAACACACAACGCTGCACCTAAATGCATTTCGGGGAGAACCAGCTATCACGGAGTTTGATTGGCCTTTCACCCCTACCCACAGCTCATCCCCCAGGTTTTCAACCCTGGTGGGTTCGGTCCTCCACACAGTCTTACCTCTGCTTCAACCTGGCCATGGGTAGATCACCCCGCTTCGGGTCCAGAACACGCGACAAACGCCATATTTCAGACTCGCTTTCGCTACGCATACCCCACACGGGTTAAGCACGCCACGTATCACTGACTCGCAGGCTCATTCTTCAAAAGGCACGCCATCACCCCACAAGGCTCTGACGGCTTAAAGGCACACGGTTTCAGGTACTATTTCACTCCCCTCCCGGGGTACTTTTCACCATTCCCTCACGGTACTATGCACTATCGGTCATCAAGAAGTATTTAGGCTTACCAGGTGGTCCTGGCAGATTCACACGAGATTTCACGAGTCCCGCACTACTCGGGCACCTATCCCACCTACGCATGCAACAGTCCATCTACACGACTATCACGCACTCCGGTCCGCTATCCCACACGGTTCAACTACCATCACACACGCAAGCCCCTCCCCGGCAGAGAAGAGACGAACAAGCCCCACAACACCGCACACGCAACCCCCGCCGAGTATCACACGCACACGGTTTAGCCTCCTCCGCTTTCGCTCGCCACTACTCACGGAATATCTTTTCCTACGGGTACTAAGATGTTTCACTTCCCCGCGTTCCCCCCACCACCCTATACACGTTCAGATGATGGTAACCAAGCACAACCCTGGTTAGGTTCCCCCATTCGGACACCCTCGGATCAAAGCTCGCTCGCCAACTCCCCGAGGCATATCGCAGGCCGCAACGTCCTTCATCAGCTCTTGATGCCAAGGCATCCACCGAATGCCCAACAAAACTAAACAAAACCACACAACAAGAAAATAAAGATGCTCACAACCACTATACAAATCACAAACAACCCACCACACACACCACCACCCCCCAAACACCCCACAAACACAGGGCGCAACAAAAAAGAGAGGCGGCAACATGCGAGCCAAAACGCTCAAACGGTGTTGAACGTGAACCCGACAGCGTGTCTGCTTCCATGGAGCTTGCACCCCTGTTTTCCACTAAAAACACCCACGCACCCACACCCACCAAGAAAAACCCTCGGTGAACACATGCGAGCACAAGAAACACACACCACACACACTCACGTGCCATGATGCGCATCCCCAAAAACGGGCTCCCTAGAAAGGAGGTGATCCAGCCGCACCTTCCGGTACGGCTACCTTGTTACGACTTCGTCCCAATCGCCAATCCCACCTTCGACCACTCCCCCCGGAAAACCGGTTAGGCCATGAGCTTCGGGTGTTACCAACTTTCGTGACGTGACGGGCGGTGTGTACAAGGCCCGAGAACGTATTCACCGCAGCGTTGCTGATCTGCGATTACTAGCGACTCCACCTTCATGGGGTCGAGTTGCAGACCCCAATCCGAACTGAGACTGGCTTTAAGTGATTCGCTCCACCTTACGATATCGCAACACTCTGTACCAACCATTGTAGCATGCGTGAAGCCCAAGACATAAGGGGCATGATGATTTGACGTCATCCCCACCTTCCTCCGAGTTAACCCCGGCAGTCCCCCACGAGTCCCCACCATAACGTGCTGGCAACATAGGGCAAGGGTTGCGCTCGTTGCGGGACTTAACCCAACATCTCACGACACGAGCTGACGACAACCATGCACCACCTGCACACCCCCAACCAAATGCCACCACATCTCTGCAGCGTCAGGGTGCATGTCAAGCCTTGGTAAGGTTCTTCGCGTTGCATCGAATTAATCCGCATGCTCCGCCGCTTGTGCGGGCCCCCGTCAATTCCTTTGAGTTTTAGCCTTGCGACCGTACTCCCCAGGCGGGGCACTTAAAGCGTTAGCTACGGCGCAGAAACCACGGGTGGCCCCCACACCTAGTGCCCAACGTTTACAGCGTGGACTACCAGGGTATCTAATCCTGTTCGCTCCCCACGCTTTCGCTCCTCAGCGTCAGTAACGGCCCAGAGACCCGCCTTCGCCACCGGTGTTCCTCCTGATATCTGCGCATTCCACCGCTACACCAGGAATTCCAGTCTCCCCTACCGCACTCAAGTCAACCCGTACCCACCGCACGCCCCCAGTTAAGCCAGAGGATTTCACGGCAGACGCGGCCAACCGCCTACAAGCCCTTTACGCCCAATAATTCCGGACAACGCTCGCGCCCTACGTATTACCGCGGCTGCTGGCACGTAGTTAGCCGGCGCTTCTTTACCCACTACCCTCACCACAACCCAAAGCTGCGGCTTGACCATGAGCGAAAAAGGTTTACAACCCGAAGGCCTTCATCCCTCACGCGGCGTCGCTGCATCAGGCTTGCGCCCATTGTGCAAAATTCCCCACTGCTGCCTCCCGTAGGAGTCTGGGCCGTATCTCAGTCCCAATGTGACCGGTCACCCTCTCAGGCCGGTTACCCGTCAAAGCCTTGGTAGGCCATCACCCCACCAACAAGCTGATAGGCCGCGAGCCCATCCCCCACCAGAAAAAACCTTTCCACCCACCAACATGCGCCAATGAGTGAATATCCAGTATTAGCAGCCGTTTCCGACCGTTATCCCAAAGAAGAGGGCAGGTTACTCACGTGTTACTCACCCGTTCGCCACTAATCCACCCCAACAAAGCTGGAGCATCATCGTTCGACTTGCATGTGTTAAGCACGCCGCCAGCGTTCGTCCTGAGCCAGGATCAAACTCTCCGAACAAAAACATATCCAGAAAAAACCAACCACCAAAACGCGGCCAGCCAATCCCAACAATAAAAACAAACTCAAAAACAAAAAACAGGCATAAAAACAAACACACTATCGAGTTCACAAACAACACCCACACACTCACCAAAAGCACTCAACTTTCGTTGGCTACCTCAGTGAGGGAGGCAGTCGATTCGAGCTTTTCTCGCTCTCGGCGACAGGAAAATAATTTACACACCTTCGTGGCAACTCGTCAAATCATTTTGACGTGAGCGTCACCACACTCGGCGCGAAGGCTCATTTTCTCCTCAAATTCAGCCACTTTGACGGGCTAAATACAGATTTCTTCTTCTGACGATTGCCGCTCTCCTCACAATGACCGGGGCACCAGTCGTTTGCAGGAACCGACGCCTTGCCAGCGTCAATATGCTGTCCACAGCCAGCCCACGTCGTCTTTCCGCAGATGTCACACTTCACCGGTCGACACATTGTTCATTCCTCTTCTTTTAGGATCTTCGAAGCAATCGACGATTGCTTCACCGTCATGTCTCAGTAGTCCAATAGTTCCTGATGCCAATGAGCCCACGCTTCAGGGCATCAGCATTCACTCTGCGCGAATGCGTATCCAACGACGAAAACCAGGAGGCAAGCATTGCTGAATTGGAGAAGCTTTTCCTTTCCCTTTCCCAGGTTTTCCAAACATTAGTTCGAACGTGACTATCCCTTTGCCTTTCCCGTACAATCACCTTGTCAATCGCTACGCCATGTAGCGTCCCATCTTCCGACAAGGTAACGAGCATGCTTCCTGCTTCTTCATCGATTGCCGACTCGATTAACACAGTCCTCGACGTTCTCAACACCTGGCTGTACTCATACATCCTGATCGCACTGCTTATCGGTGGCGGCCTCTACTTCTTCATTCGCACCAAAGGCTTGCCTGTGCGTATGTTCCGCGAATCAATCCGCGTGGTCACCGAGCCCCCAGAGAAGAAAGGCGAGCTTTCATCCTTCCGCGCACTGATGGTCTCCACCGCATCGCGCGTGGGCGTCGGCAACATCGCCGGAGTCGGTACCGCAGTCGCTCTTGGTGGCGCAGGCTCCGTCTTCTGGATGTGGGTCATCGCAACACTCGGCGCCGCGTCAGCATTCATCGAATCCACACTTGCCCAGATCTACAAGAAGCGTGGCCACTCAGCTGACGACCATTCCATCGGCGGCCCCGCGTACTACATCCAGATCGCGCTCAAGCAGCGTTGGCTTGCAGTGATCTTCGCAATCGCATTGATCCTCACCTACATGGGTGGCTTCAACCTGCTGGCCTCGTTCAACGTCGCTGACGCATTCACCTCGTACTCCTGGTACCACGAAGGCTCGACCCCGTACATCATCGGCGCAATCCTTGCCATCGCGATGGCACTATCAATCTTTGGGGGCACACGGCGCCTGACTTCGGTTACCGGCGTCTTGGTTCCGATCATGGCCCTCATTTACCTGACCGTTGCTGCGATCGTCATCATCTTCAACTACCAGAACATCCCCACAATGCTCGCCGCGATCTTCCAAGGCGCCTTCGATTTTGAGGCAATCTTCGGCGGTTTCGCCGGCTCGGCAATGATGCTCGGTATTAAGCGCGGTCTTTACTCGAACGAAGCCGGTGTCGGCTCTGCTCCGAACGCGGCTGCGTCCGCATCTGTTTCACACCCCGTGAAGCAGGGCTTGGTCCAGATGCTTTCCGTCTTCATCGACACGATGATCATTTGTACTCTGACCGCGTTCCTGATCCTCTCCTCTGGCGTCCAGGGTGGTGACGATCTGAAGGGCGCTCCGCTGGTTACAGCTTCGATGCAGACCGTTCTCGGTGGCATCGCTCTGCCGTTCACGACCACCGCGTTGCTGCTCTTCGCATTCACGACGATCATCGGTAACTTCTACTACGCCGAGGTCAACCTGCGCTTCCTCGCTGGTGGACGCGTTCCGATCTGGGGTCTGCAGATTTTCCGTGGCATCGCAGTGCTTCTTGTGTTCTCGGGTGCTCTTCTGGACTTCTCAGTTGCATGGAACCTTGGTGACCTATTGATGGGTCTCATGGCTCTGATCAACCTGCCGGTCATCATCATCTTGGGCAACAAGGCCATCAAGGCTGCGAACGACTACCAGGCGCAGCGCAAGGCTGGAAAGAACCCCGAATTCAAGGCGACTTCCATCGGTATCACCGAAGAACTCGACTACTGGAAGTGATAATCACGCTCAACTAGTTCTGACCTCACATCCGTGACGTGTGGCCCTCGTTCAGAAATGAGCGAGGGCCACACTTTTACCTTTTTCAGGATTTATTTCGAGAGGGCAGCCCCGTATCGGCATTCATCAGGCGGGTACACGCTTTCCGTTTCGCGAATCATCTCACCTGTCAGTTTTTCCAGCTAAGCATACGAGGCGACGAAATCAGGCTCCCAGCTGGTAAAACAACGTCTCAGACGACAAAACCTGCCACACCGGACCTCGTACACCAGCGCACACACGCAAGGCTCACAGACGCGCATACCCCAGTCACAGCCCAAGGCTCTTGACCAACCTCAATCAGGGACAAACACACCTGGGCCGGACCTGCAATGCAGATCCGGCCCAGGCCTCGGCAATTATTCACCAACTGGCACAAGCACGAAAGGAACAAAGGCTTGCGCCACGATGAGGCTTACCGCTGAGTTGCTAGGTAGCTTTCCCCTTCAAAAACCACCCAGAAACGTCATTTGGCTACTTCGAGAAGAACTTCTTCAGCTTCCTTCGTCCACAGACCATCCACCAGCTTGGCAGCAACATCAGGGTACTTGTCACCAAGTTCCGTCAGCGGCGTCAAACCAAGGTCATGCAGGGTCGGGAAGACCATGATCTTACCCCCCGACGTACGGTTGATCACCGAGTTGATGGCGTCGCCGAAGCCTGCCATACCGGTCACTGCGTACAGGGAGATCGACGTATCAATGATGCCGGCTTCGATCTTGCGCAGAACGGTACGCATATCGGAAACATCAGAGCCTGACGTGCCCAGCATGAAAATCTTGCGCTCGATGATGCCCTGCAGATCAAAGTCACCAAAGGTGCCCGCCGGAATACCAGCGAACGCATTGAGGATCGCACCATCTGCACACATATCGACAGCCTGAGAAACCAGCGCCGGCACCGGCACCAGGCAGGTGATGTAGGTGTAGCCGTACTCAAGCGGAGTGGTGGAGGTGTTGATGATCTCCAGCGGAACACCGTTCTTTTCGGCGGTCGGGCCAACGGTCTTCTTCAGACCTGCCAGGCGATCGTCAGAAAGGTCGGTGCCGACAACGGAGATGCCCTCAACACCGGAGGTGACCGCACGCATCGTGTGCATCACACCCATCGGGCCGGCGGCACCGATGAACGCGCATTTATCGTTCGGACGCAGGTCGCCGTTAGCGGGGATCCATACATAGCCTTCGCGCGGGTCCGTGCCGACGGTGCCACAGAAGCGGATAAAGTCGTAGTGAACACGACCGATGTCAAGGCTGACCTTGCGGGAGATGGTTTCTCCGCCGAGGACAACACACATGACCGCACGGGTACCGAGCAGCAGAGACGCCTTTTCAATGCCGTCCGCGTCCGCTCCGAAGAAGACGATGTCATCGAAGGTCTGTCCTTCAAGACCATCAATACCGGCAACGTCAACGGTAACGATCTGCGCAGGCTTGTGATCAGCGGTCAGCTCTTCGACAGAGCCTTCGCCGACAACCAGCAGGCGACCACCGTCTGCAACGTGGTTGCGCTCTGCCCACGCGTAGGAGCCTTCAACGGTTGCCCACGGCTCGATCAGGCCAACGGCCGCTGCCGACGGCCCCTCGGTCACGTGGATCAGGAACTCTTCACCTTCGGGGGAGACGACACAACGCTCATCGACGACCGTGTATTCCTGAAGGGCACCGTCGAAGTTGTAACCGAATGCGCCATTGGACTTCGCAGTGCGCAGATGCTTCCAGTCAGCCTGGACCAGCAGACGATCGCCAACCTTGAAGTGGGTGACCTTCTCGCCTACCTCGACGACGCGGACAACGGGCTCGTGACCCGGAACCGTCGGCTGGGAGCCGGGACGGTAGTTCGGGATCTCGGCAAGTGCTTCGGGGGTGATTCCCGCGATGACTTCGGACTTACGCGGGTGCTTGTCGAACTGGTGCAACAGCTTCGTGTCAGAGAAGCAGATGCCACATGCCTCAACCTTGAGCATCATCTGGTGAGGGCCGACCTTGTCGATGCCCTTCTCCTTGTTGACGACGAATTCTTCGGCGCCGACGATCTGGATCGCATACTGCGATTCGGGGTACTCAGTCATTGGATTCTCCTTATTTTCCGGATCAAGCTTGCGCTCAGTTCATCATGACTTGGCCACCCGTAACCGGGACGGCCTGGCCGGTTTCGTATGCCTGCTCGACGATGTAGAAGATCGCGCGCAGAACGTCGATGCCTTGGGCACCACGACGCATCGGAACCTTTGCTTCGTAGAACTCCTTGACGTCCGCGACAGTCTTCGCGCCGGGGACCTTGCCCGAGTTCAGGTACTGAACGAACAGGCCACGGTCGGGGTCAGACCAGAGCGGGCCGTCGTAGAAATTACCGGGGCAGATTGCGTTGACCTTGACACCATGCTCGACCATCTCGAGGGCGAAGGACTGGACCAGGCCGATGCCACCGAACTTGGAGCCTGCGTATGCGGCGTTCTTGTTCGAGCCCACCAGACCGGACTTGGAGTTGATCTGGATAATGTCGGTCAGCCATGCACCAGATGTTGCATGCTGACGAGCAAGCAGACCACCAAGGTGCTTGGTAACCAGGAAGAATGCGACGTAGTTGATGTCGGTCGACAGGCGGAAAGCAGATGCGTCTTGTTCAAGGACAGATCCCGCACGAACGATGCCTGCGTTAGAGACGATCAGGTCGATACCACCGGTGACCTTTTCGATTTCCTCGGTCATCGCGGTCACGGATTCTTCATCCGCAACGTTGACGGTAATCGGGTACGTGGTGTCTTCGCCGAGTTCCTTGCACTTGGCAGCAGCGCCTTCGCCGTTCAGGTCAGCGATGTAGACGAAGCAACCCTGGCCGACGAGGCCTTTGGCGATCTCGGCACCGAAGCCCTGTGCGCCACCGGTAACCAGCGCGACACGACCGGAGATTTCACGGTCGTTGCGCGGGGTCGCGGTGATCTCGTAGGTTTCTTCGCCGACGGTGACGACGACGGGAAGTTCGGTTTCGGAAAGAGTCGAAGCATCAACCGTTTCAAGGTTGGCATCGAGGGTCAGGGTCGCAGCCTTATCGGTTGGGCGAACGATGACCGGTCGAGCAAGCGCGCTCAGGAACAGGCCTCGAAGCAACGGTGCATGAGTCATGTTTAATCCTTCGGATAGTTCTCAGACGGTAGGAATATTTGCTGCGACTTCAGCCGGATCTGCGCCATCAGCAATAGCGCGTCCAAGCGGAGCGTAGGAAGCAATACGGACGGCAAGGTGCTCAGGAGTGAGTCGCTCGCTACCCAGGATGTTGTACTTCGGATCGAAGCTGGTCAGGGCCTCGTGCGCGACAAGTGCCCACGTGGCCTCGTTGAGATCTTCGAACTCGGGGCGACGCAGTTCGGGGCAGTTGAAGAGCTGGCGTGGCTGGTTAATGTCGACGCCGGAGATCTCGAGCATGCCGTGCTTGACTGCGAGTTCATGGATTCGCTTGAGCTGTTCCGGAGTGTTACGCGGAGGCATATAGGTAACAGCGCGCAGGCCCTTTTCTTCGAGAGCTTCGAAGAGCTCGTCAAGGAATTCATCTTCGAACTTTTCAGCCTTCTTGTCGCCGGTCGGCGAAGCGGAAACATCACCGAGGTAGGCGTAGGTGGCAATGGCACCGATGGAATCTGCGAACTGAACAACTTCCTTCGCAGTCGGCAACTCGTCAGTGGGCTGAATGTAGATGCGACCCAAGTATTCCGACTTCAGTACACCCAGAAGATCGTAGACGAGGTGCGGATTCTCAGCGTCACCGAGTGCGCCTTCGAGGGCTGGCGGAATGTTGACACCCATGCTCTTCAGGCCATCGACGAGGCTCTGACCGCGACCGAATCCCTTAATGAGAGCCGATGCCATCGCGGCAAGCAGGTGGCGCTCTGTGATACCGCCACCGTTGGCATACTGAGAGATGCCGACCATGTCAGTTTGAGGATCGAAAGGCTCCAGGCCAAGACCAACGAGGATCTTGTTCGCGGCCTCAGCCATCTTCAGGGTGCGCTCGAGACGGGCAGCGCGCTTGGGCGCCAACCACTCGGTAACCTTTTCGCGAGCAGGAGCCGGAACACCCTGAACCGTCATGTAGGCGATGCCTTCGGAGTCCGGATTGTTCAGCTTACGAGTAGCAAACGGACCGTCGGGATCAAAGAAAGCGCGGATTTCAAAGCCGGTGACTGAGCCCATTCCCAGCAGACGACATGCGCCGGTCATTTCGGGCGCAGCTGCGATCGAGTCATGATCGACGGAGCCAACAACACGCAGGCCTGCGCGACGAGCATTCAATGCTGCAGCGGTCGGCGTGTAGGGGCTGAAGGAGTAGCACGTATGAATGTGGTTGTTCGATTCAGGAACCCACGCGGGGAACTCTTCATCATTCAGAACTGCGGCAAGAGCGGCGAGGCGGTCCTCCTGGCTCAGGCTAACGTCGTTGGTGGCGTCCATCGGATCCTCGTATCGAAATGTAGAAAAAAATTAAAGCGTTAAATGCCTGATGGCACCGGTGGGGCGAGCCGAAGCCCGCCCCACCGGGTCAATCATCAGAGACCGAGACGGTTGCGACGAGCAATCTCGCCTTCAGTCTGGTTCGACGAGGGCACATGGCCCGGGAGCGGAACAATGCGCTCGTGGATTGTGTCGATGATCCACTCGACCTGCGGGAAGAAGTAGGACTCCAACTCGGGGCCGGGGGTGATGCCGTTGCGCGAGCCGACAACCGCGATCGGCGCGTCGAGAGCGTCAAATGCGAGAGTCTGGACGTTCGCTGCAACGGTGTTGAGGAAGTTGCCACGCTCGACAGCATCGGAGGTGAGAAGCAGGCGACCTGTCTTCTTCACGGATTCGATGAGCTTGTCGTAGTTGAGCGGTGCGACGAAGCGGAGGTCGATGACCTCGGCGCTCATGCCGTACTTCTCCTGAAGGACATCAGCAGCCTCAAGTGCACGGTAGATCGTTGCGCCGTAGCCGGCGATCGTGATGTCGGTGCCTTCGCGACGGATTGCCGGTTCACCTTCGGGGGTCTCGTAGTAGTCTTCCGGAACACCACCGGGCTCGAATTCTTCGCCCTTGTCGTACAGGAGCTGGGATTCGAAGAAGACAACCGGGTCGGTGCCACGAAGAGCAAGGTTGAGCATGCCCTTTGCATCGGTCGGCGTGGTCGGGAAGTAGACCTTGAGGCCCGGGATGTGGGCGGTCAATGCCGACCAATCCTGCGAGTGCTGTGCACCGTACTTGTTACCAACGGAGACACGGAGGACGAGAGGCATCTTCAGCAGGCCAGCGGACATGGACTGCCACTTTGCCATCTGGTTGAAGACCTCGTCGCCGCTTCGGCCGAGGAAGTCGCAGTACATGAGTTCGACAACTGCACGGCCACCGGCCATTGCGTAGCCAACGCCTGCGCCGACGATTGACGCTTCAGCGATCGGCGAGTTGAACAGACGACGGTACGGAAGCGCTTCGGTCAGGCCACGGTAGACAGCGAATGCGCCACCCCAGTCACGGTTTTCTTCGCCCCATGCGGCCATCGTCGGATCTTCCTTGAAACGATGGAGCATAGCTTCGAAGAGACCATCACGGAACTGGTACATCTTCATCTTGGAAACGGGCTTGCCGTTCTCGTCCTTAGCGGTGCGGATCTTGCGCGAGATCGCGGCGACGCGCGGGTTGTTTTCGAGATCAATCTCCGCTTCGCCTTCTTCCATCTTCTCGGTCGGCGTGTTCGAGAACATAACCGTGTCGATGTAGCCGTCGGCAACGCGCGGGCAGGTGTCTTCGTCGATGGCAAGCTTGAGGACCTTAACGAGCTTTTCGGTGAGGGTAGCGGTGTAGTCCTCAATATCGGACTGCGTGGTCAGACCGTTGGAGATCAACAAATCCGAGTAGGTCTTGATGCAGTCGACCTTCTCCCAGAGCTCGACCTCGTCCTTGGTGCGGTACGAGGAGGCATCCGACGGGGAGTGACCAGAGAAGCGGTACGTGATGGTATCCATGAGGACCGGGCCACGTCCCTCTTCGAGGATCTTCTTCTTGCGGGAGACGGCGTCGGCAACAGCCAGCGGGTTAATACCGTCGACGCGCTCTGCGTGCATAGCCTCGGGGTTGAGGGCTGCACCGACACGGGCGAGGATGTCGTACCCCATGGTCTCACCGAAGGTCTGACCGCCCATGCCGTAGAAGTTGTTGAAGAAGTTGAACAGAATCGGCGGGTTGCCACCGTCCTCTTCACGCCACAGCGTGCGGAACTGATCCATGGAAGCGAAGTTCATTGCTTCCCAGACCGGACCACATGCAAGGGCTGCGTCGCCGACGTTGGAGACAACGATGCCGGGCTTGCGGTTGATGCGCTTAAAGAGTGCTGCACCGTTTGCGACTGGAGCAGAGCCACCAACGATTGCGTTGTTCGGATAGGAGCCAAACGGCAGGAAGAAGGTGTGCATCGAGCCGCCGAGGCCACGGTTGAAGCCGGACTTGCGGGCGAAGATTTCCGCGAGGGCACCGAAGAGGATGAAGTTCTCGGTGAGGTCCTTTGTGTCCTTGTAGTCGATCTTCTCTGCGAACGAGAGGGTCTCGCCGTCGAGGAAGGTCTTCATGATGTTTTCAAGCTCACCGTTTTCGATCTGGCGCATTGCCGAGTAGCACTTGGCAAGAATTTCACCGTGCGAACGGTGCGAACCAAAAACCTGGTCATCCGGGGTCAGGACTGATGCCTGGCCAACGTATGCCGATTCCTGACCGATACCAAGGTGAGCCGGACCCCTGTGGTTGTAGGCAATGCCCTGCCACTCGCCGGTCTTTTTGATGGAGTCAAGCATGGATTCGAAGGTACGGACCACGATCATGTCGTGGAGCATGTTCACCATGCCGTCCTTGCCATAGCGACCAAGTTCGGTATCGAGATCAAACGTGTACTGGTTCACCGGGATGTCCGGGAACTGGATATGACCTGTCGCGCGGACCTGCGACGGGTCGATGATCAGAGACTTCGTCATTGTGTCTTACTTCTTTCTTCGTCTGTGGAGGTTCAGAGCTTGACGGCCCAGGCAGCCTCGCGAATAACTTCGGAGACAGTCGGGTGGGGGAAGACAACCTGACGGAGGTCTTCGACGGTCAGTTCCATTTCGAGGACGGCCTGTGCGCCCCAGATCATTTCTGCTGCGTATGCGCCGAGCACATGGATGCCGAGGACCTGGTGGGTCTTCGGATCAACGAGGATCTTGGCTTCACCAGGAGCCTTGAAGCCGTTCTCCGCAATGAAGCGACCAGACATCTGAGCGGGGACCTTTGCAACTAGGACGTCGCGGCCTTCGCGCTTTGCAGCAGATTCGGTGAGGCCAACGCCTGCAGCCTCGGGAATGGAGAAGACTGCCCACGGAACAGTGTTCCAGCGCATAACCTCGCCAACCTTGCATGCATCGGGGTTGATGATGTTCGCGGAAGCAATTTCTGCCATGCGGTATGCGGCGTGTGCTAGCAGTGAACGGCCGGTGACGTCACCAATTGCCCACACGTTCGGCAGATTGGTACGCATGCAGTCATCGACAACGATGCCTCGGTTGATTTCGAGACCCGCTTCTTCGGCGCCCCAGCCAGCGGTTGCCGAGCGACGACCAACAGCCATGAGCACGACGTCAGCTTCGAGGACCTTCTTTTCGTCACCCTTCGAGTAGTGGACCGTTGCGCCGTCGAGAGACTCAACGCGGCAACCGAGTTCGAAGGTGATGCCCTTCATCGCTGCGCGCATCTTGGCAGCCATGTCATCATCCATGAATGGCAGGATTTCCGGGGTCATTTCGATAATCGTGACCTCCGAGCCGAGGGTCGAGTACAGTGAAGCAAACTCGACGCCGATAACGCCACCACCGATAACGGCGAGACGCTTGGGGACCTCAGGCAGAGAGAGGATACCGGTCGAATCGACCAGGTGCGGGTTGTCCTTGACACCCGGCAACGGCGGAACAGCGGGAACCGAACCGGTTGCGATGATGACGTGCTCGGAAGTGTAGGTGATACCGTCAGCGGTGACCTTGCCGGGACCGTCGAAGTGACCACGTGCGGACACAACGGTGACGCCTGCTCGCTTTTCGGTTGCTGCAACACCGGAAACGAGGCCCTTAACAACCTTTTCCTTCCAGTCCTGCAGGCGACCCCAGTCGAGGGTCACGCCGGTTGCGTCAACACCGAACTGGCCAGCTTCCTTGGCGTGCAGGTAGTTCTTTGCACCAGCAAGGAGGGTCTTGGTCGGGATGCACCCAACGTTAAGGCAGGTGCCACCAAGGTACTGCTCTTCAATGAGAAGAACCTTTTTGCCGGCGTGCCCCAGACGCTCGGCAGCAAGGTAGCCACCAGGGCCTGCGCCGAGGACAATTACGTCGTAGTGAGTTTCAGTCATTATGTGTACTCCTAATTACTCAAGCCAGAACAGTGACGTCGATGTTTTCGATAGCGACAACGAGATCCTTCAGGAAGCGTGCGCCGTCGGCGCCATCAATGACCTGGTGGTCGATCGTAAGCGACAGGTTGATACGTTGTTCAACACCGATCTCGCCGTCAGCTTTGACAACCGGACGCGGCGTGATGGTGCCAACGCCGAGGATTGCGGTCTGCGGGCGGTTAATGACCGGGGTGAAGGTTTCGATGCCGAAGGAACCGATGTTGGACACCGTGAAAGTGCCACCACCAAGAAGGTCGGGGCTGATCGTTCCGGCGATGGCGTCAGCTGCGAGGCTCTTTGCCTGAGCAGAGAACTGCTTGAGCGACAGGGCCTGAGCGGAGCGGATCACGGGAACCAAAAGACCGCGCGGAGTATCGGCTGCGAAGCCGAGGTGAACCTGCTCGAACTTGGTCAGGGTGCCATCCTCGAGGTGAGCGTTGAAAACCGGGTACTTCGGGAGCGTGCGGGACACTGCGAAGCAGACGAGGTCGTTCAGGGTGATCTTGTTGAGGCCCAGAGCTTCGTCCGAGTTCTTGACCTTCTTGCGCATCGCAAGAATGCCGGCTGCGTTGGCCGTCGTGTTGAGGGTCAGCTGTGCCGACTCCTGCAGGGATGCCATCATGCGCGAAGCAACAACCTTGCGGACACCCTTGAGCTTCTCGGAGGTGGAAGCACCCGGGAACTCTGCAGCAGGAATTGCAACTGCAGTCGCCACGACGGGAGCCGGAGCAGTCGGGTTTGCCAGATCAGCAGTCGTCACGCGACCACCAATACCGGTGCCTTCGCCAGTAGCCACACCTCCTTGCGCCTGCGCCGCTGAAGTGTACGCGGGGCCTGCTGCAATAGCGGCCTGAACATCACGTTCGATCACGCGACCGTGAGGACCGGAGCCCTCAGCAATCGCAGCGGTGTCAATACCCTTAGAACCGGCAAGAGCACGAGCGCGCGGGGAGACTGCACCGGTCGCAGCGGTCGTAGCAAAGGACGGCGCGGGAGCTGCTTCTTGAGCCGGAGCGCTTTCCGCCGCTGCTTCAGCAGCGCCGGCCTCGTCCGCCGAATCGTCAGCGGGAACAAGAGCGGAAATATCTTCGCCGGGCTCGCCGACGATGATGAGCGGATCCTTAACCGGAACCTCGTCGCCCTCTTCCCACAGGATCTTCAGGACGGTACCGGCGTCAGTGCTCGGCACCTCCATTGTGGATTTGTCGGTCTCAATCGAGCAGAGAGTCTGGTCAACAGCGACGGTATCGCCAACCGAAACCTGCCATTCGACGATAATGCACGACTCCACAGAGTTGCCCAGCTGGGGCATCACCACGATGGTGGCCATGTGTTTCCTCCTAGACGATGCGTAGCTGCGTACGCTCGGTCAATTCCTTGATGGATTCTTCAGGAAGGTCGCCATCGGTAATGATGCCGGTGACGTCCTCAATTCCCATGAAGCTAACGAAGCCTGCTCGCCCAAACTTCGAAGAGTCTGAAAGCAACCAGGTTTCCTCCGTGCGCCCTCGCATGAGACTGCCAACATGCCCACCTTCAGCGAGCTGGGTTGTCAGACCTCGTTCGACACTGAATCCGTCAGTGCCAAGAAATACTAGGCGCGCGTTGAAGTCATTAATGGAACGCTCTGTAACAGGGCCGACCAAAGATTCGGTTTCAGCATGGAAGCTACCGCCGGTCAGCGTGACCCGAATATGCGGGTTCGGACGAGCATTCTGGAAAACAAGAAGAGAATTAGTAACGACCTGAACGCCACGACGTCCGGTCAGGTGCTTGACGACAAGAGCGCACGTCGTGCCAGCTTCGATCATGATGCGATCATCGTCGCGCACCATTTCGGCGGCCGCGCGGGCAATGCGCTCTTTGTCCTCGATTCGGTCAGACTGACGCAGTCGAATATTGCGGTAGGCAGTCGGACGAGCACCACCGTGGGTGCGAACAAGATGACCCTCATCTTCGAGGTCCTTCAAAGTGGTTCTAATCGTGACAGGCGAAACGTCGAGTTCTTCAGCCAGGACGTTAACATTCACCTCGCCTTCAACGGCAAGGCGATCAAGGATGTAACTGGTTCGTTGTGCGCGCCCCACACCCATCCCCTCTTCGTGAGCATCGATTAGATTGTCACTTTCGTTTCGGTTTTTACAGTCTAGCAACTAAAACGAAAATCAACAAGACCTGCCTCACAAGAAATAATAGCGACAATTCACTGAAAAACTCACGAAAATATACACAATTTTCACTGAAAAATCGCCAAATAACGAACTGCACTGTCGCTCAAACACTCAACGCGCTTGAACAACAGTGCAGTTTCGTATGAAAGTTCTACGAAAGACTCATTCTCCGGGCTGACGAACGCCCACAGTCAGCAAAAGATTGCCGTACAGGCGCTGTTCGCCAGTCGCCACAATGATGCCCACATCTTCGCTACGCGCTGCATCGTAGAAGTCGAAACGCGACAGCTCACCGAACTCGGTATCGGGCAACTGGGCCTTGAACTCATCATGGATCGGGATCTCAACGGCCGGCTGATCGGGAGCCGGAACCATGATCTCTGCCTTCTCGATCGGGCAGACCTGCTTCAGAACTTCCAGAATCTGAAGAACGTCCAGCATGCCAGGAGCGAAGTTCAGCGAGATAAGCTCGCAACGCTCAGACACACCGGTGGTGTGCGGGTAGTTCGCATCAGCAAGCAGAATCTTCGAACCGTGGCCAGCCGCGGCCAGTGCACGCAGGAACTGCGGGTGCGTCATTGCTCCATAGATCATGAAGATCTGTCCTTTCTATTCAATCGAGCTGGACCGGATGATCAGCTCAGGGTCAATCGTCACATCCTCGCTCTTACCGCCGCGCATCATCGAACACACGATACGAACAGCAGCACGACCAAGGCGGTCAAAAGGCTGACGAACAGTCGTCAGCGGAGGGGCATAGCAATCAGCGCCATCAATATCATCGAATCCAACGACCTTAACGTCTGTCGGAATCTTCGCTCCCCGTTCGTGAATCAATCGCATGGCACCAAGCGCCAACTGATCATTCGCTGTTTGAATTCCCTGGGGAAGCTCTGCCAGCGAGCGCATAGCGTCATATCCATCTTGCGAGTTCCACGAATATGACTCGATCACTTTGCCTTCGACTCCGTGTTCTTCGCACGAGAGTTTAAAGCCCTGCAAGCGCATGGAAGCATCAGACCAACCCGACGGGCCCGCAACATGAACGATGTCGGTAATCCCTTGATTCAGCAGATGATCAGTCGCTAGCTCTGCGCCTCGAACATTATTAATGGACACTGTCGAAATTCCATCCAAATCGTGTTCGCTAGTCAGCACCAAAACCGTCGGAACCCGCTTGCCAATCTGAATGGCAAGGTCAACGCTCGGGTCCTGTCCAGCAAGGATCACAACCCCATCAACATCGAATGGCGCCACGTCGTTATGCAGTTCACCATTTGGCACATATGCGTTTGAAAGCGACACGTGATAGCCGGCTTCAGAACCTGCATTCAAAACCGAAAGCAAAACCCTCGCATGCCCGTGAAACATCGGGGCAGCCAGCAAAACGTGCAGAACGCCCGTCCGATTCGACGCAAGCGCGCGCGCCGCGTAATTCGGTCGATACCCAACTTCAGTAAGGATCAAGGAAATACGCGCACGCGTCGCATCCGCAACCTCAGGATCACCGCGAACAACGCGTGAAACGGTATTCGATGAGACGCCCGCTAAACGCGCAACGTCTGCTAGCGAGACCTTCTTACCTGTTGGACGGCGTGTGGACATGGGTCTTTGCCGTTGCCGCAATCATCGCGGGGCGATCCGCGGGATCAAGGTGTCCAAGAAGTTCGAGTTGAGCAAGAAGCGAACCGAGAGTTGAAGCTTCAATCGGGCCGGCAACAACACGAACCTGCGCCGCTTCTGCCGTGAGATCGCACAGCAGGTGGTTGCGGGCACCTCCACCCACAAGGTTCAGCTGATCGGGTCGCTCTCCTGAAATCTGAGTCAGCTCATCAATCGCACGCGCATAGCGACGAGCGAAGGATTCGATAATCAGGCGAACGTACTCGGGCATCGAGGTCGGATGCGGAGCACACTGGTCATCGAGGGCAATATCAATCTTCTGTTGCATCTCACCAGGCTCAGCAAAGCGCGGGTCATCCGGGTTGAAGAACACGGTGCACGGTGCACATTCACGGGCCTGCGCGACAAGCTCATCCGTATCAGTCGGAGTTCCTT
Source organism: Schaalia turicensis ACS-279-V-Col4 (assembly GCF_000296505.1). Lineage (GTDB taxonomy): Bacteria > Actinomycetota > Actinomycetes > Actinomycetales > Actinomycetaceae > Pauljensenia > Pauljensenia turicensis_A. Next base: position 18,080 of record NZ_JH815208.1, read on the forward strand.
CACGCTCCCACTGACGCTGGATTTCCTGAAGAATCCACATACCCGTGATGTTGAAGAGCGGGCGAACTCCCCCGTCAGTGCGAGATTCGTTCGTCAAACCACGTTCGTATGCAGCATCCGAGATCAGCGGGTGATCCTCAAGAGCACCAAGAACTGACCAAGAACCACACGAGAGGAAGTACGCGCGGACGCCTTCATCAATGGGCAGACCGTGAACTGCGCATGCGGAGTCGTGTGCACCACCGCGGACGACGGTCAGTTGCTCGAGGCCTTCGACGGTGCACTGCCCAACAGCGGTGAGGTCGTCATTCAATTCACCAACCCACGAGCGATCCAAGCCGAGGCGTTCGAACATGGCGTCGTTGAATCGTGGTGAGCCCGGTTCACATAGACCCGAGGTAGAGGCGATGGTGCGCGACCAGCCCTTCACTCCGGAAAGCTTCCAGGCGAAGTAGTCAGGAAGGAAAAGAATCGAGTCGGTCTTGGCAGCAAGTTCTGGATCTTCCAACGTAAAAGCCAGAAGCTGGTTTGCTGTGTTGATCGTTGCCGGGGCGATACCCGACATTTCAAAGAATGTGCGATCATCAACGCGCGAGCGGAATTCTTCGTGTGTGCGCTCGGTGCGCTCGTCGCGGTAGGCACGAACCTTGCCAACTCGCTCGTTATTTGCATCGAGGGGAACGAAGTCAACACCCCACGTATCCACGGAAACAGACACCGAGTCCGGGAATTGTTCCACTGCCTTTTTCAAACCGATAACGGTCTGTTCCCACATCGTGTCAACGTCCCAAGTCAACGAACCCGTTTCGTCACGGATTGCCTGATGCTTGAAACGGTGAACGTCAGTGATCTCAAGACGGCCATCAACAATAGTTCCAGCTAGAACTCGACCCGAAGCGGAACCGAGGTCAACAGCAAGTGCGGTGGTCATTAAACGGGTCCTTCCTGGTACGGCAGGCGGGATGCTCATTTCGCGTCAATGCGAAGTGGCGACTTTGAGTGTTTTATAGCTTTATGGTCCGCGTCATCATTGAACGCTTGGGTGACTCTCAACATTGAGAGTCGGTGCGGTGGGTGAGCCCTAATGGGCTCACCCACCGCTTTGACTTTCGTCAGCTAACTGCGACTAAACAATCAGCGGTACATCGGACCGAAGGTCTCGCATGCACGGTAGTCCGCGCCTTCGAGATCAACGGTACCGAACAGCGACCATGCCTTCGGGCGGAAGATCTTTTCTTCCGGAACGTTGTGCATGTTGACCGGGATACGGAGCATCGAGGCAAGCGTGATGAACAGGGCACCGTTGTGACCGTAGGAAATCGCGCCGTGGTTTGCGCCCCAGTTGTTCATGACATCGTAGGTCGTCTTAAAGGCACCTTCACCGGTGAGGTTCGGAACGAACCAGGTAGTCGGCCATTCGATATTCGTGCGCTCTTCGATGGTGTAAGCAACTTCGTCAGGAAGCTCGACGGTCCAGCCTTCGCAGATCTGCATGACTGGCTTGCCGGCAACCAGGTTAATGCGAATCATGGTGACAGGCATTTCACCTTCAGTGCGGAAGTGAGTCGAGAAACCACCACCGCGGAAGTAACCTGTCGATGCTGGGTGGAAGGTGGTTGCCTCAAGGGTTGCCTTCTGGTCTTCTTCGGTGACCTCCCAGAACGGCTTGATGACGGGCTTACCGTCACGGGTTGCCTTGCCAGCACCGTCAAGGGTGGTGGAACCGGAGTTGCGCAGGTCAAGGAAGCCCTGTGCCGCGCGCCCTTCCGGCTTCCAGCCGGTGACGCGCTCGACGGACTCGGGGCTCCAGTAGGTGCGAACATCGGAGAAGATCTGGGGCGTATTGGTCAACAGGTAGCCAAACAGCATCGAAGCACCGTTGAGCGAATCGTTCTCGGTTGCAAGAACGTTGGGCTGACGCGGACCGGTCCAGTCGAAGTTCGTGTTCAGAATGGTTTCCATAACGTCACCATTCGGGAAGTGGTCGGTCCACTGGCGCTGTCCTTGGAAACCTGCGGCGATAGCACCGTGGCCACCAGCTTCTTCTTCAAAACCGAGCTCTGCAAGACGTGGGTTGCCGTTCATCAGGTCGCGACCGATCAAGGTCATCTTAGTGACGAACTTCCACCAGTCCTCATGCTTCTCTGGGAACTGCCAATCTTCGGGGTTCCAGTCCTTGCCCTGCTTGAAGTTCTCGCGGATCCAGGTGTAAGCCCTCTCGTATTCTTCCGGATCGTAGATGCCTTCTTCAATGCGGCGGGCGAACTCGGACATGTCGATGTATTCGTTGCGCATTCCAAGGTAGGCACCGAAGAAGTCAGGGTTGACGACAGAACCAGCAATACCCATGGAAACCGAGCCCATGGACAGGTATGCCTTGCCACGCATCTGGGCAACTGCAAGACCAGCGGTAGCGTAGCTCAGAAGACGCTCACGAACATCTTCCGGAATGGAATTGTCATCGCCATCCTGGACATCCTTGCCGTAGATGCCGAATGCGGGGATACCGATCTGTGCGTGCCCAGCAAGAGCTGCTGCCAAGTAGACAGCGCCGGGGCGCTCGGTGCCGTTGAAGCCCCAGATTGCGTGCGGCATGGTGGCATCCATGTCCGTGGTTTCAGTGCCGTAGCACCAGCAGGGGGTAACGGTCAGGGTCAAGCCGACATTGTTGACGCGGAACTTGTCAGCGCAAGCCATTGCTTCGTGGACACGACCAATGGTGGTGTCAGCAATGACGCACTCGACGGGGGTGCCGTCGGTGTAACGGAGGTTTTCGGAGAAGAGCTTGGCAACAGCCTCAGCCATGCCCATGGTCTGCTCTTCGAGGCTTTCGCGGACACCGCGACGGCGACCATCGATTGCCGGGCGGATACCGATGCGGGGGTGATCAGTCATTTGTTCCCTCATTCCTTGATCAAAACTTCATTGTTGAGTGGGGGGCGATTCACACCCCTCGGATCCTACGTGTGAGTTGGGGCGGGCCCGAGTGAATGAGCCCACCCCAACTCAGTCAACATCACTCGTAGAGGTTCGGAGCGACCTTGTCAGAGTCGATGTTGGATGCGTCGTACCAGTAGAAGCCGGAGTCAATCGTCTTCGGGAGTGCGATGCCGTTGATTGCCTGGATGGCTGCAGTGACGGTCTTGTAGCCCATGAGCTTCGGTGCCTGGGTGATGGCGCCGGCCTGCGTGCCGTCCTTGATTGCAGCGATCTGGGTCTTGCCGGAGTCAAAGCCGACAACGGTCAGGGTCTTGCCGGACTCGTTAGCACCCTGGATGGCGCCGGAAGCTGCTGCTTCGTTGGAGCCGTACATGCCGACGATGTCGTCGTTTGCCTGGATGATGGCCTTGGAGGTGTCAGCTGCCTTGCCGACCTCGCCTGCAATCTGCTCTTCGAGGAGCTTCAGGCCCTCGGGTGCGTTGGCCTTGAAGTATTCCTTGAAACCATCGCAACGCTGCTTGCCGGTGGTGGAGGTTGCGTCGTGGCAGATCACGCCGACGGAGCCGGTCTTGCCATCGAGCAGTTCGATCATGTGCTTTGCGGCCTCAGCTGCTGCTGCCTTGTTATCGGTCGAAACCGTGGTCAGCGGGAGGTCGGAGTCAACACCGGAGTCGAATGCGACCAGCGGGATGCCTGCGGACTCAATCTGGGTGAGTAGCGGGGTTGCTGCGCCCGAGTCGAGAGCTGCAAGGCCGATAGCTGCCGGGGAGGTGTCGAGTGCTGCCTGGAGCTGGTCGAGCTGCTGGGTCACCTTGGTCTCGTCGTCCGGGCCGACGAACTGGATCTTGTAGTTGAACTCCTTGCCGGCGTCCTCGGCGCCTTCCTTCACTGCCTGCCAGAAGCGGTGCTGGAAGCCCTTGGAGACGAGGTAGATGGTCTTGGTGCCATCGCCAGCAGGAACTTCGTCAGACTGCTCGGTGACCTCTTCCTTTGATGCGGAATCGGAGCCCGATGCCGCTGCGTCGGAACCCGACTCGGAGGTGTTCGAGGTGGAGCAAGCTGCCAGGCCGAAGGCCATGGTTCCGGCTGCTGCGACTGCAACGATACGGCCGATGGGGCGCATGTGTTTTTCCTTTCGTGGGGGCCAAGAAGACGTTTGCCTTCTTGAGGGTGTGAATCAAACGCCTATGTAAGATTCACGGATTCAATTGGTTTTATCAGGCTGCGTTCTCGCGAGCGCGGCGGATGTTGTCAATGAAGACTGCGAGGAGAACAACGATACCGGTAACGACCAGCTGCCATTCAGAAGCAACACCCATCATCGTCAGGCCCTTCTTCAGGGTTTCCATGATGAGTGCACCAACGAATGCACCTGGGATCGATGCGCGGCCACCGGAGAGTGACGTGCCACCGATAACGGTTGCTGCGATGACGTTGAGTTCGAAGCCGACGCCTTCAGCGGGCTGGACGAAGCCGAAACGTGCCGAGTAGAGGATTGCGCCGATTGCCATGAAGACACCAGCGGTGATGTAGATGATGACCTTCCAGAGGCGGACGTTCACACCGGAGAGGCGGGTTGCTTCCTCGTTCGAGCCAATGGCCAGAGCGTAACGACCAAGGAGGGTCTTGTTCAGCAGGAACGCTGCAAGAATCGTCAAGATGATGAAGATGACTGCTGCGTTCGAAACGCCCGGGATGATCGAACCGGTGGATAGTGCGATGTAGCCAGGGTTTGCGATCGAGATCGTGGACTTATCGGAGATGATCAGTGCCAGACCACGGGCCACCATCATCATTGCCAGTGTTGCAATGAACGGCGGAAGACCGAGAATCGAGATGTTCAGGCCGTTGATCAGACCAACGAAAGCACCGAACAGGAGAACGAGGATAAGACCGACCCCCAGGGGCAGGTTCAGCCAGTCAGCCGACAGGAAGACACCGGCCATAACGGCGACGAGGGTCATGCCCGTACCGACCGAGAGGTCAATGCCGGATGTTGCGATAACGAACGTTGCGCCGAGAGCCATCACGCCGGTGTAGGCGGCCTGCAGAAGAATATCGGTAAAGATCTTCGGCTGCGCAAAGTTCGGGGCTGCGAACATGAAGTATGCGTAGATGATGACCAGTGCGATGATCACCATGACTAGCTGCATGTTCGATTTGAAGAAGGCTGCCACCGGGCTGGTGGACTTTTCCGCCTTAGTAGCTGCGGTGCTCACGCGAGAACTCCATTCGCTTCTTCCTGACCAACGGTGGCCAGTTCCATGATGTTTTCCTGGGTGGCGACCTCGTTGTCGAGTGTGCCGATGATGCGGCCGTGGGCCATAACTGCGATGCGGTTTGCCAGGCGCAGAACCTCAGGCAGTTCGGAGGAGATCACGATGATCGCCTTGCCCTGCTTGGCAAGAGCCTCCAGAAGTGTGTAGATTTCATCCTTCGCGCCAACATCGATGCCTCGGGTCGGTTCGTCGAAGATCAGCACGTCGGAGTCGCGGACAAGCCACTTGGCGATAACGACTTTCTGCTGGTTACCACCAGAGAGGGAACGAACTTCAGTGTGAATCGAAGGGGTACGAGTGCGGAGCTTCGCGACGTATTCCTGAGCTACTGCGTCGATCTTCTTGGAGTTGATGACGCCGGCACTGGTGAATTCGCTCATCGTAGCCATTGCAGTGTTGTCTGCGATGGTCTTGTCGAGAAGAAGACCGAACTGCTTACGATCTTCGGAGAGGTAGCCGATGCCAACCTTAACGCCGTCAGCTGCGTTGCGGATCGAGACCTTCTTACCGTTGATGTAGACATCGCCGGAAGTATGGGGGTCAGCACCGGAGAGAGCGCGAGCAACTTCGGTACGACCTGCGCCAACGAGACCTGCGAAGCCGAAGATTTCGCCCTTCTTAACCTCGAAGGACACATCGTGGACGGCCTTCTTCGTGGACAGGTGCTCAACCTTCAGAACTGCTTCGTCAGACAGAGGCTTAGTGGTGGGGCGAGCATCAGCCGGAACCTCGCGACCAACCATGAGGCGAATAACCTCGGAGAGTTCGGTGGCCTTGGTATCGACGGTGCCGACGTACTCACCATCGCGCAGAACAGAGATGCGGTCAGTGAGCTCCTTGAGCTCAGGCATACGGTGCGTGATGAAGATCAGGCCGGTTTCCGGAGTAATGAAGTTGCGAACGAGCTCGAACAGGGATTCGGTCTCAGTCGTGGTCAGAGGAGCTGTGGGCTCGTCCATGACCAGGATCTTCGTTGACTCGTAGGAAAGTGCACGGGCAATTTCAAGCATCTGCAGACGGGCAACCGTGAGGTCACGGCAGGTGTCCGCCGGGTTCAGGTCCATGTTCAGGCGCTCGAACAGCTCCTTAGCATCCTTGTTGAGCTTGCGGTCGTTGATGACCGAGCCTTTGTGGGAGCCAGCACGACCGATGTACAGGTTCTGCGCAACCGTGAGGTCTGGAATAATGTTGAGCTCTTGGTGAATGATGCTCAAACCCAGATCACGAGCATGGTTGGCGTTCTTGACATCAACCTTCTGCCCCTGGAGCCAAATCTCACCGCCCGGATCCGCCTTATGGATACCAGTGAGAACCTTCATCAGCGTCGACTTACCGGCGCCGTTCTCACCACAGAGACCCAAGATCTCGCCAGCGTTAAGGTCAAGGTCCACGTTGGACAACGCCTTGACGCCAGGGAATGTCTTTGAGATCCCCTTTAACTCAAGTAACTTTGTCACTTCTCACCCCTTGGGTACCGATCACTACAGTGTGGCCGGAGTTTGTTATCTGAAACTCGTTAGCGCTACCGAAACAAGCCCCAGGAATCGCCCTCATTGGCGTGTGATAAGCCTACGACAACTGAGAGCGCCTTTGAAATCGAAAATGACGCTCCGTTATTAAATCGTTACCGCTAACGAAAAGGACTCGCGAGATATCAACAAAAGCACCCCGAGAGCTTTCACGCACTGACCTAACGACCATTTCAATTGGACATATTTGCATCTCCAACCTGCAAAAATCTGTCAACAAACAGCAGATTCCAGTGGGGACGATTCACTACACACGAACGCAAGGGAGCGAGTTGCGTTCGCCCCTCCGCTAGTCAACGACGAGGCCGGGCACATCAAATAGCGACTCCCCCACAGTGCCCGAAGGCACGAGCTATAGAGGCATGAAACTGGGGATAATGCCCGAAAGTCAACACCCCTTAGAAAACAAGCCCAAAAAGCTAACTAAACCCCTCATCACAAAGCACCCTGGCCAAAACACCAAAATTAAGACACAAAAATGGGCATTAGTCCCAAGAAACTGGGGCTTCAGTGAGTAACTCACTGAAGCCCCAGTTATGTGGCTCCCGCGACTGGATTCGAACCAGTAACCGTCCGATTAACAGTCGGATGCTCTGCCGTTGAGCTACGCGGGATTGCGACCTGTTAATTATGCCGAAGTTCAACCGCTGATTGCAAATTGACTCTGCGTGGTGCGCGCCTCATTTTGAAACACAGCATAAACAGGACCTCATCAGGCAAAAACTGTCCCCCGGGAATCACTCCCAGGGGACAGTTTCAAGCGAATGAATCGCTGAAGCGTTTCTTACCTTCTATGCGCACAAAGACACGTCAGGTAAGAAGACGAAATCACTTAAGGGTGACCTTGCCGCCTGCTTCTTCGATTTCAGCCTTTGCCTTCTCAGCGTCGTCCTTCTTGGCAGCTTCGAAGATGGTCGACGGTGCGCCGTCAACAAGATCCTTGGCTTCCTTCAGGCCGAGACCGGTGAGGTTCTTGACAGCCTTGACAACTGCGATCTTCTTATCACCTGCGGACTCGAGGACAACCTCGAACTCGTCCTTTTCTTCAGCAGCTTCAGCAGCAGCCGGAGCAGCAGCAACGGCGACAGCAGCCGGAGCAGCAGCGGTGACGTCGAAGGTCTCTTCGAAGAGCTTGACGAAGTCAGAGAGCTCGATGAGGGACATTTCCTTGAAAGCTTCGATGAGCTCATCGTTGGAGAGCTTTGCCATGATTGGCATCCTTCCTAATTGGCCTGCCTTGCGAGCAGATTGTTGGTGAGTTCCACGCGGTTACGAATCGAACGCGCGGGGCCTGTCGCTTCAGGCCGCTTCGCCCTGCTGTGCACGCAGAGCATCGATGGTGCGCACCGTCTTGGACGGGAGCGCGTTGAATGCGTACGCCGCCTGCGAAATCTTCGCCTTGAGGGCGCCGGCAGTCTTGGCCAGCAGAACCTCGCGGGATTCCAGATCAGCAAGCTTCTTAACACCCTCAACGGACAGCGCTACGCCATCCATTGCGCCCGACTTCAGGACGAGCTGGGGGTTTTCCTTGGCAAAATCACGCAGCGTCTTGGCAGCCTCAACAGGCTCACCGGTGACGAAAGCAATAGCGGTCGGACCCTTCAGGTCCTCAGCGAGGAAGCCGAGGCCGACTTCCTGTGCCGCCAGCCTTGCCAGCGTGTTCTTCACCACGGCGTAGCTCGCGTTTTCGCCCAGTCCGCGACGCAGCTGCTTGAGCTGGCCAACGGTCAGGCCGCGATACTCAGTGAGCAGGACAGCGTCAGACGCGCGGAAACGTTCCACGAGTTCGGCAACTGCTGCTACCTTGTCAGACCTCGCCATGGTCCTCCTTCCAGATAAGTGACCACCGAGTAATGAAAAAGCCCGACACGTAGGTTCGTGTCGGGCATAAATGTCCGGTGTAGTCATTGCTGACTAGTCACTCACCTACGTCGACAGCTTTCGCATTTCATCTCAGTTTCCTGAGAAACCGACGGTCTTCGGCAGTGACCAGACTAGCAGGATGGGGTGAAGCAAATCCAGTCGCGACGATGTGCAGTAGGGCACGCAGACCTCAATACTCACTCACACAACCCATGAACATAAAACGTGAGTGGGCTTGATTGGTGTTTAAGCCAATCAAGCCCACTCATACGTCAATGTTTCATTCCCCTACAGGGAGTTCAACATCAGGAAGCGTCAGCAGTTGCGACGTTCTTCGTCTTCGTGGCATCGAGCGGGATGCCCGGGCCCATCGTGGTGGAGACGGTTGCCTTCGAGATGTAGCGCCCCTTGGCGGAAGCCGGCTTCAGACGAAGGATTTCGTCCAGGACAGCGCCGTAGTTCTCGGCGAGCTGTTCTGCGGTGAAGGAGGACTTGCCAACAATGAACGCAAGGTTCGAGTGCTTGTCGACGCGGAACTCAATACGACCACCCTTGATCTCCTTGATCGCCTTCGCGACGTCCATGGTGACCGTGCCGGTCTTCGGGTTCGGCATCAAACCACGCGGGCCGAGGACGCGACCGAGGCGACCAACCTTGCCCATGAGGTCCGGGGTTGCAACGGCGACATCAAAGTCGGTGTAGCCCTTAGCAACCTTTTCGATGAGCTCGTCGCCACCGACCTCGTCAGCACCAGCGTCGATTGCATCCTGCGCACGCTCACCAACAGCGAAGACCAAGACCCGGGAGGTCTTGCCGGTGCCGTGAGGCAGCGAGACGGTGCCACGCACCATCTGGTCAGCCTTGCGAGGATCAACACCCAGTCGGAAGACGACCTCGACGGTCGAATCGAACTTGGTGACGGTGGTCTCCTTGGCCAGCTTCATGGCCTCGAGAGGGGTGTAGAGAATGTCCGCGTGAATCTTTTCAGCCGCGGCGCGGTAGCTCTTGGAGCGCTTAGTCATTCTGCTTCTTCTCCTTGCAGTTGTGGGTTCCGGGCAGCGCATGCCCTACCACGGGAAATAGTTTGGGGTCAGCCTTCGACGACGATGCCCATGGAGCGGGCGGTGCCGGCGATGATCTTGGCTGCGGCTTCGATGTCGTTCGCGTTGAGGTCGACCATCTTTGCCTGTCCGATTTCGCGAGCCTGGTCCATGGTGATGGAGCCAACCTTCACAGTGTTCGGGGTGCCGGAGCCCTTCTGGAGGCCAGCGGCCTTCTTGATCATTTCGGAAGCCGGCGGAGTCTTCAGAACGAAGGTGAACGTACGGTCTTCATAAACGGTGATTTCAACCGGAACGATCGAACCACGCTGCGACTCAGTTGCAGCGTTGTAGGCCTTCGTGAACTCAACGATGTTCACACCGTGCTGGCCCAGTGCAGGACCAACCGGAGGTGCAGGGGTTGCGGCGCCGGCTGCGATCTGAAGCTTGATCAGGCCGGTGACCTTCTTCTTCGGTGCCATATTTCGGGTCTTTCTTGTTCAATTACCAGAAGAACGGAATTCCTTCTGGTTGCATGTAGAGGCAGGGCGCTGAAGGCGCACTGAACCCACTACACACGAAGTGCAATGCTATCGCGCACCCGCCCATGTTCCCAAGTTCGGGTGCGCGACTTCACTCTTTGGTCAGTCTTCGCGCTTGGCAACCTGGTCGAAACCAAGTTCAAGCGGAGTCTCGCGTTCGAAGATCATGACGAGAACCTTGAGCTTCTCGGTCTCGGGCGAGATCTCGGAAATAGTCGCTTCCAGCGACTCGAACGGACCATCGATGACGGTGACGATCTCGCCAACCTCGAAGGCCACGCGGATCTCTTCCTTGACCTGAGCCACGGCAGGGACCTGCGGGCCAGCTTCTTCAAGGATGTTGTACTTCAGCAGATCAACGACCTCATCGATGCTGAGCGGAACCGGGTTGTGCTGGTCTCCAACGAAGCCGGTAATAGCCGGGGTGTCCTTGACCATGCGGTACGACTCTTCATCAAAGTCCATGCAGACGACGACATAGCCAGGAATACGAACGTGGCGAACACGCTTCTTCACCGAACCACGGAACTCGGTGATGTACTCATCCGGAACCTCGACGCGGAAGACCTTATCGGTCATGTTCTGGCTTTGAACGCGTTGTTCGAGGTTCGCCTTCACCTTGCGCTCGTGACCGGAGTAGGTGTGCAAGACGTACCAGTCACCGGGGATCATCATGATCTCGTTGCGGAACTTCTCGAGGGGATCAATGTCGCCCTCTTCTTCGCCAGCTTCAGCTTCTTCAGCTTCAACCGGCTGCTCAACGCTTCCGACTTCTTCTTCCGCCGCTTCAGCGGGGTTTTCGGTCAGTTCAGCCTGGGCGGCCTCGTCGATTTCGACAGGCAGATTCTCTTCACTCACGCGTTCCTCCTGGATGCTAGTTTCCTAGCGGAAAATTGAGTGCCGAAGGCTAGAAGAAACCCGCCTGCAGTATCTGCGGGCGGGTTCGCATCAGCTTCAGCTGAATATCAGTGCGTTCAGTTTACCGAATCCAAGATCCAAAAGACCAGTGAAAGCCATGATTACGGCCACAAAAACGACCACGACAACGAAGTAGGTCCACGTTTCAGAACCACTCGGGTAGACGACCTTCTTCATTTCTTCAATCACTTGAAGGAAGAAAGTCCACATCCTCACGAAAATATTCGGCTTCTTCTGAGCCTCTTTTTCGTGGGAGTCACGGGACGGCGTAGCGCCAGACTTCGTGCGATCTGTTTTCGCTGGCATGTGTGATGCCGTTGCGTCAGCCACGGAACCCCTCCTGAATTCGTGCCCAGAATATGAGTGGCAGGGCAGGCGGGACTCGAACCCACAACCGCCGGTTTTGGAGACCGGTGCGCTACCAATTGCGCCACTGCCCTACTGCACGCCGTAGAACGTGCGGGAACGAGTTTATGGAAAATCTCTTCAACTGTCCAACTGGGGAGTGTCGCAAACTGCTTGATATTCGGAATTAGACTACCGAACAGCCCCATTTAATGCGACGATAGTCCTATGAGCACAACACCTCGATCGCGCGTCAGCGCACGCTTTTCCGCTATCACCCCTTCAGCCACTCTCGCGGTTGACGCGAAAGCGAAAGCCCTGAAGGCTGCGGGTCGTCCCGTCATCGGCTTCGGTGCAGGTGAGCCGGACTTCCCCACCCCTGACAATATTGTCGAGGCCGCCGTCCGCGCAGCGCGCGAGCCGGCGATGCACCGCTACACTCCGGCGGCCGGCCTTCCAGCTTTGCGCGAAGCAATTGCCGCAAAGACTCTGCGCGATTCCGGCTACGAAGTTGATCCGTTGCAGGTGCTGGTCACCAATGGCGGTAAGCAGGCCGTATTCCAGGCTTTCGCTTCCATTTTGGATCCGGGGGACGAGGCTCTTCTTCCGACCCCCTACTGGACGACCTATCCGGAAGTCATCAAGCTTGCCGGCGGTGTCACGGTTCCCGTTTTCGCTGGTGCCGATCAGAATTACAAGGTAACCGTCGAACAGCTTGAAGCTGCTCGTACGGAAAAGACGAAGCTTCTATTGCACTGCTCACCCTCGAATCCGACCGGCGCTGTTTACACTCCTGCAGAGGCTCGCGCGATTGGCGAATGGGCTCTTGAACACGGCATTTGGATTATCACCGACGAAATCTACGAGCACTTGCTCTATGAAGATGCCGAGCCGGCTCATATGGTGAAGCTTCTTCCAGAGCTTGCCAATCAGACCATCGTGTTGAACGGCGTGGCGAAGACCTACGCAATGACCGGCTGGCGTGTTGGTTGGATGATCGCTCCGACTGACATTGTGAAGGCTGCAACCTCGTTCCAATCGCATTTGACCTCGAACGTATCGAATATGGCTCAGCGTGCAGCCTTGGAAGCTGTCACTGGCCCTCTCGACGCTGTTCATTCCATGCGTGAGGCATTCGACCGCAGGCGCAAGACCATGATCTCGATGCTTTCCCAAATCGACGGCCTCGATGTTCCGACCCCGAAGGGCGCGTTCTACGCCTACCCGAACGTCGAGGGCATTCTGGGTCGCGAAATCCGTGGCAAGGTCCCCACAACGTCGGCTGAGCTTGCCGACCTGATCCTCGAAGAGGTCGAGGTTGCTGTGGTGCCCGGCGAAGCGTTCGGCCCATCTGGCTTCATTCGTCTCTCCTACGCCCTGTCTGACGGCGACCTTGTTGAAGGTGTCGGCCGCATTCAGGAGCTTCTGGCGCAAGCGCACTGAGGCCAGGCCTTACTAGCACCTCCCCAGGACAGGACCTCGCGCCCAGGATCTCGAACCCACACAGTGTCTGTATTCTGTTCACGCTTGACATGTCTGGACGAACGGACGGCTCTGAGAACCGCACAGGTTCTCAGAGCCGTCCCGTATTCTGCACACACTGCCTTCCACCTGCCACAATAGAGTGCATGAATATCCAGTATCGTTCCGCGTCAACGCTCGCCCCGAAGGGCACCGTCTTGCTCTGCCACGGATATGCCGAGCACTCGGGCCGTTTTCTTCCCCTGCAAGACGAACTTATTGAAGCTGGATACGACATCGCGTTCTACGATCACTATGCTCACGGCACATCCCCAGGCCCACGTTCGCAGGTTGATGTTGGACGCCTGATCAAAGACCATCTAGACGCTCGACGCATTGTGTTGGCGCACGCACGCACATCAGACCTCTTCCTCTTTGGTCATTCCATGGGTGGTTTGGTTACCGCCGCATCGCTTCTTCTGAACCCCTCGAACGTGAACGGTGCGATCTTGACGGGCCCAGCATTCCGCCCGCTTCCTCCGTTGCCGGCTGGCGTGGCTCGCTTACTGCTTCCGCTTGCGCGCGTTTTCCCCGCTTTGACGGCGCAGAAGCCTCGCTCAGCAGATGACCCTTCCGTCCTCTCTCGCGACCCCAGAGTCCAAGAAGCGTTCGATGCTGATCCACTCAACTACACGGGTGGCGTTCCTCTGATCACGGGGGCAACAATGATCACTCAGGGCGACCTTGTCTTGAAGAATGCTCACCGCGCCAGGACTCCTATGCTGATCCTTCACGGAAACGCAGATAAGTTGGCATCGTTGAACGCTTCAAAGACTTTCGTTCAGAACGCACTGGCATCACACCCTGATGCTGATATTCACCTACGAATCATTGACGGCGCGTACCATGAGGTCCTCAACGAACCCGAGGGTCCAGGCCTGATTAAAGACATCGTCGCCTGGCTGGACAGGCACTGATGTCCCAGTTCGTCGCCTCGTCGCCTATCCACCGATTCACTGACCAGGCCAAACGCGCACGCCCAACCCAACCGAATCTGACTGCCCCGGCGCACCAAACATCTGGTCGACGCGATTTATCGCGCCTACCGAAAGCGCATCTGCACCTGCATTTCACTGGAGCAATGCGCCCGCAGACTCTGATTGACCTGGCCAATGAGCAGGGCGTTCGCTTGCCCAGCCACCTTCTGGCCATCGACCCGTTAAAAGTCCCCGCCGACGGACGAGGCTGGTTCCGCTTCCAACGTTCCTACGATTCTGCGCGTCATCTGGTGCGCTCAGAATCCGCCATGCGACGCATCGTCCGCGAAGCTGTAGAAGACGACGCGAAAGAGGGCTCGGTTCGCCTTGAAATGCAGGTGGATCCGACCTCTTACGCCCCGTGGGTTGGTGGCATCACTCCGGCCCTCGAAATCATCCTTGACGAGGCCCGACAGGCGTGGCGCGATACGGGCGTGGAAGTGGGAATTATCGTTGCCGCATCGCGTATCCGACATCCTCTTGATGCCCGAATTCTGGCACGATTAGCCGCGCAATACGCTGGCGAGGGTCCAGGCAAGGTCGTCGGTTTCGGCTTATCGAATGATGAACGCGTGGGCACAACCAGCGAGTTTGGCGCGGCCTTCGGCATCGCACGGCGCGCAGGATTGGCTTCTCTTCCCCACGGTGGTGAACTGCTAGGACCCGAGTCGGTACGCAATGTTGTCACCGCGCTCAACCCGGCACGACTCGGCCACGGCGTGCGTACGACGGAAGATCCAGACCTGCTTCGCAGGCTCATTGACGAAGGCGTTGCTTTCGAAGTCTGCCCGACCTCAAACGTCCATTTGGGGGTCTACCAGGACTTTTCACACGTCCCCCTGCCTGTTTTTATGAAATACGGGGCAACGGTGGCACTGGGTGCAGATGACCCGCTGTTATTCCGTTCGCGACTGGTCCACCAGTACGCACGAGCACGCGACACCTTTGGTCTGTCCGATCAACAGATCGCAGACTTGGCTTCTCAGTCAATCAACGCTTCCCTGGCATCAAGCGCTTCGAAGAACCAATGGCACGCCCACATTCAGGCGTGGCTCAACACACCCCCATACGACGGTCACAACGACTAAGCGGGAGCCTCGCAAACCGTCGGGAAAGGCAGAAGCGGACGCTACCAGCTGATCCCAACCGTGACGGGCTCAGGAACCAAGGTGATGCCGAATTTTTCTTGAACGCCGGCGCGAACCGCGAGCGCAAGCTCGACGACCTCATCGCTGGTGGCATCCCCGCGGTTGGTCAGGGCAAGAACGTGTTTCGTTGACAGCGAGGCGCCGTTTTCGCGCGCTCCGTCCACCGCCCAGCCTTTCGTGAAGCCCGCGTGGTCGATCAACCATGCAGCTGACGTTTTCATCATGCCATTTCCGGCGTCAAAGCGTGGGGCCTCGGGTGGGAGCGTGGCAACGGTTTCGGCATCGACGATGGGGTTCGTGAAGAAGGAGCCAGCACTCCACGAATCGTGATCGTTGGGGTCGAGCACCATACCCTTTGACGTGCGCAACTCAAGGACAGTATCACGCACACGCTGAGCATTCGCGCTCTGCCCTTGTTCAATGCTCAAGCGATTCGCGAGTTCGCGGTACAGGACGGGCGCGGACTGATCGGAGATTGTGAGGCGGAACGTGGCTTCGAGGACAACCCAACGCCCGGTCGGACCCCATATACGTCCCTGGGCGTCACCTTCGCGGACTGAGCGCTTAATAATCGACTCACGGTAGACGAGATCCAGTTCAGATGCATTCAAGCGCTTCTCACACTGTTCACCGCGATCCCAGACGTCAACGTAGGCAAGCGTGTCAGAGATCTCGTGACCGTAGGCTCCAACGTTTTGAACAGGCGCAGCTCCGACGGTTCCGGGGATGCCGGACAGGGCTTCGATGCCCGAGAGGCCTTCGGCAAGGGTCCACTGGACGAATTCGTCCCAGACGGTGCCAGCAGTCGCCGTGACGAGAACGGTGTCATCTGAGCTCTCATAACGAGTGATCTGCTGACGCCCATCTTTAACGACAATGCCTTCGAATGGGGCATCGGAGGCAAGAGTGTTTGAGCCACCCCCGATCATCAGAATCGGGAACTCACCCTTGTCTGCGCTGTCAAAGGCTGCAATCAGATCGGAACGTGAATCGGCAAGAATATAGGTAGCGACCGGACCCCCAACGTGGAAGGTCGTCAGTTCTTTCAGCGTCGTCATTGCCATTAAAGCTCCCTTATCAATTACTGCCTCTATCCTACGGCCAGGTACCACCCACTAGTCTTCGGCAGGCTCGATTCCACGCTTGAGACACATGGACTCACTCAACCGAAAACGCAGTGGTCACATCACGGTCATATTTTCATTAAAACCGTCTACGAGAGACTCTCGCTCACACAAGCGACCTTTTTCCTAAGAAAGAACCAAGTTTCCTAAGAAAGAACCAAGCAACTAAGGTATGACTTAGTTAGATGCACACCTCTTGGCTCCGTTCAAGTTTTCCGCACCTTATGCGCTGGTACAGATGATGGATTCACGAGGGCGTGCTCGATTAATTCGACGACAGGATGGTCATGCAGCACGAGAACGAGCACGCTCATCACCACGATGACACTCACGGTCACACACATAGTCACGGGGCGAATGCGTCACGCACACGCCTTGCGATCGCACTTGGCATCACCGCATTCATTCTGGTGAGCGAAGTTGTCGTCGCAATCCTGACCGATTCACTGGCTCTTCTTGCCGATGCCGGTCACATGACAGCGGATTCTGCGGGCCTCGTATTGGCGCTTGTTGTCGCCCACCTGGCTCATAAACCTGCGACCGACCGCTCAACGTGGGGGTTGCGTCGCGCCGAGATTATCGGCGCGGCTATCCAGGCTGGCGGGCTCGCCGTTATCGGCATCATCGTTGCCGTTCGCGCCACGATAAACCTCGTCAACCCGCCCCAGATCGAATCTGGCGGAATGCTCATCATGGGCGTTATTGGTTTGGTCGCGAACGTCGCATCCCTGCTGGTTCTCATGGGTGGTCGCGAAGCGAACCTCAATATGCGCGCCGCTTTCTTGGAGGTGACGAACGACGCCCTAGGGTCGATCGGCGTTATCGTCGCTGCCGCGGTTATCCATTACACCAACTGGACCCGAGCGGACGCCCTCGCTTCCCTGTTGATCGTCGTACTCATCTTCCCAAGGGCAGCACTTCTGCTTCGTAGCGCCGGCATGGTTCTGATGGGATTTACTCCCGAGAACCTCGACCTTGCCGAGGTGCGCGATCACATGCTCCGCATCGAAGGCGTCGAAGCAATCCACGACCTGCACGCGTGGACCGTCGCGTCGGCTATGCCCGTCCTGACAGCACACATCATCATCAGCGAAGAGGCTTTCCAGGCCGGCAGAAGCGAGCAGATTCTTGACCGCCTACAAAACTGCGTCGCCAAGCACTTCCCCGTTGAAATTAAACACTCCACATTCCAGCTTGAGACTGCCGAACACCTGGGCCACGAGCAGATTGAGTGCTCATAAAACCTTAAGACAAAAGGGTGTAACGAGAGCCGCCTATCGGACTCGAACCGATGACCTGCTGTTTACAAGACAGCTGCTCTACCAACTGAGCTAAGGCGGCTTCGACAATTCAACGAATCGTCATCACATAGTGTGCCATGAAGTGCGGGGTCCCGACCAATCGGCCGCGACCCCGCACTTCACGTTGGTCAGTTCTTCGAACTCATCTCAGGCCAAGTCCTGAACGCAAGGACGCCATGATCGAAGCAGAATCAGAGCCCGACAACGTCAGCAGGTCCGTGTGATCCTTAATGAACTCCGGTGTGCCTTTCGACTCACGGTTCGTGAAATTCGCGTTGCTCCACGTGTCGGTGGCGGTTGTCAGATAGTCGGTGACCGCGTTCACGGGCAGGGACGAAACCACGTCAGAGGAAACACCCACCTGAGAAGCGATCGTCTTCACCTGTTCCCAGGACTTCGTCGCATCCTGAATCACCGTACCGTTACCAGCCTTGAACTGGCCAGCAAAGTACGCCATCAGCCCCTGGTGAAGAGCCCCCCAGTGCTCAGGATCCCGCTGAGCAACAATCAGCGAAGCAGAGGTAGCGGCATTCGCGTATTCCATGCCGACCGTCCTCACGGGCTGGAACTCAATGTTGTATTCGCCATTGTCAGCGCCTGCGATCAAGTCTTCGCCAATCAGAACCTCAAGATTCGCGCAGTGGTGGCACGAGTAGTCGAAGTATTCGGTAACGGTCGGAAGAGAGTCATCAACCTGGCCGACACCAAGATGCGAGTAACGAATCGGCTGACCCGACGCGTAGTCACCCAAGTAATCACTGGGGTTCGCGCTCTGCGCTTCATTCTTTGCAGAAAGCTGCTGAGAAATAATCACACCAACGGTCGCAATCACTGCGATAACGATGACTGTAACGACTGCGATGATGATAGAACGTGTGCGACGCTCAGCCTTTTCCTGCGCTTCGCGCATCTGCTGAGCTTTCGCGCGCACGGAGGTATCCGTTACCTTCTTGCCTGCCATGGTTTTCCTTTCACAGGTCACATCTTTAAGGCAACCCTACCTAGCGCTAGGCGCGTATGCAGTTCAGAGCGCGCCTCCGGTGACGAGGAACCATGTGGCACCTACCACGCCAACAGCAAGGAGGCCAGCAATCGCACGCACCCACACTGGGCCCAGCAGTCGCCTGACCGCAATGCTGGTTCCAACTCTCAGATCGGAAGAGGTTGGCATCAACCACGCTGAAACGATGGTCGCCAGGACAACGATCCACACGCCGATCGAGCCAATCGGTTCGGTCACTAAGGGGTCGAGTGTCGCATTCGGATCGGATGCCAGGACAACGTCCAGTAGACGCATCCACTGTCCGCTTCCGCCGTGAGCAACCGCGTAGAGATTCCAGGCAAGATACGGGACGATTCCGCCGACAGTCATCCCAAACACCACCTGCACCAGAGCGCGAATAAGGAGCAGTGGCGACGAGGCCACGGTCGCAGCGGTATCACTGGATCGCGCAATGCCAGCCCGAACACGGCGGTTTTCTCTATGTCGATGGAACGCGCCACCAAACGCCATGAAAAACATGAGCACGATGACCGTAGCAGTCCCCATCACTCCTGTGAACATGGGGATGAGAGCAAGTGGCATCGCAATGATGCACCCGAAGATCCACACGATTCTGGGAAGGTCAGCTTCATATCCCAGATCCTCATACAGGTCATCGACATCGAATTCATCCGACCCCAGAGCCGTCCACTGACCCGGAACCGCCACCGCATGAGGATCTACGTATCCGCCGACCGCCTGCCCATACATGCCAGCAGGTGCGCCATTCAGGTAGGTCAGCGATTGAAAGTCCGCGGTGTTGCTGACCGTTTGCCCCATTCCCAGTTGGGGAATTGACGAGGCCGAGCTCCCCACATTCCACTCATCAGTTTCAGGGCGCGGAAGGAGCCTCGTCGATGGGTGAAGCGGAGAATCCCCAAACTGAACAGTTTCGTCGTTATTGGACCACGCCAGCATCCCTGACGAGGAGCCGACAACGCGGGGCTCATCTGCGACAACGGGGCGGACAGTGGAAACGTAGGGGTTCGCGAAGGCGGCGCTCCAGTCAAGCTGGTTGATCGACATGACGTCGCCGGGAAAACCGTAAAGTTCGACTAACGTTGCGACGACCTCGTCAGGTTCGGGGCGAGAATTCACGTCCGGAGACAGAGCCTGGTGAATGATCTGCGCAAATGAGAGCGGAAGTCCCTCAGTGTCCGGCTCGCCCGTCAGAACACGAGCAATAATCGCCTGAACATCGCCCGTGCCGTACGGAGGACGCCCGGTCGCAAGCGAGAGCAGGGTCGCCGACCACGCCCACCAGTCTGAATCATCGTCGGCCGGGCGAGCACGCAACAGCTCTGGAGCCGTGTAACCGGCAGTACCTGAAACCAGACCGGTGCGAGTGAAATGCTCATCCGCTTCACTCATTGCGATCCCGAAGTCAATCAGAATCGGGCCGTGCGGGGAACAAATAACATTCGATGGCTTGATATCGCGGTGAACGATCCGCGCGTCATGGACAGCCATCAATGTGCGCGCGAGACTGGCTGCAATCGCCGCAATCAACTCCGGCGCAAGCGGCTGGCCATTCATCAACGAGGCCAACGTCGGGCCCTCTACATATTCAGTCGCAATGAAGGGCTGCGAGGCATCGGTTTCAATGTCAACGACGTGGGCAACCCTGGCGGAGCGAACCGAATTCACGGTCGCAGCTTCACGTTGCAGGCGACGGCGAGATTCTTCGTCGGCGGCCAAAGCAGGGTGCACAAGCTTGAGGGCAACTCGATCGCCGCCCTCGTCCTCTGCAAGCCACACGGTACCCGCGCCACCCGTACCCAGCTGGGATACGAGCGTGTAGCCACCGATCTGATCGCCTTCATTCACCCGTTCAGATTACAAGGAGCCATGGGCAGATCGATTGAACAAACTCCGTGCGACGGTGAACAAGCGCAGTCTCAACAACACGCCACGCGGTGAACAAGCGCGGTGAGTAATGCGCACGACACACTGAAACCTGTTGCATAACCACGCCGTGTGCTAGGTTGAGAAAGGTTGCTCGCACGAGGAACCCGCCAGTGATGACGCTGGTGAACATCGACCCACTCGGATCGTCCGGCACGTACCTGCCGGTGGGAAGGAAAATGAATAATGGCAACTGTTACCTTTGACAAGGCAACCCGTATCTACCCGGGTAACGACAAGCCCTCGGTCGACCAGCTGGACCTCAAGATCGAGGACGGCGAATTCCTGGTCCTCGTCGGCCCGTCCGGTTGCGGGAAGTCCACTTCCCTGCGTATGCTCGCCGGCCTCGAAGAGGTCAACGGCGGTCGCATCCTGATCGGCGATAAGGACGTCACCAACGTTCCGCCAAAGAACCGCGACATCGCAATGGTCTTCCAGAACTACGCGCTCTACCCGCACATGACCGTCCGTGAAAACATGGGCTTCGCCCTCAAGATCGCCGGCACCCCGAAGGACGAAATCAACAGGCGCGTTGATGAAGCCGCACGCATCCTCGACCTTGAGCCCTACCTTGAGCGCAAGCCGAAGGCACTCTCCGGTGGTCAGCGTCAGCGCGTCGCCATGGGTCGCGCAATCGTTCGTAAGCCTCAGGTCTTCCTCATGGACGAGCCCCTGTCGAACCTCGACGCGAAGCTCCGCGTTCAGACCCGTACCCAGATCGCTTCTCTGCAGCGTGAGCTCGGCGTTACCACCGTGTACGTCACCCACGACCAGACCGAAGCTCTGACCATGGGCGATCGCATCGCCGTCCTCAACAACGGCCTCCTCCAGCAGGTCGGCACCCCGCAGGAAATGTACGAGCGCCCGGCAAACGACTTCGTCGCAGGCTTCATCGGCTCCCCGGCTATGAACCTCGGCTCGTTCACCGTCGACGGCACCAACGCTATCCTCGGCCCGGCACGCGTTCCACTCTCGCAGGCAACCCTCGACGCCCTCACTCCGGCAGACGGTGGCAAGATCACCATCGGTTTCCGCCCTGAAGGCCTCGAAGTTGTTTCCGAAACCGAAGAAAACACGATTCCGATCGAAGTTGAATTCGTTGAGGAACTCGGCTCGGATGCCTACGTTTACGGTCGTCTTGCAGGCTCTACCGAGGGCCTCGGATCCACCGACGAAGGCTCAGCGAAGCAGATCATCGTTCGCGTTCCTCCGCGCACTGCTCCGGCTCGCGGCGGCGTGATCCACGCTCGCATCCGCCCCGGCCAGCAGCATAACTTCTCTGCTGCAACCGGTATGCGTCTGCCTGAGTGATTCATCCACAGTTGGCCCCGTTCTCGTTGATAGTGACGAGGCGGGGCCAACTCATATCCCTGACGCCTGACCAGTGCCCCACTTTTGGTGGGTTGGCGCTTTCTCCTCAATAATTGCGTCCCTTTAAGCAATGAGAGAATAGAACTATGTCCGAATCACTAGAGATCATGGCCGCGACCGTTGATCCCTCGCTTCTTGATCTTCCTTGGGAAATTCCGCTGGAAGAATGGCCCGACGAGATCCTCGCGGCTCTCCCCCGTGGCATTTCTCGCCACATCGTGCGATTCGTGAACCTCTCTGACCGTGTGATCGCCGTAAAGGAAATTGGCCCGACCGTCGCACATCACGAGTACGAGATGCTTCGTGACCTCTCACGTCTTGGTGCCCCTTCCGTGCTCCCTACCGCAGTGGTCACCGGTAGGCACAGTGTTGACGGCGAGGAGCTCAATGCCGTCCTGGTCACCGAACACCTGCAGTTTTCCCTGCCCTACCGTGCTCTGTTCAGCCAACACATGCGCGCTGACACGGCAACACGTTTGATTGATGCCCTAGCGGTACTGCTTGTTCGCCTGCACCTTCTTGGTTTCTACTGGGGCGACGTTTCACTGTCGAATACTTTGTTCCGTCGAGACGCCGGAGCATTTAGTGCCTACCTGGTGGACGCAGAAACCGGCGAGCTCCACCCGAAACTCACCTCTGGCCAGCGCGAGTACGACGTTGATTTGGCACGAACTAACATCATCGGCGAACTCATGGATCTTCAGGCTGGAGAGTACTTCCCCGAAGACGCGGATCCCATTGAAGTTGGCGACCGTATTCGAAGCCGCTACGACGAATTGTGGAATGAGCTGACCGGAACAGAACTCATTGATTCTTCCCAGAAGTGGAAGGTTGCTCAGCGAATCGAACGCCTCAATGACCTGGGGTTCGACGTTGCTGAATTGAAGATGACATCGGTTGCCGGATCAACCGAACTGATGATCCAGCCGAAGGTCGTTGACGCCGGACATCATCATCGCAAGCTCATGCGACTCACCGGCATGGATGTTGGCGAGCACCAAGCACAACGCTTGTTGAACGACATCGCCACCTACCAAGCCACCGCGGGCACCCCGAACATGCCACTCGAATTGGCCGCACACCAGTGGTTGAACAACGCCTTCGAACCCGTCATGCGAGAAGTTCCAGCCGAGCTGAAAACCAAGCTCGAACCGGCTCAGATCTACCACGAGTTCCTTGAACACCGCTGGTACCTGGGCGAACAAGCCGGCCACGACGTTCCCCTCGAAGAAGCGATCGACTCGTACGTTGAAAAGATTCTTGCCGCCAAACGCGACGAAGAACGCTTCATCAACCAGACAGAAGAAGAAACCACCGCCGCATCAAACCCTGACCTCTGGTAAGAACAAGCGGTCTAGCCCCCAAGCGACTAACGTTGCAGGCAGACAACTGAACGAGAACACCCAAAAGGAACACGCATGGCATTCCCCAGGATTTTCGCGCACCGCGGAGCCTCATCATTGGCGCCTGAAAACACGATCGCCTCCTTCGCGAAAGCAGCGGAGGTCGGTGCCCGCTGGTTCGAATTCGACGTCGACGTCATCGGCGACGGATCTTTGATCGTCATCCACGACGATAAGCTTCAACGCACAACGACCGGCAAGGGCGGCTACTACAACCTCAGCTTCTCCGACATTCGCACACTTGACGCCGGAAAGTGGTTCTCTGACACCTACCGGTTCGAACGAATCCCAGAAGTAGCTGACGTCATCTCATTCGCCAATTCGGCAAACATGGGCATGAACCTCGAGATCAAGCCCTGCTATGGTGGCACCGAACTTCGCGAAAAGCTGATCGAGAACCTCGCCGTTGCAGTTGATTCGGTCGCGAACACCGAGCGCTTCATCGTTTCTTCCTTCGACCACGAGGCCCTCGCACGCTTCCACGCTATGCGACCGAACATTAAGCTCGGTTGGCTGTTCGACCGCGAAAACCAACCCGGCCCCACCTGGCAACAGGGAGCTGATCTGCTGAGATGCACCGCAATTCACCCCGATGTCAACGGCCTCACCCCTGAAGAGGTCAAGGAAATGCGCGACGCAGGCTTCGACGTCAACGTCTGGACAGTCAACGATGTGGATCAAGCTCAGGAGCTCGCATCATGGGGCGTCACCGGTATCTTCACCGATCGCCCACAGGACTTCCCCGCTGAAGCACACGCGCTCTAAAACGTGCGTTTTAAAGTGCCACATTCCTGACGTAACGCACCGGGGTCGGCAGTTCGAATGAACTGCCGACCCCGGCCTCGTCAATAAGCAGTTGGCGCGATCATCACACGAGGACGCATCAATCGCAAGCGATACTAGCGGTCCTCTTTCGCACGCAGGTAACGCGACAGCGACAACTCTGCCACCGAATCAAACAGCAGAATAGCGCCGAGCACACCACCGAACTTCATCCAACCACGACGCGGAGCCTGCGCGCGCGCCGCGAGGGTCAGCAACATCGTGCCGACGATAGCCTCGGCACCGGCAAAATACTTCACCAGATGCGGACGATCGACGGCGATTGAATGGTAGGACTCCCATAGAGGCTGAGCCGGTGAATCCGGTTCCTTCAGCATGATGTCCACGCTACGACCGATCGCGTTTGAAATACCGCGAGCCATGTGGAGCTTCGCGCCTTCAACCTCATCGGCATCAATGTGCCCTAGCAGGAAGCCCGCAACGGACTCGGGCAGACCAAGCGCCTTCACCGCAGCGACAACAGCGTCATCACCGAACAGGGACGTCGACTTGTACAGATCGTCAACGTTCGACCCGTTCACCGCGTCCGCAATCTTCTTCAAATTCGGACGTTCGCCGACGAGATCCAGGATCTCGTCGTCAACCTCTGTCGGCACATTGTGCGCGCCCGGAATGATCTTTGAGTCCATCGCCCAGTTGTGAATAACAACGTGTTCCAAGTGGTCATCCGTGACCAGGAAAATTTGGAACTCATCATCCTGCTTCGACAGGGTTATCAGTGGCAGTTCACCGAAGTTCCAACCAGCTTTTTCAGCCGGAAGCTCAGCAAGAAGCAGGCGCTGGCCACCATTGCCCTCAAGATCGGCAAGATCGATACCCTCAAGCGCTGCAAGCAACGGCACCGACGACGCAGGTGTATTACCAATCTCAACGATTCGCGAGGATTCTGCCGGCTCATCGTCATCCAAGTCGTCATCCCACACGTCAGCAAGCGGACTGACCCCTTCGGGAGTATGGTCCACGACCACGGTCGAAATACGGACTTCGCCCTCAAAACGGGATGCAAGCTCTTCGGCAAGATCCTCGATTGTGGGACCTTCAGAAATCGTATTGTCACGAACAATGCCAAGACGACCGTCAGAAACAGCGAAGTCAACGCCCACAAAGTGCGGGGCAGACGGATACCACTCGACTTTCGCTAGGATGGCGCGCTCATGCAACTCATTGATAACGGCCTTGGGATCAAGACCCGCGCCGATGATCATGCCTTCAACTGAAGTCCACACCTGGCCCATAGCGACCACCCTTCTTACGTCGAACTGTTCTAATCTCATCACGTTTCACCCGCGTTGTCGCTATCTGAGACACTCTTTCAGCGAAAGCGCGCAAAACTTCCAGTGTGGCCGGACAAAAGTGCGCCCTCACGCATGCGAAACAGGGCTAAACGCGGAAAGGGCCCGCAGCCGTAGCTGCGGACCCCGTCCGTTGATCAGGTAAAAGATCAGGCCATCTTGGTTCCGACGGAACCAAGACGCTGGCAAGCCTCGACGACGCGAGCAGCCATGCCTGCTTCAGCAGACTTGCCCCACGAACGCGGGTCGTACTGCTTCTTGTTGCCGACCTCACCGTCGATCTTCAGGACACCGTCGTAGTTGCGGAACATGTGCTCCACGACCGGACGGGTGAAGGCGTACTGGGTGTCGGTGTCGACGTTCATCTTGATGACGCCGTTTTCGACTGCGAGGGCAATTTCCTCTGCGGTCGAACCGGAGCCACCGTGCATGACCAGGTCGAACGGACGGTTGTTCTTCCAACCAACCTTTGCTGCAACCTCTTCCTGGATGGTGCCCAGAATTTCGGGACGAAGCTTGACGTGACCCGGCTTGTAAACACCGTGGACATTACCGAAGGTCAGAGCGGTCAGGTAACGGCCGTTCTCGCCAAGACCGAGGGCCTCAACGGTCTTGAGTGCATCTTCGGTGGTTGTGTAGAGCTTCTCGTTGATTTCGCCGACAACACCGTCTTCTTCGCCACCGACAACGCCGATTTCGATTTCGAGGATGGTGTTTGCCTTCTGGGAGAGGGCGAGGAGTTCCTTGGCGATCTCCAGGTTCTCGGCGAGCGGAACAGCGGAGCCGTCCCACATGTGCGACTGGAAGGTCGGCAGATCCTGGGTTGCTTCAATCTCCATGAGCGGGCGGATCCAGGAATCAATATTCTGCTTTGCGCAGTGGTCGGTGTGCAGAGCGATGGTCACGCCGTAGTTCTTGGCGACCTCGGTTGCGTATGCAGCGAGGGCGAGCGAACCGGTGACGCGGTTCTTGATCGTCGAACCGGAAGCGTATTCAGCGCCACCGACGGAAATCTGAACGATACCGTCAGATTCTGCCTCGGCGAAGCCCTGGATAGCAGCGGTAACGGTCTGGGAAGAGGTCACGTTGATCGCGGGGTAGGCAAACTTGCCTTCCTTCGCGCGGTTCAGCATCTCGGCGTAGACCTCAGGGGTTGCGACAGGCACAGGAGCCTCCTATTCGAACGACAGATTTGTCACTGGCTATTGTTCCACACATCGCAAGTTTCATGTGAGGTAGGAAGTCCCTATTTCCTGCACATAAGTGCCTCTAAGGTGGACTTTTGCCCGTGCAGGCAACAAAAAAACAGCGTAGTTTTAGCTTCGCCATCCCGGCCTCGCCGATGAGGAACGAGGCCGCGCACATCACTGAAGCGTCAGGCCAAACTGGACGCGTGCGCCCACATCGCGATTGCCGCCGCGTGGCCAACATTCATTGAGCGCGTCGATCCTCGCTGGGTAATGTGGACGATCACCTCGGCAAGGTCGCTCATTTCCTGGCTCAAACCGGAGGATTCCTCGCCGAAAATCAGGCACGCACGCTTCGGCAGTTCAGTGGATTCCAGTGGCTTGGAGCCCTCCACGTTATCGACGCCGACGAGGCTCATTCCGCGCTCTGCGCACGATCGGGCAAGGTCTTCGGGAGTCTGGCAGTGATCGATCTGCAGGTAGCGGTCAGTCACCATTGCCCCGCGACGATTCCAACGACGACGCCCGACGATGTGGACTCGGCTAGCTCCCAGCGCATTCGCAGTGCGCACGATAGACCCGATATTGAAGTCATGACCGAGGTTCTCGATTGCAACCTCGAACGGGAGCGCGTGGGCTGCGATGTCTTCGCGGATCGCGTCCATCGTCCAGTAGCGATACTGGTCTTCAACGTTACGATGATCGCCGTTCTTCAGTAGTTCAGGATCGTACTTTTCATCGGTCGGAAGCTCGCCAACCCACGGACCAACACCGGGCCTGCTTTCAGAAGCAGGCGTGGCCTCGTCCCCCATTGCACCACCGGAGAGCGCACGGTCTAGCACCTGCGCACCGCGCTCACCGGCGCTGACGACATCCTGATAATCATTACTCACGGGCATAACAATAGCGTCTTGCATTACATAGCAAGCACAAGCGGGGGAAATAATGGCACGATTAAGACATGTCTCCACGTCATGCACTCTTGTCCCAAGACGAACACATTGTCCGCCGTATGCGCACGCACTTCAAAGCCATCCTGGGCAATACGCTGGCTGAGCTGGTTCTGATCATTGTCGGCGTCTTCGCGTCGGTCTACCTACCGACTGAGTGGGCGCCCTACAGCCACGAGATCGTCTGGGCAATCGTCATCGTCGCGACATTCCCGATCTTCATCATGCCGTTCATCCGCTGGTTCACCACGACCTTCACGCTGACCACGAAGCGCATCATCACGCGCCACGGCATCATCAACAAGAAGGGTCACGACCTGCCTATCACGCGCATTTCCGACGTAGCAATGGACCGCGACTTTATCGACCGCCTGTTCGGGTGTGGCACTCTGACTCTGCAGACCAGCGCAGACGACCCGCTTGTCCTGCACGATGTTCCGCGCGTCGAATACGTTCAAGTTGAAATCTCGAACCTGCTGTTCAACGACATTCACGGCGCAATCGACGCAGATCCCGAATAGACCCTTATCCATGTCTTTCCCCGATATTCCACATAGGATGAAGACATGACTGATAACGAAATCGCGCCCAAGGCGCTCACTGACATGCCACCTGTTTCCGCATGGCTTTCCGACATGGACGGTGTTCTGGTCAAGGAAAACCGCGCGCTTCCCGGAGCTCAGCAGTTCCTTGAGGCACTGCGCGCCAAGAACATGCCATTCTTGGTTCTGACGAACAACTCAATCTTCACCAACCGCGACCTGTCTGCTCGACTTGAACGGTCCGGTTTGGATGTTGCCGAGGAGCATATTTGGACTTCGGCAAACGCGACCGCAGCATTCCTATCGCAGCAGTCACCCAACTCGTCCGCATTCGTGATTGGCGAGGCCGGACTGACGACCGCGCTCCACGGCGCCGGCTACATCATGACCGATCAGGATCCTGAGTACGTGGTGCTCGGCGAGACACGTAACTACGACTTCAACGCGATTACCCGAGCAATCCGACTGATCGAAAGTGGCGCAAAGTTCATCGCCACCAACCCGGACGTCACGGGCCCCTCGGATGAAGGCACACTGCCCGCCACCGGTTCGATCGCAGCAATGATCACCGCAGCCACCGGTAAGCGCCCCTACTTCGTCGGCAAACCGAACCCCGTGATGATTCGCGCAGGTCTGAACAAGATCGGTGCTCACTCTGAGCACGCTGCAATGGTCGGCGACCGCATGGACACGGATATTCAGGCGGGTGTTGAAGCCGGTCTGCGCACGCACCTTGTGCTATCCGGCTCAACGTCAATCGAACAGGTCGAACAGTATCCATACCGCCCATTCGGAATTCACGAGGGTATTGGTGAGCTGATTGAGCTGGTCGAGGCAATCGCCGGCTGACCGCCTGTTTTCCCTTCTCGGGCTGAATGCTCGAGCTCTTGACGATACTGCCCCCAGCCTGAAGTGAACTGCCCTCCGGAAGAAAACTGAATAAATCAGCCCAACTTCCGGGGGACAGTTCAAAGGTTGGGGGCACTTTCGTATACGGCCGTCTACGGAGCGAGAGATGTGGCGAAAGCGTCCCATCCTCTATGCCCACCTACCGTCACCTCATCCTCTATGCCCACCTACCGTCACCTCATCCTCTATGCCCACCTACCGTCACCTCATCCTCTATGCCCACCTACCGTCTAGACTGTGAAGCATGACGAATGACTCTCAAAAAGCCCGCCTGTCCGAACTCGTCAAGGAACTTGCCGTCATCCACGAAAAGGTGACTCTGGCTTCCGGTCGCGAATCTGATTTCTACGTTGATATGCGTCGCGCAACGCTTCATCACGAAGCTGCGCCCCTGATCGGCCACGTCATGCTCGATCTTTTGGAAGAATCCGGTTTCGCTCCGGGCGAAGACTATGTTGCAGTTGGTGGCCTGACCATGGGAGCAGACCCCGTTGCAGCCGCAATGATGCATGCCGCTTCTTCGCGTGGCCTCGACCTTGATGCTTTCGTTGTGCGCAAGGCTGCCAAGGATCACGGCATGAAGCGTCGCATTGAGGGGCCGGACGTGGTCGGCAAGCGCGTGGTTGTCCTCGAAGACACCTCGACCACTGGCGGTTCACCTCTGGAAGCTGCCACTGCTCTGCGTGAAGCAGGAGCCGAGGTCGTTGCTGTTGGAGTCATCGTTGACCGCGCAACTGGCGCTAAGGAACGCATCGAGGCTGAGGGATTCCCCTACTTCTATGCGCTCGGTCTTGAAGACCTCGATCTGGCCTGATTTCGCGGTAGGAATCTGATGCGAAATCAACTCTTTCCGGGACGTTGCTCAGTGTGTTTGAGCGCGGTTGCAGGTCTCACGCTTACTCTTGGCGCATGCTCACCATCGCCCAAGGCAAGCCCACAATCTGCCCCCACAGCGCAGTCAATCGGATCTGAGGCTGGAGCGGGGATCTATGCCGATCCTCAATCAACCCAAGCGCTTCCCGAGATGAGCGCTCCTTCAGCGGGCTGCCAAGCGATGGATGACATTCTCGTCCAGGCACTCGAGTCCTTGCCTGAAGGACAAGCCTTTACTGAAGCAACAGTCTCGGGCAATTCCACCACTGCAACTACCGCGTGGGCTTCTTTCGTCAAAGCTTTTGCCTCGGCGCAAACTGATGCTCTGGTGCAAGCAGGATCGGTGGATTCCACTGGTACTCATGCAGCGGAGGCGTTCAAAGCGTACGCGGATGCAAGTGCGCGCCTGTCTGATGGCTCCTTAAACGAATACGTTGATGATCGGGCTGCAGAAGAAGCAATTAAGACCGGGAAGATGCCCGAGTTGAACCCCGAATATGCATCAACTGTGGAGCTCTTCAACTCCGCGCACATCACCTTGACCGACTGTCTTCCGCACTGGCCAATCGTGTTCTAAGACAGAGTTCCAAGGCAGATCTCCAAGGAAAATCTCAAGACCAGTAAAGACTCTCGCTTCCCTATACTGACGAACGAGGCCCCTCAGTTTCCTGAGGGGCCTCGTTACGTGCCGGCAAACTGGAAAACTACCGACCTGCTAGATCACGATTCTCTTTACGGGAACGGGCGAATAACCCACGGTGCGGTGTTGGAGTATCCGTAGCTGGTCCACACGGAATCAACACGAGCCGGATTCCCCATCCAGTCGGTGTGGACAACCCGCTCATTACCCAAGTAGAGCGACACATGCGTCACTACGCCACCCGACGTGTAGAAGATCAAGTCACCACGTTGCCTTTGCGACAGCGGAAGATATTGGAATCCGGAGTAGTTGTAGAGCTCCTGCGAGGTGCGATAGTCAGGCCACGCATGCTTGAGCACGTTAATCGGTTGTGGATCAAGGCCACCTGCGTGTAGTGCTTGAAGCACCAAACCCGAACAGTCAAAGCCCAAGTTGTACGGGCCAGCTCCACCCCAAGTGTAGGGCGATCCCACCTGCGCTAAGGCGTAGGAAATCATTGCTTCAATGTGTTCGGAGCGGCTTGCGCTAACCGAAACGGTCGGCGCAACTTGATACTGGTCGACATACCAGGAATACCCGGTTCCCATCGCGTTCCATGTGCGCTCGTCGACGACGCCCGTTTGTGGCAGGCCCGCTCGACGCTGGAAGTTACGCACTGCCGACATAAAACTACTGTCAACGGACGCCAGCTTCATCGTGTGCCAGATACCTAGGCGCTGTTGAACGATTCTGACTTTCACGCCGTTCATGCCGTAGGTCAGAGTATTGGTAGCCCATCCAAGGGACTGAATTGACATTGTCGGTTGTAGATAGCCGGCAGGAGCTTGGTAGTTGACCCATTGACCCGATGAGAGGAAGTTGTACCATTTCCCATCGATCGTGCGACCAGCATTCGCCATGATGCCTGTAGACGGTTCCAGGTAGTACCAATCTAAACCAACCCGTTGCCATCCAAGACCGACTTCACCTGAAGGCTTGCG
>NZ_JH815208.1:51156-247082 GCF_000296505.1 Schaalia turicensis ACS-279-V-Col4
AATGCCAGCCATCTGCGCGCTTGTACCATCCGGTCAACATCGCGCCGTTAGATGCGAACTCATAGGAGTTCCCGCCGATAGTTCGCTCGCCTGTCGCCATAATGCCTGTAACGGGATCAAGGTAGTACCACGTACCTCGATCATTCAACCAACCATGAACTTCATCGCCGAGCGTAGTCGCGTAATGCCACCCATCGGACATCTCAACCCAGCCGGTCTTCATCTTGCCATTGGCATCGAAAGTGTAGGTCCTGCCACCAATTGACTTGGAAGCATTTTCAACCATGACGCCATTTGATGGATCGAGATAATACCACACCCCATTCAGACCCAGCCAGCCGAGGTACTCGACGCCGTTGGAATCGGAATAGCGCCAGCCTTCCTTCAGCTTGGTCCAGCCGGTAGACATTGCACCCGAAGCGTTGAACACGTAGGTGGTTCCATTGATCGTTTGGCGTCCGGTCTGCATGATTCCCGTGGACGGATCAAGGTAGTACCACGTACCTCGATCATTCAACCAACCATGAACTTCAACGCCGAACGTAGTCGCGTAATGCCACCCATCGGGCATCTCAACCCAACCGGTCAACATCGCGCCGGAGGCATTGAAGAAGTAGGTTTCGTTTCCCACTTGCTTCTGGCCGGTGACCATCTGTCCCGTTTCAGAATCGAGGTAGTACCACGTACCTCGATCATTCAACCAACCTGTGGTAAGAGCACCAGACGCGGATGCGTAGAACCACGAATCAGAGTTGCGGAACCAGTTACTTGCCATGGTCCCGTTCGCATCGAAGTAGTAGGTGGAGCCGTTAATACGCGCCCACGAGTCTTTCAGGAGCGTCCCATCGGGTTGCTTCCACTGCCAGACGCCGGAGTAGATCCATGAACCTTCAGGGGATTGCAAAGGTTCGTGGGCAGTCGTCTTTTTCGGGGTAGCGACAGGAGCTACGGTTTCAGCTCCTAGAGGTGAAGTACCCTCCTGATTCTGCGGGTTTTCTTGGGGATCGCTCTGGGTTGCGACGGTCAAAGGTGCGCTTTCACCGTTTTCGTCAGCAAACGTGGCGACGTTCGTCGACAGGACAAGCCCAGAGATAACACACGCGCTTGCCAATGTACGCCACGGGACTTGGTGTGAAACTCTCATTGTTCCCCTTGTATTGCAATTCCGTAGATGGCACCAAGATCAGCCACATTGGATTACTAGTAAATACTACTCAGGAATCACCTTATCGAATGGCGCACGTTACTGTACAGCAGCGAATCACGACGAAATGAGCACGTCGACTTCCGGACTATCCAGCACATCGAACAATTTCACGTTCGGGGTTGCGCGGATTTTACGAGGACGACCAGACGTTCAGGAACGCCATACTCCAGAAGCGTCGAAGGAGTAGGTTTTTCCACCAATATTCTTCGAGGTGTTTGCGACCATGATGCCCGTTGAGGGATCCATGTAGTACCAGTAGCCGTTCACGATTGCCCAGCCAACAGCCTCGGCACCACTGGTTGAGGAGTAGTGCCAACCATCGCTCAGACGTGCCCAGCCGGTAGACATTGCACCCGAAGCGTTGAACACGTAGGTGGTTTCATTGATCGTGTGGCGTCCGGTCTTCATGATTCCCGTGGACGGATCAAGGTAGTACCACGTTCCTCGATCATTCAACCAGCCGTAGGTTTCGTACCCGGATGCGTTGAGGTAACGCCAACCGTCAGAGTTTGATACCCAGCCGGTCTTCATCTTGCCATTGGCGTCGAAAGTGTAGGTCCTGCCACCAATTGTCTTGGAAGCATTTTCGACCATGACGCCATTTGATGGATCGAGGTAATACCACGCCCCATTCAGACCCAGCCAGCCGAGGTACTCGACGCCGTTGGAATCGGAATAGCGCCAGCCTTCCTTCAACTTGGTCCAGCCGGTAGACATTGCACCCGAAGAGTTGAACACGTAGGTGGTTCCATTGATCGCGCGTCGGCCGGTCTGCATGATTCCCGTGGACGGATCAAGGTAGTACCAGGTGCCGTTCAGCTTGAGCCAGCCGAAGACGCGGTCACCTAATGCGTCGATGTAGCGCCAACCTTGCGACATGGAGACCCAGCCGGTCTTCATCTTGCCGTCAATGTCGAAGAGGTATAGCTTTCCGTTGATGATCTTCTCCGTGTCTGCGATCATCTTGCCGGTCGTCGGATCAAGGTAGTACCAGGTTTCGCCGAGCTTGAGCCAGCCGGCGGTGTGTAGGGCTCCCGCATAGCCTCCTGAAGGCTGGAAATAGTACCAAGTGCCATCCTCTTTGTACCAACCGGTATTCATCCAGCCTGTTGATTCAAAGTGATAGATGTGCCCATTGATTTTTGCCCAGGTTGACGCAATCTGGAGACCCGTGCCATTGGCAGCCCAACGCCAATCGCCACCAATGTTCTGCCAGTTTCCTCCGGACGGGGCGTAGGGAGTGGTGGAGGTTGTCACCGTTGAAGGGGAGAAAGGATTTACGCCCGACTGCAGGTCCATCTGAGCTGCTTGCGGAATACTTACCCCTGTTGCACTCTGCGCGGAGTCGGCGCTTGTCGCTTTTACTCCGGGAATGATGAGCGCGGCAGCTACGAGGCCAAGCAGAGCCGTTCGCTTCGTCATACGCAGTTTCATTGGCGAGTTCTTCCTTCAATCGACTGATCGTTGATGGGAGTCAACAGACACACGTCGAGCAGACATGTCATTACAGAGTATCGGTGAACAAAATGAGGGAGCAAGAGCTAAACCACATTATTATCACCAATCACATTAGTAACAGTAGCCCCATTAAGTGCTGGTATGCACTCACATATGCGGAACAGCCCGCATCACACGACGCGTCAAAGAACGCGGAGCAAACTTCATCAACGCCATCCCGACCTTCGCAGGAACAGTCGGCGTGACCAACACTTTCCCGCGACGCACCGCGTCAAGGCCAGCAGTCACAACTTCCTCAGGGGTCGCCAAGAACGCACCCGGCATCTCTTCCATATCGACACCAGCCTTTGTAAAGAATTCAGTACGAACCGGCCCCGGCATAACAGCGGTAGCAGTCACTCCCGAGCCTCGTAATTCCTCCGACAGGCCCTCGGTGAACGCAACGACCCACGCTTTATGCGCGGAGTAGGTGCCCGCCCCTGTTCGCGACGCTACCGACGCCGTGTTGATGATGGCACCTCGGTGACGCACGCGCATCGACCGAGCTGCATGATGCGACAACACCATCACCGCACGAACCATGACATCCAAGCCATAGAGCTCAGCATCAAGGTCGTTGTCAGGGAAGGACGTACCTAGCCCGAATCCGGCATTATTCACCAGCAGATCGATGGGCTTCAGAGCCGAAGCGCCCACTTCAGCACCACCCACATCCAGACGCTCAGCGACGCGAGCCAGCTGGTCAGGATTCGCCAAGTCAGCGACGATCACCTCTGCGTTAATCCCCGCGTAGGCGTGAAGTCGCTCCGCAAGCTGATGCAATGTCGCTTCACTCCGTGCCACCAGGACCAGGTCATGGCCACCTGCAGCCAGTTGCCAACAAAACTCTTCGCCAATGCCCGACGTCGCGCCGGTAACAAGTGCAGTTCCCATGAGATAAGCCTACGAGGCAAAACACGCCAGCGTCAGGGACCTTCACCCTCAACTACCGCAGGAGCGAAAGAGACTGACAAACAGGTCTTTGGCGAACAAGCGCGGACTCAATCCGTGAACAAGCGAAGTCAAACCCCGAACAAGCAAGGTCGGAGCCTGCCGGCTAGGGTTTATCCCATGAGATTTGCTACCTGGAACGTCAACTCCATCCGCACCCGCGTCGATCGCGTCATCGCTTTCCTTGAACGCTCGAGCACAGACGTACTGGCGATGCAGGAAATTAAGTGCAAACCCGACCAGTTCCCCGTCGACCAGTTCACCGAAGCGGGGTACGAGGTTCGGATTCACGGCCTGAATCAGTGGAATGGTGTTGCGGTAGCCTCGCGCCTACCGATTCTTAAGGTCGAGGATCATTTCGCGGGCCAACCCGCATTTGGGAATCCTCCGGTTGTGGAGGCTCGCGCACTCGGCGTTACTGTCGAATCGCCCGATAGCTCACCATTCACGATCTGGAGCCTGTATATCCCGAACGGTCGTGAGCTGACCGACCCTCATTACGTCTACAAGCTCGAGTGGCTACGCGTCTTGAAGGAAAACGGTGTGAAGTGGCTGTCTGAGGACCCGAAGGCGCAGATCGCCATGGTCGGTGACTGGAATGTCGCCCCCTTTGATGAGGACGTGTGGGACATGACCGCATTTGCCGACGCCACCCACGTCTCACAGCCCGAGCGCGACGCATTCTTTGCTTTCGCCGATGATGGGTGGGACGAAATCACCCGCGACCGCGTCACCAACTACACCTACTGGGATTACCAGAAGCTACGCTTCCCGAAGAATGAGGGCATGCGCATTGACTTTGTGTACGCCTCCCCCGCGTTGGCGTCGCGTGTGGTTGAGGCTCAGATCGATCGGGATGAGCGTAAGGGCAAGGGCGCGTCGGATCATGTGCCAGTCATCATCGACATTGCCGACTGACCACTTGGGATCAGAACCGCCTTCGCGCCTGACAGTTAGGCATTCACGAGGCCCTGCAATTGGGCGTTGAGCTGCGACCATTGTTCCTTATGCCAGGGGCCGAATTCTTGTGAACCAAGGAACGCTGCGGTCGCGTCGTGTTCACGGTCAACCCAGAGGAACGAGCCTGAGACTCCGAAGTGGCCGAATGTTGTGGCCGGGGCATCTGGGGCGGTCCAGTGCGGGTTCTTCGTTCCCCGGATTTCAAGGCCGAGTCCCCACGGGCACGGGTTATGCCGACCGTATCCGGGGACAACGCCCGCGAGGTTGGGGAACTGCGGGGTTACCGCTTCAGTCGATAGCGCATCGCTGATCAAAGTTGGATGCAGGAGCTCCTGGCCGAGGATCAGCAGGTCATCAATACTTGCTCGCCCAGAGCGCGCGACTGAACCGGGAACGTCCGCCGTTGTCATGCCCAGAGGCTCAATCACGGATTCTTCAATCCATCGACCGATGTCTGTTCCCGTTGCTTCGGCAACCGCATCACCAAGGATCTCGAAACCAGCGTTGGAGTAAACACGTCGTTTTTCGACGCCGAACTGTGCATCGCGAGATTCTGCGGGCAAGCCCGAGGCGTGAGCCAGAAGGTGGCGAATCGTGGACCCTTCGGGACCAGCCGGATCGCCCAAACTGATAAAGCCTCGCTGGACTGCAACCAACGTTGACCATGCCATCAGAAGCTTCGTGACAGACGCCAGCGGATAGACGGTCGACGTGTCACCAACCTTGACCAGGGTCTGTCCCCCAGCATTCAACGCATACGCATGAGCAAAAGGAATATCCATCAGTTCGCTCGTGATCACTGCCATGCGTGTCCCCTTCTGCGTTGTGACGCTCGCTCGATTGTTCGGGCCGTGCTGTTATCGGTGTGCCCCCCTATTCTAAACGCGCCCTTATCGGCCACGAGTTCTGGTGACAAGTGCACGTGTGGGGCGCGCGTTGAAAACCCGCGCCCCACACGGCCTCGTGAATCAATCAGCAGGAGAAGATGTCCGGCTCTTCACCTTCTGCGACTACCTGCATCGACAGAGTCTCCAAGTCTTCGGAAACATCGACGCGAACGGTCGAACCATCGCCAACCTCGCCGGCTAGAAGCATCTTCGCCAGCTTGTCACCGATTTCCTTCTGGATCAGGCGACGTAGCGGACGAGCACCGTAAGCCGGGTCGTAGCCAATCCGGGTCAGCAGACCGCGGGCAGGCTCGGACACATCGAGCGTGATGCGACGGCTCTCAAGACGCTTCGCGAGCTGGCCGACCATCAGGTCAACAATGCCAGCCAAGTCATCCGCCGACAGCGGGTCGAACATGACCGTCTCATCCAGACGGTTTAAGAACTCCGGCTTGAATGCATGACGCACCGTCTCCATCACCGCATCAGTCTTCATCTCTTGCGTCAAAGACTGATCGGATAGGAACTGCGAGCCAAGGTTCGATGTCAAAATCAAGATCGTATTCCTGAAATCAACCGTGCGGCCCTGACCGTCAGTCAAGCGACCATCGTCGAGAACCTGAAGCAGAATGTCGAAGATTTCCGGATCAGCCTTTTCGACCTCATCCAAAAGGATCACCGAATACGGACGACGGCGAACAGCTTCGGTCAGCTGACCACCCTGCTCGTATCCAACGTATCCCGGAGGGGCACCGACGAGGCGCGCGACCGAATGCTTCTCGGAGTACTCCGACATGTCGATGCGAATCATCGCTCGCTCATCATCGAAGAGGAACTCCGCCAGCGACTTCGCCAGCTCCGTCTTACCGACACCCGTCGGACCGAGGAACAGGAACGAACCGGTCGGACGATTCGGATCCGCAATCCCCGCACGGGAACGCCGAACCGCATCGGACACCGCCGCGACGGCCATCTTCTGACCAATCAGTCGATGCCCGATCGCATCTTCCATGGTCAGAAGCTTCTCGGTTTCCGTCTGTAGGAGCTTACCGGTCGGGATACCCGTCCAGGACTCCACGACTTCCGCAATCTCAGCCGGCCCAACCTTCTCTGCGATCATCGGCTCGCCGGCTGCTTCATCTTCCGCTTCAGCGTTCGCCTCGGCTTCGCCAATCTGGCGTTCGACCGCGGGGATTTCACCGTTCTGAAGCCTTCCGGCTTCTTCCCAAC
This sequence comes from Schaalia turicensis ACS-279-V-Col4, assembly GCF_000296505.1. Lineage (GTDB taxonomy): Bacteria > Actinomycetota > Actinomycetes > Actinomycetales > Actinomycetaceae > Pauljensenia > Pauljensenia turicensis_A. The sequence continues at coordinate 57,889 of NZ_JH815208.1, forward strand.
GATTCTCACGGATAGCAAGTTCCAACTGAGTACGCAGTTCATCCAGCTGAACGCGCAGATCACCGACCTTGTTATGCCCGGCCTTCTCTGCCTCCCAGCGTCCAGTTAATGCAGTCAGCTCTTCCTGCTTATCAGCGAGGTCCGCACGAAGCTTCTCTAGGCGAATCTGGGTCGCTTCATCCGTCTTATCCGAATCAGATTCGGTCAGATAGGATTCTTCCATTCGCAGACGATCCACCTGGCGACGCAACTCATCGATCTCGATCGGGGAAGAATCAAGTTCCATCCGCAGACGAGACGCAGCCTCATCAATCAAGTCGATCGCCTTATCCGGCAGTTGACGCCCCGTGATGTAGCGATCCGACAAGGTTGCCGCCGCAACGAGCGCACCATCGGAGATTGTCACCTTATGGTGGGCCTCGTACTTCGGCGCAATACCGCGCAAGATCGCAACCGTATCCTCAACGGACGGTTCGCCGACGAAAACCTGCTGGAAACGACGTTCCAGAGCCGGGTCCTTTTCAATGTTCTCGCGATACTCGTCCAGCGTGGTCGCGCCAACCATGCGCAGTTCGCCACGCGCAAGCATCGGCTTGAGCATATTGCCAGCATCCATCGCACCTTCAGACCCACCACCGGCACCGACGACCGTGTGAAGCTCGTCGATAAAGGTGATGACCTGCCCGTCAGAGCGCTGGATTTCTTCGAGGACAGCCTTCAGACGCTCCTCAAATTCACCGCGGTATTTCGCGCCTGCCACCATCAATGCCAGGTCGAGAGCAATAAGCGTCTTATCCTTCAGGGATGCCGGAACATCGCCCGCGACAATACGCTGAGCCAACCCTTCGACAACCGCAGTCTTACCCACACCGGGCTCACCGATGAGGACAGGGTTGTTCTTCGTACGACGCGACAGTACCTGCACAACGCGACGAATCTCCGCGTCACGACCGATCACCGGGTCGAGCTTGCCTTCGCGAGCAACCTCGGTCAGGTCTCGCCCGTACTTCTTGAGAGCTTCGAAGCTCCCCTCCGGGTCAGGTGATGTAATCGGATTCGGACGGAGCGTCTTCAGAGCTTCCTCCAAAGCGGTGGGCGGTGCCGCGTTGTGAGAAAGAATGGTGCCGGCCTCACTCTTTGACGCGGCAAGCGCAATCATCAGGTGTTCAGTCGACACATAAGCGTCGCCAGCCTTTTCTGCACGCTTCTGAGCGTCGTTGATGACTCCCATCAGAGCCTGGTCTGCCTGAGCGTTTTGGGCGGTCGAGCCTTGAATACTTGGCAATGCGAGCAGAGCGTTACGCGCTCTCGCGCCGATCGTCTTACGGTCGGCACCGACAGCATCGAGAAGCGCCGTCGCAATTCCTTCGTTCTGAGTCAGCAGAGCATTCAAAAGATGCAGGGGCGTAACTCCCGGGTTGCCAGCTGCCCTGGCTGACTCGAGCGCAGAGCCAATAGCTTCCTGCGCTTTCGTCGTGAATTCGTTGGTCATATTTCCTCCAGTGACGCATTGCGTCGAGATATGGGCACGTGGCGATCCCACGTGCGTCTGCATATATCAACGCTCCAAAGTTGAGTCTATTCCACTCAACTTTATTTTTCTCGCCGAAAACTCAACTTCCACCCCTTCCGCTTCCCCATTCACGAGGCCAGCTACTCACCCTTAGCTGACAAAGGTGATCTGACAAGCGAAAACCCCGCCCGACACATGCCGGGCGGGGCCTCGTCCATACAAACTGGATCAGGCGGTAGCCACATCCTCACGGCGCGCCATTGCAGCCTCGAAATCCTTCGTCCCCACGAAGATTTCATTCGTGTACGGGTTACGGCCAAGCTTGCGCGAACGGTAGATCACGTAGCCGAGAGCCAGAATGTTGGCAGCCAGAGCGAGAATCGAAACAAACAGGTTTACATTCGGATTATTCACGGACTGAACCGAGAAATTCGAGTAGTCCTGGAACGCGGGAACAACCTGCGCGAACATACACCAGAGAGCCAACGTATTTGCACGATTCTGGATCCAACCACCCTTATTCCAGAAGGCGTTGGCAACCGTCGGTGCAAGAAGCAGGGCAACACCGCAGTACCAGGCGTGAGTCGGCAAACAGTTGTAGGTGTAGCAGAAGTTCCAGAGGTCGTAGGCGACAATGAACACCCACGTCATGTCTGGCCAGAGCATGTCCTGCTTCTTTCGAGAAGCGTAGATACCAAACCAGCCGGTCATCAGGAAGATATTGATCAGACCCGCGATGCCATTGAAGACATTGTGCCAACCGCCCATCAGCGTGACCCCTTCGGAGGAAACCCAGGTCGTGCCGAATGCGCGGAACGCCGACTCAAAATCAGAGACAACGGCAATCAGAATGTTGATCGCAACAATAACGAACGGGAAGCACTTGAATGCATGTGAACGACCGATTTTTCCCCAGCCATACTTCAGCATCATGAAGCCAATACAGCCAGCAGTTGCCGCATAGAGCTTCGCATAGTGGAACCAGCTATTCATGTGCACGTAGGTCGGGTTATTGAGCGCCCACTCGGCACCCTGTCCAGCACCTACGTAGATCGCAATGAAATAGACCGTCAAAATAGCCGGCAGTACAAGGAAACAGAAGATGCCTCCCGCCTTTGTACGACGCGCGATCTCATTCGCTCCGATGAGCGCAGCGAAAACTAGCACCCATCCAATCCACTGATATGCGGCATGTTCGCCGTAGACCTCGAACAACATTGTTCTTGCCTTCCTTGCACTCACAGGACGCTGAGTCGTGACACGGACTCAAGAAATGAAGGTCCACCCTTCGGGGTCAAGATCCAGATTCAAAGCGCGCGCCACTACAGATATGAACTGACTCACACAGTCTAGGGCCAACATTTACACCCTGTCAATCACTGTTTGAGCTCCGCGCATTCCCTCAATGAAGAAATCCTTCATCAATCGAGTTGAACGAGATCGTCAATCTGGAGGGTGTGGGCGACGATTCGTTTAACCGCCGCTTCGCTGATATCCGGGCGCGTTCTCATCAGGGAGATCAGACCGACGATAAGCATGTAGAAGGTCTCGTAAAGGTCACCAATTTTGATCTCATGGTGTCGGCGGAAATCTTCTACGGTGTTATCCACAATGAAGTGCGCGATACGGTCGGCCGCGCGGTCAATGAACTGCAGATACAGTTGCCCGTTCCCAGTCCCCGCCAAGCTCATGCTGAATGGACTGTCTTGATCGATGATCGAACACATAAGATGCACTGCGTCATCAAGAGCTTTATCAACGTTTCCGAGTTCTCGCCCCTCGTTCCACTGACGAACCTGAGCGAGAAAGTCATCAATCACACTGTCGAGGACCGCCGAGGCGGCTTCATCTTTGGTCGCAAAGTAGTGGTAGAACAGGGAGCGCGTGAGGTTCGCTCGCTTCGAGATTGAAGAAACCGTCATCGCTGTAGCCCCACGCTCAACAATCTCAGCTCGGACAGCGTCGAGGATGTGAGAACGCGTCGTTTCACCGCGCTCATTCAGCAGGGGATAAGCTGTAGCCCGCGATGTGAGCGGAGTGTCCATCACATCCCCCCTTTAATAAATGACTGTGTCTGCCACATGATCGGCAGAGTTCCTACGCTAGTGTCGCGAACAGCGCACTATTCGCTGTAGTCGCCGTTCATGTCAGATTCCGATGGAGCTGGGCCAAATTTCTGATCTACTTCCTCAAAGAAGGCGGAAATTGTGCCGATTCCGCATTTGCACTGAGTAACAAGCTGCGCGTCAGAAAGCCCCCACTCACAGTCCAAGTTCACTTCTGCCAGAATTCGAATCTCTCCGTTCTTTTCAGTAAACGAAGCCATCGGCCACAGGTGAGTCGCATGCCAATCTTCAATCAGTAGCTCGACTTCTGACCTCAGCTGAGCATCAACGGGGGTGCTTCGAAAGGCAATAATTGTGAAGATTTCATTCTTCTTGCCGGTGATCCGGAACACGTACTGATTCGAATCGAAACCTGTCACAAAGTCACCCTCGTCGTCGATCTCCCAATTCCAACCCTGTGAGTCAAAAAAGAACCCGACACGTTCAAGGGTGACTGGACGAGTCAGATCCAGCTGATCGGGCTGGTCCGAACGATCCTGCACATCATCTGCCGAAGAAGCTCCCCTACCTTGGTCTTCCCCGTTGTCATCTTCACTGGGAACCTGAAGGGACTGGAGTTCTTGCAGGTCTGCGTCTACATCTAGGACGAGGCCGTCTTTGGCAGAAGCATCCTTTTGCACTTCATCTGCTACTTGGGCATTCAAGATCTTCCTAATTCGATCAAAGATTCCGCTCATAACGACAGCTCCTCGTTCAGTGCTTCAAAGAATTGCATCCCCGTGCCAAGCGCACAATCGATCTGCTGGTAGAGCTGTTCGTCCGTTGCTCCAGACTCCCAGTCAACAGTGTTCTCTACTCGAATATTGACGACTCCCTGATCGTTAAGGGTCGAGCAGACTTTCGGCCAGAGGTGCTTCCTATGCCAGTCAGCAATAAAAGCACGTGCCTCTGGTAGACGGTCCGGATTGATGGGGTTACCCCAGCCACCCAGGATATGGAGAATCTCTTGCTTCGTTCCAGTCAACAAAAAATAAAAGGTGTAGCCATTCCAGCGACCACCCAAATCGCCTTCATTATCAACGAACCACGTCCAGCTACGTTGATTGAAAAGATCCTTCAGGCGGTCTTGAGTTACCGGGGTAGGAATCTTCAATCGATCTGCGCTGTTTGACTCGATGTAACCCATGCTTTCCTTCCCCTTTTTAACGAAATTACCGTTTATCTCTACCAATAACGCTAAGAAACGCATTGTTTCACGATGTCGATACCTGCGCTGAACCGTTCTCCATTCAGGGATGAGCAGTCATCCCAGGCAATCACGTGCCATGGCATCGTTGCCGACCCACCATTGTTCCCAGTCTAGAAGAGACCATGTAGAAATCATTTTGCATTTAGCGTCAATCTGGTGTGTACATGGTCCATGTCAGAATCTTGATATGAATGCTGGCGTCTTCTTCATTTAAAGCCCAAACAGCGCCATGCACCCTCGTGGGCATCCCTCTTCCAAACGCTCGGCGACTGACAGTCCCGGAAAAGAAACACGAACGCCCTCGCAGTTTTTCAGTGAAGAGGATCTTCCCTGTCACTCTGGAAGAAGCGAACCAAGAAGAACCTCGTCGACGCCGAGGAAAACACCCAGGGTGGACGTGAGGGCGAGGCGGTATCACTACCAGCCTCGCCCTCACGCGAAAGAAACTGTCAGGACATCACTGCCACTGATACGGCGAACCTATCTGAGTGGCGCGGATTTGCGAACGCTTACGATTCGTCACCACCAGCCAGATGATGCCGGCAATCAGTAGGATCAGACCAAGAATTCCGATTCCCGTCGCCCAAGCAACTCCCGACATTCCAGCCCCCACCAAATCGTCGGCGGTAACACCAGAAATTGCCATCAATCTAGTGGTTTCACCCTCACATTCAACGACGTAATTTCCGGGCGCCAGACCATCAATGTAGAAAGTGTCCGTCGCACTCGTCGTCATCTTATATTCGGTGTCCGTTTCAACCGAGGTGACCTTACACGAGTAGAGGGTGCCCGCGTAAGCCGAAGGATCCGAACGTGAGGCCGTCACCATCAGCGATCCGCCGTCACCGATGGTGATTGTGTCGCCAGAGCGGATCTCATTCGTTCCAGCAATAACACCGTCAAGATCGAGACCAGCCAGAGCGCCCACCAACAGGGAAATCGGGGCAACGATAAACATCATCAGCAAGCCAACGACCATCATGATGATCGAACCGGCACGGCTAGGAAGCTTCTGAGGCACACCCGGCATCGGCATTCCAGCAACGTTGGGGCCACCAGCCTGTTGGCCGCCATAGGGCTGTCCCATCGGCTGATTCATCGGCTGACCCGGGTACTGAGGTGCATCAGAATTCCACTGCGCTTGCGCACCCTGCGGGTAGCCCGCGCCACCATCATTGAACGTCCCACCCGCGTAAGAACCGTAGGTTGGATTCGATGAACCGGAGACCTCGCCGTACTGAGGCCACGGTGTTTGGGATGAAGCCTGAGGGGCTTGTCCGTTGAAACCGGTCGCGAAACCACCATTCGGCTGGCTACCAGTCGGATCGGTGTTCATTTCAGGGGTCATCAATCCTCCAGATCGATAGTCAATTCTTATCCATCGTATCGGTGAAGAAGCGCCCTGTCTTTGGGGAGCAACCCCGATCAAACCCTGATTTTCCGTAGACAACAGCGCAAAGCACGCTGATCAGCGGCACGCAAAATCCAAACGTTCAGCGCGCAGAGCTTCGACGCCTGGAACATCAAGTGGCGCCAGTTCAAGCCCTGTAGCGCGAGTAAGAAGCAAGTCGGCAAGCTCAGGATTTCGAGCTAAAACGGGTCCATGCATATAGGTAGCAATAACGGATCCTTGAACGACACCATCGTAGGCAATAGGCTCCGGTGTCATCCCTTCGGGAGTTCCGTTGCCAACGCCCGCAATGACGCGACCAAGCGGACGCGCGTTGGGCCCAAGAACCGTCCCACCACCGTGGTTTTCAAAACCGCTCATTGGCTGGGTCAGTCCTTCAAGAAGGGGTTCACAGACAAGCTCGCCAATTGCACGATGCCCCTGCGGATCCGTGGTGACATCAAGAACGCCGAGGCCTTCGACTCGCTCGTCGCGCGCATCGCGATACCAGTGCCCCAAAACCTGCAATGAGGCGCAGATGGCAAGAAGTGGCTTGCCGGCGTCCAAGGCGTGAAGCAAGCCCGAGTCGTCGCGGAATTTCTGAGCCGCCAGTGACTGCGCAGTGTCTTCGCCACCGCCGAGAGTGTAAAGATCCAGTTCTGCTGGGATGTCTTCGTTCAAAGACACTGTCACTAGTTCCGCATCGATACCTCGACGGCGGGCGCGCTCTGCCAGAATCAGAGCATTGCCCGTATCTCCGTAGGTGCCCAGCACGTCGGGAAACAAGACCCCGATTCGCAGGGTTGATTCACTCATCGTCCACCCTCCTATCGTCCAGTTGCTGATTTCTGGCGAGCATCAAGGATTACTTTAAAGTCTCGAAGAGCCGTGTAGTTCAGCAACATTTCAACCTTGCCGGGCTCAAGGAGCTTCAAGGCGTCCATGGGTAGTGGCGCAAGATCGCAGTGAATTCCCGCGTATTCAAGGCGGACGGCCAAGTCGGCGCCTCGTTCACCGCACGCGACAATGCGACGATCGTCGGACGCGGACAACACGGAGAAGTCGACATCCCAGAGCCACGAGAGATCCTGCCCGTCCGGAACCTGGCCGTTGACTGCAATCACGACCTGTTTGACACGCGGGTCAACCATCGTCATCGCTTCTTGCCAGCCTGCCGGATTCTTCGCCAACATGATGCGAGCGCGACGCCCATCAACGTCATGAATGGAATACCGTCCGGCAACCTGACGCACTTGACCGATCGCGTTGGCGGCCACCTGCGGATCAATCCCCAACGCGACCGCGGCCGCTACCGCCTGGGCAGCGTTGCCAAGGTTTGCGCGCCCCGGGAGCTGCAGGTGCAAAGGAACGCGAACGTCGTTTGGTCCGTACAGAATTGCCGAGGGCCCGCTTGCTCCTTCCGGCATCAAATCGATGTTGCCGATTGTCCAGTCTGGCGTGGGACGCTGGCGAAGTTCGGGGAGTTCTTCGCCGAGGAAAGCTTCAATGAGATGCCACGAATCGGAGTCACGAACAACCCTGCCACCGCGCGGATAGGCCACGGAGTCGTCTCCCCATCCGGCGCCCGCGGCAACCCAGACAACGTTTCGCGCTTCGCAGGCTGCCGACACGATCAGCGGATCATCACAGTTCGCAACAACAAGGGAATCAGGGTTTTCTTCAACTGCCTGACGCAGACGGCGTTCAACCGAACCAATTTCACCGACGCGATCCAGCTGATCGCGAGACAGATTGAGGAAGACAAAAACTTTGGGCGAAACGTGCGCTGCAACGGCGGGCACGTGCATCTCATCAACTTCGAGGGCCGCGTGTGGCGCGGTCGGCGTGCTCATCAGCGCGGTGATAATACCCGAGCCCATGTTGTCGCCATTCACGTTCGAGGCAACCTGACCTGCTGTTTCAAGGGCCGCGCGAACGAATCGGTTGGTCGTTGACTTGCCGTTCGTCCCTGACACGATCACGGAGTCCATCGGGACTGCAAGTTCCGACAGAATATTCGGGTAGATACGGCTGGCGACTTCACCGCCGATCATTCCGCCTGATCCTCGTCCCAGAATTCGCGAGGCCGTGCGGGCAAGTGTGCCCGCACCGAGTGCAAGTTGGGCGCGCATCGGCAGTCGGTGCGCCGACGAATCGTGAGAACTCATGGGGTAACCCTAACGCGAGTGTAGAACTATCTGCGCAAATACACTTCGGGGCGAGCGTGACTATTGTCAACGCTCGCCCCGAAGATGCAGAGGTTATGGCGATTAGTCGACGACGGAAATCGTCCCGTCGATCACCCTGACACCCGAAGGTCCTGCTTCGATAACAGCCCGGATTGTGCGTTCCGGGTACGGGCTTGCAGTACGGATTGGACGCCAGATAGAGATTTCCCTCCCTTGCCCATCGCGGGCAGAAGGATTAACCCACGGGCGCTCACCGCGACGCATCGGCGACACCACGCCGTTTGCGGACGCGGCGAAGACTCGATCTTGACGAGCTTCAAGTTCTTCGATCCGCTGGCACAGCGCGACGCGCTCAGCTTCGAGGCTTTCCACTCGGCGTTCAAGTTCAAGGATCCGCTGGATTCCAGCAAGATTGATGCCTTCATCCTGGCTCATCCTCTGTACCTCGCGCAGACGTTGAACGTCGCGTTGCGAGTAGCGACGTCCTCTGCCCTTTGTGCGCGCGGGCGTCACCAAACCGAGGCGATCGTATTGACGAAGAGTCTGCGGGTGCATGCCTGCAAGCTCAGCCGCCACTGAAATAACGAACGTCAGTGCGTCATCAGAATCGGAAGAACGCCGCCTGACCATCGGTCACTCCTTCGCCTTCTCCATCAGGGTGGCTCGCACGTCCTGGTGATCAAAAGAGTCAGCAAGTGCCTTCACGGCATCTTTCTGTTCCTTGGTCAGGTGGTCTGGAACGGCAACCATGATCTCGATCAGCAGGTCACCCGTGTGCTTCGCGGTTTCAACACCGCGTTTGCGCACGCGTAGAACCGCGCCTGATTGAGTTCCAGCAGGCACCTTCACAGTCACGGTATTCCCATCGATCAGTGGAACGTCGATCTTCGTACCCAAGGCCGCTTCGGCGAACGTCACGGGAACTCTCACGCGCAGATTGTCGCCATCCCGGGTGAATACCGGATGGGGCTCAACGTGGATCGTCACCTGAAGGTCGCCGGACTGGCCACCGTTTTCCCCGGGCATTCCTTTGCCACGAAGACGAACCTTCTGACCTTCTTTAATGCCTGCGGGGATACGAACGGTGTTCTTCTTCCCGTCGACTTTCATGGTGAGCGTTGCTCCCTTGAGCGACTCACGGAAAGTGATCGACGTCGACGCGATTCGGTCGGCGCCTTTCCTGGGACGTGGCGGGGTGTGACCAAAGCGGGTACCAGCCCCGTAGTTCGGCTGAGGGCCGCCGGCGTTGAAGCCACCGGCCGCTCCACCGAACATTCCGAAGAGATCCTCGATATTGACTCCCGAACCGGAAGTTGAGAAGTTGAAGCTAGTGCCTTGACCACCGAACATCGACGAGAACGCATCTGTGAAGCCGGCACTACCCGGGCCACCGGCGGAGAAGCGAGCTCCTCCACCCATGGCACGGATCGCGTCGTATTGCTTACGCTGTTCCTCGTCAGACAGCACCGCGTAGGCTTCGCCGATTTCCTTGAACTTGGTTTCCGCCTTTTCATCACCCGGATTCTGGTCGGGGTGATACTGGCGAGCAAGCTTGCGGTAGGCCTTCTTAATCGCTGTTTGGTCGGCATCTTTTGCTACGCCCAGCGTCTTATAGAAGTCTTTTTCAAGCCAATCTTGTCCGCTCACTTTCACTCACCTCCATCATTCTTTGAGTTTGGGCGGATACGGGTATGTGGTTTATTCAGGGTTGTCCACCATGACCTTCGCAGCACGTAGAATCTTTTCATCGCGACGATAGCCGGGCTGGAGGATCTGGGCGATGGTTGCTACCTGAACCTCTGGGTTCACGTTGGCAAGCAGGGCCTCATGCTGAGTGGGATCGAATTCTTCACCTACAGCGCCGTAGCGTTCCAGGTTGAAGCGCGAGGCCAGAACGCTTTCCAGCTTCGTTGCAATCGCAGCAAAGGGGCCATCTTCGAGCTCCCCGTGAGCGCGGGCCGCATCGATGTCATCGAGAACGCTGATGAGCGCTTCAATGACTTCGCTCTGGCCGGATTCACGGTGGCCTGAAGCAGCTTCCTTCGCCCTGCGCACGTAGTTCGAGTACTCCTGATTCAGGTTGTACAGGTCAGCGTGCGCACGTGCCAGCTGGTCTTCGAGGTCAGCGATTTTCTCGAGTGCGTTTGCGAGGTCCGAGTCTTCAACTTGTTCCTCGAAGGCGCTCATGTCAGTCAGTGCCTCGTCAGCTAACTGCGCGGTGGCTTCGCCTGCAGTTTCCCCGGTTGATGCGGACGCGGCCGCGCCGGCTGCGAACTGTTCGTCCGAGCTCGGTGCGACCTGCGCCTGCGATGCCTGGTCGTTGACCTTGGCATCGCTGTGATCCTGGGGACCGGACTGGAAGCCCTGGTTCTCAGTTTCGCTCACTTGGTGTCGTCCTCATCCACGATTTCAGCATCGATGACGTCTTCATCAGCTGCGGGGGCGTCGCCAGCCGGAGTCTCGGTGCCTGCTGCTTCAGCCGCCTGCTGGGAGGCATAGACCTCTTCGCCGATCTTCATCGCGGAAGCGTTGAGCTTCTCGAGAGCTGACTTCACGGCCTCGATGTCCTCGCCCTTGAGCGCTTCCTTGACGGCGTCAACGTCAGCCTGAACCGCGGCGCGAGTCGCCTCGGTGACGGTTTCGCCGTTGTCCTTGAGGAGCTTCTCAATCGAGTAAACGACCTGCTCAGCCTGGTTCCGAGTGTCGGCGTCTTCACGGCGCTTCTTGTCCTCGGCTGCGTGTTCTTCAGCTTCCTTCACCATGCGGTCGATGTCTTCCTTTGGAAGAGCGGAGCCACCGGTGATGGTGACGGACTGTTCCTTGCCGGTGCCACGGTCCTTCGCGGAAACGTGGACGATACCGTTGGCGTCGATGTCGAAGGTGACCTCAATCTGCGGGATGCCACGTGGAGCCGGCGCAATACCGGACAGCTCGAAGGTGCCGAGCAGCTTGTTGTCCCGGGCGAACTCACGCTCACCCTGGTAGACCTGAATGAGCACGGACGGCTGACCGTCTTCGGCGGTCGAGAAGACCTCGGACGCCTTGGTCGGGATCGCGGTGTTGCGATCGATCAACTTGGTCATGATGCCACCCTTGGTCTCGATACCGAGGCTCAGCGGGGTCACGTCGATCAACAGGACATCCTTGCGGTCACCCTGGATGACGCCGGCCTGGAGGGCCGCACCAACGGCGACAACCTCATCGGGGTTCACGCCCTTGTTCGGTTCACGGCCACCGGTCAGCTGCTTGACCACGTCGGAAACGGCAGGCATACGGGTGGAGCCACCGACCAGAACCACGTGGTCAATGTCGTTGACGGAGATTCCGGCTTCGGCAATGACGTCGTGGAACGGCTTCTTGGTGCGATCCAGCAGGTCCGAGGTCATTTCCTCGAACTTTGCGCGGGTCAGGGACTCGTCCAGGTGGATCGGGCCGTCTGCGGTCATCGACAGGTACTGCAGGGAGATGTTAGTCGAGGTTGCGCTGGAGAGTTCCTTCTTGGCCTGCTCAGCGGTTTCCTTCAGGCGCTGCAGAGCGACGGTGTCCTTGGACAGGTCCGCGCCAGTCTTCGCCTTGACCTGATCAATCAGCCAGTTGACGATGCGCTGATCCCAGTCGTCGCCACCGAGGCGGTTGTCGCCGGAGGTTGCGCGAACCTGAATGGTCGAGAAACCGTCGTCGTCCTTGCCGATTTCGAGCAGGGAGACGTCAAAGGTTCCACCACCGAGGTCGAAAACCAGGATGAGTTCATCTTCCTTGCCCTTTTCGAGGCCGTATGCAAGTGCTGCTGCGGTGGGCTCGTTAACGATGCGCTGGACGTTGAGGCCTGCGATCTGGCCTGCGTCCTTCGTTGCCTGACGCTCAGCGTCGTTGAAGTAGGCGGGGACAGTGATGACAGCATCGGTGACGGGTTCACCGAGGAATGCTTCCGCGTCAGCCTTCAGCTTGGAGAGGATGCGCGCGGAGATTTCCTGAGCGGTGTACTTCTTATCGTCAATTTCGATGCTCCAGTCGGTGCCCATGTGACGCTTGACCGAGGAGATCGTACGGTCAACGTTGGTCACAGCCTGACGCTTTGCGATTTCGCCAACGAGGACCTCGCCAGACTTGGAGAATGCGACGACGGAAGGCGTGGTGCGCATGCCTTCTGCGTTCGCGATGATTGTGGGTTCACCGCCTTCGAGGACAGCGATTGCGGAGTTGGTGGTACCGAGGTCAATGCCTACTGCACGTGCCATGTATATGTTCCTTTCGTTCAGTCACCCAGCTTCGCCGGTGACTGCATGTGAAGATTTCTTGGACTGCCGTATGCGCAAGGCGCCTACTTGAGTCCGACAGGCTCAACTTTATACACCCAAACTTCACCACGCAAGAGGAAAACGAAAAGTTGAGTCACCAAAACTCAATGTTCACACATTTATGCAGGTCAAGAGCGTGTTTGACTTGACACATTACCAAGCGCTTACCGGTGTTTTCAGCGATCCCGTCGACGATAACCCAACTGGAGTCATGGAAGAGGCTGACTACGAGGCTCTTGATCTCAACCGGCGTTACATCACCACGAAAGCAAGCCACTCCGGGCGACTTCCCCAACGCGATCACCGATCAGATGACAGTCTGCGACGTTGTCTTTAAGGCAGCGAACACTCACTTCCGTCTTACCTGCCAAGGAGTGAGAGAATACTGAGACGTATCCGACCCTCCCCCTTACAGCGAATAGGCGGACCTTGTGTCTTCGATCCAGCTCAGGCTTTCCCCGCGTTCCACAAGCGACATTCTCTGTCAGCACTGGAATGCAGGTCGTTGCCACTCGTGCACGAATATTGAGGTTCCTTACGGCGACCAGCTTGCCACGAAGACAACGCGTGTTCGCGACCAGTTAGCCGACGTTGCTGGAGCCACCGATATCGCATGGCTTCCCCCTGTTGCCTCGTCGCCGACCGGCTTTCGCACGAACGCAAAGTTGGTCGTCGGTGGCACGAGGCGTCGGCCGACTCTTGGCATTTTGGGACGCGATCGCAGGGGTGTTGACCTGCCGGATTGCCCGATTCAGCATTCTGCAATTAACCGTGCGACGCCGGGGTTGAAGCGCTTTATTCGCCAGCTGAACCTGACGCCGTATGACGTGCCCACGAAGAGCGGCGAGTTGAAGTATGTGCTACTCACCGTCGGCGTGGATAATGCTCTGATGTGTCGCTTCGTGCTTCGCACGCGCGACCGCGTCTCCGATATTCGCAAGGCACTCCCCTACTTGTTTGACTTGGTGCCCCATATTGAGGTCGTCACCGCAAACATTCACCCCACACACGAAGCGATCGTCGAAGGTCCCGACGAGATCATTCTGACCACGCGTCGCACACTGAAGATGGCGGTCGGCGATGTTCAGCTGGCGCTCGGGCCTCGTTCATTCACGCAGACGAATACGGAGGTGGCCGGAAAGTTGTACCGCCAGGTCACCGAATGGGCAGTTTCGGATAACGAGGCCGACCATCCTCGCTCAGCCTGGGATCTTTACTGCGGGGTCGGAGGTTTCGCTCTTCACTTGGCAGCAGCCGGCATTACTCCCGTAACAGGCGTGGAAGTATCGGATCAGGCGATAGCTTCGGCAATTCAAGGTGCTCGCCAGTTGAAGCTGGGGCGCGCGGACGCGCAGTTCATCGCTAAGGACGCGACGGCTTGGGCTGCTCGCCAGCCCGAAGAAAGCCGACCGGACGTGCTGGTTATTAACCCGCCACGTCGAGGGATCGGCTCAGAATTGGCCTCGTGGATTAACGAATCTGGAATCCCGCGAGTCATCTACTCGTCGTGCAACCCGAAATCGCTCGCACACGACTTGACGGAAATGCCGAGCTATCGGGGCCTCGAAGCGCGCATATTCGACATGTTCCCGCACACGGATCATGTGGAGACGGCAGTATTGATGTCAAGGGTCGGAGCGTAATAAGCTATAAAATACGGTGATACTCCACTTTTCTGGCAATCGGGCTGATTTATCATTGAGCAGATAAAACGCTCTGTGGCAAAAAGGGACTGCGAGTGATCTGTAATGCAAAGGAGCGTAATTTATGATTATAGAAGAATTAAAAGTCATCGTTGACAGGCTTAACAAACAAGGGAAGATGATTTTTCTCGAAGGAGCAACAGAAGAACAGATTACTCGGTTCGAGAAAGAACATGAAATTACACTTCCTGAAAAGTATAAAGAGTGGCTTTTGCACTCTGATGGTGGTGAATTATTTCTGCCAGCCGGAGTCCAGTTTTACGGTGTGGCCCATAAGCCAGTTATTGATGTAAATGAAAATGACAGGCCTGATGAAAACTACATTGTCATCGGCGCATTAGCTTCAGGCGATCCGGTATTATGTGAGAAGTCGGGAGAGAAAATTTCGATATACAATCACGAGGCAGGAAGTGTTGATGACGAGCTGACCTATGATGATTTTTACACTTTTTTGAACGACCTTTATGACTTGCTTGGTATAGGAGAGTGAGCCTATGCCAAAAACAAGTATAAAGGAAAGAAATAAGGCGATAAGACTTGCTTGGGAAAGAGAGCAAAAATTAGTCGCTGAAGGCAAAGGAACACGGGACTGGTCGCAGGATCAGCAAAAGGACATTCTTGATCCTGAAAAAGGAAAAGCCTACGACGAAAATGGGCGTGCTTTTGAAGGCCAGCACATGAAGAGCGCTGCTGAATATTCTGAGTATCAGGGCGATCCGGATAATATTCAGTTTCTTTCAAGAGATGAACATCTGGAGGCACATAAAGGAAGTTGGCAGAATCCGACTAACTGGTACTATAATCCGGAAACGAAAGAGTTCGTAGATTTCGGAGATAATAAACCTACTCCTTGTGCTCCGATTAATCTTAGTGAGCCGGTATGCAGTCCTGTTATTGAGAGCCAGAATAATAGCGAAAAACTACAAACGGTCAAGCATGATACAACTTCTACAGAGCACACAAAACCTTCACGACAAGAGGATGTGTCGCACCACTCTGAAAACATATCACAAAAGAATCCTACAGTAGCTCCACCTGAGACACATGAGGGCATTGGTGATAAGAATAAGATTTCCCATATTTTTGACGTTGCAAACGAATTTGGTAAAAAGCATCCTGTTCTTACGGGTGCATTAAAGGCTGCGGGGTATATAATTGCTGGAGTAGGTGCAATATATCTCGCCAGCGAGTCGGGCGGTGGATCAAGTTCCTCTTCGTCAGAAGAAGATATCAGTGGTTCTTCTGATGACGACTACAGCGATTATTCGAGTTCGGATGAGTTGGATAGCCCATCTTCCAGTAGAGATTATCCAGACGAGCGATCATCGCCGGCTGAGCATACAGTGCCCGCACACGGACAGCATTATCGCACAAAGGATGGTCTGATCTGGAAAGAAAAAGAACCGTATCAACGCGGCGGTAAACACGATGATGATTAGAATCGAGACGATGGGATTTCGGACATATTCCCTCAGAGCGATGAGTAGAGACGATTGGAAAATCTGCGCGTCCGCTTATATATAGTAGGAACAACCACATCGACCTGTTTCCGAGAACGTCCGAAGTCGATAAAATGGCGATTTTGAGGGTGTAAAAGTTGTGGATTTATTTCCGAGAACGAACGGTACCGAAAAAATCGGCAAAAATGACCATTTGACATCCATCTGGAGCAATCAAGCCACGCCGAGGTTGCAATTGCCTTGGAGCGTTGCTGACTACAATCGCCTCAGGCTTGGCTGAGCACTGAGACAAGCTCAGAAATTGGGCGCATGCCCCCAGTTTGAACGTTGTGTCCTCCTTCGCCCATATTTGACGATATCCCGCCACTGAAAAAGCCTGACAGGGGAAACCTCCGACAAAGATATCGGCATCGGGTACTTCTTCAGGCAGAACCTCGTGAATATCGCGACCATCTACTGTGAGGTCAAAGTTCTGTTCGTACGTTTCAACGGCATATGGATCGAACTCACTGGCGTAAATCATCTTTACTGTGCCGGTTTCTTCGAATCCGAGTCGATCCCTCCGACTCCCGCCAAGAATGACTAACGTCCAGTTCTCGGCCATGAATATGCCCCATTTCCACGTGGTACGCCCCACGGCTAACAGGAATTGCGGCACGCCGCAGCTTGGCCTCAATCACCCCAGCCGGCAAGCAGGTTTCGCGCCTGCTCAGCCAATGCGTCAATTGCAGGCTGCGCTTCATTGGCCCATGGAATGTAGTGGAACTCTGATCCGCCCGCATCAGTGAATGCTGTACGGTTCAGCTGGTCAATCTCTTCAAGGGTCTCCAGACAGTCGGCAACGAAGCCGGGGCAGATGATATCGACGCGCCTCGTCCCCTGCTTGCCGAGTTCACCAACCGTGTCGATCGTCGCCGGACCATTCCACTCGGCAGGACCGAAAACAGACTGGAAAGTAGCGATGCAGGACTCTTCATTCAGTCCCAGTCGCTCACGCAGAAGCGCAGCCGTTTCCTTGCATTCGTCAATGTAGGGATCACCCTTCTTCGACATGGCAACCGGAATTGAGTGGAACGAGAGGATCAGACGGTCACCACCGGCAAAGTCCGGAGTGCCGTTGAGCTCCCACGACTCACGGATTGGACTTTCAAGCGCGTCAATATAGGTGGACGCAGTCGGAAACGAACGGGATAGCCGGATTTCAGGGTGCTCGCGCCTCGACAGTAGCCACTTGGCGGCCGCGTCATTCACGGACGCAATCGTGGTCGCCGAATACTGCGGGTAGGCCGACAGGATCGCGATCTTTCGATAGCCCTGCGTCATCAGATCATCAAGGACACTTCCGAGGCTTGGCTGGCCGTAGCGCATTGCGGGCACGACTTTCATTCCAAGCTGTTCGCTCAGAAGTTCCGCCTGACGTGTCGTGTAGTGCAGTAGCGGGGATCCTTCATCCAGCCACACGGTCCGATATTTCGCGGCGGATTGGGCCGGTCGAACGCGCAGGATCACTCCCTCAAGGATCGGGCGCCAGACAGCTTTCGGCATTTCAATGACTCGCGAATCACTGAGGAACTCACGCAAATACGTGCGAACATCCGCAGTCGTCGGAGTTTTCGGAGTTCCAAGGTTGGCAAGTACGAGGGCCGGAGCATCACTGTGGCGCATAGTCCGAGTTTAACGGGTGGTTCACAGCGCTTTTCTGACAGGTGTCATCAGAATGTGTTCTGTCCGGTATGACGCACGAACCGTCGTATGTGTCGATGGCTACGTTACGACAACACGTCCAGCAAATCTGACCTGACTAGCACAACCGACCAACCGACCAACCGACCAACCGACCAAGATACCAACTAAGGTGCCGACCAAGATAACTATTGGAAGTTCGACAGTTTTCTTGGGAGGTGCAGATGGAAAACGTTTCAGCAGGGGAAAACGGCGCGGTCATCGACCGTGTCACAGTCCTCGGCTTGCGCACAGTGATCGGCAGCCTGGCCCTACCCGTCATCATTGCTCGCATTGTTTCCGCGAACGGCAATTTTGCTCTTAATAGGAAGGTTTTCCATGCTCGCCCTGGCACTCTTGTCTCAACTGGTCTCCGGTACGCTTCCCTCGCTGTCACGCTCGTTGGCACGTCGTACGTGGGCCTTTGACTTCTGACTCACGTCGGAATCCCGCTCTGGATTGCGAAGTTGATCGTCGACATTTCGCTCTACTGTGTGTCCTAGCGCGTGCAGAAACGTTGGGTTTTCGCCAAATATGAAACGCCCATGTACGAGGCCGGACAGGTTTCGCTCCCTGGCCTTCCGCTCCAATTTCACTGCTCGCGACCGCGGGGCAAGCCGGCTAGGTCCATGCGGATCAGCCGAAAGAGCACGAACTGTTTATTCGTCTGACCTCGCGGTTTGGGACGCATAAGGCGACGTGACATTCGAAGGGCGATCACGGTCGTTTCCTTGGGTGGCCTTCGCCCGTAGAATTGCGACAAGATTGCGACAGGATTGCGTGAAGACGCGAAGTGAAAGGACCCTTATGACCATCGAGATCATCACCGAATCGTCCCCCGAAATCGTCGAGGCGATGGAGCGCCTGATTCCTCAGCTGTCCCGTTCAGCTGCCCCACTGGACGCGGCTGGGTGCGAGCGTTTCATTTCTCAGCCCGGCGTTCACCTGTTCGTTTTCCGCTCCGACAAGGCTGACGAGTCCGGCGCTTTCCCGATCCTCGGCATGCTCTCGCTGGCAACCTTCGAGATCCCGACCGGCGTGCGCGCCTGGGTCGAGGATGTCGTTGTTGATTCAGCTGCTCGTGGCCAGGGTGCCGGTCAGGCGCTCGTTGAGGCCGCGATTCGCCATGCTCAGGAAGTTGGCGCACGCACGGTCGATCTGACCAGCCGTCCGTCACGCGAGGCAGCGAACCGCCTCTACCAGCGCGCCGGTTTCGAGTTGCGTGAGACGAACGTGTACCGCGTTCCACTGGACAAGTAAGCGCTACGTCGCCAGTTGGCGCCTTTTTCTTGGGTACGAGGCTGGGTCTGCTGACCTAGCCTCGTCCTTTTTGTTGCCCGAATTGCGAGCGAGGATCCGCTAGACACACCGCGTATTCACTCCGCCCTTGATGCAAGAGAGGGGCGAGAAGCGGTGGGCGACCTCGTGAATCAATCACACGGCGAGCGAGTGAAAACTAGCTGTTATCGACCAAGTCCGAAACCGTGGAGTCAACGACCTTTGGCGCACCGCCCGTCTCCCATTCGATCGGCATCCTTACGCAGTTTCAAGCCATAGAGAACGAAACCAATGGCAGCGGCAAGGAAAATCCAGCGAGGCCAGAAATCCACGGCATAGACCAAGTACGCGGAAAAAGCTGCGACAAAAAAGTTAACGTTCGAGCTCCGACGAAGATCATCGGGGTTGCGTGCCATAGTTCATCCTTTTCATATGCGTTTGTAAGCGTCGGCTTAGAACTCTTCGTAGAAAGCGGGGTCTTGGTTCGCACTGCGACCATCGGGGCGTGCAAGAGTGGCAATACGCGCCATCTGGTCTTCGCTAAGCTCGAAGTCGAATACGTCGAGATTTTCCGCCTGACGTTCTTTACTTGCTGACTTCGGAATCGGAAGAGTACCACGCTGGAGGTGCCAGCGAATGACAACCTGCGCGGGAGACTTACCGGTCTCGTGACCGATCTGAGTGAGAACAGGCTCATCGACAACGTGCAGTTTTCGAGCCAGCGGACTCCACGACATTGTCTGAACACCAAGATTGCGGTGGGCTTCAAGGCTTTCGGCCTGCGGGAAGTACGGATGAAGCTCGATCTGATTGACAGCGGGAACAACCCCGACTTCGTCGCGCAGGCGCTCAATGTGTTCGGGCAGAAAGTTCGAAACGCCAACCGATCGAATCAAGCCCTTCTTCTGCAGGTCAACAAGCGCTTGGAAGGCTTCAACGTAGAGCCCCTGACGCGGGTTCGGCCAGTGAATCAGGTAGAGATCCCAGTAGTCCAAACCGGCACTGAACAGGGATTCTTCAACCGTGTCAACGGCTTGTTCGTAGCGGTGATGGCGACCAGGAAGCTTTGAGACTAGGCGCAGGTCCTCGCGTGGAACGCCACAAGTGCGGACCGCTTGGCCCAGAGCCCCCTCGTTTTCGTAGTTGAACGCAGAGTCCAGCAGACGGTATCCGGCATGAATCGCGTTCACCATTGATTCGACGCCGGCGTGACCACGCAAATTGTACGTGCCCAAGCCGATCAGGGGAATTGTGGTGCCGTCGTTCAGGGCGTAGGTGTCTAAATGCTTCATTGCAGACATACCCTCAGCATAGTCGGGCTTACGATTAACCCATGGGCTACTTCGATTACTCTGAGACTGACGTACATACGATCGACTATCAGCACTTCCTGCTTGACTCCCCTTCCCCATATCACGCCGCCGACTTGGTGGCGCAACGCCTGGTGGATGCAGGTTTCACTCGCCAGGACGAAACTGAGCCGTGGAACGCGAGTCCCGGCGGACACGTCATGGTTCGCGGTGGCGCCGTCGCAGCGTGGGTCGTTCCGACTTCTGTCACTGAGCAGACCGGCTTCCGTATTGTTGGTGCGCACACCGATTCCCCTGTTTTCCACGTGAAGCCGTCGCTGACATCGTCGACCGCAGATGGTTGGGGTCAGATTGACGTCGAGGTCTACGGTGGCATGATGTGGAATTCGTGGCTTGACCGCGAGCTTGCTGTTGCCGGCCGATTGATGATGAAGGACGGTCGCCAAGTTCTGGTGCGCACCGGCGCACTGGCACGTATCCCACAGCTGGCAATTCACTTGGATCGTGGCGTGAACCCGGAAGGGCTGAAGCTCGATCCGCAGAAGCACCTGCACCCAGTGTGGACCGTCGATAACTCGGAAGCGAACTTCATGGCTGAGGTCGCGAAGTACGCCGGCGTGAATGTCAAGGACATCGTGTCACATGATTTGATCCTGATTCCTCAGCAAGGCCCTGCCACTTTTGGCGAGTCCGGCCAGTTCTTCGCTGCGGGTCAGCAGGACAATCTTTCCTCCGTTCACGCCGCTCTGACTGCATTTGAGCGCCTGACGAAGGCTGGGACTCCCACCGATGGTGACGTTCGAATTTTTATGTGCTTCAACCACGAGGAAATTGGTTCCGCAACCCGCGAAGGTGCTGCCGGCCCGATTTTGCAGACCGTTCTGGAGCGTACCGCCTACGCTCTGAATCGCGACGCCGACGGGGTTGCGCGCATGTTTGCCGCTTCGTCGTGCATCAGCGCGGACGCCGCCCACTCAGTACACCCCAACTACGCGGAGTATCACGACCCGGCAACTCATCCGGTGATGGGACGAGGCCCGGTCTTGAAGATCAACGCCAACCAGCGCTATGCGACCGACGGAGAAGGTATTGCCCTGTGGCACCGCGCGTGCGCTGCTGCGGGCGTGCCATCTCAGGACTTCGTGTCGAATAACGCGATGCCGTGCGGATCCACGATTGGCCCGATCACGGCGACTCGCCTGGGCATTCTGACGGTGGATGTGGGCGTCGGCCTCCTGTCGATGCACTCGGCTCGCGAAATGAGCCACGTCAACGACCTGATTGGTATGTCGAAGGCGCTCGAGGCCTACTGGCTGGGCGCCTGACGTACTCAGACTCATTGGTGCCCCGCGGACGATCCGCGGGGCACCAATGAGTAGTTCTGCATAATCCCCCTAGGCAAAGGTTCTCACGATCAGAAGCTGGTGAGCTCAGTCCTCGAAGGAAACAACGGCGGAACGGCCTGACCACCAAGGACACCGGTGTTGGAAGAAGAAACGGTGTATGCAATTGCGTGTGGTGTGTTCATGAGTCCATCTGACGACGGGAATTGGAGTCTCGCACGCTGAATCTCGCACCGTGTGGGGTACTCATACCGCACACCCAACATCCGTTCAGCTCATGCAATGGCCACCAATGGCGGTGGCGGTGGAGCACGTCGGTGTTAGATCGACCAGATGAACGGAACCAACAGGATCTTCACGACGATGGAGAAAGCAAACAGGCTCGCGTAGGCGGCCTCGATGCGTTCATCGGGAACGCGGGCGTCCGCGGCCTGCAAGACTGCCGGTTGCCCCAGGAAACCTGCGACTCCACCGGCGCTACGAGGCGCGGACAGACCGGCAAATCGACCGGCAAGAGCCTGAGCCACGCAGCAGACCACTACCAATATCACAGCGAGCAGCGCCGCCTTCGGACCATCGGGGCTGGTCAGAAGCGAAGCGAGTTCTGGCCCTGCATTCAAGCCGAGACCAGCAAGGAAAAGAAGCAAGCCGATCTGACGGATCGTAATATTCGCCGAGGTGGGAAGTGTCCATACCAGCGGCCCGGTGCGACGCAGGGCACCCAGCAACATGCCAACGATCAGCGGGCCGGCAGCAGAGCCAAGAGTGAACGAGGCCCCCGATGGCATCGGGAACGGAATCGCGCCGAGCAACATGCCCAGCACCAGACCGATACCGAACGCCATTGCGTCGACTTCCGCAACGCGCTTTTCGGAGTCTCCGAAGAAGGACTGGATTTCATCAAGCTCATCTGTCGGGACAACGACGGCGACGTGATCGCCGAGTTGCAGATCTAGGTCGTCTCGGGCAAGCAAGTCAAGGTCGCCTCGGCGGACGCGCGTGACAACAGCGCCGAAACGTGTGGCTACATTGAGCGCAGAAATCGGCTGGCCGGCAACTTCGGGGTTCGAGACAAGGATGCGCTCAAATGCGACATCCGAGCGGTCATCTTCAAGGTGGTGCTCGACGGGTTCGCCGATTTGATACGCGGCTTCTTCAATCTTTGCCGGGTCGCCCACAACCAGCACGAGATCCCCCTCGTACAGGTCCTCACCGGGAACGACAACGCGGGTTTCGCCTTTGCGACGCAGGTAGGACATGCGAACCTGCTGGTCACGCCACAAGGTTACGTGACGGGTGTTGATGCGTTTGGCAACGCGAACAGTCATCGTTTCCAAGGACTGACCGGCCAGTGAGGGGGTGTCTTTTTCGCCCACCCATTTGCGGGTGACGGTCATGGTAACAACGATGATCCCGATGATGACGCCGATCGGGTATCCGAAGGCGTAACCGACTGCGGCTTGCGGGTCGCCGGTGACGCGAGTGGCCGCGTCTAGGGCAGGAGCAGCGGTCAGAGCACCGGTGAATAGGCCGAGTGTCAGCCCCTTGGGAAGCTGAAGCAGACCGCCGCCGATGAACGCGGTAATTGCGCCGATGACGCAGACTACGGCACAGCTTCCAAGAAGCGCCGTCTGTTTTCGAATGTCTTTAAAGAACACTGCGCCCGACGAGATGCCGACCGTATAGACGAAGAATGCTAGGCCGATCTGTTGGACGATTTCCATGCCTTCGCCGACTTCGGGGTTCCACGCGGAGGCTGCGAGGCCGACGAAGAGTGCCCCGGCTGCGCCGAAACGAAGTGGACCAAAGCGGATTGCGCCGAGCGCAGCACCCACTCCAACAACCAGGAAGAGGGTAAGAAGGTGGTTCGCAATCAGCAGGGAGGCCATGCTTCAACCCTAGTCAGGCTCCATTTTCAGTTCCATCTTCTGTGCGTGGAACTGCCCACGTTGGGGTGAGCCCGGCGTTAGTTGCGTCCCAATTATCACCCTGGGAGGAAATCAGTCGCGACGAGGCGAAAATAAGCCCCTCGATCATTTGGGCGAGCATCCGCTTATTCGTACCACCGCCCATTGAGGGCGCAAACGACTCCAGATAGAAGGTGGTCAGGATTCGCGAGATCACTCCTGGCTCGAAAATCGATTGGCGTCCCATTCGGGCGAGCACGCCGCGGACGATTCTTCCGACTGCTGCTTCGAGCTGTTCACGTTCAGTGACGGGGAATGCATCATCGCTAGCGATAAGTTCGGGATGACGCATCATGTAGAGGTTGTATTCGCAGGTCAGAACGTACATTGTTCGCCCCTGCGCCGAAAAACTGTCAAGGACTGCCATGATGGTGCCAACGTCGGGTTCGCCTTCGATACCCGCGAGCGCCGCTTCGATTTCATCGACGATTGTGTGGGCGCGTTGGACGAGGACATCCTTCAATACTTCATCCATTGACGAGTAGTTGGAATAGAAGGCGCCTCGGGTAAAACCCGCTGCTTTGACGACGTCATCAATTTTTACGCCGGAGAATCCTTTTTCTACGAAGACGTCTGCGGCAGCGTCGAGAAGGCGGGCGCGGGTGTTGACGCGATTGCGTACGTCGCGGGTTTTGCTGCTCACTGCCCCTCCTTCGAGGACTGAAAATATCTATAGGATCACCCTAATCGAAGTTTCAATACATTTGTGAATCGGATACGCTTTTGTATCGAAACATTGATGCGATTCATCGAAAGGACCAAACGTGTCCTCCCTTCTTCACCGCGTAGGCCGCTGGTGCGCAGACCATGCGAAGCGGACGCTTGCCATCTGGGCAGCTCTTCTTACTGTGCTCGCTATTGCCGTTGGATTACTCGGCATTAATCTGTCGGGCGCTTTCAAGATCGCCGAAGCTGAGTCGATGACCGGCTTGGAGATCCTGGCCGAGCGACTCCCCCAGGCTGCGGGCACATCCGAACAGGTACTTTTCACCGCGTCGGACTCGAATATCACCGCTCACAAGAAAGCAATCGATGAGTTCGTCGACAAGGCCGGCGATATCGACGGTGTCGCGCTGGTCTCCGACCCGTTTGATTCTGAGCGTTCCACGATCACCGACAACGGGAAGAACGCGCTTGTTCAGATTCAAGCAGACACGTCGGTGGGGTCGCTCGCGGGCGGTGAAAATGCGAAGGCTCACGACGTTTCAGCCGCCCTTGATGAATTAGCATCATCCGTCCACGATTCCGATTCCGCGCTTACGGTCCAGCTGGGAGGCAATATCGGCAAGACGGTCGATATTGCCTTATCCGCGACCGAACTGGTCGGCGTTTTGATCGCAGCGATCGTCCTGCTCGTCACCTTCGGGTCACTACTGACCGCGGGCGCACCGATCCTTTCAGCGTTCATCGGTGTGGGTGTCGGCATGGCCTCGCTTCTTGTTGGCGCAACGTTTATTCAGATCAATTCGGTGACCCCGGTCCTCGCGGTCATGATCGGTTTGGCTGTGGGCATTGACTACGCGCTATTCATCATTTCGCGCGCTCGCGAGTATCTCGCCAAAGGGATCGAGGCTCACGAGGCCGCGGCTCGCGCAAACGCGACCGCGGGGTCGGCAGTGGTGTTCGCTGGTGGCACGGTGATCGTTGCACTTACTGGCTTGGGTGTTGCTGGTATCCCGTTCTTGACGGTGATGGGCGTCTCCTCAGCGATTGTTGTTGGCATTGCGGTTCTGGTTGCTTTGACCGCTGTTCCGGCTCTGCTTGCTCTTCTTGGCCAGCGCGCAACTCCAAAGAAGCGCACCCGTAAGGCCGTAGCGAACAATAGTAAGCCCGCAAAGAAGCACCGTTCCTTTGCTGCACGTTGGATCGACACAATCACGAAGATTCCCGCTTTGACGGTCCTTGTCGTCATTACGATTCTTGGTATCGCAACGATTCCAGCAACCGGTATGCGCTTAGGGCTCACTGACAACGGATACGAAGCCAAAGATACGCAGTTGCGTCAGACCTACGATGCGATCACACAAGCCTACGGTGACGGATACAACTCCCCCATTGTTGTCATCGCGGATATTTCCCAAACGGCTCAGCCACTCGAAGTGACGGACGCTCTCGCCGATCGCCTCTCGTCCCTAGACGGCGTCGACCGAATCGCACTGGCAACACCGAACCAG
The DNA here is from genome assembly GCF_000296505.1 of Schaalia turicensis ACS-279-V-Col4. Lineage (GTDB taxonomy): Bacteria > Actinomycetota > Actinomycetes > Actinomycetales > Actinomycetaceae > Pauljensenia > Pauljensenia turicensis_A. The sequence continues at coordinate 83,551 of NZ_JH815208.1, forward strand.
GATGCAACGATCGCATTCGTCCAGATCCTTCCGGAAAAGGGCCAGACCGATCCGAAAACTCACGCGCTTGTTCGAACCATTCGCGATGACGCATCCCAGATTGAAACCGACCTTGGGATCCGTGACATCATGGTGACGGGCCAAACCGCAGTCGCCATCGACATTGCCAGCCAACTCAATGCCGCGCTTGTTCCCTTCGGCATTGTTGTTGTCGGGCTCTCGATCATTCTGCTGATGATTGTCTTCCGCTCAATCGCTGTCCCACTGACAGCAACTCTCGGCTATCTGCTGAGCCTCGGCACAGCATTCGGCGCAGTCGGCCTTGTCTTCGGATGGGGCTACTTCGCTGACTTCATCCACGTGACCAAAGTGGGCGTCGTCATCTCGTTCCTCCCCGTGATCGTCATGGGTGTCCTCTTCGGCTTAGCAATGGACTACGAGGTTTTCCTTGTCTCGCGTATGCGTGAAGAATGGATCCACTCCCGCGACGCCAAGCGAGCTGTTCGACGCGGCTTCATCGGATCATCCACGGTCGTCACAGCAGCGGCCGTCATCATGACCGGCGTCTTCGCGGCGTTCATCCCACACGGGAACGTCTACATCAAGCCCATCGCTGTCGCCCTGACCGCCGGCATCGCAACAGACGCTTTCGTCGTACGCATGACCCTGATCCCCGCACTCATGGCGCTCCTCGGCAAGCGCGCATGGTGGATGCCCGCATGGCTTGACCGCATGCTCCCCGTTGTCGACGTCGAAGGCGAGGGGCTTGCCCGCTCGCTCGAACACGCCGACTGGGTAAAAGCACACGGCGAATCCTCCCTCAGGATGGAAGGAGTTCGCGTCCAAGAAGGAAGCGACGTCGTATTCAGCGGATTCACCCTTGTTTTGAAACCCGGAGAACTCGGCATCGTCAGAAGCGACGACACCCTAGCGCGTCACGCGCTCGCAACCATCATCAGCGCACGTCTTCGTCCAACACGGGGAATCATCGTCGTCGGCGATCGCGTCCTCCCAGACGGGACCGCATTCGTCCAACGTCAAACCCTTTCACTGCATAACCACGATGACGCTGTTCCTACACACACCAGGATCGTGATCGTTGACGATCCGGGAACCAGGCGGTGGAAACGTATCGACGAATTGATCGCCGCAGGTAAGACCGTGGTTGTCACCGGCAAGCGCGGCCTCGTCGTCCCTGAAAATCTCACCCCAGCAGCCGACGTTGAACTGGGTGCGAGCACCACCACCTCAAAGGAGAATGTTCGATGAAACGCCACTGGATGCTTCTGACTCTGATCCTTCTGCTCCCCACTCTGCTGGGACTGACCACCCTACTCGGCGTCAATGCGGGCACGGCAAACGCCAGCCAGATCAGTGCTGCCATCGTGAACAACGACGAAATTGCGACGCTGGATGATGGGACACAGGTGCCCGGTGGCCGACAAATCATTGCGGCCCTGACCAAGGATGACGTCAACGGCGAGCAATCACTGAACTGGTCGGTTGTTACCGAAGAGACCGCAGCCTCTGGTCTTCATGACGGCACCTACGATGCTGTCGTCACGATCCCCAAGGACTTCTCACAGTCTCTGGTCGACATTTTGGTGAACAATTCTGGCGATGTTCCACAACTGAACCTCGAAGTTGCGGACGGTTCAAGCGATGCATTTGGCACCTTGTCGAATGCGCTTGCTCACAGTGCCGCATCGGAATTCGGTACGACGCTCACTGTCAAATACCTGACGCAATCCCTTGAAGCCACGGGGACAATTGCCGATAAGATCGGCCAGGCCGCCGACGGAGCGCGCCAAGTTGCTGACGGACAAGTCAGCGCGACTAACGGAGCGCGTCAGCTGGCTGACGGCACATCGACACTGGCAAGTGGAAGTGGCCAGCTTGCCGACGGGACACGCTCTCTAGCAAATGGGGCTTCTACGCTCAGTTCCGGAGTTGCTCAGCTCACCTCGGGGAGCTCATCCCTGGCAGACGGAGCGCGCACGTTGGACAACGGGTTGAGCGCTCTCAACGACGGCTCAACCACGCTCGCTTCCGGAGCCTCCTCCTTGGCCATGGGCATCGATTCTCTTAAGAGCGGCTCAACTTCCCTGAGCGACGGCGCCTCCTCTTTGGCAGGAGCAGTCGCGAAGTACACAGGCGGAGCCGCCCAACTCTACGCCGGCATGACTCAGTCTCTTGATGGGACCTCGCCATCATTGCAGACGGGCGCACAACAGGTCGCAGCCGGCCTTACCCAGCTGGATCAGCAGTTGGGCACCCTCGACACTACTGCTCTCAACGCTCTGCCCGGTCAGCTGAGTGCAGCAAGCAACGGAGCAAGCACCATCAAGACCAACGCAGACGCGCTACCCGCACTCATTAGCGCCTGCCAGGCAGGAAGCGCTGTAGCATGCACGGGGGCAACCCAATACGCGCAAGGCATTTCTGCCGGTGCCGAACAGCTGGCAACTCAACTCAGCCAAGGAGCAACCGTGGCGCAAAACTCGGTGGACTCCACGGGCACACAGCTCCAGGCATTGAAAGCCGGAGTGAGCACGCTGAGCGCAGGCGCCACCAGGGTCTCCGGCGGTATTGACACCGTCGTGGCAAACATGGGCCAGCTGGCTGGGAAAAACTCTTCCGACCTGAACTCCGCTGCTTCGCAGGTGGCAGCCGGGGCGACGAAGCTCGACCACGGTGTCAGCCAGCTGAGCACGGGAGCCCATCAGGTAGCTAGCGGATCATCAACACTGTCGAGTTCCCTTGCCCAGGCCCATAGCGGATCATCTGCTCTATCTTCCGGAGCTTCAACGCTCGCCGACGGTGCATTAGAGGCGAATAGTGGCGCCTCCCAACTATCCTCCGGAGCCTCCACTCTGGCGTCGAAGACCGGCGAATTGGTCAGCGGAGCCCAAACGCTGAACTCCGGTGCCAACCAGTTGGTTGACGGCCTGAATCAGCTGAGCGACGGTTCCACCACGCTCGCCGACGGACTCCAGTTAGCCACCGATCAGATCCCCACACACTCGAAGGCAGAAGCGGCCTCGTCCGCGAAGGCACTGGCCACTCCGATCGACGTCACCTCCACTTCTGGTAAGCAGGATACGACGACATCGTGGTCTCCCACCGCAGCGGTTCTTGCCCTGTGGCTGGCGACAATGGTGGGGGCACTCGCGTTCGGCGCGCTCAATTCCAAGCGCGTTGATTCGGCGGCCACCCCCGCTGCACTCGCGTTCAATGCCCTTTGGCCGAACCTGATCGTGTCCGGTGTTTCCGCAGCTATCCTTGGTGGCGCACTGCGTATTGCCGGAGCCATGACAACTCGCCCCGTCGCAACATTCGTCATTCTTGTGGTAAGTGCGCTGACGCTCGCAATCGTTCAGCAAGCACTGATCGCAGCGTTTGGTCAGCGCGTAGGACTGGCAATCTCCGTTGTTTTATTCGCCTTCCAAGCAGTGTTGCTCGTCGGCATTTTCGCCGGCCAGCCGACCAGCGGATTCATTGGTGGCTTGCGAGGCGCGATGATCCTTCCTGCGGTTGAAGGAACGCTACGAGCGCTTGTTTTGGGAGTCGGTGCGACGAACCTTGGGCACACCGTAGGTCTGTTGATCGCATGGTCGCTTCTTGCTTTCATCGTTTCGATCGGTGCTGTTGCGAAGCGTCGCCAAACCTCCGTGAGCGAACTGCGAGCACGCCTCGCCTAGCTCCCTCGGCAACCGTCTACGATTGCCGTATGACTAGTACACCGGGCACCTCGGGCGAATCCCCGTCGACCTCTACCACCGAGCAGAAGGCCGTCGAGATTCCCCGAGGCGCTTTGGCACCCGGAGACTCGGTTCGCGTCGATACGTGGCTCTGGGCTATCCGCAAGGTCAAGTCGCGGTCGCAAGCAACCTCTGCGGCTCGCGCCGGACATGTGAAAGTCAACGGTGACAGCGCAAAAGCCGCTCAAAAAGTGAAGGTGGGCGACGAGGTCCGCCTACGAGTCGACGGTTTCGACCAGATACTGACGGTAACGAAACTGCTGGTCAAACGCGTTGGTGCCCCTCAAGCGCGCGTCTGCTACGAGGACCTCACTCCCCCTCGTCCCAGATTGTTCATCCCGGTTGCTCAGCGTGAACGTGGAACTGGTCGCCCGTCGAAGAAAGAGCGCCGAGAGTTGGATCGCCTACGCGGGCGTGACTCTCATGAACATGCGCGTCTCGACCATCATCTTTCCGATTTCGATTGGGATTGACGAGGCGTCACTGGGGGGGGATTACGCCGGGGCGCTGACTGTCCGGCTCAGTTCGAGCACCGCAGTCAGTAGGCGGCCTAGCTCACCGAAATCAGGGAGCCCGGCTTCTGCTGGCGCGAAGCAACAACGCCCGCAACGACAGTCGCCAAAATCGGAGAACCGAAGAACATCACGATCACCTGAAACCACGGGATCACAGGATGAAGGTTTGCAAGCTCAGGGAATACACCTGAACGAGCGATCGTCATGACCGTCAGCACCCCTGCAATCAAGCCGGACAGTATGGAAATAGGCAAGCAGAGCAATGCGAGTCCCATGCCCTGGTAGGCGGTAACGCGCGAACGGAGAGTCCTAGACGCACCAATCGCTTCCAGCGTCTCGAAGTCGGGACGCATAGCGTTAGCCGAAAGAACGACAATCAAAGCGATCGTTCCGGTGGCGGAAAGCAATGCGATCAGCGTAGCGATGTAGGGCATGATGATGGTCGACAACGGAGGTTGAATGACCGTCACCGATGAACCGGGGGCGCTCGACTCAATTGCTGAAATAAATCCCGACATCGCCCAAACAGACACGGGCTTATCAACAATCAAAAGCTGTCCCAGTGGAAGGACGGGAACCTTCAACACTTCAGCAGCTTTGGGAGACAAGACGATCACGTTCAGCTTCGACCAGGTGATTGCTTGAATCTGGGCTTCGGACACCGTGGTGGGGTCAGGAACCGTGTTCGAGCCTTGCGTAGCTGCCTCAACCGTGTCGCTCATATCTAGAGCACGAAGTGTCGCTTGGCCCGATTCAGAAATGTACGAGCCCTTCGGCATAATCGCGCCACCGGAGTTCAGGGTCGTTACGGCCTTCACCATCTCGTCACCGGAAATCAGGTTGGAGGCGGAGAGGAAAGTGCCATCGTCCACGATGTACGCCAAATCCAATTCCGCGAGCGAGGGAACATGGTCGTTCATTGACTCTGTGGATGACTCGTCAGGGGAGATCGTTTCGATCACGATGGAGGGGCCACAATGAGTGGATTCCCATTTCAGCCCTGACAACGTGGTGGCGCTCGATACCGAGCGACGATCCGTCACAGCTGCAGCGGCAGAATCGTGAATCACTCGCGCCTGAGAAACCATATCCGTGACATCGGCGTCCGACACGAAGACGCTTCCTTTCGGCCCCAGGTGCGCGTGCGCATTCCACGCGGCTTCGTTCGCGCTTGTCAGAGTGATCAGAAGCGCTGTGGCCAGTAGCGCGGTGGTCATCAACGAGGCCATTGCTGGAAGCGTCCGCTGGCCGTTCCTGACCGCGTCACGAACCGCAAGACGCAAACCCAGCGAAGGAGGGCGTCGGCCGCGCCAGTCATATGCAACAAAGTAAGGAGCGGTTCCGATAATTCCACTGATCAGCAGGGCTAGGCCGAAAGCAAGAATCCCCAGAGCCCCCGCCATCGCTGCCCACATCAAAAGCGGGATAGCAAGGACAAGAAGAAGCGGGTAGAACGGGATCTTCCGAACAAGACGCGACGGCGCACGAGTATGCCCAGAGAACAGCGTGGTCGCATCCGTGTCCGCAAGGTCACGAGACGGCGCGTAACAGGCGATCAGACACACCACAATCGGTGAAATGAAGGAGAAGACTAGAGCTTCCCAAGGAATCATCGACAGACTTAAACCTTGAGTCTGGACGAAGGTACCAAGGACGATCCCCACCCCTGCAAGGGACAGGAATGCCGACAGGACACCCAGTACCAGTCCCAGCGACATCATCAGACGAATCAGGTGAAAACGTGTCGCGCCAACGGCAAGCATCGTAATCGCGCTGGGGATACCGTTCGTTTGAGCGACCGCGAATAGCGGTGAGACGAACAGGATCAGCTCGATGAAAACCAGAAGAACACCGATAACAATGATGAATGGAAGCCATGCCTGAGCCGATGAAAATTCCGTGGATTGCGGAGGCGGAGCGTTCTGAGGGGGATGTGCCAGAACAGCACGAGAGATAACAGCGAAGCCTGAATGATTGAGCAGCTGCACGTCGTCCCACGTCACAGGGGATTCACTCAAGATGTAGTAGTGAGCAGAGGTTCCTTGAAGTTCACTCGGCGATCTCGATGCAAAAGTTCCAAGACCTACAACAATGCTTCGTTCCTGATCCGCCACTTGGTCAATCATGACCGTCGCAGTAATTGATGGCTTCATGCTCGTGCTTGATACTGAAACATGAATCGTGTCCCCCACGCCCACGTTCAGTTCTGTAGCAACGTCTAAAGCAAGAACAGCATGCCCATTTTCAAGCCTCGGAGTCTGTTCATCCTTCTCAGCAAAAATATCCAACGACGAAGTCTCTGTGGCTGTCGTAACTAATGCAGAGCGTAAACCGTCTTCAGTTGACACATTGACCGACGGGAAAGATAGCGTTGTGACCATCACAGCATCGCTGGGGAGCCACCGATTCAGTTGAAACTCATCGACAGACGATGAATCCACGGACGCAGAAGTCACATCACCCGCTGGTTCACCCAAATAATCCTGTTCGATCGGATTAAAGCTGACGCGTGTAATTCGCGCTTGAGTCGAATCATTCGGCCCTAAGTTCTGTATCGCCAAATAGCGTGATGATGACATCATCGACCAGAGAGTGATCGACGAAATAACCAGCACGATCGGTAGCGAAACGATCAGTAACGACGTCAGGGTACGCCATCGATCACGGATCGTTGCGCGCCTCGATATCCGCAATACAATCTTCCAAGTATTAGCACGTGCGCGAATTCCGTGGCTCAATCCGGATCCGCCTTCGCTCATAGAAGATCCTCAATCCGATCTGACGAAGAGGTATCAGTCATCTTCCCATCACGAAGGAAAACTGTACGGTCAGCCCACGCGGCAAAACGGGCCTCGTGAGTCGCCAGGATTCCTGCAGCGCCCGCATCAATCTGTTGACGCAAAGCAAGCATAATCTGTTCACCCGAGTGAGAATCGAGGGAACCGGTGGGCTCGTCAGCCATGATAATCGAGCGACGACCAACCAGAGCGCGGGCAATTGCAACCTGTTGTTGCTCACGACCATTCAGGCCATCCGGGAACTTTTCAGCAAGGTCAAGAGCTCCCACTTCCTCGAGGGCAAAAAGTGCAGCATCGCGTGCTTTCGAGGAAGAAAAACCATCCAGTTCAAGTGGCATTTCAACGTTTTCCACCGCAGTCAGGGTGGGAAGTAGATTTGAATCGCGGAACACGTATCCGATTGACTTACGGCGAACCATCGCACATTCCACAGACGACATATCTGCAAAGGACTCGCCGTGAATGTAAACCTTGCCCGACGTTGGGCGCTCTAGTCCTCCAGCGATGGCAAGCAGTGTGGATTTACCAGAGCCCGAAGGTCCCATGATGGCAAGAAGCTCGCCAGGCTCAACCTGTAGGTTGATCCCAGCGAGCACCTGAACCTTCGTATTGCCGGTACCGTATTCGTGAAAGATATCGACAAGAGCAACCGGATGGGAGTTCAAACTCATCGCACGCCGGTAGCAACGTTCTTCGAAGACTTCTGACGTTCCTGACGTTTGAAGCGAGCGAATGCTGCGCGACGAGCGACCTCGGAAACGGCACCGGACTCAATGTGATCCAGCCAGTTCAGTTCCGCTTCGAGGTCGAAGATATGACGCTCAAGAATCAGCTTCCATGCGAGTTCTTCATCCGAGGCAAGCGACTTCAGACGCGTAACATCACGCAGTGCCCTCAGCGAGGAACGACGCTGGGTCTGAATGAGTGCCGTGACATCAACACTGGGGTCAGTTGCTGCGACGGCAAGCTTCATGACGAGCTCATCGCGTTCCGGGCTCTGACGCGAAACCGGGGTCTTCCACCAGTCGTTGAGGATCTCGCGACCCTTTTCGGTGACCTCGAAGACTTCAGAGTCCCGCCCAGCGTTTGTTTCCTGGCGCGAAGAGACAGAACCATCGCGTTCAAGGCGTTGCATCGTCTGATAAGCCTGACCGATATTCAACGGCCAAGCTTCGCAAGTCTGATCCTCAAACATCTGCTTGAGGCGGTACACACCAGCAGGCCGCTGAGAGACGAGCGCGAGGAGCGCTTTGCGTACTGACATTGACGACTCCAGACTTTCCGACTACCTACGTCTATCCACTCTTACAAAGGACTAAGTTTATAACTGAGGAGTCTAGTTTAATCAACACTTCATTGCTTTTACGAAATGCAATTATTCATAGGTTCATGGTTCAACAGAAGCGAGGATCACACTCCAAGTCCCATACCTCTGTCGCAAAGTGGCAACAGAAGCAACATCGTCCCTGCCCGTCGCACGTTGCCGCTTCGACCATTTCCTGTACCCCTGAAGTGTCGGTTCGATCTGATTACGCTCACATTCGGCAATGAATTCGCGCAGAACAACGGCCATTGATTCGGAAGTAAACCTGCCAGATCCGCGGGCCCGGCCTCGCGAATTCGCGCGGAACCCAAGACGAGCGGTAGCCCGACTCCACGATCCTCCCCCAAGGCGAGCTGAAATTGTCTGCGACGACGGTGGCCAGAGCAACGCGCCTTTCGAGGACGCTAAATTCCAGCGCTTCAGCAGCGCATCGCGTTCACGATTGCACTGCGACACGGACAGTGGACGCAGTTCATGGCGCTCCATCGCCCATTTGGCAGCCTCGATCAGCAAGACCGCTTCATCCACTTGCTCATCGCTGAGCGGGACCTTGCGCGCGACGGGAGCCAAAAGATCACGAAGAGCCGAATCTTTCCCCGGGATCTCATCACCGAGGCTGGACCGCGAGTTCAATGCCAGCAGAAGCCAAAGACCAGCTTCAATCTGCTCTTCAGTAAACGCGGCGGTACGTTTGTGTACTTTCGGGGTTTCTTCAGCCATACCCCTCACTTTAAACAGGACGCACGCCACTGTGAACTGCCACCCACTGCCCCATTGAGATAGAGCGCCTACGACACGTAAAATACAGGCTTTTCAGGCACCTGAAATTCTATTGGAAGTAGTGACGCATACTCTTCGCACTCGCGTGGCGACATCTACGTGGCAGAACGTGGGAAGATGAAAGTACCCGACGAAGCGAGGAACCATGCCCACCCCAACCATCCCAACGCTCACACTGCCAACCGGAGCGCCTATTCCGCAGTTCGGTTTTGGCACGTACAAAGTGACTGAGGGCGTCTATGAAGCGGTGTCAAACGCGCTGGAGCTGGGGTATCGGCACATTGATACGGCTCAGATGTACGGCAATGAGCCAGAGGTTGGGCGTGCGATCGCAGATTCTAAGATCCCGCGCGAGGAACTGTTCATCACGTCGAAGTTGAACAACACAAACCATGAGCCTGACGTTGCGCGCGCAACTTTCGCTCAGACTTTGGAGGATCTGCGTACTGACTACGTGGATTTGTTCCTCATCCACTGGCCTTTACCCACGCTGTACGACGGAAATGTTGCCCTGCCGTGGAGTGCGCTGGAAGAGTTCTACGCTGATGGTCGTGCGCGTGCGATCGGCCTGTCGAACTACGAAATCGCGCATATCCAGGCGGTTCTCGACGTGGCGACGGTGGCTCCGCATGTTCTGCAGGTGGAGGCTCACCCCTTCCTCCCCAACAACGAGTTGCGCCAGTTCGCGCGCGATCACTCCATGGTGGTGGAAGCCTGGTCTCCGTTGGCACGAGGCCGCGCCCCCTTTGACGAAACCTTGGCCATGATTGGTGCGCGGATCGGGGTCAGCGCCGCTCAGGTAGCTCTGCGGTGGGCGTTGCAACGCGGAGACGTGATCTTCCCGAAGTCGGTGACACCATCGCGTCAGGCGCAGAACCTCGATGTCTTTTCCTTCACGTTGTCGGACGAGGACATGAGAGCCATCGACGCCCTAGACGAGGGCGAGGCAGGGCGCACCGGTTCGAACCCGAATACGATGAATAGGCTCTGACTAGCACTTTTACCGGCTCTTCTTCTTCAGCCCCCACCGCGCTTGTTCACCGTCAGCACGGGCGATCGCGTGCGAATAGAAGAAGGAAGCGAGCGCGAAACGGTCCATGAAACGCTCAAGGATGTCCAGCATGAGACGACGCCTTTTACTCACCCGTGCTGAGCGATAGCATCTACGTCATGACTGAAACCCATGCTCTCGACCAAATTCTTGCCACGCTGGATCCGACAAACGCCGGCGAATACGTTTTCGCCATCGTTGACGAGGTCCCAGCAGGCACCCACCCCTTCGCCGTCATTCGTGATGAGGACAAGCTGACCGCTGTTCTTCCCGTTGACGAAGCCGAAGCGGCCGGTCTTCCGACCGAAAAGCGCTACGCTCACATCTTCCTCGGCCTGCAGGCTGACCTTGATTCGATCGGTATTACCGCGACAATCGCACAGATCCTGTCGGCTCGTTCGATTGCAGCGAACCCGATCGCCTGCGCTCGTCACGACCACTTCTTCGTCCAGGCAGATCGTGCGCAGGAAGCTGCCGCTCTGATCGCTGATCTGGGTAAGAACGCTCGCGGATGGCTACCGAACGCCTGACGTTCACGTAGCATGTGCGCCATTTAATGTCGGCGAGAACCTTTCGAGGTTCTCGCCGATTGCGTTTTACCAGCCGAGCCCAAACAACCGCGCTTGTTCACCACCGGACCCGTACGTCCACTGGCCCGACACCAGTACTTGCGCCGGTCAGACCCCATTGCGTGTGTTGGGCATGATCGCACCCCCTGCCCGTATCGAATGCAAAGAATCGTTCACCGACTCTGGGAGAACGTGCATTTGGCAGGTAGAATTAACCCCATGGCAAAGGAGCTTTCTCGAACCGACCGTGCCATCGTGCGTTTAGCCGATGGCACGGTAAAGCAGCAGAACCTTCTCACCGGAACCGAGGTGTGGACCGTTCCTGGACGCGGTCACCGCCCGTTATCGGTTCCCCCAGCTCACCCAATGCCCATCGATCACGATCAGGATGGATGCCACTGCGCCTTCTGCGATCAGCGTTATCTTGAAACTCCGCCGGAAAAGTCCCGTTTGGTACGTGACCAGGCCGGAAACTGGAGTGAACTGACCGGACTTCCCGCTGACCAGCTTTCCACGACGACAGCGGAGTTCCGTCGCATCCCGAACCTGTTCGAAATCGTGTCCTACAACTACTGGCATCTGAACCACGGCCACGTTCCCAGCGAAGCTGAACACCGTCGCATGGCGGAATACTTGGCATCCTCCGAAGGCTACGACCATGTGATGCGCGTGGTGCACGCTCGCCTGTCGGCCTCAGGTGTCAGCGATGGCGAAATCGACGCAATGTCGGATTCTGACAAGCTACAACAGGCGAATGGCTTCTTCTCCGGTGGCCACGACCTGATCGTTGCCCGACGCCACTACATCGATGGCGCGAAGGACACAACGCAGCTTGCTGGTTCAGGCACAATGACTCCCGAAGAGCACTTCCAGTACACGGCGTTCACAACGCGCACGATGGCGGACCTGTACACCCTTGACCCGAATGTTCGCTACGTCGCTGCGTTCCAGAATTGGTTGAAGCCCGCGGGAGCCTCGTTCGACCACCTGCACAAGCAGTTGGTGGCGATCGACGACTTCTCGGTGCAGACGGAAGCCGAACTGAACCGCCTGCGCTCCCAGCCAGATATTTACGACGATATTCTGACCGTCGCCGCCACGCGCAAACTGCTGATTGCGCAGAACGACCATGCGATCGCGATGGCGGGCTTCGGACATCGTTTCCCAGGCGTCGCTATTTGGCCCCTGCATTCCCCGCGCAATCCGTGGGAAGCTTCCGAAGAGCAACTTCGCGCCGTTTCCGACCTGTTGCACGCGGTCCACGCTGCGACCGGCGCCGATGTTCCCTGCAACGAAGAGTGGTACCATCGTCCGCCCACGGTTCGCACGCTGATGCGGTGGAGGATCCTGCTCAAGTGGCGCATTTCGACGCTGGCAGGTTTCGAGGGCGGCACACGCATTTACCTCAACACACTTGACCCGTGGCACGTGGTCGACCGCTTGGTCCCACGCCTGGAGGAAATGCGTGCAGCAGGCACGATCGCTCCGATGAAGATCGGCGCGGAATGTCGCGTGGACCCGCAGATGCTGGCTGACTGACGTTCAGCCCGCGAGCGCGCTACTCCACTGGTCGAGCGCCCACGTCGCGGCATTGGAGGACGGCTCGTTGACGGTGATGGCATCGTCTTGAGGGGTCATAAACCAGCTGGCCGGAGTGTTTTCGCCGGCGCTTTCTTCCAGCGGGTAGACGACTCCGTCCTGCGCTAGCGCGTGTTGCCCGTCCCAGCTCAAGAGCCACGCGGCTAGGGAGCGGACACCGTCAAGCTGGGTGGTCTGCGCGGTGGGCGCAATGTACAGGTATCGGGTGACACAGCTGCTTCCCATTGCGACGCCCTGGGATTCGATGCCGGTGTTCGACGTTGTGCGAGCAAGTTCGCGCATGGAGCCGACCATGTAGGGCAGTCGTTTCGCGGGTGCGACGACCGTTTGGGCTCCACTGAGTTCTGTGGCGTCTTTTTGTGCTTCAACTCCGCCCGTGAGCGAGGTTCCTGTCCATGTGGCTAAGGCGGCCTCGTCGTTTTCGATCATCACCGAAGCGGCTTTGAGCGCGCCCACCCACTGGCCGAATCCTTCGCCGTAGGAGGTGGCGACGCCGTCGATGAACGCTCGCCCGATGTCGGATGACACGGGGTCGGGGACAATCAGCGAGGCCGCATCACCGGGATTGCGTAGCGTTTCGAGTCCACTTGGGAGGGCATATCCGTTGACGCTCATCCAGGCTTTGTCGATGAGGACGCACACGTCGTTGCGCCCGTACGCCAACGCCGAGGCGGTTGCGGCTACTTCGGTGCCCGGGGTTGGCGTCAGAGAGAAGAGTGCGTCCGTCGCCAGTTGTGCTGAAGAATTCACGAGGCTCGGCCTGTCGATTCCGAGCACTGCATCGATGTGCTGGCCATCGAGAGCGAAGGCGGAATCAATCACCTGTTGCGCGACGTCGTAGCCGGTTGCTTGGTGGAACGCCTCAATAACTGAGTCGGGAAGTTTTTCTGCCTGAGTGACACCGATGGTGATAGTGCCTGTTCCTTTGGACGGTTCGGGGGCGCCAAGGGTGGAGGCGTTCTCGGACTGCTGGCCGGATGTGGAGTCGGACGAGTGTGGAGATGAGCCGATCGGTCGCGAGAACGGGTCGGTTCCTGAGCCGATGGACGAAGAGCATGCGCTCAGCGCCATGCACATCACGACAATTGCGACGGATGTGGGCATTACGCGACGCAGGTTCACTTTAAGCTCCTCGGATCTGGATCCCAACACCCCAAGTCTACGGCTCGCGTGTGGAATCGTGGCACTCGGGTGCACTCTTCACGTGTCGTGGGGCATGATTGAAGCAGGAATTTACCGCACGTGGTGTGTTGTCGACAGAATTGGAGTGTCCCATGGAGGATTTCGGCTGGAAGATTGCAAGCGCTGGAGCGATGGCTCTTTCTGCTCTTGCCGCAGGAAAGGTCACTGAGCTCGGCTGGAAGCTGGTGACGGGACACGATATTCCGCGTGAAGACGATGACGAGGCCGCGATGGTGTCGCTGGTTCTCTTCGCCGCTACGTCGGCGGCGATCGTAGCGGTTGCTCAGCGTTATGCTCTGCGAGGCGCCAAGAAGTGGTACGGTCCGCGCGCTCCTCAGATTGAGGACTGACAGCTCTTTTTCAGACGCTGAATCTGAGCGCTTCGGCGTGATCACTCGGGCGTGGCTCTGGACTTGATGTCCCCTTTGACTCAGCCGTGATTGCTACAGCGCGGAGTCGCGATCAGCTTTCAACCCCGGAATAACGGGGAAGAACGTGGTCAGGTCAGTGCGCTCACCGGTCGCCTGAACGCGCCCATCCCCTGTTGCTTCGTCCCAGGTAATGATGCCTGTGGCCAGTTGTAACCACACCTGCATAGTCGTTTCGACGACTGCGGGTGGCGTCCCACGACGATGCGTTGTACCCGTAATAATCTGAACCGCGCCCGCAGGTGGGACACGCACCTCGACCGAACGGCCGGGGTGTAAAACTGCGAGTTCCTCAAGAGTGAAACGCACCGCTGTTAAAAGAATGGCACGTTTCGTTTCATCCCGCTCACGCATCCACGTGCGCAGAGCATTCATGCCCTGATCGGTTGGAATCTTCCGGTTAGCCATAGTGCAATCGTAGTCGCCCGGCATTTTCGGGGCTGAATGCGGGTAGACCCCTATATCTTTATTCGCTACTCTCAGACAGGCTAGACACGTAAAGTCGCTCATAGAGTGCCCATCGATGATGCGGGGCTAAAGCTTCGCTCCTCATTTATTAAGGAGATGCATGAACCAGGCAGGCTCTGTTGAGCGCCCAAGCGACGCTGAAAAGCCAGCAGGCACTATGCCTCCATGCGCCTCGTACACTCCTTCAGCTGTCGATAGACTCTTCATCCCCGCAAGTGTCGCCGATATTCCCGAGGCCTCGCGCTACTGCTGGGATGCCGACGTTCTGCTGGAACTGTCAGGCGCTGATCGTATTGGTGAAATCAGCGCACGTCGTACGCAGTTCTTCGATGACCTTGGCGATTTAGCCGATGAGGTAACAGACTCGTTCTTTTCCCTTGACTCCTGGGGACATGCGTTCGGTCACCGACTGCGTGAAGCTGTCGAACGGCGTCAGACGTTGTGGCTGGGAATCTTGCCCGCGCACCTGTTAGAGAAGCTCCGTACTTTTGCTGGCGACCCCGCGCTTGTTCGAGTTGCGGGCGTTCCGTTGGACGACGGATCTTTGCCGGTTGCTATCAACCCGATTGCTCTGATCAATCAGTGGAAGACGTCTGAGGTCACTCGCCGGTATCTGCAGCGTGTTCTTACGGGCGCGGATTCTCTCCGCGCGACGAGAACCGCCATCCATGCCTTGCGGGAGGCTGGCGTGGCTTTCCGTGACCGCTCATTCGCTATTCGAATGATGGTCAATCCGACGTTCTTGGCGTACCTGGTTGTGTTCGTCTACTCGTCACTGCGGGCACTACCGGTTGCTTTTGTTCCGGGGTTCCACGGGAAAGTCTGGGTTCTCTGGTCGATCGACATGATCACCGCTATTCCCTACACATGGGGCGTTCTGGCGATGGTTGCTGGTCGCACGTTCTTTAAACGCGTCATGGGGTTGATTGTCACTATCGTGACCTTCGTGTCCCCCTACGTGTATTTCTGGATGCACGGGCGTCACTATCCACCAATGGTGATCGTGTTCGTCGCCGCGATGATTATTGGCGCCATCGCGTTAGAAGGATTCCGCTGGTGGCGCGACCGCGTCGTGAAACGCACGCTTGTGAATTCGGTGAGTTAAAGCGTCACTCGGCTGATCTCACTGCCCTGAAGTCACTTCGCAGAAACGGCGGGCCCCTGATAGGTGCGCACGAACCCGGTGAAGAGGAACCACGCGGATGAAATCCAGAAGATGATGTTCGCCCACATCGGGATAGTGGGGAAGACTGCGACCATGAAACAGGTGACGGCAATCCAGATGACTGTGACGATGATGTTCGAGGTGCGGTTCTTCTCTACTCGCATCGGATGCGTGAAATAGAGGGGAACCAAGGTCAATACCGCCAGCATCAGCGTTGTCACGACGTTCATCCACGCCGGCGACTGGGTAATGTACATCGTCACGGCAACGATGTTCCAGGCTGCGGGGAAGCCGACGAAGTAGTTGTCGCTCGACTTTTCCCCATCGTTGGCGTAGCAGAACACCGAGGACACGGTTGCGACGATCGCCATCAGCATCGCAACCCACTTCGGACCAAACGGCAGGTAAAGGTACATGAATACTGCCGGCAGGAACGTCCACGTGATGTAGTCGATGATGTTATCCAGAACCGACCCGTCGAACCACGGGATCACTTGGCGTACGCAGGCTTTACGTGCACACGTGCCATCCACGCCGTCGACGATCATGGAGATGCCCAGCCATAGCCACATCAGTTTGATCTGACCTTCAACAAGCGCGACGGCCGCGAGGCAGGCAAAGACAAGGCCCGACATGGTCAGACCATGAACTGCCCAAGCTGCGATAACTCGTTTAATACCAGCGGGTCCACATTCGCCTGTTGTGGGAGTTGGGGCAGGTAATGAAGAATCATTGTGATCGGAATTCTCCGCCGTATTCGTCATACCAGTGGTCACGTCATGCTCCAGTCAGTCGTTTTTGGGATGAACTGGAACCAGTTTCACCCTTCACGTCGACAAAGTGTAGCGATCACGCCGGTGTTCAGGGAAGAATCAGGGCTACCCCCAAAACGAATCATAAGCAAGGCGAGACTCTCGTCTCTTTTCTCATTCATTCCTCGCGATGCTCACTGTCGGTGTTAGTCCGGGCACCATCGCATTAACGGTATACCAATACAACACAGACCCGGGGTGGGTGCGGTTTGTGCACCCACCCCGGGCCGTATGAGTTCAGTCGTATTTCAGAATCGGTCTCGCAGGGCAGCTTCTGACTGAGCGCGAAGGTCGTCCAGGTCGGCGATCCAACCAACAGACTCTCCCGAGTCAGCGAGCAGATCAGAGCCGTGAAGAACCAGCATGTCACCACCGGTCGTACCGATGCGAGCAAAGTCAATGCCTTCTGCCTGGCAGGCAGCGTAGACCGCGTCAAGTGCACCTTCAGGAACGGCGATGATCGCTCGTGCCTGCGACTCGGAGAAGAGCATGTCGAAGTCGCTCAGACCGTTCTGACCCTGTGCACCGGTCAGGTCGAAGGCACCGCCAATTCCGAAGCGGAGCACCGAATCAACGAGAGCCTGTGCCAAGCCACCGTTCGACAGGTCGTGTGCCGAGCGGATCAGCGGGCGACCATCCGGACCATCGGCCTCGGACAGGGCACGGACCACGTTGCCGAGGGCAACTTCAGCCTTCAGATCCACCTTCGGCGGGCGACCGCCCAGGTGATCGTGGCAGATACGTGCCCACGCGGAACCGTCGAGTTCCTCTTGAGTCTGGCCGAGCAGAATGACTGCCAGGCCTTCCTCGGTGAAGCCGGACGGGTTCGCGCGCGTCACGTCCTTCATGATGCCGAGCATACCCACAACCGGCGTCGGGTTAATCGACGAGGTCGGAAGGTTCTTCTCGGTACCGGATGAGTTGTAGAGTGACACGTTACCGCCGGTGACGGGCACGCCCAATTCGATGCAGCCGTCGGCCAGACCCGTCATTGCAGTAACCAGCTGCCACATGGCGTCGGTGTCTTCGGGGTTACCGAAATTGAGGCAGTCGGTAATCGCGACCGGTTCGGCACCAACGATGGCGACGTTTCGGTAGGATTCCGCGAGTGCTTGTAGCGCACCTTCACGAGGATCGAGCTTCGTATACCAGCCGTTTGCGTCGGTGGCCAGGGCAACGCCGAGACCGGTTTCTTCGTCGACGCGGATAACGCCGGCATCATCGGGCTGAGCAAGAGCGGTGTTGCCCTGCACGTAGCGGTCATACTGGTCGGTGACCCAAGCCTTAGAGGCTTGGTTAACGTTGGAGATCACCGCGTTGATATCCGCGAGCAGTTCTCCACCAGTTTCGGGACGCTTCAGGGATGCGGACGTGTTCGCCTGCAGTTCGTCCTGCCATGCTGGGCGGGCGTAGGGACGGTCGTAGACCGGGCCGTCATGGGCAACGGTCTTCGGGTCAACGTCGACGATGCGGTGTCCGAAGTGGTCGATGGTCAGGCGACCGTCACCGGTCAGCGTGCCAATGATCGACGCCTCGACGTCCCACTTGTTGATGATCTCGAAGAAACGTTCCTTATCTTCGGGGGTCACGATCGCCATCATGCGTTCCTGCGACTCGGACATCAGGATTTCGCCTGCGGTCAGGGTCGGGTCACGCAACAGCACGTTCTCAAGGTCGACGTGCATACCAGAATCGCCGTTAGAGGCCAGCTCGGAGGTGGCGCAGGAAATACCTGCGGCGCCGAGGTCCTGGATACCCTGAACGACGTCCGCTTTGAACAGGTCGAGGCAACATTCGATGAGGACCTTCTCCATGAAGGGGTCACCGACCTGCACGGAGGGACGCTTGGCGGGCATGCCGTCTTCGAAGGTTTCGGACGCCAGAATCGATGCGCCACCGATGCCGTCACCGCCGGTGCGCGCGCCGAAGAGGACAACCAGGTTGCCTTCACCGGTTGCGTTTGCCAGGTGAATGTCGTCGTGACGCAGGGTACCGACGCAGAGTGCATTGACCAGCGGGTTGCCCTGGTAGGACGGGTCAAATTCAGTTTCACCACCGATATTCGGCAGGCCGAGGCAGTTGCCGTAGCCACCCACGCCGGAAACCACACCGTGAACGACGCGCGGGGTATCCGGGTGGTCAACCGCGCCGAAACGTAGCTGATCCATGACGGCGACCGGGCGCGCGCCCATGGAGATAATGTCGCGGACAATACCGCCGACGCCGGTTGCAGCACCCTGGTAGGGCTCAACGAACGACGGATGGTTGTGCGACTCAACCTTAAAGGTAACCGCCCACCCGTTACCGATGTCGACGACGCCAGCGTTCTGCCCCATGCCGACCAACAGGTGGCGCTTCATTTCTTCGGTGGTGCGCTCGCCGAACTGCTCAGCGAGGTGCTTCTTCGATGACTTGTAGCTGCAGTGCTCTGACCACATGACGGAGTACATCGCCAGCTCAGCGTTCGTGGGGCGACGACCTAATATCTCGCAGATCTTGGCGTATTCGTCTTCCTTCAGGCCCAGTTCTTTCCAGGGCATATCTTTCGTGGGGGTTGCGGCCGCATCTTCTGTCGTATCCGGCAATTCCCGAGGATTCTCTGCTTTGACCTTCGCGGTCATACCTGCTCCATTCGTTACGCACGTTTCGGTTCGCGTCTATGAACGTTTCGTGAAAAATTCAGCGGGCGCGGCCTCGTATCTATTCACGAGGCCACACGTCGGATTACCCCACTAATCCCATCAGGGCGGACTGGAAGATCTTCAGGCCTTCGGTACCACCGTGTCCGGAGTGCACGCCATCCTTCGTGGCCAGCGGACCAAAGCCCGCTTCGGTCGCGTGTTCGGGGTGTGGCATCAGACCAACGACATTGCCCGCAGCATTTGTCACGCCAGCAATATCGTCCGCGGAACCATTCGGGTTCAGGCCGATGTAGCGGAAGACGATGTGGCCTTCACCTTCGAGACGCTCCAGCTCAGCCGGGGAGGCTTGGAAGTTGCCTTCACCGTTCTTCAGCGGAACCGTGAAGTGCTCGCCAGCGCTAAACGCACGTGTCCACGCGGTATCGGCGTTTTCGACGCGCAGTTCCTGGTCGCGGCAGAAGAACTTCTGATGATCGTTACGGATCAGAGCGCCGGGAAGCAGGTGCGCTTCGCAGAGAACCTGGAAGCCATTGCAGATGCCAAGAACGGGCATACCCTTACCGGCTGCCTCGACAATTTCACCCATCACGGGAGCAGTCGCAGCAATTGCGCCACACCGCAGGTAGTCGCCGTAGGAGAAACCACCGGGGATGACGACCGCGTCAACGCTGTGCAGGTCGGCATCCTTATGCCAGAGAGCGACGGGCTCGCCACCGGCAAGGCGGACGGCGCGCGCAGCATCCCGGTCATCCAAGGTGCCCGGGAAGGTAACAACACCAATGCGGGTCACTTGGTGGCCTCGCCTTCATCCAGCGCCTCGACGCGGACGACATCTTCGATGATCGGGTTCGACAGAACCTCTTCAGCTGCCTTGCGGGCATCCGCGAGAAGTTCCTCGGTGACCGGGCCGTCAACCGTCAGGTGGAAGCACTTGCCCTGGCGAACAGAAGCAAAGCTTGTGATTCCAAGCCTCGGAAGTGCAGATCCCACTGCCTTACCCTGGGGATCCAGGATTTCCGGCTTCGGCATCACTTCCACGATGATTCGCCCCACGGCGTCCTCCTATTGTGCGTGCGGAATTTCCGCGTGTTGGGTGACGGGCTTGACCCGCTTAATTGGTGGTGATGGTTATAGTGTCGGTTCTTCGCCGGTCAGGCGAACAAACGCTTCGATGTAACGGTCGCGAGTTGCGGTCACAACGGATTCTGGAAGGACGGGCGGATTTTCTCCCGACTTCTTGTCCCATCCGGATTCGGCGCTGGTCAGCCAGTCGCGAACGTACTGTTTATCGAAGCTCGGGGTGATCTGGCCGGGCTGCCACTGGTCGGCGGGCCAGAATCGCGAGGAATCAGGGGTCAGGATTTCGTCGCCCAGGACCAGGTTGCCTGTTGCGGGATCCAGCCCGAATTCAAACTTGGTGTCGGCGATGATGACACCGCGCTCGGCAGCGATTTCGCGAGCACCTTCATACAGGGCGATAGAAACGTCGCGCAGGCGAGACGCAAGTTCTTCGCCGACCATTTCAGCTGCGCGTCCGAAGGAAATGTTCTCGTCGTGATCGCCCAGTTCCGCCTTGGCAGCGGGAGTAAAGATCGGGGTTTCGAGGCGCGAGGCTTCAACCAGACCCTCGGGAAGAGCGATATCGCAAACGGTGCCCGACTCTTTGTATTCGACCAAGCCGGAACCCGTCAGGTATCCGCGAACGACGCACTCGATCGGAATCATATTCAGAGCCTTGGCAACCACTGATCGACCGACGAGGGGAGCCGGAACGCTCAAAGGATCTGTGGCATCAGTTTCAGCAGTGATGACATGGTTTTCAATCACGTCGCGTAGCTGTTCCATCCACCAGAGAGCAAGCTGGTTCAGCACCTTGCCCTTTCCGGGGATTTCCGACGGCAGAATGTAGTCGTAAGCGCTGATGCGGTCCGAGGTCACCAGAAGAAGACGGTCAGGTGTTTCCTGATCGGCGGGCGCGTAGATGTCACGCACCTTGCCGGAGGACACATGTTTCCATCCTGGAAGTTCCATAGCAGCCATTACGCGTCCTCCGTCTCTATTCAGTTCAGTTCTTAGCGTCTAGCTCGGCCGGCCAGGTTGCAATGTCTTTACGGTGATGCTCACCAGCGAAGCTGATCCAATCGACGCCCTCGTAGGCCTTGGCTCTGGCTTCTTCAACGGTTGCGCCGCGTCCCACGACGTCCAGCACACGCCCACCGGAATTCACCAGCATTTCGTCGGGTTCGAACCCGCAACACCCCAGTGCAACCTCCTCCGCCGAAGATGTGATCTCAAAACGAGTACCCGCGTGAATAACATGCACGCCGTCGATAGCTTCCGCGTCCTCAATGCCTGTGATTTCATGTCCGGTATCGGGTGTGTCCGGGTAGCCACCCGATGCCATCACAACCGTGACCACCGCATCCGGGGACCAGATGGGAGCAGGCAAATGAGCAAGCGTTCCAGTCGCCGCGGCGTAGAGCAGGTCAGCAAGTGACGAATCGAGGCGTTCAAGAACAACCTGCGTCTCAGGATCACCGAAGCGAACATTGAATTCGACGACGCGAATA
This sequence comes from Schaalia turicensis ACS-279-V-Col4, assembly GCF_000296505.1. Taxonomy (GTDB): domain Bacteria; phylum Actinomycetota; class Actinomycetes; order Actinomycetales; family Actinomycetaceae; genus Pauljensenia; species Pauljensenia turicensis_A. Next base: position 105,215 of record NZ_JH815208.1, read on the forward strand.
CCTTTCGACGTCATTGCCAGACCGCAGTAAAGCAGCCCCACGAACGGGGTTCCGCGACGAGCCATCTCGTCAACGGTCGGCTGAGCAACGGTCTTCACGACCTCGTCGACAACCGAGTCATCCAGCCACGGAAGCGGCGTGTACGCACCCATGCCACCCGTATTCGGACCGGAGTTTCCGTCGCCAACACGCTTGAAGTCTTGAGCGGGAACTAGCGGAACAACAGTCGTGCCATCGCTGACGCAGAACAGAGAGACCTCGGGGCCATCCAAGTATTCCTCAACCAAGACAACGCCATCTTCACGGTTCAGGCAGGTGGTTGCGTGAGCAAGCGCCACATTGCGATCATCAGTCACCACAACACCCTTGCCAGCGGCAAGCGCATCATCCTTCACCACGTAGGGAGCGCCGAATGCGTTGAACGCAGCCTCGACCTCTTCGGTCGTACGGCAGGTGAAAGCGCGAGCGGTCGGAACACCAGCTGCTTCCATGACCTCTTTAGCGAATGCCTTGGACGCCTCAAGTTGAGCAGCAACCTTCGACGGGCCAAAAACCGGGATACCTTCAGCGCGCACAGCGTCAGCGACGCCGGCGACAAGAGGAGCCTCAGGGCCAACAACAACCAGGTCCACTCCGCGACCCTTCGCGCGCACAGCGACATCATCCGGATTCAGCGGGTTAAATACAAGTGATTGCCCCAGTGGCTCAAGCCCCGGGTTACCCGCCTGAACAATCAGTTCAACCGGATCAGATGAAGATGCAGTACGTACGAGGTTTCGGGCGAGGGCGACCTCGCGCCCCCCATTTCCCACTAAGAGGACCTTCATGGCTTCAGCCTATCGATGTTTGCGAGCTGGCGCGACACTCGTCCAATTCCTCCCGACGTGGGACGTGCCACGAATCCACCTTCCGCGCCGCCCAGTTTCGTGATTGACGAGGCCGGATCCGACCTACCATGCGCCATTCGAATCGCCGGTCCGAGTGGTCGCAGACGAATCTTCATCAACGTCAGTGCTACGACGCAATCGACGTTCAATTTCTTGACGACGTTGCTCTTCTGGGGTCAATGGCTTCGATTCTTCATCGCCCTCCTGGTCCAACGAATCACCCTGCTGACTCTGTTCTTGACCGCCACCGGAAGAACTCTGGCCCGAAGAGTCGCTGCTCTGCGAATTATTCGACTTATCCGGCTTACCTTGTGCGCGCTGACGCTTATTCTTCAAGCGCTCGCGAGCCCTACTTGCCTGCTCAGATTGGGAAGATTCTTCCTGATCAGCAGATCCGTCACCCGACCCCTGGTCAGGCTGAGAGTCTCCGCCCTGCCGGTCGGCCTCGTTATCCGAAGACGAACCGGACTGCGACGAACTCGATTGGTCGGAATCGCCAGACTGACCGTGATCGCCACCTTGGCCCCCTCGGCCACCGGAGGACTGATCCTGCGGATCCGACGGGTCTTGCGGCCGGGAATCAAGAGTGCACGCAACAAGCATTTCATCCGCCTGCTGGTAATTCTGATCCGCTTCATCACCCTTGCCGGATTCTGTCGCCTGGTCGCCCAATACCTCGAGCGCAAGAGCAGTGTTAATACGCACCTGACACTCGTAAGAGAAGGCTTGAATGTGCCCCTCTTCGTCCTGTGTAGCCTTCGGGACGCCTTCAAGAGCAATCTGCAATTCGCTGAGTGCCTGACCTGCTTTGCCCTCTTTCAAAAGAGACGTGCCCACGTTGTAATGCGCCACCCATGACTCTGGCCCGTAGGTCGTCAACGTACGTTGCGTTGAATACTCGCCCGTTGCCTGGGTGTACTCGCCCGCCCGCCACTGGTCTCGCGTGTGATGAGACCAGACGGGAAGCCCCACAAGGAACGACGCAATCAGGCTAGCAACGACAATGAGGGGCGTAGACCTCAGGAGTCTGCGCAGATCTTCCTTTGTTCGCTCCCGCTTTGCCGGAACAGGCTGGCGTTCAGGATCACCAGCAGTACGCCCACCGAAGGGAAGCGCGACCTCGTACTTATTCGCCTTACGGGTGTTCTTATTAGATGGCACGAGCCCTCCTCATGTTTCGGGCTTTACCTGCAACGATCGCGGTTTCCCACTGAAGCATTCCGCCCAAGAACAGGGCAAACGGCCAAATCAGGTAGCGTGCTGCCTTCACTTGGGCTCGCTGAGTGGCCACTACCTGCGAGTTTTCATCGAGAGTCGACGCAACCTTGTTGATCTCGGCAGTTGCCGGCGAGTGAATGTACGTGAGCCCCGTTTGCTCGGCAATGTCTTTCAAGGCGCCCTCGTCAATGCGCGTAATCGCGATCGGAGAATCCGGCTTGGAACCATCGCGAATGTACTCATCTTCGACCATTTCACCTGCGTGATCGCCCGACTGAGAGGTTTCGGCGTATCCGCGCTCCTGCGCGTCACCGGTCAGGCGACGCACCTTCATCGGCCCGCCCTCTTTCGTGCCGTACCCGATGATCGCACCACCGTCGACGTATCGACTCATCAACCCCCACGAAGACGTACTCATGTCGTCGATGGGAGTCCAGACGTCTTCGTTCGAGCTTTCCCCGTCAGAGAAGACGAAGAGTCCACGGATTGCATCCGGATCTCGTTCTTCAGCGTCATTCAGCGCACTGAAAAGAGCTGAAGTCGGACGATTCGGCGTCGACCCGTGGGACGAGTCAGAAAGCTCCTGACGCAGGTTCGTCAGATAGCTGTCAGCAGCGCCCCGATCCGTCGTCAGAGGGAGAACCGTGCTGACATTCGAATCCCAGACCATGATCGTGATGCGAGCACCCGGCATTGCATCAAGGATGGTCTGAACGTCCTGTTTGACGCCCTCGATTCGAGGCCGATCACCATCCCAGTCTTCACCCGCCATCGATCCTGTCCGGTCGATGACAATCCACGCTTCGGCCGCCGAGCCAACGTCACTTGCCTTGCCAGGAATGGAGGGGCCCGCCATCATAAAGACCAACAGAGCAACGATCGTGGCACGTCTGGCGGCTTCACGTTTCGATGTGCGCGTGCCTCGCTTCAACCCAAGCAGAACCAGCGCGAATCCAACAAGCGCCACAAGAATGAAAGCTGTCAAAGAAAACACGGGACGGAAGAACATGTCAGAGCCTCCCGATTGCAAGCAGACCAAGGAACCCGATAATGCCAACAGCGGCAAGGCTGAGGACGCCAGCCGGCTTATCGATCTCAAGAACCTTCGCGTGCTCGGACAATTCGATGCTCTGCAGAGATTCGATTTCTTGGATGATCCCTTGGACGCTCGCAGCGTCGGAGGCGTCATAGAAGACACCGCCGTTGTCTTCGGTCAGCTCTTTCAGTTCTTCGCCCTCGGTAGTCAGCAGGTCACCATCGCCGGGATACAGGGTGGTCACCTGAACGTTCTGCTGATGAGCAAAATCAAACGCCTGAGCAAGCGTGTAAATCTGAGGACCGTTGATCTCGTTATCCGTGGCAAAAAGAATCAGGCGTGAACGGTCTTCGCCGGAGTGGTCAAAACTCAGCACACACGACGCCAAGCCATCGCCTGCAAGCGACGCGGCTTCTTCTTCATCATCAACGGTCGCTGCCGTGTAGTCGATCAGCTCCTGCGTGACATACACGCCGTCGGCACTTTCACCCAGGTAGCCTTCCTTCATGACCCGGCTCATCTCGTCGAGCTCAGACACCGCAAGGTCGTAGTCGTTCGTCAGCGGGAACTTCACCAAAGTGCGAGAATTCCACAGGTTCAGGCTGATTCTTTCGCCCGCAAAATGCTGGACAATCTGCGAAAAGGCAGCGCCGATATTCCCGTCGTAGGGGATCATTGACCCGGACGTATCCAGGCACAAAACAATGTCACGTGACGCCGTCTTCTCATCTTGGATCACGCGATCAATGGGGGCCCCGGCACTGAATGCCACGCCGACAACGCCCAAGCTTAAAAAGACAATCGCGCCCGCAAGCATGATGCGACTACGCCTAAGCAGACGTTTAAAGCCGGGCAACGTAGAGATATAGCCGGAGTGCGCCACCCAGCCTCGTGAATCATTCGCGATAGAGGACGAGGCCGCGCGCCTCCAGCCAACGACCAACGCGATCAGGGCGACTCCGATAACGAGAACAACGAAAAAGGCAAACTTCACTGATCGATCACCTTCAACGCTGACTCAAGAAGCGTCGACACCCACTTGCGTGTCGGTTGGCTGGAGAACGAGGGTTCGACGCAGCGCTCCATCAGACGCACGTACGCCGGCCACATCGGTACGAGCGCGCGAATCTCAGCGACTGTCGCAGACTCAAGATTGCGACCGGTCCGCTCGGTTCCTAGCGCGCGCATCAAGCCCGCAACCGCCAAGTGGACCTCGGATTCGTTCCACTCTCCGGCAGAGAAATTCGCTTCAATCTGCACAAGATTGTCACGGTATGCGCGACGTTGCTCAGCGCTCAGATCGCGCAGGCCCCGCGGACGATTAACATCCGACTTCCACCAGCGGACTAGGCACGCCACAATCCACGCGGCGATGACGAGGAACAGAATGAGACCGGCAACCCACATCCACTCGGGATACACGACCGGCTCGCGAACACCGTCCAGAATGTTACCTGACATGAGGCCCCCTTTCGAGGGCGCTCATCAAAGCACGTGGCACGTCCTTCGAGCCCGAAACCGACACTCGGATCACACCGCGATGATCCAGTAGGGATGCGACCTCTTGACGCCTGGCCGACACGATCAACTTTGCCTGGTCGGCCAACTGCGTGTCACCCAACAGGAAATCCGGCAACGGCCCCTGATCGACATCGATAATGCGAGTCCCCTTCGGCAAGTCCGTCGGATTCATATCATCTACAGACACCACGATCACCGCATGTTTGCGCGTCAGCTTCGCTAAAACTGCATCCGCCTGCGAGCCTGGCTCCGGCTGGACCGAATCCGTTGCCAGAACAATCAGGGACCTACGACGAATCGCAACACACGCTCGCTCAAGAAGCGCCGTCACATTCGACGCGGGTGTTTCAAGCGTGATCGTCGGGCTGAGCCGTCGCAGAAGCATCTCCGCGTAGGCATTACCTGAACGCGCCGGGGAAATCGTGATCTTCTGACTATCCCCTGAAATCGCACCCAACTGATCGCCACGCGCTACCGCCAACCATGCGATCGCCTCACAGGCACTGGCGACAACATCAATCTTCGGCTCGCCCGATGGAGCAAGCGCCCCCATCGAACGCCCCGTGTCGACCAGCAGGACAACCTGCAGGTTAGCCGTCGACTCATAGCGACGAATAATCGCCTGCCCTGTACGAGCGGTCGCAGCCCAATCAATATCCTGGACGTCATCGCCCGCATGATATTCGGCAAGATCAAGAAAATCCCAGCCACGGCCCGGACGCGCACCGGAATGCTGCCCATCCATGATGGACAGCAGTTTGCGCATGATCGGCAAGCGCGCACGCGACGACAACGCGTGGATCTCGCGACTACGAACAGGCATGACGGCGTATCAGCTTCCTAGAATTCGACCGAAATAACGTGAATCAGGGCTCACGGAACGGGGACAACGTTGAAGACAGCATCAATCAGGCCTTCAACCGACACATTGTCAGCCAACGCATCGAACGTGCGGATGATGCGGTGGCGGAGCACCGAATAACGCATGGCCTTCACGTCGTCAGGAACAACAAAATGACGACCTTCAAGGAGCGCAATGGCCTGAGCGGCACGCATCAGCGCAATACCACCACGCGGAGACGCACCCACGCGCACATGATGTGCCCACGCTGGCAACGGAACGGGCCCGGAACCGCGGGTCGTGTTCATCAAGTCTACGATGTAGCCCTTCAACGTGTCATGAATGAACACCTTCTGAACGGTGTCCTGCAATCCCACCAGCTCCTCGATCGAAATCGGGTCACCCGTTGAGGGTTTCGCCATCTGGCCAGACTCAATGCGGGTCAGGATCTCAAGTTCTTCGCGTGGCTGGGGGTATGTAATGACCTGCTTCAAAAGGAAGCGGTCCATCTGAGCCTCGGGAAGAACGTACGTGCCTTCTTCCTCGATCGGGTTCTGGGTGGCCATCACCATGAACGGCTGAGGAAGCGGATAGTTCACGCCACCAATCGTTGTCTGATATTCCGCCATTGCTTCAAGCATCGCGGACTGGGTTTTCGCGCTGGAACGGTTGATTTCGTCCATCAACACGAAGTTTGCGTGGACAGGACCAAGCTGAGTGGTCATTTCTGCGGTTGCCTGGTTCCAGATCTGCATACCGACGATGTCGTTAGGCATCAGGTCAGGTGTGCACTGGATTCGACGGAACGAACCGGAGACAGCGGAGGCAAGCGTTTGGGCGGCAGTCGTTTTCGCCAGGCCGGGGACGGACTCGATCAGGATGTGACCACGAGTCAGCAGACCCACCATCAGTGCACGCTTGAGGTCGTGCTGGCCGACAACTTTCGAAGAGAAAATGTCGGAGACTCGCCCTAAAAGCTCCCCAGCCTTTTCAAGTTCTTCAGCGGAAATAGTTGGTGCCACCGTTGGCCTCCCCACTCGATTGTGTGTATTTCTTAGGGCTAATGCCCAAATTTTATCGCAGGCCACCGAGAACACGGTTTGCATATAAAAGCCCGGTGGTCGGACCCATCGGGTCCGACCACCGGTATAGATCGCGTGCGCTAGAGCGCTACCTGAAATCAGGCGCGAGCTGCTGCGATGCGCTCACGGAACTTCGCGAGCTGCTCGGTGATCTCCTTGGGGAGCTTGTCACCGAACTGCTTGAAGTATTCCTCGGTGTCGTCCATCTCAGCGGTCCATGCGTCGAGATCGATCGCGAAGAGCTTGGCCCACACGGACTCGTCAATGTCGAGACCATCAAGGTTGAAGTCCTCGAACTTCGGGTAACGACCGGTGACACCGTCGATTGCCTCAACCTCGCCAGCGGCACGACGGACGATCCAGTCGAGGACGCGCGAATTGTCACCGTAGCCCGGCCACATGAACTTGCCGTTCTCGTCCTTGCGGAACCAGTTCACCTGGTAGACCTTCGGGAACTTGTCGCCAAGCTCTGCCTGCATCTCGAGCCAGTGACCCCAGTAGTCAGCCATGTGGTAGCCACAGAAGGGGAGCATTGCGAACGGGTCGTGACGGAGCGAGCCGGCCTTGACGTCGGTTGCTGCTGCGGTGACCTCGGAAGCAACGGATGCGCCGATGAAGACGCCGTGTGCTGCTTCGTACTGTTCTGCAACGAGCGGGACGTTGGTGGCGCGACGGCCACCGAAGAGGATGGCGTCAATGGCAACACCCTGAGGTGCTTCCCAGTCGGAGCAGATGATCGGGCACTGCGATGCCGGGACAGTGAAGCGGCTGTTCGGGTGAGCAGCCTTCTCGCCGGACTCGGGGGTCCAGTCGTTGCCGTGCCAGTCGATCAGGTGTGCCGGGACCTCGCCGTCGATGCCTTCCCACCACACATCGCCATCGTCGGTCAGTGCGACGTTGGTGAAGATGGAGTTGGCGCGCATGGTGTCCATAGCCATCGGGTTGGTGTCGTACGAGGTGCCCGGTGCAACACCGAAGAAGCCGGCTTCCGGGTTGATTGCGTACAGGCGACCATCCGGACCCGGGCGCATCCAGGCGATGTCGTCACCGACGGTCTCAACGGTGTAACCCGGGATGGTCGGCTGGAGCATAGCGAGGTTGGTCTTGCCACATGCTGACGGGAACGCAGCTGTGACGTGGAACTGCTGGCCGGTCTCGGTGCGGGTCAGGCGCAGGATGAGCATGTGTTCTGCCATCCAGCCATCGCGGCGAGCCATGGTCGAAGCGATACGGAGAGCAAAGCACTTCTTGCCGAGCAAGGCGTTGCCACCATAGCCGGAGCCGAAGGACCAGATTTCGTTGGTCTCGGGGAAGTGGGTGATGTACTTTTCGTCATTGCACGGCCAGTTGTCATCAACCTGGCCCTCTTCGAGCGGAACGCCCACGGAGTGAACGGCGGGAACCCAGGTTGCACCTTCAGCGATGAGGTCCATTGCAGCCGTGCCCATGCGGGTCATGATGCGCATGTTGCAGACAACGTAGGGGGAGTCGGTGATCTCGATGCCGAGCTGCGAGATCGGACCGCCCAGCGGGCCCATGGAGAAGGGGATCACGTACATCGTGCGGCCCTTCATGGAGCCGGTGAACTTCTCCTTGAGGATGGCCTTCATTTCGGTCGGGTCTGCCCAGTGGTTGGTCGGGCCGGCGTCCTCTTCCTTTTCGGAGCAGATGAACGTACGGGACTCGACACGTGCAACGTCAGAGGGCTTGGAGCGAGCAAGGAAGGAGTTCGGACGCTTCTCTTCGTTGAGCTTGGTGAACATGCCAGTCTCAACCATGAGAGAGGTCAGGCGATCCCACTCTTCCTGCGAACCATCGGCAAACTCGATGGCGTCAGGCGTCGTCAGCGCGGCGATCTTAGCAACCCATGCGAGAACGTCTTCTGGAGCGTTGGACGGAGCTGCTGCTCGCACATCCTGTTCGGTCACGGACATTTTGCCTCCTGAGGCTTTCGGTATTCCAGGGCGACGGGTGCGCCCCTGTTCTACGTGTTCCATAATCCCAGATAGTGGAGGAAAATGCGCGGGCGATAAGTCCCGTGAGCATGTGTGCAACACTTCACAAACGTGGCGCGTCGGTATCCGTTCGTCTTCCTTCATTCATCTGAACGCCTCGAGTGCCTTAATCTGTAAGTGCGTTTTGGAACGCATCCCCAATCCTCAGGAGGAAAAATCGTGGGACTTCGTAAGGCCGCTGACGGCCCGTCCTTCTTCGACCTGTATTCACAGCAGGCCGCGAACCTTGTTTCCGGCACGACGATTCTTTCGTCAATCCTTGACTCCTCACCGCAGGAACAGGTCGCAATGCGCGATCAACTGCACGAGGTCGAACACTCCGGTGATGAAATTAATCACCACATTTTGAACCTCATCAACCAGACTTTCATCACCCCCTTCGATCGTGAAGACCTTGGCGCCTTGGCCTCGTGCCTCGACGACTGCATGGACCTCATCGACGAGGCCGGCGACCTCTACGTCATGTACGGTCTGAACGACCTACCGGACTACGTACACTCGCTTCTACACGAGCAGGTCGATATCTTGACTCGTTGCGCAGCGCTGACGGCAGAGCAGATCCCCGGCCTCAAGTCCCCACTGGACATGCGCGACTTCTGGGTTGAGCTGAACCGCCTTGAGAACGAAGGTGACACGACCTACCGTCGCGCTCTCACTTCGATCTTCGATTCCGGCCTTGATCCGGTGACGATCATCAAGCTGAAGGACCTTGTTGAGGTCCTAGAATCGGCATCCGACGCATTCGAAGACCTCGCAAACTGCGTTGAAACGATTGCGGTGAAGGAGTCCTGACCCGTGGATCTTAATCTGGTCCTGGTCTCGCTGGTCGTGATCATTGCTCTTGGTTTTGACTACACCAACGGCTTCCACGATGCGGCGAATGCAATCGCAACTTCCGTGTCCACCAGGGCACTGACCCCGCGAGCCGCTCTCCTCATGGCTGCTGTCATGAACATTATTGGTGCACTTTTGGGCACGGAGGTCGCAAAGACTATCGGTGAGGGCATCATCGATATCTCGCACTACACGAATTCGTCCGACGTTCTTCAACAGAGAGAGGGCTTGGCGATTGTGCTGGGCGCTCTGGTCGGTGCGGTTGTGTGGAATCTGATCACATGGTGGTTTGGGCTTCCATCGTCCTCATCACACGCCTTGATTGGTGGTTTGGTGGGCGCTGGCCTTGCTTCAGCGACCCAGGTGAAGTGGATTGGAATTCTTCAGCACGTCGTCATCCCGATGTTCGCGTCCCCGGTGATCGGCTTCCTTCTGGGCTTCTTCCTCATGAAGGGCCTGATGAGACTGTTGCAAAATCTGCCCTATCACCGCACGATGCGTCGCTTCCGTATTCTTCAGACTCTGTCAGCTGCAGCAATGGCCCTTGGCCACGGCCTGCAGGACGCTCAGAAAACGATGGGCGTCATTGTGATGGCGCTGATCGCCGGTGGCTACGGCGAGACGCACAACGTGATTGACCCGGTGACGGGTGACATCATGATTCCGCTGTGGGTCAAACTTGCTGCCGCAGGTGCAATTTCGCTGGGCACGTATGCCGGTGGCTGGCGCATCATGCGTACGCTCGGCCGTAAGATCATCGATCTAGATCCGGCTCGTGGCTTCGTCGCCGAGGGTGTTTCCGCCATCGTTCTCTACCTGTCCGCATTCGTTCTTCATGCTCCGATCTCCACGACGCACACGATTACGTCGGCGATCCTTGGTGTGGGTGCAACGAAGCGTTTCTCGGCTGTCCGCTGGGGGGTTGCTGGCAACATCGTGGTCGGTTGGTTCTTGACGCTTCCGGCTGCTGCGGCGGTTGCGGCGATCGTGTACTTCATCGTTCACGCGGTTGTTGGACTGTGACGATAGTGTTCGCCAATTTACGAGGCCGAACGGCCCACGCCACCGGCGCGGGCGCGTTCGCTGTTTCAGCCGTCGCGCTAATAGCAGGGTGTTCGAATTCGTCTGTCCTTGATTTGAAGGTCGGTGATTGTATTCAGCTGCCGAACACAGAGACGGCGGTGACGATCGATCGCACGTCCTGTTCCGAGGAACATCGGGGCGAGGTTTCAGCCGTTGTTAAGACAAACCCAAACGGTGCTGATGATGCGTTCCCTGGCGCTTCCAAACTGAACTCGCAGGCTGAAGAGGCGTGCGTTTCCTCTTTTACCGACTATGTTGGGTCAAACTATGTGACGTCATCGTTGGATGTATCGTGGCTTGTTCCGACTGAACAGTCTTGGAAGGACGGAGATCGTCATATTGCGTGCGTTGTGTATGCCCAGGGCGATCAAAAGCTCACGCAGTCTGTGAAAGATTCGAACTTGTAGGGCTCGCTTCTTCGGCTTTGAAGCTGTATACGGGGTGGGGGCGTCTTGCCGAGACGCCCCCACCCCGTGTGTTTTTACCGGATGATTAGCTGTTCCGGTCCGCCATCAGATGCGGTTAAGCGGGTTGCGGTGGAGGCGGCCTCGTCGATAAGGAAGCGACCAGCTGGTGAGCGTCACCACCTACGCCCCACGCGACACATCCGGGCTCTTTCGCGCAAAACCGTCGCACCAAGTGCAGCCAGTGCACACAAACCACCCCCACGACCGCCGATCTCACCCAGACGATCAAAGCCTTGCTCGAGAGCGTCAACGAGTTTGACGGCTTTCTAATTAACCGTGATCGAGCGCGCCAGATCCGCATAGGAGCGATCCAGCTCGTAGGCGTAGAACTTGGCCTGCTAATCGCTGAGCACACCACCCTCCATCACGGTTACAGTCTCCAGTTGTCCGGGGCGGCGACCTTGTAGTTCACCCCGATGGCTTCGAAGTGCTTGATCGCCGCGTTAATCTTCGCGTTCTCACCCGGGCGACGCTTCGTCGGATCCAGGCTCGACTTCGTCTCCCGGATCAAATACAGCCGGTCCTGTCCCTCCTCGGTTTTGATGATCGCCCAGTCCGGGTTGTAATCCCCAACCGGGGTGGGGATACGGAACTTGTCGGGCAGTTTCATGAACAAGCGGATGTCTTCTCGCCCGTCCAGGTGCTCGGCGAACTGGCGCTCGACCGCGGAGTCAAAGACGACGTAGTCAAAGTCTGTCTTTCCCGTGTTGGTCACCTTGTAGAGCTGGTCAAGGAAGCGGTCTTTCTCCTCGAGGCCGTCTTCTTGCAACTCGCGCAGCTCGTAGATACTCCCGCCGATCTTCTCGTACTGGATACCCTCAACCACCACGTGAGCGAGTTCTTCTTGAATACAGGTCGACGCCATCTTGATGAAGTCGTTCGGGTTCCCCAAAAACTCCCCAAGCCGCCCCGAGTCGGTGAGGATATCGATGATCGTCCGCCGGGTCAGCGAGGTCGCTTCCTGCAGCTGGGCCACGATATCGGGCAGAGGGTAGGAGCCGGTCAGGTTCGCGCCACGCGACCCAAGCGCGCTGCCCTTGGTGCCACCACGAGTCATCGTCATTTTCGTGCGCGTGACCTGGATACGGATCGGCTCGATCCTGGGAGCCGTCTTGATTCGGTTCACGCACGCGTCCACCAGGGCTTGGCGTTCAAAGTTGACCCGGTAGATGGTGCGCTGGGTGATCTTGTCCCAGAACTCCTCAAACCCAGGGGCTGCGTAGAGTTCCTTGTTCAGTTTGCGGGCCACACGCTTGCGCTTGCGCTTGATGATGGTTTCCATCTTGCACGCGTTGACGATGTTGATGACATCATCCTCATACTCCGCGTAGGGCTCGGGCAGATCAACCGTGAAGCCAAGATGCTCGGGCACCCAGCTGCCCTGGACCTCACCCTGCTCGTTAATGAAACCGCGCCGGTGGAGGTGATCCCAGATCTCGGCCGACCGCTTCGCACCCAGCACGGCCTCTTTCCCATCAACCGTGATCGGCAGGCGCGAGAATTCCTGCTTACGCACAAACCCGATCGCCACGCCCGCCTTCTGGTACTCGTTCTGAAGCGCTGAAGCGAACGCCTGATACGACTCGCTGGCCACCACCGTCAACTGCGCCAGCCCAGTATCGCTAATGCGTTGCCCGGCCTGGTTCACTGGTAGACGCAGCCCACGACCGATCGTCTGGCGGCGCTCGGTTTCCGAGGCCATGTCACGCAGCGTGCAGATCTGGAACACGTTCGGGTTATCCCAGCCCTCACGCAAAGCAGAGTGGGAGAAAATGAACCGCACCGGCTCATCCATACTCAACAGGCGGGCCTTGTCACGCATGATCAACTCATACGCGTCATCATCAGCCTTGGTCTTGCCAGACGAGTCCTTGAACGTCATCACCGCGTTTTTGCCCTTACCGGACTTCATCTGGGCGAAATAGCCACTACGCGCCTCCAACGCCGTAACAGGCATGATGTCCCTGGCCTCGGGCTGGCGAGCCAGTTCCTCGGTGTAAAGCTCATCGAACCAGGTAGCAAAATCACCGTTCGCGTCCAGGTTGTTGACACCGTTGCCCAGATAGGAAGCGACCTTGTCGATAAAGAACAAAGACAGCACCTTGATACCCCGGGCATGAACCTGGAGTTCTTTACGGATATGTTCGCGGATGGTCTCGCGGATCATCTCCCTGAACACCGCGTCCTGGTTCGAGCCGATCTCATCCCCAACATGCAGGTACCCGTAGTTGGATAGTTCGATGCGTTCAGGCTCAACACTGATCTCGCTGACCCGCCAGTTACCCTCATAAGCCGGGTTACCGCCAGAGACACGCTCCAGATCATCACCCTGCGTAGCGGTCACTTTGCGCTTGGCATACGAGCCGTCCTTCTTACGGCACACCAACTCCAGGGAGGCTTTGAACGGGTCGCGAGACACCCCAAGCAGCTTCACATACGGTTTAGCGCTCCCGCCAAGCTCCTGAGCGTCCGAGACCACGATCGTCTTGACCAGGCCGAGCTGGTGGGCGTCGAGCGGGTCAAGCCGGTACACCACGTTACGGGTCACCCGGTGGGTTGCGGAATAGCGCAGCGTGCACAACGGGTCCAGATCAGCCACCGCTGACTGAGCCAACTGTGACTCCATGTTCTGCGGCTCATCCATGATCACGATCGGACGAGTCGCTCGCAAATAATCCAGAGGCCGCAGCCCAGCAAGCTTGTCCCTGGTTTGGTGCATGATGCGCGTGTTCTTATCCCCACGCAGCGAATCAATCGTCATCACCAGGAACTGCAAACACGTCGCCGATGCGAAATCACGCACCTCCTCAGCACGCTCACCCGCATACACCGAAGCATCCATATTGATCTCCGGATACAAATGGCGGAAATGCTCACGCATCAAATCAATCGAGGTCTTCACACCCTCACGGATCGCCACCGACGGCACCAGAATGATGAATTTGGTAAACCGGTAACGCTTGGCCAGCTCAAACGCGGTACGCAAATACACGTAGGTTTTGCCCGTACCGGTTTCCATCTCCACATCAAACTGCAAACCATCAGCAAGCGCCTGAGCACTCTCCAGACCGTTACGGTCCTGGACCCGCTGCACGTTCGCCAGGATCGTGTCCTCGTCCAGCACCAAGTTGTTACCCACCGCGCCGACCTCGGCAGCGATATCCAAACTCACCTGACCAGACACTTCACCTTGGTCAAACAAGGCAGGCTCGGACGGCAACAGCCGGAAGGTGGTCACCAGCTGGTCCGCGTCCGCGGGCTGCCCATCGAACAAGTCCGTGACCGCTTCGATCGCGGAAGCCTGATACGGCTGATGAGGATCAAACTGAAAACGCATCACACCCGCTCCCTCTTAGGCCGTCCACAAGTCAACGCCACGGGAACGGCATTCCTGAACCAGGTTCGTCTTCAGTACGTCATCACCCTGGAACGCATCTTCAAGCACCACCAGGCGGCCTGGCTCCAGTGTGACCATGGCGCGTAGTTGTTCCAGGGTGGGCTTGACGTGCTCGTTCAGGTAAGCGACCAGCAAGCCGTCCGCCACGTTGAACGCCTCCAGCCCGGCCACATACACACGCTCAACCTGCTCGGTCAGCGAGAAACCAAGCTTGAGCAGAACCTCAGTCAACAGCGCTTCAGGGCGGGCGTCATCATCCGCGGACTCACCCATCCCAGCGAACAAATCGGCCAGCTCCTCCTCGGACAGTGAGGAATCCGCACGCCACTTCGCAAAATTCGTATCCACCAACCGGTAAGCACGGAAGCCCACGTCCAAGCCCTCAGCACGCCCATCGAGCTTGGCAGACTCTTCCTCCAGAATCTTCGCCCCAGCCCTACGGATACGCTCACGCGTAATCTCCGCGATATTCTCATAGCCGGCCTTGCGGGCCTCAGACTTCTCATCGGTCGGCTCGGGCAACTGCACCGAAATACACCGACGGTTCCCACCATCCTCAGCATTCAACGCCATCACAGCATGAGCAGTCGTGCCCGAACCAGCAAAAAAGTCCAGAATGATGTCGGCGTTTGATGAGCTTTTCATTGTCGCGCCTCGAATAAATGATTTCACCAAGGAGACGGGCTTGGGGAAATCAAAAGAAGCGCTCAGGTCAGAGCCAAGTTGAGCCAGATCATGGACGCCATCTTTGTTGAGATGCTTAATCACGGAATAGAATTTGGAGCCATCTTCGCTGACTTTTCGGTAACGTCCGACGATGTGGCCTTCAGCCTTCTTCTTCAACACATATTTTCCGGCTGCAAGTCCTTCGTCTATTTCAGCCAATTTCTTCGCGCCATGGTACTTCTCTATCTCCTCATATAGACAGGTACCGTACTTACCGAATTCTTTACGAAGCCAGTCTTCTTCGATCCAGTATTCCTCCCCATCGATCACTACCCGCGAGCCTCGGATATCCTTGGGTCGCAGAAGGGGCTGAAACGTCCCAATATTTCTTGCAAAAACGAGTGCATAATCGTGTCCCCGGATTAAATGTTTTGCCAGGCCGCCTCCCTCCGCCCTAATAACGGCGAGGGTGCCGACGTAGTTAGCTTCGCCAAACGTTTCCGACAGAACCGCCCTTGCGTGATCAATCTCCTCGTCGCCGATCGAGACGACGAGACAACCATCTTCGGTCAGAAGATTCCTTGCAAGTTTGAGGCGCGGGTACATCATGTTGAGCCAGTTGGAGTGGAATCGTCCGCCTGTTTCCGGGTTAGTGGAAAGTCTCTCCCCCCCCCGTCCTATTTGCCCTGTTTTTTCGAGGTAGGTACCGATCGGGTCCGCGTAGTCATCCGGGTAAACGAAGTCGCTGCCCGTGTTGTAGGGCGGGTCGATGTAGATCATTTTGATCTTGCCGTAGTAGTGCTTCTGCAGCACTTTGAGCACTTCCAGGTTGTCGCCTTCGATGACGACGTTT
The DNA here is from genome assembly GCF_000296505.1 of Schaalia turicensis ACS-279-V-Col4. Classification (GTDB taxonomy): domain Bacteria; phylum Actinomycetota; class Actinomycetes; order Actinomycetales; family Actinomycetaceae; genus Pauljensenia; species Pauljensenia turicensis_A. The sequence goes on from NZ_JH815208.1 coordinate 121,115, forward strand.
CCTGTGGTGTCCCAGTTCAGAGAGTTGTCGCGGTCGGGTGCGAGCGTGGCCGTGGTGGGGGTTTGGGCGACGCGGATGGCTTGTGTCTTGCCCGGCCAGAACAGGCCGAAGCGCTCGGTGCCGGTTGCGGCGTCATCGCCGAGTACAGCCTGGAGCGCGGCGACATCTATCTTGCCGTCAGCGACGACCTCGGGCAGGAGGTCTGCGAGCTTGCGTGCGACGTCGGTGTGAAGGTTCGGTGTTGTGGGCGGAACCTGCTGGATGTCTTCTTCGTTCATTCTTCTGTACTCCGGTGATTGTTGGGATTGGGGTGAAACGGCAAGGTCGGTCTAACGGTCATCTTGTCACTGCGACTGCTCATTGTTTGGCTTCCAGGTCCAGTCGTCCTTCGCGCACCCACTGGTCTACTTCAGAGAGTTTGAACTTGTACAGTTTGCCGACCCTGTAGGCGGGCAAGAGTCCCTCTTTGATCCAGTTACGGATGGTGTCTTTGCTGACTGTCAGGTGATCGGCTACTTGTTCTAGATTCACCCAGGGTTCGTTGACGTCGTTCGTCATGATCTGCCTCCCCACAGTGCGTTGGCGATGCCCTGCATTGGGGCGCTTGCAGCTCCTAGAACCCCAAGGAGGTCCACGTTCTTCAGGGCCCAGTGTGTCTGGTTGAGCTCGTTGAATCGGCTATTGCCCCACAGGTCCAACTCTGTGAGCAGATCGTTGATCACCTGTTGAGGGACGGTATCGATCGCACAGTACTCCACGCGGATTCCTGAGCGCAGGATTCTCACGTCGGTCAGACAATCCGACTTACCTTCATAGGAGTCTCGCTTCTTAGAACGCGTGCGGAAGGCAGCCTTAAGCAAGGCGAGCAACGTGCCGCCTGTGAGCCGAACATGCGGCTGTTCAAGCTGGTCCATGGCTACTCCCGAAAATTCCGAACTTTCTGAACCTTCTGAACATGGTCTCGAGGTAGACGCTGAACCTTCTGAACATCACGGTTGATGTCAGAGATGAACGGCAGGGTTCGTTCCATGCTCGAGACGAGATCCAACTGGTTCCCATCAATTCCTAGGAAACTAGTGTAACTCAGGTCCCATCGCGAGCCCGTCAGGGAATTGGGGTGAAAACCTCACCCGTCTGACATACCTCGCACACCGCTACCTACACCTGGACCGGTGGGAGGTCGCGCTCATGCCCCTGGGCGTGCTGCTCGACCTGGTCGAATGCCACTGGCAACACACCCAACCCGGCCGCAACAGCGCTGAGCCCAGCATCGACGACATCATCCCCGTCGAGATCTGAGTTCGCTTATCGGTCGAAGGGAGGGACATGCCTATTGCGGAGCCTGGGCGGCGTGCTATCTAGAGTTCTCGCTGGCAGAGTTTCTCGCCGGGGCAAGGCCGGGCAAAGTCGTCATCTTGGCATCGGTTAAACTGGGCATAATTGTTCAGCCCGCCTCGGAGCCTTGCTTCTGGGAGCGGGCTGGATCTTTGGGTATTAACCCGATCTTTACTCATCGACCGGCGTCGACGCCAAGGCACTGCCTATAGTTGCCGGTGGCAGGGAGCTGATTCGGCTAACCTCGTTATGGGACGCCAGATAGCGCTCCCATTCCGAGGCCCGTGTTCATGCACGGGCTTTCGCGTAGACGCAGTGTCGGAATAGACGTAACCCCGGCGATGCAGCCGAGGCTGGTGATCGTTCCGGGGTCTTCGTTAACGATGATAGCAGCGGAGGTTACTCAGTGACCAGTGACTCCCACCTCGAGTGGAACCCTCAGGTCATGCTGGACCTCCTGTCACGAGACCGCATGACAACCTATTTGGACGCATGCGAAGGACAGGTAGACGAGGCATTCAGCCTCTACCAACACAACCTCGAAATAGCCGCCTCCATTCAGGGCATGACGGCGATGGTTGAGGTGGTCGTTCGCAACGCTATTGATCGATCTCTCATGGACCTGGTGTCAACGCGAGGTTCAGGCGAAGACTGGTTCGACCTACCCGTCTTGGATATCAAGGCGCGAGCAGATGTACGTACCGCTAGGGACCGCATACGTCGCGTTAAGAAATCGGTTGAGCATTCTCGTGTTCTTGCCGAGTTGTCTTTCGGTTTTTGGCGATTTCTGACTTCAAAGCGTTACCTAACATCGCTGTGGATTCCCGCGACCCAGTACGCCTTTCCCCACGGACATAAAGATGCCCGAACGCGTCAACAACAGGTGTCTGCGGCGTTGACGGACATGACGTTTATTCGTAACCGCGCCGCGCACCTCGAGCCTGTTTTCAGGCGTAATTTAAGCGGCTCTTCGTACTTGGGCGTGGGTCATAGGTTGAGTCCTCCGCTGACGAGGAGTGTGCGGAGGCGGTAGTTTTCGGGGTTGCGGAAGCCGCGTGCGATGCGTCTGACGAGTTCGATGATGCCGTTGATGGCTTCGGTGCTGCCGTTGGTCGCACCGCCGGTGGTGAAGTAGCCCAGGAACGCGTTGCGCCACTGGTTGAGGGTCCGCCCAAGGCGGGCGATCTCGGGGATCGGGCATGACGGGAAGGTGGCGAGGAGCTGTTCAGCGAGTTTCCGGCCTTGGGTGGGTGTGGGCTGGTGGTAGATCGCACGCAGTTGTTGCGCGTATTGCCACGCGACCTCGACGCTGACGTGTTCGTCACGAGCGGAGAACGCTGCTTCAAGCCGTTGTCGCTGCTTGTCGGTGAGTCGTTCCTGCGCATCACCCCACACCCACGCTCAAGTACGAAGAGCCGCATTACGCTTCTCCCCCGCACCTTAGAAAATGAACAAAACACACCAGACGGTTTCTATTGTACTGGCAACTGTGTATAGACGGCAGCTTTCCCTGTTTTTTAGGGATGCAAATAAGTAGTTCAGACTCTACAAGAGATCTGAGTGGGATCCGGTCACTTGTTTGCGAAACTGCGAGGAGTATTTGATGACATAGCGCGCCATTAGGCATTGCTAGACCAGTTCGTTAGGCGGGGTATTTAACCTAGTAAGAAAGCGGTTAACAATTCTTAGCGGTTACTCATTTTATAGCTGCTCTATATATTGAGTCATTAACTCACGCCGGAGATTAATGCGCCTAGTCATTTCTGCCATAGCACTACGCCAATTGGCTTTATTATCCTTAGGAGAATCTGGCAAAAGAATCGGATCGCCTTGTTCATTTATCCAAGGAGAAAGACACAGCGGATCGCCTTGTTCCTGATTTTTCTTAAGGAGCTTCCGAAAAGGCGTAGCCACGTCATATCCTCCAGATCGAGATTCAAGAGGCTCTTTATCTTGGTAGTACTTCTTTAAAGTTAGATCCCAGTAATCCTCGGTGGGATTGTATCTCGCTCCGTTAAACCCGTCGGGCACAATAATCAGATTCGCAGGAGTGTATGCAGCGCGAATAAATTCTTGCACAGTTTCATCTTTGAACACTTTGCCGAATTCGTCAAAGTGCTTCAATATTCCTTTATAGGTTCCGGGAGTGGCGCTCGATCCATCGAAGGTATTCTCAATAAAAGGTTTTTGCCACCACAGAAAATCTTTCCCCTTGCATCCATAGGCTATTTGAAGCCCGTATTTCAGTGTGGTCCAGACCGAGCACATCCAATCCCCCTGGACATATTTAGATGGTTCCCGACTAAATGCGTTAGGGCATTCACGAACAGTAATATCTAGACGCTCTCCCCACAGCTCTTTATAAAAATAGCGAGCTCCATCAGAGGCATCAGGATCCTCTACCCCTCCTCCTGCTTTGTATTCAAGCCACGTGCGGACGTGATCTTCACTCGCTTTTTTAGGAAGTTTGGGGTCTAGTAAAAAACAGTCAAGATCAAATAAATCGTTCATAACTTCACTTTAATAGTCGGCATTCAAATCCGGAAGATGTTTGCACTAATGCCCCCAGGGAGCCACCCGGACTTAGAACCGGCAGGTAGAATCCTAAAACACCTCCTGCCCGTGTGGTTGGGAAGTTACCGAAATAGCTGAGTTTTTGCCGTCTTTGCAGCTAAAGACTTATCCGAGGGCGTGGAAACGATCAAACCTGAGTCGTGAAGCGTCTTGGGTTTTGTTCCGCTTCTTAAATGGGTGCCAGTTGTCTGGCGTGGGTTTGATTGTAAGTTGTGATGATCTTGGTTGGGGTGCGGTGTCCGAGGGCTTTGTGGAGCCTAGTGGTGTTCCACCAGTGAACCCAGTTCATCGTCGCGAACTCGACCTCCGTCACTCCTGCTCAGGTCTGGGAGTAGATCAGCTCCGTCTTGTAGAGCCCGTTGACTGTCTCGGCGAGGACGTTGTCGTAGGAATCGCCAACCGTTCCGGTCGAGGAGGCGATGCCATGGTCGGCAAGCAAACTTCCATAAGCGCTGGAGACGTACTGAGAGCCACGATCACTGTGGTGAACCAGAGGAGGCAAGGTTTCCCTTGGCCTGGCTAATCGCCTGATCAAGAGGCTTCCAATAGCAATGCCTCGGTTCGCATGGTTGAGCGGGTCGACCAGCCCACAATCATCCGGGAGAACACGTCGGTGACAAACGCCGTGTAAACGAACCCGGTACGGGTACGGACATAGGTAATATCAGCAACCCAGAGCCGGTTCGAGCCATCGGCACGGAAGTTGCGCTGGACCAGGTCCGGGCGCGAGTCCGGAGCCGGCGAGGGCCTGGTGGCGATCGGGGACCGGCCCCGGCGCACACCACTGACACCCTCATGGACAATGCCGGGTCCTGTTTTAACCGCTCCTTAACAAGGCACACTGCTCAAGCTTTGAACTCTTGCAAATAACGTTGGGCCATAACCCAATCCTCCTCGAAAAACCGAGGAACAAAACCCAGGACGCTTCATAATGTCACCGAATGCGATGACATTAGATTAGAGCTGTTTGGGGTCTGCTAGATCGATCCATAGCGGCCGGTAGTGGGGTCATAGGTTAGAACCGGGATGCGACCGGATACTTCGACGGTGCCGTCGATAAAGTAATGCGAGGAACCGTCAAAGTAGATGTCATGGAAATTTTGGTCACCAGCTAAAGCGTAGGTACCGATGTGACCGGCAATAATATCTATCAGGAACGGGCCGGTAGTGGCGGGGAATTTGTTTAGCATGATGTCTTCAGAGGTTCCTTGCTCCCAGTATTCCTGCGCGTCCTCATCAATGCCGGCGTGAACAAACACCTGGGTTGGGGTTTTCCAGTAAGTCGGCAAGTTTTTTAGCCAGCGCACCAGCTGAGCATAATCGGCGTGAATCTGGTCGCGGATCACCTGTAGGGCTGTCTCGGGATCCCTGGACGAGAGTTCGGTTTTTACCGCTTCGCGGTCTGCCCCGTCCAAAAAGCTCAGTAGGGTTTCGGGGATATAGGTGGTTGTCGCCAGGAGGTCACGGGTAGTCAGGAACTCGATAAACCATTCGTCATGATTCCCTTTGATGACCACCACATTGTCGGGGTAGGTAGTTTGCAGGTCGAAAATGCGCTGCAATACTTCGCGGCTGTGGGATCCTTGATCAACATAATCACCAAGAAAAATCAGCCTGTTTGTCTCTGGGTCACCAGTTAAGGTTGCCTCCAAATCGGGAATACGTTTCAGCGCGTCTTCCAAAGCATCCAAGTGCCCATGTATGTCACTCATCGCGTAAAACATGGTTTTCTCCTTGGTGGTATTTTACTGGGAAACTAATGCTGCTCGCGGTTTTCACGGTGAGGGATAATAGATTTCCTGCTATAAGGCAGGTAGAAACTGGATAATACTTAATGGTAAGTGAGAAACAGTAAAACGGAAGTAATCTGCCGTATTATTTCCGTAGCTTGTAAGCTAAGGAAACATCATTTGCAGCTAGCTTTTTGGAGGAGTCATGGGCAAGGTAACCGCAGTTGTTGGTGCCGGGGGAATGGGCACCACGGTTCTTGAGGTTTTCACTCAGAAGTTTGCGAAGGAAGTCGCAGCAACGGGAACCTCCGTGCAAACCATTGTCGTGAATCGGCCGCAAGACAGTTTAGATCAGGCGCAGGCTCAAGAAAAGATTGCGTTAGCCAGCCCCGACATCGAGGGAGTCTCCGAGGTCGACGACGAGAAGTGGCAAGAAGTCCTCAACTTGCATGCGGGTGAGATTCGCAAAGCACTTGACGGTGCCAGCGCAGTCGTAGTGCTCGCAGGATTGGGGGGCTTTACCGGCTCTAGCGCGGCACCTTTTGTAGCCAAAATCGGCAAAGAACTAGGGGCTCAGGTTTCTGCCGTGGTGACCATGCCTATTCCTTTCGAAGGGGAAAAACGTGCCCAAAAAGCGGTAGCGGCACACGCAGAACTTTCAAAATTTGCGGATCAAGTAGTGACCGTATCTGGCGCAGAGCTGCTGGATAAGGCAGATTTGGGTGCTTCCTTAGATCAGGCTTACGGGAAATTTGATGCAGAGCTCGCCGCCAAGGCGGCCGAACTGATCGAGGAAGCTTAGTCCTGCTTAAAATTTCTTCCTAGCTACTGCCGTTAGTTGGTGCGCCTATGGTCGTATCTAGCGACGCTAGGAGGTCTTCGCCAATCCTAGGCGCCTGTCTGCCAAGCAACTAATTTTTCTATTGGCTCCCGGAATCGGCTGCCGGAGACCGCGGAATTCTTGCAACTAATACGGAAAAACTCTTCCGGTTTTATCGCGAATGAATTAGCCTTGGGTTATGGGTAACAGCAAATCGGAAAAGTCTCAGGCACATACGCAACGCGGTTATGCGCTCGCTATTTTAAAGTATTTGCTGGAAAACACCAGTCCTAATCAGGGAGCGACGGCGCTCCGCCTGACCCAAGACTTCGCCAGCGGGAATCTGGAATGGAACCCTCCTGAAATCTCGGAGAGAACCGCGCGCGAATATCTGCATTACCTCAAATCTTTAGGGAACCGGTTGCCGTTCGGAATTCGGGTTCAACAGTTCGCTGATATAGAGGGCGAAAGCCCTGTGCCCCCAGAGGAAAGACGCACCAACTGGTTTGCCACCGCCATTATTAGCCCTGCCCAAATGCGAGTGCTTGCCGATGCGCTGCAGATGTCACGATTTTACCCGGATGACGTCTCCGACTTGCGCAGCCTTCTGGCATCTCTGGCGAGTGTAAAACCAGAACACCTCGAAAGCGGGCAAATACTTTTCCCAGATCGCCCCATGTTCAAAGGGGTGCCAGCTACTCTGCTTGAGCTTGATAGCGCTATAAGTGGGGGGCACAAAATTCGCTTCTCCTATAGCCACGTGGCGTTGCGGTCAGAGGCAAAGGGGCGCCAGGCTCCAGGGAAATACTGCTCTCCGAATCAGCGATCTCGACGGGGAAAAACACAGCGATCAGAATCTAGCAGGCTCAGAGACCAGGCTGTTTTGAAAGAATCCGGGAAAAAGTACGAGTTCTATCCCTACACCACGGTTTTTAAAAGAGGGGACTACTACCTGCTTGCGGGCAAAGATCCGCACCCGAACGAAAATACCCGGATATTTCATTTCGTAATCGATAGGATCAGCGACATCAAGATTTTAGAGGGCGCTGCGGACAGTGTCGATAGCTCAGCTTTTGATTTCGTTAGGTACGTAAACGAGCGACCCTACTTTTTTAGCGGGCAGGCGGTTGACGTCATATATAGGGTAACCGGCGGGCTTGACGGCACTTTTTCTTGGTTCCCAGATGCACAGGTTGTGCCCGATGGTGGCAGTGACTGCTACCGAGTACATGTGAGAGCCCAACCAAATGCCATGGTGTGGTGGGCATTGCAGTATGCCGGTTCTGTAGAGGTGCTTTCCCCGCCGGAGCTGCGGGAAGAAATCACTAAAACATTGGAAGAAACCTTACGGAAATACCGGGAGAAAAATGAGTAATCTTGACGAATCTGACCGCAACTGGTTGCGAAAAATACTACTCACCCCCATTAAGTGTGAGGGAAGTAAAGTCTTAGAAATTGACGATAAACATAACGTCATCTTGACTAGCGATACACGTTATTGTTATCAGAATGGGGATCCGGATATGAGCGACCTCGCGATTGTCTTTTATAAAATTCTTTATGGCAAGGAAATGCTTAAAAGTGATGGGGACTTTCGTTGTCATGAGTTCGCTGGCGATACTATGAACTCCTTCAATTCGGTGGCCAATCAGTTCTTTGACGGAAGTACTAAGCGTTGTGCGAAGCGGAAAAAAGTTGAAGAAAACGGGGAACTTCCTACCTGGCTTCAAGAATACTTTGATGGCTACCACTGCCTGGCAAATTTTTGGGCTATCCCCGAAGAAATTGGTCGTCAGTCCCAGAAGGGTGACCGCTATGATTTTGCTTTCTCCTATATAGAAGAGAACCTGAATAATCCGGATGATCCGGGATTCCTTGATAGACACTGCGTTCGTTGCTATACAAAGATAGAGGATGACGATTCCAATCCCCAGAAATGCGGTGAGCGGGTAATAGCCAAGCCCGACTATAACAAATCCCTACAAATGCGTTGAGCGGGTAAAGGAATTGTGGAAAGCTCGAGCAGAAGAGATTATAAATTCTTCTAAAACTGAGCAGTTATTTAAATGCTTTAAAGATCTCAGCTCGGGTGAATCTACTTGCCAGTGAATCCTATTCTCTGCTTGGCAGCTAGCTGATCCGTCTTCATAACTAGATCTTCTGGCAGGAGCATCTCAAGCTCACCCGTGTTCAGGGACTGTCCCTTGTCGCTAATTTTCTTTAGCCGCTCTGCCTGATAGAGCTTCGCTTCTTCCAATAACTGGCGTGCGAAGCGCCCATTACCGCTGCTTATGCGTGATCCCATGGCGCGGAAAATCTTGGCGGCTTTAGCCGGCGTTGCAGGATCAAGGGTATATCCATCCTCTTCAGTGAGGAAGGTGAAGATGCTGGTGAGCTCCTCAGGCGAATAATCAGGAAACTTGATCGTGGTGCGCACCCGCGAGCGGAATCCGGTATTAGCAGCTAGGAATTCCCGCATTTCATCCGTGTATCCCGCCATAATCACGATGATTTCCTCGCGCATATCCTCCATCAGCTTCACCATCGCGTCCACTGCGTCTTTGCCTGCTGCCCCATCCCCCAGGGAATAGGCTTCGTCGATAAAGAGCACTGACCCGCGAGCTTGTTCAAAAACCTGGCTGACGAGTTGGGCCGCGGTTCCCGGTATCGGGGATATCAGCTGTGCCTTCGAAACCTCAAAAAAATCACCCACGGATAAAATGCCACGTTCGTGGGCTATTTTTCCGACTAACCGCGCAACTTCGGTTTTCCCAGTTCCGGGGTTCCCGGTGAATACCATGTGCATGGGATTGAAGCGAGTAGAAAGCTTAACTTTGCGTCGAAGTTTTTGAATCTCAACGAAGTCGAGTTGGCGTTTAATCTCAGTTTTTACGTTTTGTAGACCTATGAGTCTATCTAATTGCTCGGTGGCAGGAATCAGCTCTTTATCGGGCATGGGTACATCTTCCGCTGCAATGGTTTGCACCTGTTCCAGGGTTAGCTCAGGTTCTTTTGCAGCCCCTTCGCCAGAGTCATCGGAAGTGTTGGTGGTTACCCATAAGTCCAGTCGCTCTTGCTGGCGCTTGCGAATATCGGCTAACAAATTTCGTGCGAACCTAGCATTGCCCTGATCAATCCGCCTTCCGGCACCCGCAAGCCGATTATGTACCAGGTGGCGAGCTTCCTCGGTCAGCTTCAAGCTTTGCTGAGCAGCCATAAGATCAAAAATTTCCAGGAGCTCGTCAGTGGTGTAATTGGGAAAATCGATTATGGAACCGATTCTCGAGCGGAATCCCTCGTTCTGAGACAAGAGTTTCTCCATCGCACCCCGGTAACCGGCCAGAATGACAACCGTGTCGGAGCGGTTATTTTCCATGCAAGCAATCAACTCAGGAATAAAGACCGGTGATATCGCGTAGGCTTCGTCGATGAAAATAACTGATCCCTTCGCCCTCCGGAAGATGTCGGTCACGTCAAATCTGACCTCTCCAAGGCGAGGTCCCGAAACCTCCAGCATCCTGCCCTCAGACAGTACTCCTAAGTCACGTAGAATTTCGCCGTAGACCCGGGCAACTTCGGTCTTACCAGTTCCGGGAGGACCTTGGAAGACACAGTGCAACGAGGTATCTGCGGGAGCCATACCCAGGCGGCGCGCGCGGACTTCACCGCGGTAACTGCGCACAATGCGCATAATTTCTTTCTTTACTTCCTCGAGCCCGATGAGTTCGTGGAGGCGCTCCAAGCCTGCAGGTTCACGCTTGAAAGGGTCTTTGGGCAGCACAACAGCATCAGCGTAACAACTGTAGTTGGTGGCTAGGCTGTAGTCGTTTATCCACTGGTTTGCCAGATCTTCAATGGTGCCGTTAAAAGAAGCATCAGAAAATGTCGTTTCCAACAAGTGCTCGAACAGATCCCCTTCGGGAGAGTATCCGGCGACATGTAGCCTTTGAACCAGCAAGCGACGAGCCTCTTTTACGGTCAACTGGGATGCTTTCGGGGTGGGATCCGGTTCTAGTAGAACCACCGGAAGCGGAGTGTGCTTGCTAAAGTTCTCAATCAGATTGGCACTGGGCTTGGATACTAAGAACACGATCTGTATTTCTCGAGCATGCACCGCAATATGATTCAGTAATTGAGCCAGTACTTCATAAGCGCGGCTCTCTTGCCGAGAACCGTATTTGAGGCGCGAATAATCGATAACCAACGTGGAGTCGCAAAAAGCGTTAGCCAGGTTTTCGTTCACCGATTCTTTTTGCGAGCCAGTCCTGTCCGCGACCTCCAGTTGAAAAAAATCAAAATTATAAACATAGCGACTGGCTGTCCGCCCGGCGCTTGCGAGTGCCTGGAGTAAGATATCGCCAGCTTCGTGAGCATCCGCGGCATGGGCGACATCAATTACGTAATTTACAACCACAGATTGATTTGGTGGTGCTTGCCTGATTCTTTCGAGTTCAGCTCCGAGACTACGGTCGTAAGAGCTGGTGACCGCCTGGTGTTGCAGGCTGGTTAAGTCAGTGTCTGCGGAGATAAGTCTGCTGGTTAGAGGATTTGATACAAAATTTCCTCGATAGTGCAGTTCCCACAATTCCTGTAAGTTTGCCCTGCGGAGCAGTCTTTCAGTGCCTCGGTAGTAAATGGTAGCTAGCCGTTGATAGGTGACTTCCTCAATCTTGATTTCGAGATTACAATCGAATATTTCAAATTCTGCGTCTGGTTGATATTTGTGGGTTTCTGCAAGAAATTGGTTATTCAGCAAAAACTTAAGGGCGCTGATTTCCAGAGAATTATTTTTCGTCACTGCCCCTAAAGTTGTGCCGCTCCTAAAATCTTCGGAGACGTAATCGATGTAGACGTACTCCACCACCAGACCCTCGCACATTTTCTGATAGTCAATGTGGTTGCAGCCCGAACAGGTGATCTCAAAAAATCTCATCGCGTCCTTTCTTGGAAATAAGCTGGCAGGTTAAACAAAAAATAGTTGTAGCGTGTTGTACATATTATTAATTCATCCAATTTGTAAGCGGAAGATAGCTTCCGTTATCTAACTGCCTGGCGCTGTAGAATCTAGTTTTCTGCTAGCCAATAACGAGTGCCGAAGGATTGAATCGATAAAGCTGCAAGCCTGGCAACTTTGGAAAGCGCGCTTACAAAAGTATCAACAGAAAGCTTTTGCCTACCCAGGGCTTTTACAAAACCTCCATGAAAGGAGTCCTCGGCACCAAGTGAACTAGCCCCCGAAAGTTGGACTGGTTTAATTCTAGGTGGTTAGGGTTTCAAGGGTTTGATTCCGATATTGCATCGGGGTCAGGCCCTTGAAACGTTTTTGAAGCCGGGTGTTGTTGTACCAGAAGATGTAATCATCTACGGCCCGGTACAGTTCATCAACACTGGCGCAGTGCTCGCCGTAGTACATTTCGGTCTTCAGGTGACCGAAGAAGTTCTCCATCACCGCGTTGTCGTAGCAGTTGCCCTTTCGCGACATCGACTGGAGGCCACCAACGGACTCAATGAACTGGCGCCAACTGGAGTGCTGGTATTGGATCCCTTGGTCAGTGTGTACCATCAACCCTTCACCAGGTTCATGCCACGTGATCGCATTCTTTAACGAGGTAGAGGTGAACTTTGTTGACGGGGATGTCGACAACTCGTGTGCCAGAATGCTCCGGTCGCTCAGATCCATGATCGGTCAGAGATAGACCTTCGTGCCAGCCACCCGAAACTCGGTGACATCACTCACCCACACTGTGTTGGGTTGTTCTGGCGTGAAGTTGCGGTTCAGGAGGTTCTCGGCAATGTGGCTAGTCTGGCCTTGGTAGGAGTTGTACTTCTTACGTGACCTGACCTTGGATTTCAAGCCCATCTGGTCCATGAGTTTGTAGACGAGCTTGTGGTTAACCGGCTCTTCGTACTTGAGCGTGGGTGTGAGGTGATGCGCAGGAACGACTCACCGACAAGCAGCGACAACGGCTTGAAGCAGCGTTCTCCGCTCGTGACGAACACGTCAGCGTCGAGGTCGCGTGGCAATACGCGCAACAACTGCGTGCGATCTACCACCAGCCCACACCCACCCAAGGCCGGAAACTCGCTGAACAGCTCCTCGCCACCTTCCCGTCATGCCCGATCCCCGAGATCGCCCGCCTTGGGCGGACCCTCAACCAGTGGCGCAACGCGTTCCTGGGCTACTTCACCACCGGCGGTGCGACCAACGGCAGCACCGAAGCCATCAACGGCATCATCGAACTCGCCAGACGCATCGCACGCGGCTTCCGCAACCCCGAAAACTACCGCCTCCGCACACTCCTCGTCAGCGGAAGACTCAACCTATGACCCACGCCCAAGTACGAAGAGCCGCTAAACGAATCAGGTAGCCTGCCATGAAAATGACAGCTGGGATTCCGTAAAGTCCGCACCATTTAACATCCCAAGGGGAATTTGGAGCTACTGGATACCAAATGTGATTTCCGGTTGCAAACACGCTTCCTCCAGTTGAAATCCAAAATGCCATACTGTCAGCAACCAAGCCAAAGCAGTAAAGCAAGAGTGGCAAAACAAAAAAGTTTAGCTGCCAGTCTGCTACCTGGATTTTCCGGGTGATTAATAATGCGACTACAGGTATGAGAATCGGTTCAATGACTGCCGCAGGGTACAGCACCCACACCAGGTCGCTGAGAAAAACAGTCTGGAATACCAGAACACATACGGCATAGACCAGAGCGATTTTGACGATATCACGCATCAGTGCCCTTTCCCTCACCATACCTAGTCAAAGATAAGCCAACTTCACTAGAGATTCGTTTGGCAGCTTGCCGAAAGCTAGCTGAATTCATCTACTGATAATTGATTTGGTCTTTTCCTTGATGTGGCGCTTGGGTAAAACGCTAAACCCAAGCGCTACACCACCAACAACAAGAGCGCCGATGGTGGGAACGGAAAACTGGCTCAGCAGTTGAGAAAAAGAATCACTATGAACTAACGAGCCAACACCATCGAGTGAAAATAGAAAAGCTGAGAGTCCGATAAAGGCTCCTGCTGAAAGTTGCAACGTGCGGGCAGATTGAATACCGATGATATGTTTATTGAAAAGCAGAAGAAGAATCGTGAAACACACATACATGATTGGCAATAATAAGAAGATCACAAAAAATCTCTGATCCTGATCCTTGCACCGTTGAAAGATGGCGGCGAAAAGCCACGCACCGACAAAATATGCCAGAGCGGATACAAGAAACACAGATATTTTTTTGATGACCAGTCCCTTCAACTTTTCGCTACACATTTTGATACGGCAACGGCATCAGGAGTTGTATGCCCCAATAGGTTTTCATTCTACAAGAAGGGTTTCCCTGCATTGCTATGGATAATGCTGATCGGGGCGGATATCGCTTGAATGCGGGCACGAGGCCTGGTGCGTTGAACCCGACAGTCACAAAAAGGCGCACGGGAGCGCCTATACCAGAGGCTCCCGAGTATCTGTCTGATGCTTCTATATTTGTCAAGCTACTAGAGTGACGTGTTTCTTGGTTAGTTCTTTGCTGAGGAGCTGGTAGATTTTGCGGGCTAGGTGAAGCGTCCTGTCATGGATGGTCGATAACATTCACGTACGCACGGATCCGGCCGGGAACATCAAGCCCGACAAGTAAAAGAGCACGGAGAAGATTGACGGCGTGGTTGCCACCATCATGGCGCTCGATCGTGCGATCCGAAACGGTACCGGACACGTGAGCGGCAGCGTTTATGACGAGCGGGGGCTTCTACTCCTTTGACTCTTTCTAGCTAAACACTCAAGCTTCTCCCAGGCTGGTGAAAAAGCTGTTCCGAGGGTTTCGTTTGATGGCCAACCTCTTGGGTGGTAGTTATTTCTCACGGAAAGCAGGCGGTCATTCCTATCAGAGATGTCCATATCATCAAAGGTGCCCTTTAGAAGTGGGAAGATTTTTTCAAATCCTTTCCATCTCCAGTCTGAGGGTTTCATTTTCACGCCGAAAGCGGGAATTAAAATAAAGTTATCTTTGATGGTAAGCAGTCTGCTTAATACTTCGAGATTGGTTGCCAGAATCTCTGTATGATAACTACTTACTTTGTTCCACTTTTGCTGAGCTTCGGAAGGCCGCTGATGCACAATAGGAATGAGATTGAAGAAACTAAGGCGAGAGACCGGGTAGAAGTTTTCCGGTAAGTATCTGCCAGCAAATGCGTTGACAATTCTTGCGCAAGTTGAATCACCTCCCTCGCTAGTTGGTCCGAAATACGTCGCCTCGGCGGGGTTCATTCCGATAAAGATGAGATGGGTGCCCGAACTTGAGATCTGTTCAGAAGATGCCTTGACATTCTCTGGCTCATCCTTATTCAAATCGCGCGTGAGAAACCACCGGAATTCGATATCAGGGAATTCATCAAATGGAGCATTGCGCAGGCAAGGTTTGTCATCTTCCAAGGCCATTTCAATGCTTTTCGTCATTTCTGCAACAGAGACTTCGTCCATTTGTCTATTATCGCATGGAGTCAATCTCAATGAGGCTAATCAAGTGGCTACGTGGTGACACCACCCGGAAAACTGACGATCACACCCTTACCGGCGGTGGCTACTCGTTCTTCTTCGGCGGCACCACGTCAGGCCGTCCGGTGACGATCTGGCTCAATTCGCCTGGCGGTGATGTGGTGGCTGCCGCGCAGATCTACAACATGCTCATCGACTACCCAGGCACAGTCACCGTCAATATCGACGGCATCGCCGCCAGCGCCGCAGACGTATCTCGTGGCCACCCCACTGACGGATGTGCTGGATGTGTTCGCCGACAATCGACCAACTGTTGAGGTCGAAGAAGTACACCGAGCTCGATACTGCCTACCGTAAGACACTCGCATGCAAAGCGAGCCTAGAGGCAGATATTGCAGCGAACACTGCCAAGCATGCCGCCGTCACCACAGCCCTAGGCGATCTGGCGGGCGAACCTGTGAACGATTTTCGCCCCGCGCAGTGGAGCGCACTGATCGACCACGCCATCGTAGACGAGGACGGGATCCGGTTCGTATTCCGTACCGGTGAACAGGTGAGCATGGCCCTGCAAGGATGATGTTGTAGCGGTTGACGTGCACAGTTAAGTACACCTCCCAGAATTTAGATAAGATTAGCCTTGCCTAAGAAGGATGGTGTTTGCATGGACGATAGTGCAATGGATCAGGTTGTTGACGGTGAGTATGGGTCCGCGAAGGAAAAATCTGTCGCTGGCCAGAACGCAATCCGTCAGCTATCGCAGCCGGTGAAAGGCAAGCTGTTCGTCGCGCAGGTTTTGGCTTTTCTCTCTGGTGTGTTGGCTATTGCCCCGTATGTGGCTCTGGTGGAGCTTGGCAGAGAACTTATGCAAGACCAGATGGACCCGGCGCGGGTGAACTGGATTGTCATGCTTCTCGTCAGCGCATACATGACCCGGTTGACCTTATATTTTGTTGCATTGGGCGTGACGCATTTTATTGACCTGTCGTTGCGTAATCAGATGCGTCGGCAAATTGCCGCCCGAATGTCGACTGCTCCGCTGTCGTGGTTTACCCGCGAGGGTGAGGGGAAGATCCGCAAGACCATTCAGGATGATACGTCCACGGTGCACACAGTGATCGCGCACGGGCCGATCGAGAAACTGAACGCGATCGTCTCCCCGCTCGCCTTGTTGATGTATGCGTTTGTGGTGGATTGGCGACTCGCGTTGCTGTCGATTACGACGATTCCGATTTATGTGGGCATGTATGGCATGTCGATGCGTGGGATGAATGAGAAGACTGCGCAAATGGACACCAAGCTCGCTCAGGTTTCGGCAACGATGGCCGAGTTCGTTGCCGGTATCTCAGTGGTGAAAGCGTTCGGCAAGGTCGGCCAAGCACATAAAGCCTATTTAGATGCAGCTAACGAGTTTTCTAAGTTCTACCGGGCGTGGTGTATGCCGCTGGTGTCGATGGCGGTTGCCTCATTTTCGTGGGTGTCGATCCCGGTGTTGTTGATCGTGAACCTTGGCGGTGGCGCGTTGATGATGAACGCCGGTTGGGTGAGCATCTACGAGGTGATAACGACGACGTTGATCGCCTTGGTGTTGCCGGGAGCGTTGATGACAGTCGCAACCATCGCCTGGTCGTACCAGCTCGCAGGGTCTGCGGCAGTGAGGCTGGTGAATGTCATGGAGCTACCGGCATTGCCTCAGCCAGATATGCCGCAGACACCAAAGGGTCATGATATTGAGATTCGGGGTGTGTCGTATGCCTATGACGACACCCAGGCATTAGACGAGGTGAGCCTGAGCGTTCCGGCAGGCACGGTGACCGCGCTGGTTGGTCCGTCGGGTGCGGGGAAGTCGACGTTGGCGAGTTTGATGGCCCGCTTCGATGACCCGGACGCTGGCATGATCACCATCGGCGGGGTTGATCTAAAGAGCATTTCCCAGGATGTGTTGTATTCGACGGTCGCATTTGTCCTGCAAGATGCACAGCTTATTCGCGACACCATCCACAACAACATTGCCCTGGGCGCGCCAGACGCAACCTTGGATCAGGTGCGGCAGGCGGCGCGGGCAGCGCAGATCGATGAGTTCATCATGAGCCTGCCAGATGGTTACGACACCGTGTTGGGGGAGGACACCCACGTTTCGGGCGGGCAGGCAGCCCGTATCGCGATCGCACGGGCGCTCATGGTTGATGCCCCAGTGTTGGTGTTGGACGAGGCGACGGCGATGGCGGACCCGGAATCAGAATCGAAAATCCAACAAGCTCTCTCGACTCTTGCCAAAGGCAGAACCGTGATAGTGATCGCCCACCGACTGGCCTCGATCAGAGGGGCAGATCAAATCGTCGTCATGGAACGCGGGCGCATTGCTGCGGTCGGTACGCACGACGACCTGGTGGATAATGCGCACTATCAGGCACTTCTTGCCCAAGGTGCATGCGAGGAGATGACACGATGAATCAACTATTGCTGCCACGCTTTAAGCGTTTGATGGAACCCGCCTCGTGGCGAGACCTCTCGGTCGGTCAAGCGTGGGGTGCGGTCTCAGGACTGTGTCACGGCTTTGCCCTGCTGGCTCTGCTTCCCGCAGCAAGTGCCCTAGCGACCGGAATGCCGGTGTGGGGGCTGTCGTTTTGGGGCTGGCTCATCGCCTTGGTGGTAATCGCGGTGCTGGGCGTGGGCACGGAGTTTTATGGCATGCGCACCGGCTATATCGGCGCGCTCGGGTTCATTCACGACGTCCACCAAGCGGTCGGCAACAAGGTAGCCCGCCTACCATTGGGAGTGTTCGATTCGGGTAGTTCTGGACGGCTGTCACGCATGGTCACCCAGGAAATGATGAACTTGGGCGAATCAGCGGCACATTTCATTTTCGCCCTCGTCCAAAAACTCTCGGCCGTGCTCGTAGTCACTGTGGGAACCTGGTTCTGGGATTGGCGGCTGGGACTGACCTTGACGATCGCCTTCCCGATCATGCTCGCCTTCCTCCATATTTCCCGCGTGCTTCTTGATAAAGGTAAGCAGGTTTCCGAACCAGCCGAGTCAGAGTTGGCGGCTCGCATGGTCGAATTCGCCACCTGCCAAGGTGCATTGCGTTCCTGTCACGTCGCCGACGACTACCCGGCCCTTGATCGGGCATTCAAACAGGCTGACCGCAAAAGCCGCAAAGCATTGTGGATCGAAACATTAGCGAACCTGATAAACGGAATGTTCGTCCAAGCGCTTGTCGTAGTAATGATTTGGCTGACCGCCCAACTCGCCCTCGGCGGGCAGATGAATGCGTTGAACGCTGTGGTCACCATCGGCATGTGCCTGCGGTTCACCACCATGCTCCAAGACATCGGTGGCTGCATGACCGGGCTGGAAGAACGCCGCCAGCAGATGAATCACGTCGACAAGGTCATGGACGCTCCCGAACTGTCCGAACCCGATGTCTCCACACCGGTGAGCGCTCCTGGCGATGTTCGTTTCGAGGACGTCACCTTCGGCTACGATCCGGACACTCCGGTGCTGCACGATATTTCCTTCCATGTCCCGCAAGGCGGCATGTGTGCCCTGGTTGGCCCTTCCGGCTGCGGAAAAACCACAATCGCGAGGTTGGTTGCACGTTTCTGGGATGTGCAGTCCGGCAGCGTGCGCGTTGGCGGAGTGGACGTGCGCGAGCAGACCACCGAAGATTTGATGCGCCAGATATCCCTGGTCTTCCAAGACGTCTACCTATTCAATGACACGCTCGAGGCTAACATTCGCCTTGGCAACCCCGAAGCCACCGCTGAAGAGATTCGATGGGCGGCTGATCTGTCGGGCGTGACGGAAATCGTCAACCGGCTCCCAGATGGCTGGGATTCACTGGCCGGAGCTGGCGGACGCGCCCTGTCGGGTGGGGAACGTCAACGTGTGTCCATCGCTCGCGCCTTGGTGAAGAAAGCCCCGATCGTGCTGTTCGACGAGGCCACCAGCGCGTTGGACGCGGAAAACGAAGCCAACATTGTTGCGGCAATGAACGAGCTACGCAGGCACTCCACGTTGATCGTCATCGCCCACAAACTGGAAACCATTCGCCAAGCTGACCAAATCATTGTGCTCTCCCACGGTGGGCGTATCGCCCAGCGCGGGTGCCATGATGAGCTGGTTAACCAGCCGGGTCAATACCGCGATTTCTGGCAAGAACGCATCAATGCTGCCGGATGGCAACTCGTCTAAACACAGAACTGTTCACAATCATGAAAGGAATAACTATGTCCACACGCACGTCCTCGCGCCTCAACACGCGCGACTTCATCAACATTGGCGTCTTCACCGCTTTGATGTTCGTCATCGTATTTGCATTCGGAATGCTCGGGTTCATTCCCGCCGCCATGTATGCCGGTTTCTTGCTTTCGATCCTCGTTAACGGCATCGTCTTTGCGCTGTTCACAGCACGCACTCCGAAGATGGGGGCTTTGACAATCACGCTGATTATCATCGAAATCCTCTTTTTCGTGACCGGCCACTGGGTGGGCGGCATCGCGGTGGCCGCTGTGTTCGGCCTGCTCGCCGACCTAGTCATCACCAAGGGGCCGAAGAGCGTGAAGGTTCGCGTTCCGCTGGCATACGCACTGTTTATTCTGCCGATCTACGTGTCACCGTGGATGCCGCTATTTATGAACCAAGACGCATATATGTCGCAGATCGCCGAACAAATGGGCGCAGACTACGCTGCCAAGATGGCGCAGGTCGTCACGATTCCGATTCTGCTGGGCTTCTTCGTCGTGATGCTCATCGTGGGCTGGCTTGCTGGTCTGTTGGGAACCCGGGTGGCGCGTAAGCACTTTGAACGGGCCGGTCTTGTCTAAACTTCCCGACCCGCGCACGATTATCGCAGCGCTCGTCATCGTCTCCACCACGATCTACAGTGCCTACTCGCCGTGGTTCGTGTGTACTCTGGGCGGATTCGCCGCCGTGATGCTGGCGAGCGCTGCGATCAATCCCAACACGCTCGTGCGCCCGAGCTGGGTGGCCGTCTACCTGGCCACGTTTGCGCTCCTCGGCGGGCTCGTCTTCGCGATACCACTGGTGTGGAAGTCAACGGCCAGCGCGTTCCTCGTGCTGTTTTTGCAGTGGATGTGGCGATTCAGTGTCAGCGCAGGAATGGGAGCCTACGCGATCGGCGTGATCCGACCCGCCACCTTGCAAAAAGCACTCGCCAGCTCACGAATCCCAACCTGTTTCACGATCCCAATCTCGGTTGCCTTACGTGTGCTGCCCGTGATCGGCCACGAGGTTAAAGCGATCTCAGATGCGATGAAGCTACGCGGCATGTCCGCGCTTTCCCTGCGCGCGGCCCAGTACTTCACAATCCCGCTGCTATCGACCGTGGTACGCAGCGGGGACGAACTGGCATCTGCTGCCCTCGTGCGCGGACTGGGCGGAACCGCAAAGCCCACCTCAGTCACAGTCGTGAAATTCCGTGTGATCGACGCAGTCATTCTGCTCATCGTTATCGGCTTCGCGATATGGAGAATCGTCCTATGACAACAGCCCAAGCAACTGGGGTCACCTTCACCTATCGAGGAGCAGACCACCCCTCAATCAATGACGCAACCATCACCATCACACCTGGAACCGTCACCTTGCTGTGTGGCGCGTCAGGGTCTGGGAAAACTACCGCGCTACGGCTGTTTAACGGGCTGATCCCGCACTTCCACGACGGCGGCCTTACCGGAAGCGTCACAGTCGACAACATTGACGTGGCACGAGCCGACCTGCCACGCCTTGCCCACCACTGTTCGACAGTGTTTCAAAACCCGCGCACCCAGTTCTACACCACTCACGTGCGTCAAGAACTCGCCTTCGGCCCAGAAAACCTCGGCCGCGACCCGCAGGAGATTTGTGCGCGCATTAACGAAGTCGCTACCGAGTTAGGCATCGCCGACCTGCTGGAATCCCGCGTCACACAACTGTCGGGTGGGCAGATGCAACGCGTGGCCTGCGCCGTCGCCATGTGCAACAACACGTCGCTGATCGTCTTTGACGAGCCGACCGCGAACTTGTCCGCTGACGTTATCGACCAACTCGCCACACTCATCGCCAGGCTCAAAGCCGATGGACACACCATCATCATTGCTGAACACCGGCTAAGTTTCCTTTCCGGGATCGTCGACCGCGTCTATTGCTTCGACAAAGGTAACATCGCCCTCACCGCAACCGGCGAAGAGTTCTACGCTACCTCGGATGAGGAGCGCAAACAGCTTGGACTGCGATCCCTAGTGACTGTGTCTATGCCACAACTTCCGCAACCGGCAGGAGATGGGCTGGAGATCAGCAATCTCACCTTCGCCTACCGGCACGGGAAAACGGTTCTCAACATCGACCATGTGCTCTTTCCGGCAGGGAAAATCAGCGCACTGTTGGGCCCGTGCGGGTCGGGCAAATCAACACTGGCACGGATCCTCTGCGGACTTGAAAAGGCCAAAGGTGCATCCATCACACTCAATGGACAGAAATTCGCCAGCCGGGACACATACCTTGTCATGCAAGACCCCACCCGGCAGCTGTTCTCAGACACCGTCATTGACGAAGTCACGCTCGGGATAACGAGAGCCGAAAAACAACACATCGACGCCCAGGCGATCCTTGAAGAACTCGATCTTGCGGAGCACAAGTCCGATCATCCGCAAGCGCTGTCTGGCGGGCAGCGCCAACGCCTGGTCATCGCCACAGCACTTGCAGCGAACAAAAATGTCTACATCTTTGACGAGCCGACCTCGGGTGTTGGCTACAAGCACCTCGTCGCAATCTCTCAAGTGATGCGCAAACTCGCCGATACCGGTGCCGTCGTCATCGTCATCACCCACGACGCCGAACTCGTCACCGAAGCCGCCGACCACGCTATCCACCTCGACCAAATCAACACCTGCTCAGACATGTGCCTACAAGAGTGAACGAGGGATTCACGAGCCGGGTTTCTACAAGGAAGTCATCGTGAACGAACACCACCACGATTACGGGCCGAGTGCGCAAGAGATCGCCACGGACCCTCACCTGCGTAACAAGCTTGCGATCGCGTTCGGACTCGTGTTTAGCATCGTCCTGGCGCAAGCTATCGGCGCGTTTATGACGGGAAGCTTGGCACACTCCTCGTCGACGTTGTCCACTCGTTGGCTGATTCTCTTTCCCGCTACGGCTTCTTTTTGTCATGATCGCGTAAACGCTCAACAAAGTTTTCAGTCTTGCCGATGTAACACCAGGTGTTCTCAATAGCTTCAGGGTCATTACCAAGAAGAATATACACACCATTACAAGCGATTGAGCTGAATGCCCCCGTATTTACATGGGGTTTTTGAGACGTTTAAGTTTGTTTGAATCTCGCAGCGACTAGACATCATAGTTCTGAAGTCAACACCGCTTTAGCAGGGATTTTTATGGTTTTTGCTTCTAATCATAAAGAGATTATTCGCGGAACTCGGGATGATAAAAACTCAGCAAAACTGCCGCAGCTATCAGAACTGTGCAACATGTCATTGGTAGCCACGGAGAGAGTCCGTAAAGTGCGGTGGAGGCTATCGGTGCCACTACATAGGCTGCACCATTGTTAGCATTAATCAACCCGGCCAGCCCACCTTGCTCTTCGGGCTTCATTTGCAAAGTAGGCGCCGTGTTGTAGCCAGGCATCGCCAGACCTAGACCAAAGCCTGTCAAGATGCTGGCCACGATGAACAGTCCAAGATTTAGTGGATAAACCAAGAGCAGTAACCCGAGAAGAACGATTATTAATCCTCTTCTAAAGAGTTTTTTAGCACCCCAGTTTAACCTTGGAGCCACCAAGGCCTGCGCCAGTATCATCACCACACCCATTATTGACATGCACAAAGCGGTGAACCCTGCTGTGGCGCCGGCCGCTAGCTTCAAAACATCCTGCAGCAAAAAGCCGAAAAGTGTAGCCACGGTAGAAAAAGCGGTAAACATGAGGAAACCGCAAGCCAGGAACACGAATACTCTTGAATCAAAGTAGGAAACTTTTGCCGGTTGAGCGACTTTTTCTTCGCCACCTGTGGGTTTGAATGTTAGAAGCAAAACGGCAACGCCTAAAAGCATGACCAGAGGCATCACCAGCAGGGGCATCATGAAGCCTCCTATAGCTGCAAGGCTGCCACCCACTAAGGCTCCAAGAATAGACGAGAATCCTTGCGCAGCGCCCAAGACTCCCACACCTTTTACCCGTTGCGTCTCACTGTAGGTATGAGTCACAACGTAGGTTTGCGCGGCTGGGGAAACTGATGCGATGGCACCGCCGTACAGCACGCCCCTAGTTATGACTACTCCTATAATCAACGCTATGCCGGTGAGCAGACCCTTAAATCCTAGCCACACCACCATAGCGAATCCGCCTAGAGCCAGGATTCCGGCAAGCATGCCAATAAGCAAGATACGCCGAGATCCCCATCGCAATGAGACCCGTCCCCACCTGGTGGAGGTAAGAGAAAACATTACGGCTGCTAACGAAATGGTGGCGCCAATATGCCATTCCTTCAACCCGATTTCGCGCGATAGCGGAGCCAGAATTGGATTAAGAATCATCTGCCCCATATACGCCAGTAACACCGTCAAAAACAGGGGAAACAGTCCCGTTATTTTTGATTCGACTTTCTCGTTTTGTTCGTTAGTGGCGCACATTAAAACATCCTTTCCAAAGTGAGCAGACAATCAAGCCGAAACAATACTAGAACAATGTTCTAGTATTGTCGAGGTTGAGGGTATGCTGTTTTCGTGGGAAATAAAGACAAGCGGGTAAACACGGGTAGACGCGCCTGGCTGACGCAGGAAAAGATCACGTACACCGCAATGGAACTGACCCGAGAGTGCGGTCTAGAAAAATGGTCGATTCGTGACCTTGCGCAGCGTCTGGGAGTAGTTCCCTCTGTCATCTACCACCATTACCAAAACCGTGACGCCATTACCGCTTCTGTAATCGGCGAAATCACTAGCACCATCGAGCTACCGGACGAGCAGCTGGAATGGAAAGATTGGTTCATCTCCCTAGCAGAAAATGTCAGGCCCGTCTTTCTTGAATTCCCCGGAGTCACCGACAAACTGATGTATGGACATATGGACGCCGCGTTTATACCAATCTTGGAGGCGGCTTACGAAAAACTACGGGACGCTGGTTTTAACAAGTACATTCACATCACATACTCAATTATCATCAACACGACGCTGTGGAGCATCACTGCTCGCAACTTGCGCAGCCCAACCAAACAGGAACAGCGCCACGACCTAGGCCAAATGATTACCCAACTTCAGCCCCTAGCTGCCTGCTCCACAACGCTGACCGACATAATCCAGGGCTACTTAATTCCGCTAGCCAACCCGAAAAACGAAGACCGCATGAGTCAGGAATACTTTGAAATCATCATAGAAGTCGTACTCGCCGGTTTAGAGATAGCGATCTTGCCTCGCGAAAACGCCTAGCGAACCCGAGAACAAGAGAAATCATCAATACGCATAAAATATTTCCCAAAATCGCAAGTCATCCAGCTAAGAACAGAGCCTTTCAGCCTCTCCCTCTATTTCCTGCGATTTTCCAATAAACACAAGAAAATCCACCGCATCCAGAGCTTTCCAAACAACTGGTACGACTACATCAAATACGTCACCACCAATGAACTAGCTATCGCTCTTCACAGCACGCAGGCTTCTCCCAGGAATCCGCAGCCTATACCGAAGCCTAAGCCCAGCCTATTGCGTATGGACGAAGAGGAAACATCATGGCAACTGAAGGATTTAAATCCGGCAGACTAACCCTCGACGTCGATGGTCTCTAGGTCGAGGCAGCAGCCGCACTCACCAGGGCAACACTGGATGTCAACGAAGTACTGATGCCCGCTTCGGAAGATGTCAGGACTGTGGTAGCTACCGGATTCCGTGCCGCTAGATGTTTTCTCACACAGTCCACCCTCGCAGAACGGCGTTTAATAAAGGCCGCACAGCGAGGTTACATTGCCCTTAAGTAGAATTGATACTTCCTTTTGGCCGCATCTGTGATTGGCCAACGAAAGCTTGTCGGGGGTTCGATTAATAACCGCCACCCCCATTTTATGTTTCCTTCCGCGCATTAGGGCCTGTTTTGATTGCCCCTTTACTGTTTTAGGGCTTTTAGCGGACCTGGGGAGTTTTCAAAGGACACAATTCTTTCTACTTATTTTAAGTCCGGGTTATTTTTCACGGGTAAATACGTGATTTTATGCCCTAAGGCGAGAGGCCGGTGAAAAAATGTTCAAGCGTGATGACCATTAGTGCTCACTTAGGTTAGTCTAACCTTAGGGGCTGATTGGGTTGCCCTAAATCAACTAATACGACTGGAGCTACGATGTTCACAACGCAGTTATCGCCAAGCAAGCGCGAAGAGGCGCTACGCAACATGGAGGAAAAGCCGCTTGATGTTTTAGTGATTGGCGGAGGTGTTACGGGAGCGGGGATCGCACTGGATGCTGCAAGCCGTGGTTTACGAGTCGGTATAGTCGAGGCGCAAGACTGGGCCTCCGGCACTTCGTCGCGATCTTCAAAGCTGGTGCACGGTGGTCTGCGATACCTTTATCAACTTAATTTTGCCTTGGTTGCTGAGTCTTTGAGGGAACGTGGCTTATTACTTACCCACACGGCTCCACATTTGGTGAAAGCACAGCCTTTTTTGTGGCCCATAAAAATGCGCGTAATAGAGCGGGCTTATTCGGCTGTTGGGGTGGGAATGTATGACGCCATCGCACAGTTTGCACATAGGGGTTCAGTGCCCATTCAAAAGCACTACTCGAAGAAAGGGTCATTGGAGCTTGCGCCCGCGTTGAAAAAAGACGCACTTATTGGCTCTTTGGTTTACTACGATGCCAGGGTGGATGACGCCCGTCTGGTGGTGAATCTGGTTCGCACGGCCGCTCAGTTTGGCGCTTTGGCTGCGAATCGTACCCAGGTTGTTGAAATGCTCAAGGATGGAAACAAGGTGGTTGGCGCCAAACTTCGTGATATGGAAACAGGCGCTGAACATGTGGTTAAGGCAAAATCCATCATTAACGCAACGGGAGTTTGGACTGAGAAAACACAGTCTCTTTCCGGTTCTACGGGTGGCTTGAAAGTTTTGGCCTCCAAGGGCATTCATATTGTTGTGCCGAAGGAAAAGATTGATTCCAAAGTTGGTTTATTCTTGCGCACAGAGAAGTCTGTGTTGTTTATAATCCCGTGGAAGCGTTATTGGGTTATAGGAACTACTGATACCAAATACCATGAAAACAGGTTGGAACCGGTACCTGATTCTGAGGATATTGATTATCTGCTTGAACATGCGAACTCGGTGCTGGCTAACCCGCTAACACGTGATGACATCATTGGGGCTTTCGCTGGGCTACGGCCTTTGTTGCAGCCAGGAACTTTGGACGGAGATAAGGCTAAGTCAACCAAGGTTTCCAGGGAGCACACAGTTACCGAAGCTGCTCCGGGGCTCACTGTTATAGCAGGTGGGAAGCTTACGAGTTACAGGCAGATGGCTGAAGATGCTGTTGATTTTGCCTTGGGTAAGGAGCTGGCTAAGCAAATGCCGTGCGTTACCAGAAGCACTCCGCTTTCTGGAGCTGTTGACTATGAAGCTATGTGGGAACAGCGTGAGGCGCTGGCAAAGAAAAACGGTTTGAGCGTGGATCACGTAGAAGATCTGTTAAACAGGTACGGAAGTGATATCAAGCTGATTTTCAAAATGATTGAGAAGGATCCTTCTTTAGGGAAGGAGCTTAAGGGCGCTGAAGAGTATCTGCGTGCAGAAATAGCGTTTGGTGTTTTGCATGAGGGCGCTTTGCATGTGGAAGACTTACTGGCGCGCCGCACCAGACTCTCTTACGAGCATCGGGATCGCGGATTGGCTGTTATTGACGAGGTTGCGACAATATCTGCGGATATTCTTGGCTGGGACGAGGCGGCCAAGGCGCATGAGATAGAAAACTACAAGGCGCGGTGTGATGCCGAAGAAAAGGCAGAGGCTATAGTTAGCGAAGCCGAAGCGCAAAAGGTACGTGAGCAGGCGGCGCCTATAACCGAATTTGTTGACGTGTCTCCGCAAATTGACGGTTAAATCCGTGGGGATTTTTCCCTTTTAAATCGCTGACTCTAAGGCCTTGGAGGCGTGTACTCCAAGGCCTTAGACGCGCTTCGGATGCCACTAGACCCGCTCTGGCAACAGAGCAAAATTCAGTTTTAGGCGCTTGCTGTAAAAGCACTTTCGATAATGCGATATTCGGGCTAATGCCCGAGAAATAAGACAATATCATTCTAAGTTTACTGACCTAGAACCACCCCCACGACCGCACCAAGTACACCCCACGCGACACATCCAGGCTCAAACACCCAAAACCGTCGCACTAAGTGCAGCCGGTAACGTGATGAGCTTGGATCGCAGATAACGGCTGGGTTCACGCAGACGATTGGGAACATCTTGGCTGACCACCCGACTGCAGATCGAAACGCCCGACCCGATGAATGTTTGGAAGGCTCGGCTTTGAGACGCTGATCAGGCCCGCACGTCTAACCGAGCGACGGGCTCGACGTTGAGGCGCGGTTTGATAGTGACGCGCGGGAACTCCGGAGCAACGCCCATGCCGCCAACGTCTAAGACCCTGTCGGGACCGTAATGGTCAACAAAGCACCACGCGCCAATGAGGGACCGGCGTTGGAGTAGCGTGCGTGCGACAGTCATTGCGCACAAGCCTCCAAGAGGGACTGCGCGCAAGGTCAGAATCTCTACCTTCGCTCCGTCAACGCAGTGCGGGGCTAGGGGCGATGCATCCACCTCAGGTGGTTTGAGTTCCACGTTGGGTATCGCGCTTCCCCTTTTTTCAGTATTCGCCTTTTGGCTGTGTGGTTGGTGTTTTTGTCTTTCAGCCTAGGCGTAAACAGTGCTGATCATGGGGGACGAGGCTCATGTGCGGGTATACATAATGACGCGCCACCGAACCGGTGAGATTCGACGGCGCACCATTGTGTGATCAGGACTAGGTCCTTGTAATCAAATGGGTCGCATGAGGTTCTTCTTGCGACGTGTCACCAGAAGAGCTCCATCTGCTGTCATCAGGCCACCGAGGGCCAGCAGTGTCAGGATTCCGGAAGCACCGGCCTTCGACAACTTCGTCTTCGGTGAAGCCGGAGGGGTCGGAGGAACAATCGGCTGGTGAGTATAGGAACGGAGCCAAGAATAAGATTTTGTCATATTCTTGGCTCCGTTCCTTTTCAACTAGCTAGGAAGTTACTCCTTTGAGCGCTTTCGAGTAGATAGTCCAATAACTCCTACTGCGAACATAGCGGCTCCAATCCCGAGAAGATTGCTGCTAGATAGGCCTGTTAACGCAAGCGAACGTTCCTTGGCCTGCGCCTTTGGCTGCGGGGTACAGGTTTGGAGTTCAGCATCGGTCATCTCGCGAGTACGATTTACGTCTTCTGTGGTGGCCTTGTCAGTATCGAGAACCCACGTCTTGCTGGCGGTATCCCACTTGTATGGCGTGGTCGTCACAGTGAAGGTCTCAGTGACCTGCTTCTTCTTGTTGCAATCAGACTGCGGATTCTTCGCCGGCGACTCCTTAACATCCGCCTTTGGCTGCGGGGTACAGGTTTGGAGTTCAGCATCGGTCATCTCGCGAGTACGATTTACGTCTTCTGTGGTGGCCTTGTCAGTATCGAGAACCCACGTCTTGCTGGCGGTATCCCACTTGTATGGCGTGGTCGTCACAGTGAAGGTCTCAGTGACCTGCTTCTTCTTGCAATCAGACTGCGGATTCTTCGCCGGCGACTCCTTAACATCCGCCTTTGGCTGCGGGGTGTCTGGCGCTACGGTCTTTTTATCTACCATCGCGATAACTGGAATGCGCTCTTGCGGGGTGTCCTTGGAGCTAATGAAACGCTGGTAATTCGAAAGGTTTGGGATGTAAACGCCGATGTTTTTATCAACAATGTCGCTATCTGAATTTGAATCCTCAGCATAGGCAATGATTTTCTCGTATGCTGCTTTAACTTTTGCTCCCTCAGGAGTATCAATTCTTCCGAAACCGTGAGTTTTCTGGGAATCTACGCCATCTTTAGCTACTATTTCGCGGATTTTCTCTAAGGTGAAAGAGTCTGACCAGTAGTAGACAGCAAGCTGAGTAGCTGCGCGGAACTCGGTGGAAGTCAGCCCAGTGCCAAAAGTTTTCTTGTTATTTGGATAGCCGGCCTCGATGACCTTACGAATTTTAAGAGCAAGAGTAGCTGGATCTTGCACCTTGGGAGTATTGGCATACTGAGCCAAGCCATCGAAAACATAGCGTGCTGTGAAATTGACTTCTTTCCCAGTCACATCTGGGTCGATGTTTTCACCATAGTTATAAGAGTCCGGTGGTTGGTTCAGATCCATATTGAAGCAATAAATGACCTCGTCTCCTGCGGCAGACTCGTTTTTAGTATCCCGATCAACATAGTAGTTTTTGCCGTAAGGATTCTGTCCCCAATGAGGAGTTTCGTCATTGAAATCGTTATAGGCTCTTACTGGAGTTGCGTCTACCGGAGAAAAGCTCAAAACTGTTGACGGGGCTTCGATTGTGCCTTTATCTGTTACGGTAAAGCTGATCGGCTCTGCTACATCATAGTCCTTCGGTGCAGAAGTTTCGGTAAGCGTATATGTACCAGGAGCAAGCTTTACTTCATGCGGGCTTGTTGATGATGTCCAGGTTTGTGGATCGCCTCCCGGAATTGAGAGGCTTAAGTGTGCATCTTTGAGCTCAGAAGAAGTATTATCTTCCGCTACTTTGCTTATCCTGACGGGGTAAGTGGCGGAATCCGCAGCGGAAGCTTGAGCGGTTGCTATTCCGCCAGTGAGTATGAGAGCGCTCGTCGATATAGCGACTATTAATGATTTGCGAAAAGTGGGCAACATTATACATTCACCTTTCTTGGTAGATGCACGCTGTTATGGTTGCATCCTAAGCGGTTTCTGTAGAAAAAATGGCGTTTTAATAGGAAAAATGCTGATATCATCGCAAGAAATGAGTGACAAATGTCACATTATGGAAAATTCTTTAGGAGCATGTTCCGTATGCCCTATTAGCTAAATTTTTACGTCTAGTCGATCTAAATATTTGAGCGGGCGACGGGATCCCCAGTGCCACACCGCGGCACAGTGGGCCCATTTCAATTCCCGGCCCGACACTAAAACCGACACGCCATCTAAAGCACCACGTTTGCGCCTATAGCCCCACAATTCGGGCATTAGCACTAAAACCGACCACAAGGGAACAACCTTGTGGCCGGCTACAAGAGACTTAGACGTTCATTTTGATACAAGACTGGCTTGGGGGCAGATTCATTCGGTAGGGGGTGTTTTCCAAAGACGGGGGTAGAATTGCTGGTTTTTATTGCTGTGAGCGAGTTAGCTGGCCGATTATTCGTCTTTGAAGATGACGCTGATGGCTCCATTAGCGTTGATAATGGCGTGGTCGACGAGGGTGTTCCATGCTTGGTCGCTGTATGCGAGTGGTGGCAGGGTGGCGAGGTAGAAGTGGACTTTGATGGCTTGTGCTCGGCGGTGGCGCAGATCGTCGATCTTGTCGGTGATGTGCTGGTGCTCGGTCTCGAGTTGGCGGTGTCGGGTTTCGAGCTGGTGGTAGCGGCGGTCGTAGTCGTCGGGGTCGTGGGCTGTGGCTGCTGCGGTGGTGATGAGTTGGTTCATCAGCGTGATCGTTTCTTCGATCCGCTCCCCTAGCGTGGCCTGCTGAGTTTCCAACTCGCGGGTGTCGTAGACGGTTTCGTCGAGCAGGCACATGGTGTCATCGAGAACGTCAGTGTTGGTGACGCGCTCAGCCAGGGCGGCGACGAAGGCGTTTTTGATCTGCTCCTCGGTGACGTGGGGTGTCGCGCAACGATGAATTTTCTTGTATTTGTTGTTGCAGCGCCAGATATAGCGGCGGTATTTGCTGGTGGAGTGCCACACTTTCCTCCCGAATGAGCCACTACACTCGCTGCAGGTGATCTTGTTGGCAAAGGGGTGGGTATTAGAGGTGCCTTTGCCTGCGCGGCGGGCGAGTTCTGTTTGGACCACGTCCCAGGTGGCTGGGGTGATGATGGGTTCGTGGTTGCCGGTGACGTAGTACTGGGGTACTTCGCCTTCGTTGACTTTCATGGTTTTGGTCAGGAAGTCGGTAGTGAAGCTCTTTTGGAGCAGCGCGTCGCCTTTGTATTTCTCGTTGGTCAGGATCGATCGCACAGTCGAGGGCGACCAGATTTGTTTGCCACGCGGTGTAGGAATCTGATCAGCGGTGAGTTCTTTGGCGATGGTTTGAGGGGTTGCGCCTTCTAGGAAGCGGGCGTAAATGCGCCGCACGATCGGGGCTTGGGTTTCGTCGATGGCGAGGTTTCCCTCCTCGCCTTTCTTGTAGCCCAACAGTGAAGCGTAGGGAACCATGATTTTCCCGTCGGCGAAGCGTTTACGGTGGCCCCAGGTGACGTTCTCGGAAATTGAGCGGGATTCTTCTTGCGCCAGACTCGACATGATCGTGATGAGTAATTCGCCTTTGGCGTCAAAGGTGTAAATATTTTCCTTCTGAAAATAGACCTCGACGCCTGCATCCTTGAGCTTGCGCACGGTAGTGAGCGAGTCGACGGTGTTGCGAGCAAACCGGGACACACTCTTGGTGAGGATCAGGTCGATTTTGCCTGCCAGAGCGTCATCGATCATGGTTTGGAATCCTTCACGGCGTTTCATAGAAGTGCCAGAGATGCCCTCATCGGAATACATGCCCGCGAACTGCCAATCATTACGGGAGCGAATGTAGGTGGTGTAGTAGTCGATTTGGGCCTCATACGAGGAGGTTTGTTCTTCCATCTCGGTAGAGACGCGAGCGTAGGCGGCGACCCTTCTGCGCGCTGGTACCCCAGACGGGGTTGTGACATTCCCAAATTTCTTTGTTGCGGGTATCGCTGTGACGGTGCGACTCATGCCAACCTCCCCTCACTGGTTAACCCCACTGGTGTCATGGTTCCATCCGCGAGGTGGAAGGTGAGCTGATGCTCGAAGGCCTCGATCATCACGATCTGCTCGCCAACCTGGACGGGGTCGAAACCCTGGGTGCCGAGCATGTATGCGCAGGCGTGTTCGAGGAGGCTTTCGCGTAGATTATGTCCGCCGCAGGGGTTGCCGTTCCCGGTGCAGGCACTCCAGCAGCGCCAGAACTTGTATGAGGTTCCAGACTTGTAGGTGCGGGTTTTGCGTTGATAGCTCTTCCCACACGCACCACAACAGATTCGTCCAGTGAATACGCCCGTGTTCTTTGACGGGGTCGCCGCCGGGCCCACCTCACGCCTGTGCGCGATTTCTGCTTGCACCGCGTCAAACATCGCCTCATCAATGATTGGTGGGAGGGCTTGCTCGACCCAGTATCGCGGCAGCTCCCCGTCGTTGAGGGCACGTGTGGGTGCTTGGATTGTGGGGCGGTACATTTTCTGCAGCATTTGGCAGCCCTTGTACCGCTCATTTTCGAGCATGCGACGAAACACGGACCCGTAGAACCGTCGCCCTCCCCGAGAGCGTTTACCTCCAGCATTGAGCATCGTCGCGGTTTTCTCCGGGCTGATCCCATCGAGATAATTAGCAAACAGTAAGCGCACAATCTTGGCTTCTTCGTCAATGATGGTGAACTCGCCGTTTGCCCAGCTATAGCCGTAGACGACGAAAGAATTTGTGCCACCATTCTTGTACCGGTTGCGGATCGCCCATTTGACGTTCTGGGATAGTGAACGGGATTCTTCTTGAGCAAACGACGCCAACAAGGTCAGTAGGAGTTCCCCGTCAGCGCTGAGGGTGTCGATCTGTTCACGCTCGAAACGCACCGCCACACCAAGATCTTTGAGCTCACGGACCGTAGCGAGCAGGTCGACAGTGTTGCGGGCAAGGCGAGAGATCGACTTCGTCAAAATAACGTCAATGCCGCCTGCCTTAGCGGTGTCCATGAGGTGTTTGAATCCATCGCGATGCTTGGTGGAGGTGCCGGTAATACCTTCGTCGATAAATACCCCGACATAGTCCCACCCAGGGGTGGATTGAATCAGATGGGAGTAGTACGATACCTGGGCGGCGATCGACGACAATTGCCGTTCGTGCTCAGTGGACACCCGCGCGTAGGCCGCTACCCTCAACCGCTGCGGCCGTGCTGGTCTCGCCGGGATCACCCTCATCTCACCCACGTATCTCAATCTCCTTACACTGCTCGTTTCCCCTAATAAATAAGGGGTTCAGCTGGTTGTATCCATCTACGCTCTAAACCCGCGTTTTATCCAGTCGAACCCGCAAAATCAGCCCACCAACAACAGCAGGAAACTCCCCCGCCACACGAGTCAACACCACGCGGGCTTCACTGTCCGTCAGTGCACCAGTGTCAGTGAGCCGATCAATGAACCCCACAACCCTGGCTAGATCAACCTCGGCATCAAACACGCCCTTGGTCATCGACTGCCACCCTTGGTGCCGAACCGGTGGCGGATGTAGCAGGCATGGCAGCAGTACTTACGCCCCGCATTCCCATACGCTTGAAAAGGCATGTCACAGTTTGCGCACGTGAACTCATAGAAGGCTTTGCGGGTGCCTGCTTCTGGGTGGGTATGCCAGAACGCCCGCCGATGCTCGCTACAGCAAAATGATGGTTTCTTCCCATCCGCGCGTTGCGACAGTTTGATTCCGCACCAGCGGCACCACCGCCCATCAGGGTCAGCTTTCGCTGTTGGTTCGATACCTGTGCGGGTGACATAGGCGCGGATCTGATCGCGGCTGACCGCAAGACGTGCAGCGATCGCCTTATACCCAAGCCCGCCCAAGCGCATGCGCCTGGCTGCTTGTTTTTCTCTCTCATCTAACGCCATCACTGGCCTCCTCTCCGTAGAAGGCCACGAATGCGTGCCGAGTTAACCCTTCGCCGGAGGTCGCGTGTGGGCCTTCTGCCCATACGCCCTCGGGCACCTGCGAATCCGGACGGGTAAGAAAACCTCAAGAATGATGAAAAGCCCCGCCACCACCGGCTCCCCGAGAATCTGGGAAGTCACAGTGGTGACGGGGCTAAGTTCGTTGACCTCTAGCTGTTAGTAGCCGAGCTTGGCGTTGACTCGCGCCTGGACAGCGCTGTAGAGATTTCCGAGGCGGCGCTTACGATCTTCACCGTTGCCGTACTCGCCACGGATCACGGTGTCGGCAAGAGCATCAATGTTGGGACCCGCAGGCTTGGCGGCAGGTGCACGGCCCGCGAGCTTCTCATTTACGCGAGCTTGCACGGCGGCGTAGTTGGCTCCGAGGCGGAGCTTGCGCTCCTCCCCATTGCCGTAATCACCGCGAATCACTGCATCAGCCAATGCGTCGATGTTGGGCCCTGCTGGCTTCGGGGCGGATGCGTTGCCGGAAAGCTTCTCGTTCACTCGCTGTTGGACAGCCGCGTAGTTGGCTCCGAGGCGGAGCTTACGCTCCTCCCCGTTCCCGTACTCGCCGCGAATCACCGCGTCGGCGAGGGTGTCGATGTTCGGCGTTGCAGGAGCAGGTGCTGGTGCTGGTGCTGGGGTGTTGCCGGTCATTTGGTCATACCAAGACTGGGCGCGAGCCATGTAGGCGGTGTGCTGGGAGCCAGCCAATGAGGCTGGGCAGGCGGTTGGGATGAAGTCTTTGTGCCCGAACACGTTCTTGCCCCACGCCGGGCGGCCAAGGCCGTAGAACTTGCAAACGGCCGCGACGAGGTGTGCACCGTTATCCAGGCAGGCTTCGGATACCGCCCACGGGTTCGAGGACACGTCGGCGTGTTCGATGCCGATACTGGTGGTGTTGGCGGCAAAGTTGCCTGCATGCCAAGCGGTGTCGCGGTCCCATACGAGCTGGCCGATTGTGCCATCGGTTTGGACTTGGTAGTGGGCGGATGCAGGACGGGACTGCCACACGTCGTAGCAGCCCCTGATGGTGAGGTTTCCGGCGTTGTGGTGGATGATGACCTTATCGATCCGCCTGCCGTTGCGGCCGGGTGTGTAGTGTGTGTTCATGATGAGGTCGATGTCGGCCTCAAGCGTGTTCCAATTCTTCATCAGTGAATCTCCTTTTCAGTGGTTGGTGGTTCGGTGAGTGAGGGTCTGGTTTCGGCGCGATTGGCGATCGCATCGAGCGCCCCGCGCATCTGCGCCGGGACAGGCAGACCCAATCGGGTGGCGTTCTCTACGAGGGAGATGCCTTCGTTGGATAGGTAGAAGAAGATGACCGCCGCGCGTAGGACTCCGGGTGCTCCGAGGATGTGGACGTCGATCAAATGGGCGAGGCCGACGAGGGTGAAGATGAGGATCTTTCGGCTGATACCCCTGAAACCAACTGCGCTGGAGAGGCGGCGCTCGTTGATGGCGGCCAGCACCCCGGTGATGTAGTCGGCGATAGCGAAGACGATCAGCGCATAGACGAGGCCGTCGAGGCCTCCAAGATAAGCGGCGAGCCAGGCACCAATACCAGCGATCCCGGTTTGGATGGCGTGCCAGATGGCGTGAAGAGACATGGGAATGATTCCTTTCGTGGGCATAAAAAATTGCCCACACCCATCTGGGGTGAAGGCATCTAAAAATTGGTGTAGTACTGGGCTACATGGTCGGGTCGGTGAGGACCTCGAGAATTGGCAGGCTCAAGTCGAAGGACGCCGCCTTGGGCGCTGGGAGTTCTTGGGCTTCGATGGTCTCTGCTGGTGGTGAGGGCGTGGCATCTGACTCAACTGGGACGATCGGAAGCTGAACCTCATCACCGGAAGAGGATTCATGAGCGGAGGGTTGGGTCAGCTCTGTTTTCTCGTTTTCAATGCTCATTGGTTGTCCTTGGTGATGGCGTCGTAAAGGACGTCGTAGGCTTCAGCCGCTTCGCCAGAAAGCTCACCCTCATGACCATCCTCCATCTCCTCTTTCCTCTAGTTAGGGGGTCGTTTGGTCATGTACATACAGCCATAGGTGCGAGCGCTTATCCAGTCCTTGCGCGAGCAAAATTCTTCAGTCTTTCAAGGACGTGGCGAGCCACGGGCAAAGCGATCCCGTTGCCCCACAACTTGTATTGCGCCGAATCCGACGTCGGGTCTGCGAGCCAGCTGGCGACCTGCTTGCGGGAGCGCGGCCTAACGCCTCGGAGGCGGTTCCATTCGGCCCACACGTCCACCCAGTAGTCGAGCTGGGCATCGGTGGGGTCGGTGATGGCGAGCTGGTCGCACCAGTCGTCGGGGAAGCCCTGCAACCGGGTGCACTCGACCGGCGTCAACCGTCTGGGGCGCAGCGACGAGCTGGCGACCATGGGCGGGTCGGTGTAATCCGTGGCCAGCAGCGCACCTGCCTGATCCTTGGTGGTGCGGGTGAAATAGTCGGCCTTGGATGCGGCATAGACGGGTTCCAAGATGACCATGCCGCCTTGGTTGCAGGTCGGCTCTCCGCCTTTCAGGTCGAGGGTTTTCGACACTTCTGCTTCGTAGCCGTAGTGGCCGCCACCGCTGCGGGACTGGTGGATCGAATTCAGGCCAAACACCCTGCGTTCCTCTGGGGCGTCGAGGAGGATGGGGACGTTGGTGGGTGAGTTGCCCATCCGGGCAGTCAGCGTCTGCACCACCCCCAAGGAGTTGACGGTCAACCTCGAGTCCTGCGGATGATGATCCATCAATATCACCGAGCTGCTACGGCCTCCAAGGCTTGCTTCAGGGGTGTGGGCATGGTCTTGTTCTTGCGTGCCGCCCGATTCAGGATTCCTTGGCAGGCTCGCGGGCTCAAAAAGAATCTCGGGTGCGGATCGGCCTGCAAAATCTGCGACAAGGTAGATGCGGCGGCGTCGTTGGGCGAGGCCGAAATGTTGCGCATCGAGTACACGCCACGCAACCGAGCATCCGCCTGCCACGACGGTCCCAGCGTCGGCCCACCGCGTGTCAGGAACAGGCACGTCAGGGACGGACGGCGCGACGACCTGGATGAGGCTCGTGAGGACGGCGGCGAAATCCGCCCCTTGGTTGGAGGAGAAGGCTCCCGGCACGTTCTCCCAGACAGCAAATCGGGGATATTGGTCATTAGTCGCCTCCCTCATTTCCTTGATGATGCGAACAGCCTGAAAGAACAGGCCGGAACGTGAACCTGCCAGCCCGGTCTGCCGTCCTGCGACCGACAGGTCTTGGCACGGCGACCCGAACGAGATGATGTCCACCGGCTCGATCACGGTGCCGTCGATAGTGTTGACGTCGCCGAGGTGGGTGACCGCGGGCAGACGGGTGGTGGTGACGAGGATCGGAAACGGCTCCACCTCGGACGCCCAGACGGGGCGGATACCGACGTTGAGGGCGGCGAGTGGGAAGCCGCCCGACCCGTCA
The DNA here is from genome assembly GCF_000296505.1 of Schaalia turicensis ACS-279-V-Col4. Classification (GTDB taxonomy): domain Bacteria; phylum Actinomycetota; class Actinomycetes; order Actinomycetales; family Actinomycetaceae; genus Pauljensenia; species Pauljensenia turicensis_A. The sequence continues at coordinate 158,435 of NZ_JH815208.1, forward strand.
AACAGAGAGCCAAGCGTCAACGCGGTCATGTGGTGCCTCGATCCACTGCCTTCACGACATCCAGGTAGGCGAGCTGCTGGCTGTCGCGGAGACACGTGATTCCTGCGGCGTCTCCGGTGGCGTCGGCGTAGCGGCGCAGGATCACGGAGGCGTATTTTTCGTCGAGTTCCATGCAGTAGGCGATGCGGTCGGTTGCCTCAGCTGCCATGAGTGTGGAGCCTGAGCCTGCGAAGGTGTCGAGCACGATCGTGTTCGCCTGGGTGGAGTTCCCGATCGGATACGCCAACAAATCCAGCGGTTTGGAGGTGGGGTGGTTAGCGTTGCGGCGGGGCTTGGCGAAGTTCCAGATCGTGGTTTGTTTCCGGTCGGCGTACCACTTGTGCTTACCCGTCTTCACCCACCCGAATAGCACCGGCTCGTGCTGCCACTGATACGGGGAACGTCCCAATACGAGGGAATCTTTAACCCAAATACAACAGCCCGACAGGTAGAAACCAGCATCTTGAAAAGCGCGACGGAAGTTCAATCCTTCAGTGTCAGCGTGGAACACATACGCGGATGCGCCCTTCTCACACACGCCCACCATGTTCGAAAACGCTGATAACAGGAAATCGTAGAACTTATCGCCATCCATCTTGTCGTTCTTGATGGACAATCCGGATCCTGATTCGAAGGCGACGTTATATGGCGGATCGGTCAACACAAGATTCGCACGCTTACCATCCATCAACAACTCGACGTCCTCGGCGCTGGTGGCGTCGCCGCACACGAGTCGGTGGCGGCCAAGCGTCCAGATATCCCCACGCTCCACGAAAGTAGCAGCTTCTAACGCGGCGGTGAGGTCAAACTCGTCATCCTCCACCTCACCCTCATCCAATGAGCCGATAAGCTGCGCGATCTCAGCGTCATCGAAACCGGTGAGTTCAGCGTCGAAATCCGAAGCATCGAGGTCGGCAATCAAGAGTGAGAGTTTGTCCTGGTCCCATTCGCCGCTGATCTTGTTGAGCGCGATGTTGAGTGCTTTCTCGCGCGTCTCATCCAGCTCCACGACGATCACGTCCACGTCCGTGTGGCCGAGGTCTTCGAGCACTTTCAAGCGCTGATGACCACCAATGACATGCCCGGTGGTGGAGTTCCAGATAACGGGCTCGACGTAGCCAAACTCGGTCAGGGATCGCTTGAGCTTCTCGTATTCGGGATCGCCGGGCTGGAGGTCTTTACGAGGGTTGTAGTCAGCGGGCTTCAGCTCAGCTATTGGCATTGTTTTCATGAGCATGCTTCTTCACCGCCTTCCCTAAAGCATTAACGTGAGCGAACGAGCTCTCCCAGCGCAGACCGGCATGGCCGAAGTGACCGTAGGTTGAATACTGTGTAAAGCCAGGCTTGCGAAGGTTCAAGGCGTCGATGATTGCTCCGGGGCGCAGCGGAAACACTTCCCGCGCAGCAGCAGTGAGGATCTCGTCAGAGTATTCGCCGGTGCCGAGGGTGTCGATGGTGAAGGCGACCGGATCAGCTTTCCCAATCGCATAACTGATCGCCACCTGACACTCATGAGCCAGACGAGCGTCGACGATCGTGCGGGCGATCAGGCGCGTCATATAGGCACCCGAACGGTCAACCTTCGAGGCGTCCTTGCCCGAGAACGCGCCACCACCATGGAGCGCGAGTCCGCCGTAGGTGTCGACCATCAGCTTGCGGCCCGTCAGACCCGTGTCTGCTTTCGGCCCACCAACCGTAAAAGATCCGGAGGGGTTGACGAGAATCTCGGTGTCGGCGCTGATCGACAGGTACGGTTTGCACGCGGGTGCGACGATCAGTGTTTTGACCTCAGCTGCAAGCTCATCCAGATCCTTGATCTTCTCGTGTTGGATCGACACCACCACCGTCTCAACCGCCACGGGCCTACCAACATCGTCGTAACGAACTGTCACCTGCGCCTTACCATCGGACTTGATCCCGGTGATCGTGCCGTCCTTGCGCGCCTTATCGAGGCGGGCGCAAATCTCGTGTGAGAGCACAAGCGGCAATGGCAAACGCTCCGGGGTCTCGACCGTGGCGTAACCGAAGACGGTGCCTTGGTCACCTGCTCCTTGGAGGGCGAATTCGGTGTCGTCACCGAACCGTGCTTCGAGCGATCGGGTGACTCCTGCGTTGATGTCTGGGGATTGGCGGTGTGTCCAGACGAAGACGAGGAACTTCCACGGCACATAACCCGCCTTTACCAGCGCGTAACGCACCGATTCACGAATACGCGGCCGGCAGGTAGTGGTGATTTCACCTGTGACGATAATCCGTCGCCCAGATGCCATCACTTCTACTGCAACGCGGGCAACAGGATCCTCATAGAGGATATCGTCAAGGATCGTGTCAGCGATCAGATCGCAGAGCTTATCGGGATGGCCGACACACACGGCCTCAGCAGTCTTCGTAACAGACATACACACACTCACTTTCAGATCAAAAGGGGCGAAACAAAACGCCCACCCGTCAAACACAGGCAGGCACGAAAAAGGGTTGTTTTAGGAGCGGGCTTTGAGCAGTTGCTCCATCACGTCATCACCAGGAGCTGCGCCCGAGTAGTCGGTGGTGCAGGTGGCGCGCACGATCTCGTAAATCTCATACCAATACACATTCGCTTGCTTCCCAAACGACTGGCTCATCGCCACAAATGGGCTAGCGATCGCGGCACCCGTGGTCGGATGCTTGCCAAGCAGGCCGAACTTGGAGATCGCCTGCTCGCACTGCACATACCGCGCGAAAGACTGCGCATAGGATTCAATCAAGCGCGGTGCAACAAACTGGGAACAGCCGCGTTGGTCGAGCCATTGCCATGTTTCTCGGTAGACGAGGTCAGCGCCGAGTGGTTTGCCATCGCGCTGAATGTCGGAGAGATAATCCGATGGTTCAGGCATGGTCTCACCAGCAAGCACCGCACCATCACCAATATCAGAGCCTTCAAAGTCGAACGGCTCACCCAGCGGATCCTCAAGCCGAGTGGCTGGGCGGCCAGCTGCGAGCTTCTCATTCAGCGGATCAGGCTTCGCTCCCGCACGGACGCGGCGGCCACCACGGTTCGTTCCGTCTTTCGCCACGGCGTAAGCCTCCTCTACTAATTTCGTGCCGTCTTGTGTTGCAATTAGGTATGGGTCGAGCGAAAACGAAAACGGAACTGTTAGAAGCAACCACTTCCCAATGGGATGTGCTGCAAGCATTGATTGACTCCATGCGACCAGAGATAGAAAAGGTCAGCCTGTTTTTCGGTGCTGACTTCGACCGTCCTGAACCCCACTGGGGCAGAGACAAGAACCTACGCGATGTCCTTGCCCACCTATACGCGTGGCAAAAGATGCTGTTCGACTTTGTTGACGCTAATCAAAACGGGACCGCCCAGTCATTCCTGCCCGCACCTCACACGTGGCGAACCACGCCAGCACTGAATACGGAAATCTGGGAGCAATACCAAGACACGCCACTGGGCGACATACAGGAGATTCTGGCCTCGAGCCATTCGCAGATCATCGAGCTCATCGGCAAGTTCACCAACGAGGAGCTATTCACCAAGAAGTATTTCCCCTGGACAGGCGGCACATCGCTGGGCTCCTATTTTGTGTCGGCGGCGCCTAGCCACTACGACTGGGCGATTAAGAAGCTCCGCGTCCACAATAAAGCCAACAAAACAAATTCCTGCCTCAGGATAGCGCCCAGCGGTTTCCTATTACGTGGCAGTTTAGACAGGCATGGAGACAGTTCCAACATCGATGAGCTTTCAGTCAATAGTGAAGTTGGCTTATCTCTGACTAGGTATGGTGAGGGAAAGGGCACTGATGCGTGATATCGTCAAAATCGCTCTGGTCTATGCCGTATGTGTTCTGGTATTCCAGACTGTTTTTCTCAGCGACCTGGTGTGGGTGCTGTACCCTGCGGCAGTCATTGAACCGATTCTCATACCTGTAGTCGCATTATTAATCACCCGGAAAATCCAGGTAGCAGACTGGCAGCTAAACTTTTTTGTTTTGCCACTCTTGCTTTACTGCTTTGGCTTGGTTGCTGACAGTATGGCATTTTGGATTTCAACTGGAGGAAGCGTGTTTGCAACCGGAAATCACATTTGGTATCAAGTAGCTTCAGATTCTCCTTCGGATGTTAAATGGTGCGGACTTTACGGAATCCCAGCTGTCATTTTCATGGCAGGCTACCTGATTCGTTTAGTGATACGAAAACGGGTAGCCTGCCATGTTTCTGAACCTAATAATCCGTCAGAAAATGAAGTTCGCTAGTTTCTCGCAGGCTTTATTATTTACCTCTGAGGAAATTGAACCAGCTAGCTTTCGCCTTAGAACCCTACCTGGGACTCCTGACATGACTGAAGTGAATGCTGCCAACGCTCCTGATGTATTTGAGGCATTAACGCTGGTGGCAATCTGCTTGAATCTGTTGGCTAGTTTGCTGGAGTTGTTGTAGTACTCTCGCAGTGTTGCTGACAGAAGATGAGCGTTGGAGTCGTTGCCGTTTTCTAGCGTGTTAGCGATGACGATGGCGTCTCCGTCACAGCAGAGGTCGTCACGGTTACAGTTGTTTCCTACCGATTCCCATTCTCCCTTGTCGTTTTTCTTGTCAAGTACTAGCCCCTTCAAGCCAGGATGCTGACGGTAATCGTTACCTTGACCGATTAGAGCTGTGGCCACCTGATCCAGGTTCGCACTGGGATTCCACTCAAGTGTTTTCTGAATATTCTCCATGGCAGTAGCTAGGTCTCCGGCCCAGCCAGTCCACGCATCAGGGATAACATTCCAGTTGGTGTATCCAAGTGTTGTTGCCGCCAGATGCGCCAGATCAACCGATTCTCCGGTCTTGTCGGTCATGGATTGCCGCCACGTGTTATCAATATAGCGATTCAAGGCAGCGATGATCTTCTTGCCTACAGCGTCCTTCTCGAGTACGCTCGCGTCAGCACTCCTGAAACTTTCGGCAGACACGGACCAATTCACCGCAGATCCACTACCACCGTCACGCAGGTAGGCTTTTGCTAAATAGTTGAGGATGCAACGCCAAGTCGGAACGGCAATCCGCGTTCCCGCACCATGAGAACCCGCAACGTAGTCTTTTCCAACCTTGCCACTGGCACGAAGTTCTTCGAAGCGTTTCTCTAAATGCCAGATCAGATCAATCGGAGCCAGCTTGGTGTAATCAATGCTGGTGTCGGGCGCAGCGCCACCGGCACTCGAAGGAGCAACATGATCAACTGCCGCTGCTTGTCCTGAATAGGCGACCCTGTCTAGGTCAAAACCAGCACCCTTGTAGTCACTGATTTCAGTGAACTGGTCATAGTTCCAATCGTCAGGAATAGGGAAGCCAAGGTTGCCAGAAAATCCTGTAGACATGTCCGAGACGAACGCGCTTCCAGCGTAGCCGGCTTTAATGATGCGGCTACAAATGTTACGCGAGGCGTAGATGCCTACTTTGTATCCGCCTCCCAGGCTTCCACGCACACCCTGGAAATACGGAAGAATGTGACTTGTGACCTCGGGGTCGGTCGCGTCGAAATCAACTGCGAAATAGATATACGTTCCCGGAATGCCAAGTCTTTGGGCTGCTTGCCTTGCGAGCGTCGCGTGCCGAGCGCCGTTTTCCCGCGTGAAATGTCGAAGCTTGGTTGAGTACTCCTGGAAAATCGGGAAGAACTTCATTCCTCCGTTGGTGATGCGTTCAAGTTCTCCGGGGCGAATTGCTTTGAAATAGTCAGACGGATCTTTTGAATCCTGATTCGGCTCAGTCAGGTAACGTCCTACGATCTCATAGCCGTTCGCCTTAAGTAGGTTGAGTCGCTCAGCCGTAATCTCGAAGCGTGTATCGCATGCTTTGCAGGCGCGATTCGGATCACCTTTCGAGGTCAACAGGCTCATCCATGTAGTCGAGTCGACCACCCCGCTTCGTGGGAGCTGATACTTTGCTTGGAATTGCGGAACGAACGTTGACAGTGCGGTTTGTGCAGAAGGATAGATATCGGGAGAAATCCGGTTACACACTAGAGCAACCTGAGCTAGCCAAGCCCACTTCGGTAAACTTGCCGCATTGCTGGGTGTAACTATTGTTAGACGCGCTTTGGTGCCATTGCCGAAATTACCTGTGGCTTCCGCAGGGCTAAATCCTTCAATGGCTTGCAAGACCTGAATCAGAGCAGTGTTCATTTCCCGACCGTAGAGTCCATCGGTTGGGATGATTCCGGTATAAGCGCGATACTGTTGGTTGATTTGTTGCTGTGCTTGCCGAATCGCTGAAATGCCCCCATAAGAGCGAAGCAGGACGAATTGCTGCATTGACAACAGCGCTTTCATGACGTCGAGCGTCACAGTGGAATCTCCACCAATGCCCATGTCGCTCTTAAGCTGTTTGATGGCCTTTCCAGTTCCGCTATAGAAATGCGTAGTGATATCGCTGGCACCAGCAGAATATCCCTTGCACCACAAAGCACCTTGGATAATGCCGTACACATTAGAAGTCTCCTGCGCACCGTCATCCTGCTGGTGGATGCCGTTAGGCCACCGAGACTGGAAGCGACTGATAGTTCCCGGTCCGAAATTGTTCGCCGTTGTCGTAATACCCAGCTCGATTTGCAGGGCCCGAATCAAAGCGTTGACCGTGCCCCAGCCGGTATATCCGTCCTCTACGACTGAACCGAAACCAGCCTTGCTCCTATAGGTGCGATTGAGCCATTGCTGTGTTTTTAGCACCATTTGATCTGTCATGATTCCTCCTTTTTAGAAACCAGTTTGTTAATTCAAGACAGGCGAACACCTGCCAGGGAGGGATCCAGAACACCGGATGAGAAGCTCCGAGTTTTTTGCCCTCACCTGTACGTCCCTGGGAAACCCAAATCCGGACGGACAAAGCGCAAGAAAACCGAGCAACACTCAGCGGGATTTCACCCCTCACTGGTACTGCCGACGAAGCCCGAAGTGTTAATACCTTGTTTGATTCGGGGACTTTGCGCGCGGTTGGCCCCGCCCGCTGACCTGTGCCAAGGCTGTAGAGATTCGACGGCCCTACCCCTCGTCAGGCTTTCGACGGTGGCTCGTGTTCGGCAAACGCCAGGCGGGTAGGCAACTTTGAAGTTCTAAATGATCGACGCGACAGGCGCGAACGTAGCGGGCTCGTCAATACGAGTAGACCCTAGATGCTTGCCTCCAGCGATCATCATCGAGCGCACTCTGGCGCGAGTGGCAGGGCTTACACAAGGCGCGGAGGTTATCAAAGTCGTGGGAGCCACCGTGCTCAAGCGGGAGAACGTGGTGGACTTCCTGTGCGGGCGTGTACCGGCTGGCCGCGAGGCAGTCTTCGCAGAGCGGGTGGGCGGCGACGTAGGCGGCGCGGATTTTACGCCAGCGCGCGCCGTAGCGGGCGTTGATCTTCGGATCACGCTGATACTTCCGATAGTGTGCGTCTTCCACCTTCGCGTGCTGCTCGCAGAAACGTTCGTGGGTGAGCTCAGGGCAACCAGGATGGGAGCACGGGGACGCTGGTTTGACCGGCATCGCTTGCTCCTTCCCACTGGATGTGGTGAAGCCCCAAGACTCCCGTGTGTGGGTTCTTGGGGCTTTTCCTACTTTTCAACCACCTACATCATTGCAGGCCGGAAACGGTAAATGCATCCGCCGTTCCTGACACCTTTTGGCGCAAGGGTGCAAAACCCTCACAAACGGCCATACAGAGCGGTCGCAAGACGAGCCAGCGCGCGCGACTTCTTCTGGTAGGCGGTCGTGCGCTCAACATAGAAGTGGTTGCAGATCTGCTGGACCGCATCATCCTGGGTACCCTCGCCGAGGAAGAACGCCTCCAACACCAACCGGTCATCCTCGGAGAGGATCTCCCATGCAGGCAGGAACCAGTCCATGTACTGGCGCGCCTCAGCGTATCGGGCTTTGTAGGTGTCGATGCGCTCGATCGTTGCAACGATGCTGTTCTCCGAAGCGTGAAGGTCGCCTGATGGCGGGGTGCCGTCCATACGTGGGGATGCGGGGCTAGCCGCATCCGCATAAGCCGCCTTGATCTGCTCGTCGGTACTCTCGATGATCTGTTCCATCACCGCATAATCCTGTAACGCAGCGATCGCAGCTTTCCTTGTGTCGAGGTACTTCGTCATCACATGCATGACGACTCCTTCCTGCTTGTGGTTGTGAGTTCGGTGGCGACCGCGTCAATCAACGCAGCCTGCGTAGCGTCTTTCGCATCAAGGGCTTTAAGGACGGCTTCATCGAGCGTCCCCTCAGCAACCAGATGCGTGATCGTGACCGGCTCTAATTGCCCTTGCCGATACAAGCGAGCGTTCGTCTGCTGGTAAAGCTCCAAAGACCAGGTAAGCGAAAACCACACCAGCAGATGCCCACCTGCCTGCAGGTTCAATCCGTGACCGGCAGATGCTGGGTGGATCAGTGCGAGGGTGATCGCACCTTTGTTCCATGCCTCGATATCCGCGCTTGTTTTCAGTTCGCGAGCCTGCGGGAATCGCGCGATGATGCGTTCGCGGTCGTGAGTAAACCAGTAGGCCACGAGCAGTGGGTTGCCGTTGGCTGCCTCGACGAGGTCTTCGAGGGCGTCAAGCTTCCGATCATGAACCGCCGTCCATTCGCCATCGCCCGTGTAGATCGCGCCCGATGCCAACTGCAGGAGCTTGCCCGACAACGCAGCAGCATTCGCAGCATCAATCGTCGCCTCACCAAGTTGGAGGACGAGGTCGGCTTTGAGTTGCTCGTAGACCTTGCGTTCTTTCGGCTCCAACTTCACGGGCATCGTCGTGACCGTCAATTCCGGTAGCTGCAGGTGGTCGGTGGTGCGCATCGACAACGTCATGTCTGCGATGGCGTCGTAGATCTCGTCCTCCGCCCCCTCGCGGGGTTTATAGGTGAACACCTGCATCCCATTGCGCTTATCGGGGGTGAACCAGCGCTCGCGGTAGCGGGTAATGAAACGGCCCAAACGCTCGCCGCCGTCGAGGAGCCGGAACTGTGCCCAGATATCCATCAACCCGTTGGATGCTGGTGTTCCGGTCAGGCCTACCCAACGCTTCACGTGCGGACGAACCTTCACCAATGCCGTGAATCGTTTCGCCCGGTGGTTTTTGAAGGAGGACAGTTCGTCGATGACGACCATGTCGAACGGCCAGCCATCGCCGTACTGACCCACGAGCCAGGGGATGTTCTCCCGGTTGATGACGGTCACCATCGCAGACGCCGCGAGAGCGTTCAGCCGGTCTTGTTTGGTGCCGACAGCGACCGATACGGTCAAACCTCGCAGGTGATCCCACTTCGCTATTTCGGTTGGCCACGTATCGCGGGCTACCCGCAGTGGTGCGATGACGAGGACGCGGTGGATGGTGAAGTAGTCGAGCATGAGCTGCCAGATCGCCGTCAACGTGATCACCGATTTGCCCAAACCCATCCCAAGGAAGATCGCGGCCTCGTCATGGTCGATGATGAAATCGGTCGCTTGACGTTGGTAGTTATGCGGCGTGTAGTGCATCAAGCACCTCCTGTATGCCGTCCATCGAATCAACAACCAACGCGGTGAAGCCTTGCTGGCGTAGCTGGTTCATCCGTCGGCGTTGGATCGGCCGAGGCTTTTTGCCGGGGGCTTTCACTTCGACGAAGACGACCTGGCCTCCCATCAGGCATAGCCGGTCAGGTACGCCACTGGTTCCAGGGCAGACAAGCTTCCAGCACAAGCCCCCGGAGGCTTCAACGGCCTTTTTGAGCTGGGCTTCGATGTGGTGTTCGTTCATGGTCACTCCTTGAGTGGTTTTCCACGGGGTGACGACTGGTGACGGTTGGATTTGAACTTTTCTAAAGGCGATATTTTTATGGCCTTAGTAATAGTTCAATACCGGTCGTCACCGGTCGTCACCCTCATCGGGTTTAGCTGTTGAATTCGCTGGTCAGAGCTAGTCCGTAGACGTACATGCCGTGCTTGGACTTGCGTCGTTCAAACCCGGATTGTTCGAGAGTGGCGTTGAAGTCGACCATCGGCCGCGCCCACCCGCTGGTGGATTGCGCCCACGCCCGATACTCCTGATACAGGTCACCGGCGCGTTCGGATAGGGCCGGGTCCACCTCGCAGCGGGCGTCAAGGAATTGGGCGAACCAGTTGTTCTCTTCCCGATATGCGCTTGAGGCAGCGACCACTTGGGCGGGCGGGGTGAGCTGGTACTCCTCGGCGTGGATGAGCCGCGCGCCTTCCATGATCCATGCAAGTACCGCTCCGCCGGCGGTCTCGTAGAGGTAGTCGGCGTAGTTCTTCACATCGGAGCTACCCTCGATGACCGCGTTGAACGGGATCACGATGAGCCTGCGCCAGATGCCCGCATCCATCGCGCCCACCCTCGGTAGGTGGTTTGTGTAGAGGATGAGCGTGTGGGACGGGGTGAACGCGAACGGCGCCTTGTACTTCTTCTCCGCGTAGATCTGGTCGGTGGAGGCGAGCTGTTTAACCGTCGAGGTCGACAGTCTTACGCCTTCTTCGGACTCGGCGGCGATGATGAGCCGTTTGCCTTTCGCCTCGGCAAGTTCAGGTTTGACGTTCCGGTTCCCGCCAATGGTGAGCACGTCGGCGGACATGTTGCCCGCATACGTGCCGAGCACTCTCGCGATCGTGTTCCAGAACGTGGACTTGCCGTTGCGGCCGTCCCCGTAGGCGATTACAAGCGCTTCGACCATGACCTTCCCGACCGCTGCCAGCCCGACGATCCGCTGCACATATCCGATCAGCTTCCGGTCGGATTCGAAGAACACGTCGAGCGCCTGTTTCCAGATGTCTGTGCCCGTGTCGGTGGGGTCGAGCGCAGTTTGTTTCGTGATCAGATCCAGCGGGTTATGGTCACGTCGGGTGCCGTCACGCACATCCCATGTCCCAGACGGCGTGTTGAGGAGATACGGGTCAGCGTCCAGTTGATCGGGCGTGGTGAGCAGCATCGGGTGCGCTTCCCGCAGGCAGGAGGTGATTGCCCGGGACTCACGGCGTTTCAACACGAACGCCTCGTAGGCCTTCGCATCCTCGAACGCCCGGTAGGCGGCCCGCTGAGCTGACGTGAAACCGGCGAGTGCTTTCGCTTTCGATGAAGCGGCTGCAAGCACCGCATCCGCGCCCGTCACCGCGAGCTGGTCGCGGGCTTTCTCCAACAGATGGCCGGCCTCGGCTAGTTGCCGGTCGGTCAGTTCCTGGGCGATGCCTTGCGCAGCAGGCGCAGACTCAGACCACACGCCCCCGTCGTAGACGAGCCAGTCTGTGGCTTCCGTAAATGCCAGACGTGACGAGTATTCTGCGGTGAGCATCGAAGCTTGCCCCACATCGGTGAAATCATCCGGCCGCAGGCTCGTCAGCTCCGCGTACACTTCCGGCGAGAGGTAGTCCGGATCGGCAGCGACTTTGGCGGCGAACCGGCACGCCGAGCCCCAGATCGACTCCAACTCGTGATCCGACAGGGGCGGCTCGCACAGCAATGCTTTCCGATCGAACAGGTCACGGGCCTGTGCGGTCTGCCCGTAACGGATCAGGACACGCCCGGCGAAGCGGGACAGGGTGGCGTTGCGGGAGCCTTCCCCGATCACCTGGGTCGAGGCATCGAACGCTGCGAACACGTCGATCTCATCGGCTTCGTCCAGCCAAGCATCCAGTAGCTTCGTGCCGTCGTGGACGGTGACCTCGGGGTTGGTGGTGCCGTAGATGAACCGTCCGGCATCCAACGCCTGCGGGTCGAAGAACCTGAACCGGGCTGCCAGGCGGCGCTTCAACCCCGCATAGGTATCTGCGTCCGTGACTTCGGTGATCGGGAAGTAGACGTGGAAACGAGGCCTCGCCGACAGCACGCCCTTCGCCTTCTGGTGGTTCCGGGAAGTGGCGGTCATGAACTCGACTCCAGCCATCAACTCGGCGAGCTTCTCCGGTGTGACCCAGTCGGACGATTCTTCGGTGTGGTCGTTGTCGATGTCCATCACCACACAATCCGAGGACACGAAACTCGCCGACGAGCGCCGATCGCCAGTGTAGGTGGCGGCGACGTGATCCCACCTGGCCACCAGCTGCAGGTCAGCCTGGTCGGTGACGTGGTGGTGGTTCGGATAGTGGTTGTTGTGCGGGTTGCCGCTGTTGGTCGCGGCGCACAAGGTAAACGGGGTCATGCGGGGTGCACCTCCTGGAAGTCGGCGTTGAAGAAGCGGACGGGGATGTTCATCTGGTGGGCCCAGTCGATTTCGGCGCGCATCCCTGCCGACACATGTCCGATGTAGGCCCATAGCTGTTCGCATTTCGACAGCAGGATGCGGTTGAAGAACATGACCAGCTCACGGGCATCCGGGTCGGTGTCGTCCATGAACTGCGGATAGTGCAGATGCGGGGCGAGTGGGATCCGGCGTGCCGACACCGCGAACGCGCAGAACCGGCGGGCAAGTTTCACGTTGGCGTCGATGTCTCCGGAGTACGGGGAGCAGATGTACACCAAGGGCCGATACCCGTACTCGGCGCGCTGGATTTCTTTCAGCGCCTTGTAGCAGGTGGGGTCGGGGTATCCTTCGATGTTCTTCTTCGGGATACCGATGTCGAGGGCAGCGGCGGTCATGACTGGTCTCCCGTCTGCCCGAAGGCGAGAGCGTGGTAGGCGTCGATCATTCGCGCCTGGCAGGCGACCTGTTGCTCCAGGTTGTCGATGCGGGCATGAGCCACGCGCAGGGCATCCAGTAACGCGATAGCTGTCTGTAGTGGGTCAGTGTCGAGGTCGCGTAGGAACGTGGCGACGCGTGGATCATTGGGGCATATCATGAGTCGGCTCCATTTCTGAGAGCCTGATAGACAAGTAGGTGGCGCGGTTACGCACATGGCTCTCAGTAGGAGGCCAGAAACCAGCAGGGAGTTAACCCCCTCGGCAGAGTTTCTGGTCACTGAGCTTTGAGGCTCTCGCCCATACGCCCCTGAGGACCGACGAATCCGGACGGGTCAACCCCAGGTCGATACCGGGTATATCCGGTAGACCTTCCACTACGGGTCAGGTGATCATGAGAGCTATGAGCGAGATGGATAAAGCGACCGTATGGGCGGTGTTCCAGAACATGCGCCTGTTCTGCCTCTTGGAGTACCTGCGTGACCTCGACCAAGCACTGGTGCGGAGCCGGAGTGATGAGCAGATCCGCCAGTACTTGCATGAGCTTCTCGACGCTGACCCGGCAATCGTCCTCGACTACCAGTAGGCCGCCCAGCAAGTTATTACGGTCTACATCAATCCACGCAAAGAGGCGCCCCAACTAGTTGTGCTAGTTAGGACGCCTCTCACATCGACGGTTCAGGAGGTCATGATCGGAAAATAATCTTCACTCCGTCGCTGATTTGCTGAGCGTAGTCACTCAGTTCGGGATCGCTGATCTTTCCTCCGCGTTTCTTGAATATGCGTTGCAGCGCGGGCTTGATCTGTTCTACAGGCTTACCGCGATACTGACGAGCCAGTGACTCGAAATCTCGGTTGTACCCTTTAGCCATTTCATCCATAGCAGGCTGAACGAGCTTCTGAAGAGCTTTCTCGTCAAAATTGATCTTCACGCTCAAACTCCCTGCCGGATAGTAGTGTCTGGATGCCGTTTAGCCGTGGCTTCCGTAACAAAACGGCCGGTAATGGATGAGCGGTGCACTGGACGGTTTCCGCCGTTACCCACCGTTTCTGCAGTCGTTGTACGTGGGCTTCGGCGAGCCGTCGAAGCTTTGACGAATCGCCCTGTAGACGCACTTCGGTGAACAGTTCGTGCCATGAGACACCTTCTTTCTGGCTTTCGCCAAATGGTGAACACTACGCACGAGAGCATGTAGAGTTGGAATCCTAGAGACCAAACTAGGTACCAGCCCCGAACGCCTCGCAACCCCGAGATTCGGGGCTTCGGTGTTCATGGGATAGATTTTACCTGCCTAATTACACTGATGTGATTTCCGTGCGCTCTCGAAACGAACCCTGTGGATAACTTCCAAACCTGGTCAGTCTTTCTGGTAGTAGTCACATTCGTAGCCATCCGCGTTGAGCGGTAGCCCGTCTGCCCAGGCAGGGAGCGTCGCCATGAGAGCACAGGCGTCAGCGACGGTGAAGACCGAGTCTTGGGGTTCGTCGATGACGATTTCGTCGTGGACGTGCATGACAATCCTGTGCCCAGCCTCGGCGACGAGCTGCATGGCGTGGACGAGGAGGTCACGGGCGACTGCTTGGACGATGTTCTCCACGAGTTTCCCGCCGTAGGTTTCCAGTCGACCCCACTTCCTGCCCGTGGTGACGCCGCTGTAGGTGATGGAGGTGCCGCCCCACCGGTTCTCACCAAGCCTCGGCTGCACATACGCCAGCCGTCTGCCCGAGGGCAGGGTGATGAACAAGATGCCCGACTCGACCGAGAAACACAGGTTGCGCAGCCGGAGGGTACTGCGGGTAGTGATCGCGTCGAGGGCGGCCTGCTCGACGTCTGCCCAGAGTTGCACGATGTTGGGGTTGGCTGCCCGCCAGGCGTCGACGGTCGGTTTGAGTTCGTGCTCGGCCAATCCCATCCGCAGCGCACCCATCGCCTTGAGCGCTCCGACGGAGCCGTTGTAACCGCAGGCCAGCGTGGCGATCTTCCCCTTCTGGCGAAGCTCGGCGTTGACGCCATGTTTCTCGACGGGCACGCCGAACATGCGCGACGCGGTTTCGCAGTAGAGGTCTTTGCCGTCACGGAAGGCTCGGAGGGTGGATGTTTCTCGGGCCAGCCAAGCGATCACGCGGGCTTCGATCGCGGAGTAGTCGGCGACGATGAGCCGGCAACCCTCGCTAGGGATGAACGCTGTCCGGATCAATTGGGAGAGCGTGTCTGGGACGGAGTCGTAGAGCAGTTCGAGCGCGTCGAGGTTGCCTTGTCGGGTGAGGGTGCGGGCAGCATCGAGGTCGGGCAGGTAGTTTCGAGGCAGATTTTGGACTTGGACGAGGCGTCCGGCGAACCTGCCGGTGCGTCCCGCGCCGTAGAACTGGATGAGCCCACGAGCCCGTCCATCGCTGCCTGCCACGTTGTGCATCGCCTGGTACTTCTTCACCGAGCTTTTCGCGAGGTCGCCACGCAGCTCCAACACTTCCCGCACCACGCCGGTGGCAGTCTCTAGCGCAGCTGCGACTTCTGCCTTCGCCAAGGACGACATCTTGCAGCCGTTGGTGGTGAGCCAGTCCTTCAACTGGATCGGTGAGTTCGGGTTCTCCAGGCCGGTCAACTCCCGCGCCCTCACCAATGTCGCCGTGCTGTGTTGGCCGTCGAGAGCGACGGCAGCATCTGCAAGGGTGCGGTCAAGCAGGATTCCGGTGTCGTTGATGGTCTGGTCCAGGGCATAGGCGTCCCACTCGGCCTCGGGCATCGGAAATGGCGAGAGCCGGTCGTGGATTGCGAGCTCAACCTCGACGTCGCGCCGGTTATAGTCGACAAACTGCGCCCAGCCGGTTGGGTCAGATGCAGGTAGGTTCCTGGTGCCTCCACCGTTCAACACGCTCGGTGTTGCCGGCGTGCAGAACTGCTTGATCAGCTTCTTGCCCGCGCTGTCTTTCTTGACGTCGAGATCAAGAGCCGTACCGACCGCATCCAAGCTCATCGGCAGACCGAGGTAGGCCGCCCACACCATCGTGCAACGCCACTGCGCCGGATCAAGAAACTCCTCAGCGAGGAGGTCTGGGTGGTGGCGGCGCAGCCACGCCGAGAATGCGACCCGCTCGAAGGCGGCGTTATGCGCCCACTTGACCACGCCAGGATCGACGAGTGCGGCAAGCAGCTCGTCGGGCAGCTGCTGGCCGCTGGCGAGGTCGATGACGTGGACGTCGCCGCTGTCGATGCTGTAGCCGAACAGAAGCAGCTCGAACTCAGGATCAGTGGCATACGGGTACACGCCGGACTTGGTGAGGTTGACGGGGCTGTACGTTTCGAGGTCACAGGCCAATGAGCGCATGGATCAGTCCTTTCATGGACAGATGTGGAGGGAACCACCGTGATCGGCAGTCCCCTCCACAAGGTGATGGTGTTACTCGGGTGCAGTTTCAGTGCGGGCGATATCGTTGGCCGTCACGCGTGCTCGTTCTTCTTCGAGAAGCTTGGCGAAGCGTCGTTCTTCACGCTTGTCGGAGATCCACGACAGCAGTAGCGTGACGCCAACGGGGATCAGGACATAGACCCACACAGCGAGGGTGATCGCCATGAAGCAGTCCTTCATCACGGTGAGCTCCTTAGTTGAGGAAGTCGTCGCTGGCGGCGGGGGTGCCGAAGTCGGACTCAGCGGAGATGCGCCCTGCGCCGAGGGGTTCACCGTCGCGGAGCTTCTGGATGTTGCCCAGCCCGCAGGCGATACCACGGTTCCCGTTCGTGTTGAACGCATAGAACGACAGGCTCACGCGGGCGTAGCAACCCGAATAGACTTCGGAGCGGTCGAGGATCGGGGCGACGTTCTCGTCGACCACCTGCGGCGGGGTCAGCGAGTTCGCGTTGACGAAGTAGGCGTTGGCGTAGGCTTCGTCGTCGCGCTCGGTATCCCCGTCACGCAGCGGCAGTTTCAACGCGGCCTTGTTTGGCCGCTTGCCCCCGAACTTGGCCGTACCGGCATCGATCGCCGCATCGATGGCCTTCTCGATGGCGGTGATGGTGGCGGTGTCGGTCTTCGGGATGATCAGCGACACCGAGTACTTGGGCTTACCGCCCTGGATCGAGTTCGGCTCGAACACGTGGGCATAGGAGAGCCGGACTTCACCGGTGACGATACGAGTCGGATTCTGAGTAGACATGATTGTCCTTCTTTCTGTTAGTTACTGGTTTTCGTGAATTCGGATTCAGCGCTGCGAATGTCGAGCGCGGGTCGTTTGTCGCTCTCGGGTACGAGCGTCGGCTTACCCACCGGCTTGACCACCAGGCCGCCGAGAACCTCGTTGAAGGTCTTCTTGCCCATCAGCTTTTCCATCGCCGTGAGCGTGATGAGGCGCTTGTCGTAGATGTCGTGGTACCCGGCCGCCTCAGCCGCCTCGGAGACGGCGGTTTCGTCGGTGTATTTGCGGACAGACCGGCCTGCGACGAGCTTGAACCCGTCCCACGTCTTGCCCTGGTTCACCGCGAGGGAGAGGGCGTAGGCCTCCACGTCCGCAGCCCACGTTTTGAGCTGTGGAATCCTCGCAAGGACATCCGCGATCTCCGCATCCGTCAGCTCGGCTGGTGGGGTGAACTCCCGCTTGGCGAGCGCCAGGTTGGCTTCGGCTCGTACCCGGCAGGTCGGCGCGATGCGGCAGAACTGACACCACGAGCCGGCCTGGTAGTCGCCTTCGCCGCGGGCAGCCAGGGCAGCGATCGGCTTGACCGTGTTCTCGCCCCATGTGATTAGGTCCTGGGTGCTGATCGTCCAGGTTTCGACGTTGGTGCGACGAGGCTGGAAGATGCTTAGCGCGACTTCCTCGATGTTGTAGAGGGCGTCGAACGCGGCCAGGGCTCCGAGCCCGTAGAGCATGAGCTGTGGGTTCTCTACCGGGGACACCTCAACGCCCATGCCGTACTTCAGGTCAATGACCTGCAAGGTGGGCTCGGCAACGATCACGCAGTCACCGGTCCCGAAGCCGCCCGGGGCGAGGTGGGAGTAGTCCAGGCGCTGCTCGACATACACCTGCGGGTCCGGGCAGTGCTCCCGAGCAGACTCGGGGTGCTGGGCCACGAAGGCGACGTAGTCGTCGGTGTGGCCCTCCATCTCCTCATCAATCCACTCTGAGGTAGGCCGCTTGGCGCGGCGCTTGAGGAACCGCTTGAGCTTGTACTCAGCCAGAGCGTGCGCGGCCGTACCCTGCAACGCTGCGTCCGACGGGGCGTCAGCCACGCCATCTGTGGCGAGTGCGGAGGGCGGGCAATGCACCCACCGGTGAGCACTCGAAGCACTCAAAAGTGCGTGGCTTTCAGGCATGGGCGATCTCCTTAGCCCCAGCCATGATCTGGCCGAACTTGGCCGGGTCTACCTCTGAGAGGGCCTTCGCGCCAGCGTCCAGGATGAGCTGGCGCACCTTGGCGGTGTAGCCCTGCTGGGACAGCTCCGCCAGGAAAGCGCGCACCTCTTCAAGCGTGTACTCGCGCATCGAAGCCGCCTCAGCCTGCTGTGTCTCGATCTGTTCCTCAAGTTCGGCGTGGAAGGAGGGTTCCTCGAGGCGCGCGGCGGAAACAGGCCTGTGGCCAGCCAGCGCGTACTCGTCCTCAATCTGCTCCCAGCCGTCAGCTTCGAGCGCCTGCGCAATCTGGGAAAGGCCCTCCATGGTGTGGTTGATGCCCGCGACCAGGGCATTGCGGTGCTGCGGGTTCATGCCGCAGCACCACCGTTGTCGTAGGTGAGCTTGCTGCCTGCCGGGTGACGCTCGATGGACGCGTTGAGAGCTGTCTCATCGACCTCGGGCTTTGTTGAACGTCGAGTCAGGGTCACGTCATGAACCCACCGCCCTGGCACAATCAACATCAGCTCGTTGATCGGGCCAAACAGCCAGCGCAGGATGCGCTCCCTGATATTCACTCGTGCGAGGTTGACATCGGCGGCCGGGTCCGGCGCCTCGTCGATACCGACTCGAATATGACGACCACTCATGATTCATGTCCTTTCAGTTGAGGTTGTTGGTCGCCTATACGTCTTCCCGTGGCTGTTGAACCGGACAGCCGTCGGGGAATTGGTCATGGATCTTCTTGATGGCGCGTTTGACTGCGGTGCCGATTGTGTTGGCGTGCCGGTCAATCTCCGCCTTACTCGCATCGGGATGCTCCGTCCTCGCAATGTCGGCATAGCTCAGGTTTTCGCCCAAATTCAGGCGCACCCAGCCCCGATGTCGGGGCGAGACCACGGAGAGCACGATCTCAACCTGCTCGCGTGCCAGGTCGAACTCCTCGCCCCTCATCAGGAGAGTCTCGGGTGATGCGTTGTCCGCCGGGTCGAGCTGCTGGGCAAGCCTGCGCCGTGCACTTGGTCTAAATGTCGACGGGTCATCCAAGTCATGTTCGCGGCCACCATCCTTAGTGGCATGCTTGCGCGCGTTCTCCCGTTCCCTGAACACGGCATACTGTTCACCTAGGTACTCGAGCTTCCACTCAGGCAGATACTCCTCGTCGAAGATCATCCGACGAAACTGCGCATCAGCCGGCAAATCATAAAGCTCAACCCACGCGCCGCCGCGCGTCGTGGGCATACGGAAATGGACGTGTTCCTTACCCCGAAAGTCCTTTGTGAACCGGATTGTGTAGGGCTTTGGTGTGGTGGCGTTGCCTGCCATGGTGGACTCCTGTCGCTTACTGCGACGGAGGCCCGACTCCACCTGGACGTTGGTGGTGCGCGAAGATCAACCACGGGGACGAAAACAGGGCAGGCCAACCACCCAGGCATGCGTGCCTGAGTGACTGACCTGCCCTGGACGTCCAGAAGGGCGAATCTCCGCGCGGATTGTTGAAATAAGTTGGGTGCGGGCAGCTGTCCCGCGTGTCATCGAAAGATCTCGGTGAAGGTGGGAGGGTGCCCGGCCGGTACCAGGCCAGACACCCCCAACCGGTTACTTCTTGCCACCCTTGGACTTGGGAGCCCGTTGGGACAGAGCAGAAGCTGCGGCGGTCTTAGCCGCCTTGGAATACCGCTGGTCACGCATGACCTTCGATGCGGCAGAAGCAGCAGCCTTGCTAGTTCGACGTTGACTCGTCATCTCGGTTCACCTCCTCCCAATCAGCCTGATTCGTCCTTTTTGCCGAGTTTTTCTCTCGGTCCGCCTACACCGGCTGGTAACATGGGCCACAGTGGTCGATGCGCCTACGCCGGTGGATGGCTTGTTTTCAACACTAAGAAAGCCCCCTGTTTTGACAGGAGGCGAAAGAAGGCGAAAGGAGGCAAGATGGCTCGCCTTCCTCAGCCAGAGTTTGCTCTAGGTCTGCTATTGCGGACTATCCGGCCGTCCTTATCTCTCGACGTCAAAGGCGACCGTGGATTCGTTCTTGACTTCTTTGACCGGGCTTGCGACGAAAAGCTCCTCCCAGGTCGGCTACCTGAAAACGAGTGCAGCAAGAACACCATCCCTGCTGGATGGCTGAGAGGTATCGATCGACGAGACCTCAACAAGATCTGGAATGGAAAACGGCCTCTACCAGAGGACACCGCAAGACGCATCTTGCCCGCCATCAGCGAGCAGAGAATCATCGCACTGTGGGGAGATACCTCTACCGGCGATGCAATCAGGGATCTTGCACTCAAGCTTCGTAAGGACGGCCTACAGATCAACAAACCGATTGATGTTCCGAAGGCCGTGTATGTGCTCATCAAAGAAGTCGTCAAATCAAACGCTGAGGGAAATGACCTCCTGCGGGACCAAGGCGGCGACGAGAAAATCGTCATCCCCGGCGTACAGACCTACCCGTTATCTACCGGCCGTATTTCCGGCAATTCGCTCCAGATCGGGACCTCGAGCATCGCAATTTCTCCAGCTCCGCCCGTCCCTGAGGAGTTAGCGCCTGAAGAGGTCTACGTGCAACGCGCGCTTGACGCGATCGCCGAAAAACTTGGGAAGGAGCCCGTCTCCTTCGAGCAGCTGAAGGCTCTTCCGGGTAAGTACGCGAAGTTCTTGGTCCGTCAGCGCACCCATTACTGGTCCGCTGTCGGACGTCACCGTAACCTGCAGGAGATTCGCCCAGATGATGGGGATGAACAGTTTGAACGGATCAAGGATGATCTTGACGACTTCCTCGAAACCACGTGGATGTCAGATGTTTTCCCTGACGGTTACGAGCGGATGCTGAAGACGCTTGGGCAGGCTAGCCATTATCAGGTAGGGGGGTCTGTTCTAACGAGCATCCCTGACTTGTTTGCTGCGAGCCACAAGCAAGGTATGACGCACATGCTGGTCAACGAGGACCGAATCGAGTGGTCATCATGAGCAGCACAATCTTCAACTCCCAGTTCGAAAACTGCATGCGCTTACTTGTCGCCCTAGACAAGCTTGAAACCGCGGTGACAGCGACCGAGCTTGCTGACGCCGATTTTGCAGCAACCTACGCTAGACACTTCGGTCTCGGCAGAACCGACCTGCACGGGTCCACGGCCTTCGTTAATGCGATTTACACGCAGCGCCGAAGCAAAGCTCACGAGGCAATCCAGCTGCTCGTGGCACACGGTTACGCCTATGCAGACCATGCTGGTGACGTGCCGCGCTTCACCATATCCGAGTCTGGTGCCCACCTGGTGAGCCACGTGTCTTCTAGCTACGCCCAGCACTACCAACGCTATGTCGCAGCAGCATTGGCGGCCCTACGCAACGACACGCTGCACCTGATCGGTGTGAAGGAGGAAGCATGAGCGGACTTTGGATTAGCGAGATTCGCGCATACCCAAACCACGGCGCCCCCTCCACGATCACGCTCACACAGGGCCTGAACGTCATTGCCGGACCATCGAACACTGGGAAAACCCGCGTCGCCCGCACTATCGACTTCGTCATGGGCGGGGACCTCGTCCCTTTCACCGATGACTCGGACTACTGCACCGCAGAAATCGACCTCGTCACCGCCGAGGGAGAAATCATCACCCTGCGACGCAGCATCGGAGGAGACTACGTTGTCAGTCCACAGCCTGGCGCTGACAGCAAGGTCTACAGCGTGAAGCGAGACGAGAAGGATCCCAAGACGGATCTGAACTCGTTCCTAGTGTCGCTACTCGATTTCAAGCCCAGCCGCAAGGTCATCAAGAATTCCAGCTGGGAGAGCCAGGCGCTGACATGGCGCAGCCTTTACCACCTGCTGTACGTGCCTGAGAGCTACATTGATCGGCTCGACTCAACAATCTTGCGCAGGGGTGGAGCCAACGATTACGTCACTCGTACTGCGGAACTGTCGACTCTGCTTGTGCTCGCGCAAGACGAAAACTTCGATGACATTGAGCCTCAAGAATCCGACAAAGATCGCCGTATCCGCCAGCGATCAGTCAAGCAGTTCATCACCAGGCAAGTTGAGGCAGCTCGAGAGAAGGAGACGGAGCTCAGGAAAGTAGAGGAGCAGTACCGGGGCCGCGATATCGAAGCGGAACTCGCTACCCTCAACGCCGAGTTCGACCAGCTCCGTCGAGACCAGATCGAGCTCAACGCCACCGGGCGAACGATCACCACCAAGATCAAAGAGATCGATGAGAACGTCGCTGCGTTTGCAGTAGACAAATACCAGCGTCAAGAACTCATCAGCCACCTGGAAGCAGACCTGCACCGGCTCGAGTTCCTCGCCGGGGCAAGCGTTGATCCCGACACGTTGAACATCAACATGTGCGGTTACTGTAAGCAACCAGTAGACGCGAGCATGAACCATCCCAGTCAGGAACAAATCGACGTCCAGCGCACTCGCCTAGAAGAGCAACTCTCGGGTGCACGGTCCAACCTGGCCGAGCTGGACTACATGATGTCGGAACTGACCCAACAGCGAGCTGACCTGGTGCTCAAGCATGCCGAACTTCAAGATAGAATCGCTCACACGATCACGCCGCGCCAAGAACAGCTGACGCGTGAGGTTCGCACGCTCAAGGAGGTAGCGGGTATACAAGCGCGTCTCGAGCAGCTCCAGGAAACAATCCTGGCCCTGACTGATCTGGGGCCGCAAGCGGCTGAGAAGCGGGAACCATACAAGCCTATGGAGTTTTTCAACGCGGACTTCATCTACTCAATGAACACCACGATTCGTCGGATCCTCCATGAAATCGGCTTTCCCTCTGCTGACACGGCGGTATTCGACGAGGCCACCCTCGACGTGACGATCGACGGATACCGAAAGGACACCAAGGAGGGTAAAGGCTTCGCCGCCTTGCTCAACACCGTGGTGATGGTCGCCTTCCATGAGTACCTCGATCAACGCTCACCCCACGCACCGCAGTTCCTCATCATTGATTCACCGCTGAAAAACTTCGACGACAGCCAGCTCACAGCGCCGGACTCCATGCGACAGAAACTACTGGACTACATCGCCTGCACAACCACAAACCGTCAGGTCATCCTGTGCGAGAACCTCAATCTCCTCAGCGGGGTGGACCTCGACGCACTTCCCAACACGACAGCCATCCGATTCAGCAAAGACCCGTACCAGGGCCGCTACGGCTACCTCAACGGGGTCTACGAGCCGGGAGAACACCCACATGAGTAGCCAATCCACCAAGCTCAAGATCAGCTACAAACCCCTGTGGAAAACACTGATCGACAAAGGAATGCGCAAACAGGACCTCCGCGAAAAGGCGAAAATCTCGGCATCCACGATCGCCAAACTCGGCCGGGACGAGAACGTCACAACCGCAGTACTCGTGCGCATATGCGAAGCACTCGAATGCGGGCTAGGCGACGTGGCTGTTTTAGAACGACGTCCAAGCCAAGAGAACATTAGCCAATAGAACTTAGAAACAATCCAAGGAACATTTAGTGACCAACAAGCAACTAACCCTCAGTGAATTGGAGCAGTACCTCGCTGCTGCTGCCGATTTGCTGCGCGGCGGGATCGACCAGGCCGACTTTAAGGCCTACATCTTTCCGCTGATGTTCTTCAAGCGTCTCAATGACGTGCACCAGGAAGAATACGAACTGGCGCTCTCGCAGTCAGGCGGCGACGAAGATTTCGCTGCACTGCCAGAGAACTACTCCTTTGTCATCCCTGAGCAGGCTTCGTGGGAGAACGTTCGCTCGACAACGAAGGACGTGGGGCAAGCTCTCGTGACCGCGTTCCGCTTGATCGAAGCGAATAATCCTCACCAACTCGGTGGGATTTTCGGCAGCGCTGCCTGGACTAACAAAGCCAAACTGCCCGATGAGCGCCTGCTGGATCTGCTCGAGCACTTCTCCACCAAGACTCTGTCAAATGCGAATGTGGCACCGGACGTGTTCGGGCAGGCCTACGAGTACCTGATCAAGCGGTTTGCGGACCTCTCCCGCAAGAAAGCGGGCGAGTATTACACCCCGCGCTCAGTGGTGCGCATGATGGTGGAAATCCTGGATCCTCAGCCGGGCCAGACCACTTATGATCCTGCCTGCGGCACGGCTGGCATGCTCATCGAGGTCATCGCCCATGCCAAGGAACAGGGGCATGATCCGCGCCTGCTCTGGGGCAAACTGTATGGGCAGGAAAAGACACTCACGACGGCTTCGATTGCTCGCATGAACCTGCTACTGCACGGGGTTCCGGAATTCAACATCGTGCGTGAGGACACCCTGCGAGCTCCCGCTTTCCACGCCGGTGAGCGCCTGCAACAGTTCGACAACGTGATCGCGAATCCACCGTTTTCGCTGAAAAACTGGGGGCGCGATGCGTGGGAGACGGACCCGTGGGGCCGAAACCTGCTCGGAGGTACCCCACCTGCGGGCTATGCGGACTGGGCATGGATCGAACACATGGTGGCATCCGCCAAACCCGGCTCGGGCAAGGTAGCCGTGGTCGTGCCACAGGGCGCACTGTTCCGTGGTGATGTGAATAGTAAGTCTGGGGATAACGAGGCAACGATTCGCCGCGAGTTCATCGAGCGTGACCTCATCGCGGCAGTGATCGAGCTGGCCCCCAACCTGTTCTACGGCACGGGGCTGGCTCCCGCGATTGTGGTGCTGCGTACCAGCAAACAGCCTGAGCGAGCAGGCAAGATCCTTTTTGTGGACGGCTCGGAGCTGTTCACTAAGGGGCGTAACCAGAACACCTTGGAGCGTGAGCACGCCGTCCGCATCGTACAGGCTTACCAGGAGTTCAGCGTGCAGGAGCATTTTGCGCACGTGGCCAGCCTGGACGAGGTGCGCGCCCAGGAATACAACCTCACCGTCGCCCGCTACGTCGCCAAACCACAGAGTGAAACCGGCACCAGCCTGGAAGACGCCATCGAACAGCTGACGGAAACGTGGCAGCAAGTGCAAGCCTCACGTGCACGCCTTGAGGAAGAACTCGCGAAGTGGGGCCTGGTGTTTGATGCTGCAGCGGCAGTGGATGAGGTCGCGGAGGAGGCGAGATGAGTAAGCGAATCACCCAAGAACAGCTTGAGTCCTACCTGTGGGGCGCGGCTGAACTTCTGCGCGGCCTGATCGATGCCGGTGACTACAAGCAGTACATCTTCCCGTTGGTGTTTTTGAAGCGCATCAGCGACGTCTACGACGAAGAACGCGCCCAGGCGCTCGCCCTGTATGGCGATGAGGACCTAGCCGACCTGCCAGAGAACCACCGCTTCGCCATCCCCGAGGGTGCCCACTGGCAGAACTTGCGCGAAACCACCACCAACATTGGCGAGACCGCGCGCACTATCATGCGCGCCATCGAAGCAGCCAACCCCACCACCCTCGCTGGCGTGTTCGGAGACGGCGACTGGTCCAACAAAGAACTGCTGCCGGATGCCACCTTGGCGGACCTCATCGAGCACTTCTCCAAACGCACCCTGAGCCTGGAAAACCTCCCCGAGGACGAGCTCGGCCAGGGCTACGAGTTCCTGATTAAGAAGTTCGCCGATGATTCGGGGCATACCGCCCAGGAGTTCTACACCAACCGCACCCTCGTACACCTCATGGCGCAGATGCTTGCGCCACAGCCGGGAGAATCCTGCTACGACCCCACCTGCGGCACGGCTGGCATGTTGATTTCCACCGTGGCAGAGCTGAAACGCCAGGGCAAGGAATGGCGCAACCTGAGCCTGTACGGGCAGGAGCTCAACTACGGGACCAGCGCTATCGGCAAGATGAATATGTTCCTCCATGGCATCGAAGATGCCCACATCGCCCACGGGGACACGCTGAAAAATCCGGCGTTCACCAATGCTGACGGCCACCTGCAAACCTTCGATATCGTGCTGGCAAACCCACCGTACTCGATCAAGAACTGGGACCGCGATCTCTTCAGCAACGACCCTTATGGGCGCAACATGTGGGGCACCCCACCGCAAGGGCGCGCCGACTACGCCTTCTTCCAACACATCGCCGCATCCCTCGAGCCCCGCACTGGCCGGGCGGCGATCCTCTTCCCCCACGGGGTGCTCTTCCGTCAGGAAGAATCCACGATGCGCCAGGCTGCTGTTGAGTCTGACCTGATCGAGGCGGTCATCGGCCTGGGGCCGGGGCTGTTCTACAACAGCCCCATGGAAGCCGTGGTGATCATTCTGCGCGCTAACAAACCCGCCGAACGCAAGAACAAGATCCTGTTCATCAATGCGGTAGATGAATACGCCCGCATCAGCGCCCAGAGTTTCCTGCTCGGCGAGCACCAGCAAAAGATCCTGCGCGCCTACCAGGCATTTCAGGATCAGCCGGGGTTTACCCGCGTGGCCACCGTGGATGACATTGCCGCTCTCGACTACACCCTGGCCATCCCACGCTACGTCAGCCCAGCCGCAGCCAGCGATGCAGGCAACGGGGATGCAGGTCCTGGCTTTGCCGAGGCGCTCACCGCGTGGCGGCGCGCAGCCGCCCAGACCGATGCCGCCTTCGCCGAACTACTCGATTCTCTCACCGAGGAGGTGAACAAGTGAGCCTGCACATCGATAAAGGCACCTGGACCGGAGTCAAGCTCGGTGATGTGGTGCGCAACGTCAACGAAAGCGTGAAAGACCCCGCGTCGATTGGAATCGACCGTACTATCGGGCTGGAACATATCGAATCAGGAAACTTTGAGGTGCAAGGCTATGGCACCTTGGACGAAGGCGTGAGCTTCACCCGACGGGTACGCCCTGGTCAGGTGCTGTTCGGGAAGCGACGCGCATACCTGCGTAAGGTCGCTGTTGCCTCCTTCGATGCAGTGTGCTCTGGCGACATCCTGGTCTTCGAGCCGAAGGACGATCGACTCGATGCGCGTTTTCTACCTTTCCTTGTGAGCTCAGACGAGTTCTTCGATACCGCGCTGCAAACCTCGGCGGGCTCGATGTCTCCTCGCACCAGTTGGAAAGCCCTCGCGGCCTACGAGTTCCTGCTCCCACCTATCGAAGAACAACACCGCATCGCCGACCTCCTATGGGCTGTTAAGAGTCACCTGGCGACACTCAAGTCTCAAGCACTGATTCTTGAAGCCACGGACACTCGGAATGGGTTTGGAAAATGGCTAGCTGAGCGATTTCGGAATGCTGAGACTGCAAAATTTTCCGAGTTATTTCAAGTGTCGAGTGGTAGTTTTCTTCCCGCCAAGAACTTTATCGAGGGTCAGATTCCCGTTTATGGCGGAAATGGTATTGCTGGTTACCACGGCAGTTCAAACACTGAAGCCGATGCCATCATTATTGGTCGTGTTGGCGCTTACTGCGGTAACGTACATAAGGTGGAGGCTCCAGCCTGGATTACAGACAATGCGCTGATAGTCAAAATAAAAAATCCAGAGCTTTTTGTCTCATTGGACTACATTGCACTGTTGTTGAAGCTACTAGGTCTAAATGCTTATGCTTCACAAACTGCACAGCCTTCTTTGTCGGGTAAAACTCTAGCCGAATGTCGGGTTCCGCTCGTGGCGATAGAAGAGCAGTTTCACATTCAAGAAGTTTTGAACTTTATCCAGGCAACGCAGTCTGCTATCGAGTTTGAGTCTCAGAATCTCGCTAGCTTTGCAATGGAGATTCAATTTTCGATATTTGGAGGCTCTGATGTTCGCTGAGAATCCGACTGTGCGAGATTTTGTGTTTGACCGGGTGGCCAGCCTCGACGTGCAGGGTATTGAGGGTCACGACCTGCCGCGTGACACACACGAGGTGCTGCTTGAAGGTCCTCTGCGTGCGGCGCTGATTCGCTTGAACCCTGAGATCGCAGCCCAGGAGTCACGCGCTGATGAGGTTATCACCGCCCTGCGGCGCATCCTGCTCGACGCGACCCACACCCCGCATCCGGTGGTAGCTAACGAGCAGTTCACTGCCTGGCTCACCGGCGATAAATCCATGCCCTTTGGCGAAAGTGGCGAGCACGTGCCCGTGAGGCTCATTGATTTCGACCACCCGGAGGACGACTCCTCAAACCAATGGATGGTCTCGCGCGAAGTTACCTTCCGGCAAGGCAAAGAAACCAATCGCTTTGACGTGGTGATCTGGTGTAACGGGCTACCACTCGTGGTGGTAGAAACCAAGACTGCAGTGGGGCCGTCGAAGACCTGGCTTGATGGTGCCCAACAGATTCACGACGAGTACGAGGTGGAAGCCTCCCAGTTCTTCGTGCCCAATGTGTTTAGCGTAGCCACAGACGGAAAAGAGCTCCGCTACGGCTCAGTAGGGATGCCGATAGAAAAATGGGGGCCGTGGCGCGATGAAGACGAACCCTCCGACGCAGTACCTGGCCTAACCAAGGTCGGCAATGCCATCGACGGCCTCCTGCAGCCCGAGGTGATTTTGGACTTCCTGCGGTTCTTCTCCACCTTCGGCACCGACCGTCAACATCGGCGCATCAAGCTCATCGCCCGCTTTCAACAGATCCAAGCCGCCAACAAAATCGTTGCCCGTGTGCTGGAAGGCAAGAAAAAGCAGGGGCTGATCTGGCATTTCCAAGGCTCTGGTAAATCACTGCTGATGGTGTTCACCGCGCGCAAACTGCGCGCCCAGCCACAGTTGAAGTCGCCCACAGTCATGGTGGTGGTCGACCGCACCGACCTGGATGCGCAAATCACTTCAACGTTCCTGGCCGCTGACGTGGCCAATATGGTGCAGGTGGGCAGCAAAGCAGAACTGAAAGACCTGCTGAATGCTGGTAGTCGCAAGGTCATCATCACCATGATCCACAAGTTTGGTGACATCACCGAGGCGCTCGATGAGCGCGACAACATCATTGTGATGGTCGACGAAGCCCACCGTACCCAGGAGGGCGACCTAGGCCGCGCCATGCGCACCGCACTGCCGAACGCGTTCCTCTTCGGCCTCACCGGCACGCCCATCAACAAGCGCGACCACAACACCTTCAAGTGGTTTGGAGACCCCAGCGACGAATCCGGGTACCTCTCCCGATACAGTTTCCAAGACTCCCAGCGCGACGGAGCCACGCTGCCGCTGAACTTTGAGCCTCGCCTGTCTGAAATGCACCTCGATGAGCACGCTATCGATATCGCGTTTGAGGAGCTGACACGGGAAAACGAGCTCACCGAAGCGGATCGCACGAAACTCTCCAAACAGGCATCCAGCATTGAGGTGCTCATCAAGGCCCCTGACCGCGTGGCCAAGGTGGCCGCCGACATCGCAGAGCACTTCCAGTCGCATGTCGCCCCGCAAGGCTTCAAAGCGCAGGTGGTGGTCTACGACAAAGAAATGTGCGTGGCCTACAAGCACGAACTGGACAAATACCTTCCCACTGAGGCCAGCACCGTGGTCATGAGCTCGGCACAAACCGACCCGCCCGAGTGGCATCAATGGACACCAGATCGCAGCCAAATGGACCGCCTACTCGAGCGATTCAACAACCCGAATGATCCGCTCAAGATCGTCATCGTCACCGCCAAACTGCTGACCGGCTTCGATGCCCCCATCTTGCAGGCACAGTACCTCGACAAGCCCCTGCACGACCACACACTGCTGCAAGCCATCACCCGCACCAACCGTGTCTACCCGCCAAACAAGGCCTACGGGCTGGTGGTGGACTACCTGGGAGTGTTCGATGACCTCGCCAACGCGCTGTCCTTCGATGACCAGTCCGTTCGAGACGTCATCAAGAATCTCGATGACCTGGTGGACCAATTCCCGCCGGCAATGCAGGCTGCTCTCGCATTCTTCCCTGGCGTGGACCGCACGCAAGACGGATGGGAAGCACTTCAAGCCGCACAGGAAATGCTCGGCGAAGACCGCCGCGATGCTTTCGCTAAGGCCTACTCGATAGTGCACCAACTGTGGGAGGCACTAAGCCCTGCACCATTCCTGGCCGAATACAAGCGCGACTACACCTGGCTGACTGCTGTCTACCAGTCCACCCGCCCAGCAGAGACCTCAAACAGGCTCCTTTGGCATGCGCTCGGCGGAAAGACCCTTGCCCTCATCCACGAGCACGTACAGGTAGACCTGCCGCGCCGAGATCTGGAAACTATCGTCCTGGATGCAGACTTGGTCGAGGACCTGATGCTCGGTGGGCGCGGCACCGTGGACCCAGATGAACTCGCCAAGATCGTCTCCAAGCGCATTGCCAAACACGCGGGCGATCCCCTCTTCATTGCCCTGGGTAAGCGACTACAGGATCTGCGCAAACGCTATGCCGACGCGCAGCAGCACAGCCTGGACTTCCTGCGCGAACTCCTCGAACTAGGCCGCGACACCTTGCAGGCCGAGAAAGAAGCCGGCGAGGTGCCACGCGAGGAACGCGGCAAGGCAGCACTTACGGAGCTGTTCGAGACCGTGCGAAGCGAGTCCACGCCTATCATCGTGGAGAAGGTCGTCGAGGAGATCGACAATGTCGTTAGGCAGGTACGCTTCGACGGTTGGCAGTCTACGAGCGAGGGGGACCGAGAGGTTCGCCGCCAACTGCGACTGATATTGGTCGTCAAGTTCAAGATCAAGTCCACCGACGTTTTCGACAAGGCTCACGAATACATCCGTGAGTACTACTAATCGCCGAAGGTGAACCTTTGGACGCTTGCTCGATACTTTTTGACGCAAGCCCCATACTTTTTGACGCGGGGCCGTACTTTTTGACGCTTCCAGCCTCGACGGACCGAGCAGGCCCCTGAGGTACCCCTCCGAGGCCCTGATTCGCCCCAACTGGGAGCTGCTCCACAGCTCCACGCACCCGACCTCAACGCCCCGAAAACCGCCCCAGAACAGCGAAAACGCCACTCCGAACACTTCCCGGCGGGACCGGGACTCTTTGTATCCAGAGTGACGTTCTATTGGAGCGGGCGACGGGAATCGAACCCGCCTCTGAAGCTTGGGAAGCTTCCATTCTACCGATGAACTACGCCCGCAATTCATCGCCATTGGCAACAGGTTTGATCATACCAGAGGTCAAACATACTGGTCAGCCAAGGCGACAGACAAAGAGAGGAGGGAGGCTGTCCCACAAGGAATCGCGCCCCTCCTCTTGATCAACGCTTGACTAGGCTGACAGCATCAGCCTGGCGCACGCAGATCAGTGTCGTTTGCGACTCACTGCCAGCGCGCCCACCCCACGCAAGTACCTCCGCGTGGGTTTCGACTCCGTTGGAATTCAGATCAGACCAACGAGATTCATCAGGACGCGTGTGGCCAAGCTTAAAATCGGCAGCTTCAACGGCTCATTGAAGGGAGATCTTTTCAAGTTCGTATGACCACTATATTACCTTCGTCCCACACACTGCCTACACTGCAGTCATGCCCCGCTTAGTTGTTGCCGCCGCCATCGTCGACTCGCTCGACAACCCAACGCAGTTGCTCTGCGCCGCACGCTCATACCCGCCCGAGCTGTCAGGAAAATTTGAGCTTCCCGGTGGAAAGATCGATCGCGACGAGGCCCCACTTCAGGCACTTCACCGCGAAATACGCGAAGAAATGAACACCGCCATCCGCGTGGGCGCTCAGGTAATGACGGAAGAGGGCACGTGGTGGCCGATCCTGCAGGGGCGCACGATGGGAGTCTGGTTAGCTGAACTAGCGCCGGACGCGCCCGCCCCCACTTTGAATGGTTCCCATAGTGAGTTCCGCTGGACTCCTTTAGACAAGGTCGACACGCTTGACTGGATTGGCTGCGATCTTGAGATTGCGATGGCCGTTGCACGCACATCCGGTTTCGAGCCAGCGGACCGCTAAGAGCCTGAATATATGACCAAATACCTAGATAATTTGGCGACATATGGGGTACATCTGTCAGAATAGTCCTATGCCTAAGATCATCGGAGACTCCCTAGAAAACCACCGCGCTCTGACTCGCCACAAGCTTTTCGACGCGCTCGGAGGGCTCCTCGCCGAACAGTCTTTCGACACGATCACCATGTCGCAGATCGCGTCACGCGCCAACGTCGGACGCACCGCTGTGTACAACCACTTCGAAGATAAAGAAGTTCTGCTCCTTGCCTACATGAACGAGGCAACCGCAGAATTCTCAGCACTTCTTCACGAATCAATCGACACAGAACCCGACCCGATTGAGCGCCTCCGCATCTACGTGCACGCACACTTGGAGATGACCAGTCGCTACCACCTAGCAAGTCGCGTTCACCTGCGCGATCAGATGTCGACGGAAAAGTCCGAACATCTTCACGAGCATGCAGGCGTGATCGGCAACCTCCTTCTCAACATCCTCATCGATGCAATGAAGTGCGAAGCGATCCCCATGCAGGACCCGCACATTCTGGTCGCGCTGATCCACGCCTGCTTGTCCGGGCAACGCCTGCCCTCGGATCCCGACAAGCGACGCGCACTCTGCGTAGCATCGGAAGCGTTCGTCTTGCGCGCAGTTGGAGCCTCGTCGGAGAAAATCCACGCACTCCCCTCGCCGAAAAAGCGCGCCGAAGCCGAAGAGCACAATACCCAGGCCTCTTTTATGCGGTGCCCGGTCGCGCACTGACGCGCAGATACGAGGCCCCCTGAAACAGCCTTACCGTCACAGACGTGCGACGCACACCATACCTCTCAAACAATCGCAGGGAATAGATTCACTACTCAGGCCGTTGAACTCTACGAAACGGGAAACCGCAACGAAATAATCAAAGCGATTCCCAGCAAAAGACCACGCTCATACAATCGCACCTCGGGTTCACTCGAACCCCGCACATAAGGAGACCGCATTGGCCACCGTCACGCTTCACAACGACAACTTTGAAACCACCGTCGCCGAAAACGCCATCGTCTTGGTTGACTTCTGGGCAACTTGGTGCGGCCCGTGCCGCCAGTTCGGTCCGGTCTACGAAGAAGCCTCCAACAAGCACACCGACATCATCTTCGGCAAGGTCGATACCGACGCAGAGCAGAACCTTGCTCGCGCAGCTCAGATCTCGTCCATCCCGACGATCATGGCGTTCCGCGACGGCATCGCCGTCTTCCGTCAGTCCGGCGCCCTTCCGGGTGCTGCACTCGACGATCTGATCCAGCAGATCCGCGACCTCGACATGGATCAGGTTCGCGCATCCATTGCCGAATCCCAGAAGTAACCCGGCAGAAAACCCACCTTCTAGGTTTGGCAAGTCGCACTATTAGCGACACACTTGGACCATGAGCCACCCGACGATGATCTTCACAATCGTCGGGTGGCTTTTGTTTATTGCAACCGCAATCACCCTGATTTACGTCATTTCACGGGCGCACAACGGTGAAAAAACGCGGGGTGCCATCCTGCTGAAAAAGAAGAATCACGATGACGAAACAGGCGACGATCTGCTGAGATACCGGCCCGCCATCATCGCCCACGAAATCCGTACTCCGCTGGCACTCATCCGCGGAGCCGGCGAACTGCTCGAAGAAGGTCTTGCTGGCGACCTGAACGAACAGCAACACCACTTCGTTCGCACTATGACAACGAACACTCAGCAGGTCATCGACCTGACCGAGTCAATCATCACCGACCTCAAACTCTCACGTGGCGGAACACTGTCAACCGAGCTCGTCGACGTGAGAGACATCGTTGCCTCAACCGCACGAGAAATGCGACGCATCACCGACATCCCCATCCATGTGAACGCGGTCGGGGGAGTCCTCAACATCCACGCGAACGCTTCCATGCTCCGGCAAGTCATGTGGAACCTGATCAACAACTCACTCCGCCACGGAGACGGCACCTCGCCGATCACGATCAGCGTCGCCTCAACCGAAGATGGCGGAGCACAAATCACCGTCGAGGACTCCGGCCCGGGAATTACCCCTGAAACCCAAGAAAAAATGTTCGACGCTTTCACGTCGGAAACCACCGATGGCCAGGGATCCGGAATCGGACTGATGGTCTCCCAACGAATAATCGAGGCGCACGGTGGCAGAATTATGGTGGACTCGTTGCCTGAGTGTGGCACGGTCATCCACGTTGTACTGCCGAAGGGGAAGTGATGGGACAGCACGCGCTTATCGTCGACGACGAACCCCAGATGCTCTCAATCATCGCCTTCGCGCTGGAAACCCAAGGCTTCACGTGCGAAACGAAACCCAACACCACAAAAGCCTGGCAATACCTTCAAGATCGCAGTGTTGATCTGGTTGTCCTTGACGTCATGACGCCGACCGGATCAGGCGTTGACCTGACCCGACGAATTCGTGGCGCCGGCATGGCGGTTCCGATCATTTTGCTTACTGCCCTTGGTGATGAAGAAGACCGTATCGTTGGCCTCGAGGCAGGCGCCGACGACTACGTGACCAAACCCTTCAGTCCCCGCGAGCTCGCACTGCGCGCCCAAGCAATCGTCAGGCGAACCCAGCCTGTACGACAACAAGAATCCGTGCACCTCGGGCCCATCACCATCGATGCTGATATGCAACGCATAACCTGGGACGGAGTCGTCATTCCGCTCAGCCCTACCGAACAGCGTGTCCTGACAATCCTAGCCTCGCGACCAAACCAGGACATCCCCTGGCGAGACCTCCTCAGCGAAGGCTGGTCCACAACCGACCAAGTCGGCGCACACGACATGATCAAAACAACGATGTATCGCCTTCGCCGTCAGCTAGAACGTGCGGGCATCGACTCTTCGTGTATCCAGTCGGTCAGGGGACGAGGTTACCGTTTCGTCATCGAGGCCTCATAACGCTGACTTTGAGCACTCGCGCTTGATAAGGGGCCTCGTGCCCCCACTGTGTCCGCCAGACTGCGCGCACGCACCTAG
This sequence comes from Schaalia turicensis ACS-279-V-Col4, assembly GCF_000296505.1. GTDB lineage: Bacteria > Actinomycetota > Actinomycetes > Actinomycetales > Actinomycetaceae > Pauljensenia > Pauljensenia turicensis_A. Next base: position 193,135 of record NZ_JH815208.1, read on the forward strand.
CCCGCACACTCTGGAACGTAGCCCGCCCACTTTGGTAACAGCACTGTTTCCAAACGCCACCAAAACCCGCCCGAATTGTCACCAACCAGAAGACACAATCGTTGAGTCTTAACTCTTCAACTAAAGGAGACACTGTTGTCTTCCCAGTCAAACTCTTTGGGTTTCCTTTCGGCGCCACCGGCAGCACCGCCCGTCAGCCCCGAACGCGTCGACTCGATGTACCGCTCATGGCGCTTCAAGGTGTTCATGGGAATCTTCCTCGGATACGCCGGCTTCTACCTGATCCGTAACAATGTGTCACTAGTGTCGGCAATCCTAAAGGAACACGACATCATGAACGCTGCCGGCATCGGCATCGTTGCCAATGCAGTGCTCTTCGCATACGGCCTGTCGAAGTTCTTTATGGCCATGCTGTCCGACCGCGCAAACGCACGCTACTTCATGCCGATCGGCCTGGCACTCTCGGCAATCATGAACCTGCTGATCGCATTCGTGCCCGTTCTTTCCGCATCAGTCGGCCTCTTCGCGATCATGATGTTCATCAACGGCTGGTTCCAGGGCATGGGCTGGCCTCCCTCAGGTCGCGTCCTGGTCCACTGGTTCTCCACCACCGAACGTGGCTGGATGACCTCGATCTGGAACTGTGCACACAACGTTGGTGGCGCGGGCGTCGGCCTGCTCTCCGCTTGGGCACTCGACACCTTCGCAACCTCCGATGCTGACTGGCGTCCCGCCTTCTGGGCACCGGCAATCGCAGCGCTCATCGTCGCCCTCATTGCACTGATCCTTGTCCGCGACCGCCCCGAAGCCCTCGGCCTGCCGCCGATCGAGGAATACCGCAACGACCCGGCAAAGGTGAAGGAAACCTCGGATATGCCGTGGAAGGAAATGCTGTTCAAGCACGTCCTGACCAACCGCGTCGTCGTCCTCCTGGCTGTCACCAACGTCTTCGTCTATACGCTCCGCTACGGCGTCCTCAACTGGATCCCGATCTACCTGACCGAACAGGTTCACGGCGTCAACGTCAAGGAAGGCATCCTTGGCTTCGCAATCTACGAAGGCGCCGGCATCGCCGGCACCCTGCTCTGCGGCTGGGTTTCCGACAAGATCTTCAAGGGCTGGCGTTCAGGCGCAGGCATCCTCTTCCTGGCAGGCGTTGGCATTTCTCTTCTCGCCTACTGGCTCATGCCTCACAGCGCCCCCATCTGGGTCTTCTACCTGCTCATCGCCGTCATCGGTGGCCTGATCTACGGCCCGGTCATGCTGATCGGTCTTCAAGCAATCGACCTTTCACCCACGAATGTTGCGGGCACCGCAGCTGGCTTCACCGGCCTCTTCGGATACCTGCTCGGCGCAACCCTGGCATCGTCCGGCGTTGGTCTGCTGATCCACAACTTCGGCTGGAACATCGCCTACGGCTTCCTTATTGTCGTTGCCGTCGTCGCCGTCATCCTGATGATGATCGTCGGCAAGGAGGAACGAGCCCTCATGAAGCGTCACGTAGCCAATAAGTGACCTTCTTCCCCGATGTGTATCGCCGGCGACTTCCCAATCTTGGTCGCCGGCGATACTGCATCCTCGCACTAGTCTGGTTCCTATGAAATCCCTACGCCAAAGCCGCCTCAGTTCACTGATCGCGGTGGCGGTCGTGGGGATCATCAGCATCTCGCCACTCTTTCTTCTTTTCGCAGACTCAAAGCCGGGCCTAAGAATCCTGTGCTCCAACACGTCAACGGTGTGCGAAGCTCTAGCTAGGCGCTACGAGCAACGCGAAGAAACAAGCGTCGACGTCGTACGAGTACCAACGTCAGAAGCCCTTGCTCGTCTGATATCAACCCGTGCCCACTCAGAATTCGACGTCTGGGTTGGTGGTCCAGCCGAAGCGCACGTCCAAGCCGAAAACCTCGGACTACTTCGCCTTGCCCCGGACGTTGACACCAGTGGGCTACCCGATGCTTTCCACTCTCGATCGTGGTTCGGGATTTACGGTGGCATCTTGTCCTTCTGCCAGTCACGAACGGTCACACATTCCCCAGAAGGTCTTCGAAGGTGGCAGGACCTGTCATCAACTTCCCTCCCCCTGATCGTCCCTTCTCCCCTGACCTCGGGAACAGCAGCAACATTCTTGAACGTGCAGAAAGAACGCTTCGGCAGTCCCTCGCAAGCAATCCAATTCCTGCGCCAAGTCGACGCTCACACCCTGACCTACGTGAACTCAGGAACCGACCCCGCACACCTTGTCGCAATCGGACGCTCACCCGCATCCATCACTTTCGACAACTACTGTCGCCTTGAAGCACACCATGGCGCCGACGTCATGGTCACCTACCCACTTGACGGAACCGGCTTCGAAATCGGAGCAGCATCTCTTCCCCGACGCACTCGCGAATCCGAGGACGCACAAAAGTTCCTGCAGTGGGTTGTCAGCGACGAAGGACAGGCGCTCGGTGCCGAGGTCGCAGACCAATCCCCCGTCAGTACGCGCCTCCCCGAACACATTTCACGACGTCTTGAAACACTCGGAATATCAATCTTCGGCGATGATCCCAGCGCGGCCTCCCTTCAGCGCGCCACCCTGATTAAGCGATGGACGAAAGACGTCTACCTTCCATCGTCCACCCAGGACGCACCCGCCCCCATTGGCGCGCCCCGCGCCAACCACCACGTGTCAGACACTGAATCTTTACCTCTAGCCGATGAACTGTCATGGAGTGACCTCGTCCCCACTGCCATTCGCACGCTGAAAATCAGCACGTTAGCCGGACTGGGCGCGACAATCCTCGGAATCGCAATCGCACTCCCCCTGTACCTGCGCTCCCGACGAACATTCATCTGGATTCTTCCAGCACTCTTGCCTGCACTGATCCCACCGGCAGTCATCGCTCAAGCACTGATCTGGATGGGCGCCCCACCCTACTCGCAGGCAACAATCGTCGTCGCGCTTGCCATCAACGCAAGCCCCTTCGCTGTCCTCATGCTGAGCTTCATCCTGTCGTCCTTCAACCACGGCGAAGTCCAAACAGCAGTCACTTTCGGGAGCCCCGAGCGAAACATTTTTAAAAAGCTTCTTGCTCCACGCATCCGAGCAGCCCTGATCCCCGCATTCGCGTTCACCACATTCATGGCAGCTTCCGACGTGTCAGCAACAAGCACGAACGCGTCGGCTGAACCGTACCTACCGGTGTTGGCGCTCAATGCGTTGAACTCAGGACTCGATTCTTCCGTCCCCACTCACATCGCACTCATCTACGTTGGAGTCGCGTCCGCGACCACGTTCATCGTTTTGCGTAGCTTGACGCTGACTCGTTACACAGCCCGGCAGACAACGTACCCAACCCCGCTGAAGGAATACCTTCCGACGCTATCCGCAAGCGTCATCCCCTTCGCGTTGATATTCGTAATTATGAGTGCAGGAATCATCATCGTGATGCTCGTCGGAGCGTCCAATTGGTTCATCCACACCGCATCTGCGGAACTCTTGGGGCAGACCGTCAGAGAATCACTGCTGATCCTGGGCATCGTCCCGCTGAGCGCAGCAATAGGATTCTTGATTGCCAGGCACCGCTGGGCATTCCCCCACGCGATCAACGCCCTGTTCCTGACTGCCTTGTTGTCCGCCCCCATTGCCGGCGGAATTCTGATTCACTTAGTTTTCCAACACCCGATATCAATCGGCGACCACACGATCCTGCCACGTTTGTTGGGTGGCGGCTCGATTGCGGGTGGCATGCTGACGGTGGTTCTCACCAATCTTCTTCTTGCCCTGCCGGCCTCATATTTCCTGATGTCGTTCTCACTGCTCTCTGTTCGCCAAGCGATGAGGACCGCGGAAGAGCTGGGAGCAAGCACTACGCGCACCACTCTCACAGTGGTGATTCCCGCCTTGGCAGGTCGACTGATCGGTGTGTTTGCAGCACTCAGCGGGTTGCTCATGTGTATGAGCGCCCCCTCGGCGTTCGTTGTCCCCGTCGGTTCCGCGTTCCCAGCCGTTGCGCTTCTTCCACTTGGCATCCACGGCGATCACTGGTCAGTGTTAGCTCTTGGCACGCTCGCCGCATCATCTGCCCTCGTCATGATTAGTTTGGGCATCGCATTCATTACCTCAACGACACGTCACTCCGGATATGTCAGGAAGGGCCTATGACAACCTCTACTCACATGAACTCCGGACTGCATGTTTGTGGTCTGGACGTTCACCGTGGCTCACGCATCCTGAGCGACATTTCATTCGACGTTGCCCCGGCCGAGATCCTTGCTGTCGTTGGACCATCGGGGTGCGGCAAGACAACGCTCTTACATACCCTTGCGGGCATCGAAGCGGCCAGAAGTGGTTCCATCGTCGTTGACGGCTCGGACATCACCACTCTTCCCGCAGGAAAACGCCCAACCGGCCTACTTTTTCAGACGCCCTCGTTGTTCAATCATATGAACGTCCACGAAAACATTGCTTTCGCGCTGGATAGTACGAATGTTCCCCCTGCTCAACGCGAGTCTTTGATCGATTCGATCATGGTTCGCATGGGTATCGTCGGCCTAGCATCACGCTACCCCTACCAGCTGTCGGGCGGTCAGGCTCAACGCGTCGCTCTGGCACGGACACTTGTGCGACGACCCTCCGTCCTGCTGTTGGATGAGCCCCTCGCGCACGTGGGCGCATCCGTTGCGTCAACGATCCGAGCTTCCCTGATTCGCGAGGTTCGACGCTTGGGCAGTGCAGTTCTCTACGTGACGCACGATGTGACCGAAGCGTGTCTGGTCGCCGATCGAATCATGCTGTTGGATTCGGGGCGGTGCCTGCAGATCGACACCGCGCGGATGCTGTATGCGCAACCGAGTTCCATCGAAGTTGCGCACCTGATGGGCATCCCCAACATCGTGTCGGGCACGGTCGAAAGTGTTGATGAGGCTCCCGATTCATCGCTTCTTCTGGCAACGGTGACGTGTGGGACTGTGACCTATTCGATTCCTGCTCCCCACGACACGAAGCCGGGAGACGTTCAGATCAGCATTCCGCCCGAGAATATTCATTTGACTCCCAGTGCCCCGTATTCGGTGATCGGGCGTCACGGGCAAATCATTTCCGCTTCGTTCGTCAGATCCCATATGTCCTATGACGTAGAAACCGAGATCGGGACGTTGGTTGTCCGCACGCCCGACACATCAATTCCCTTTGAAGTCGGTGCACTGGTTGAGTTTGATGTGACGTCGGGGTGGGTGCTTCCGAGCTCAGATGCGGACAACGAAGTCGCGTAAAGAAATGGGGCGCTGGGGTTTCATCCCACCAGCGCCCCTTCCCTAGGCTTGGCTTGATGCGCCTGGTCAGGCAAGCAGTTCAGCTGCCACCAGTTCGGCGACCTGGATCGCGTTGAGGGCAGCGCCCTTACGCAGGTTGTCGCCGGCGACGACCAGAACCAGACCGCAGTTGTCATCGACAGCCTGATCCTGGCGGATACGACCGACCAGAACCTCGTCGCGCCCCGCAGCTTCAAGCGGAGTCGGAACGTTGACGATGCGTACACCATCAGCGGTTGCCAGAACGGAACGCGCCTCGTCGGGGGTGATAGCGCCGGAGAATTCGGCGTGGATCGAAAGCGTGTGGCCGGTGAAAACGGGGACGCGGACGCAGGTGCCCGACACCTTGAGGTCCGGGATGTGTAGGATTCGGCGGGACTCGTTGCGGAGTTTCTGCTCTTCATCGGTCTCTTCCGATCCATCGTCAACGATCGAACCGGCCAGAGCCACAACGTCGAATGCGATCGGGGCGACGTAGACCTGCGGATCGGGCAGAGTGACCGCGCGGCCATCCAGTGCAAGACCGGCAAGATTCTGAGTGACGCCGGCTTCACTCTGGCGCACGAGTTCTTCGACGCCCTTCACGCCGGAACCGGAGACTGCCTGGTAGGACGAGACGAACAGGCGCTTCAGGCCACCCGCCTTGTCAACCAACGGGCGCAGGACCGGCATAGCTGCCATGGTCGTGCAGTTCGGGTTCGCGATGATGCCCTTGGGACGGTTCTCGATGTCTTCGGGGTTGACCTCAGACACGACCAGTGGCACGTCCGAGTCCTTGCGCCATGCGGAAGAGTTGTCGACAACAACCGCGCCGGCAGCAACGAACTTCGGCGCGTACTCAAGCGAGGCCGAGGCACCCGCAGAGAAAACAGCAATATCGATACCGTCGTAGTTCGCGGTGGCGACGTCTTCGACCGTAATCTCTTCACCCTTGAAAGTCAGAGTCGTGCCCGCCGAGCGAGCAGAAGAGAAGAAGCGAATCGACTTCACGGGGAAGTCGCGCTCTTCGAGCAGAGTGCGCATGACTCGGCCAACCTGTCCGGTTGCTCCGACGACTGCGACGTTCAGTCCGGTCATTGTTTTCTCCTTTGGTGTGGGCGCCCATACGGTGGGGCGACCGAGGGATCCGGCGTGGTTTTCACGCGGAAGTCTGCGATTTTAAACTGACGAGGCCACCTAGCGTTTCTCTCCTATTCCCCATAGGGGGGCGAAGCGACGATCGGTGCGCCTTTCAGCGCCCGGTGCCGCCGTAGACGACTGCCTCAGATTCGGTGGCGTCAAGGCCGAATGCCGTGTGGACGGCCTGGACTGCGCGGTCAAGATCGTCGAGGCGGGTGACAACGGAGATACGAATTTCGGAAGTCGAAATCATCTCGATGTTGATGCCGGCATCAGACAGGGCCTCGAACAGCTTGGCGGACACGCCCGGGTTGGTGCGCATGCCCGCGCCGACCAGCGAGAGCTTGCCGATGTTCGGGTTGTAACGCAACTGGTCGAAGCCGATTTCGTCGCGCGCAGCTTCAAGAGCGTTGAGCGTGCGCTGCGCATCGCCTTCGGGAAGCGTGAAGGTCACGTTCGCGCGGGTCGAGTCAGAGACTGGAACGTTCTGAACGATCATGTCGACGTTTGCGCCGACCTCGGCGCAAATGGAGAAGACGCGCGCTGCCATACCGGGGGTGTTCGGCAGGTTGGTGACGGTGATCTTGTCCTGGGAGCGGTCGTGGGCGATACCGGAGATGATTGGCTGTTCCATGGGGTCCTCCTGCGGATCGACAAGTGCGGCTGAGGGAACGAGTCCCTTAAGTTCTGGGTTTGCTGGACCGTCGAAGATCCAGGTGCCGTTCTTTTCTGAGAACGATGAGCGGACGTGGAGCGGCACCTTGTAGCGGCGCGCGAATTCGACGGCGCGCAGGTGCAGAATCTTTGCTCCGTGCGCAGCGAGTTCGAGGGTTTCTTCCTGGGTGACGCGACGCAGACGGTGCGCCTTGGGGACAATACGAGGATCTGCAGAGAACAGGCCGTCGACGTCGGTGTAAATTTCGCAGACATCAGCGTGCAGGGCTGCCGCGAGCGCGACTGCGGTCGTATCCGATCCGCCACGGCCCAGCGTGGTGACGTCGTCATCTTCGGAGATTCCTTGGAACCCTGCGACGATGGCAACGTGGCCGTCTTTGACGGTGCGGGCAATGCGTTCGGTTACCAGACCGACGATCTGGGCACGCCCATAGTGTGAAGTCGTTTTAATGCCGGCCTGAGCGCCGGTGAACGCCTGGGCTTGAACGCCGAGTTCGTTGACTGCCATGGACAGCAGGGACATGGAGATGCGCTCGCCGGCGGACAGCAGAATGTCCATCTCGCGTTCGGGAGCGTGCTGGGTGATTTGCGCGGCTGTGTCGAGCAGGTCGTCGGTAGTGTCGCCCATTGCGGATACGACGACAACGACTTGGTGTCCTGCCTGGTGAGTTTCGACGACTCGGCGGGCGACTCGTTTCATCGCTTCAACATCTGCGACGGATGAGCCACCGTACTTCTGCACGATGAGTGCCACGATTCCCCATTTCTTCTTTTACTACGCACCTTCGTGCGTCCTTTCATCCTAGAGATGCGCCCTATCTAGCTCGAGTGCGACCGCCATACGGGCAAAGGAAACACAATAGGCGGACAAACGAAACATCAATCAGGGCTCTTCTAGGTCACTTGTGCAGGCTCAGGGTTGACAATCGCTTGAGTCCAAGTCAGCTTTTATGCTGGTCACAGCACGTGACCCGTTGAGCAAGGAGGCTCGCATGGCTGACCCGATCACAATCTATGGAACTCCTGTTGTTCAAGGTGTTGCCTACGCCCCGGCACTCTGGGTGCGCAGGCCTGAACTTCCGCCTGAGTCGGCTCCTGCTTTGCCGGAGGATGTCCGCGAAGCCGAAGTAAGTCGCTTCCTTGATTGTGCAAATGCCGTGGCTGACTCGCTCATGAATCGTGCTTCGAAAACCACCGGACAAGCGGCTGACGTTCTGATCGTGACCTCGTCGCTGGCCACTGACCGCGCGTGGACGAAGGACGTGTCGAAGCGCATCCGCGACGGCATCCCCGCGATTCAGGCGGTGATGAAGGCGACCGAGCGGTTCGTCGTCATGTTCGAGACTGCCGGCGGTGTGATGGCGGAGCGCACGACCGACTTGCGCGACGTTCGTGACCGCGTGATCGCGCACCTTCAGGGCGTGCCTGAACCGGGTATTCCGGACTGCGATTGCCCGTTTGTCCTGTTGGCGGATGATCTGTCGCCCGCTGACACCGCAAGCTTGGACACGAATGTGTGCGTCGCGATCGTGACTCAGTTAGGTGGTCCGACCTCGCACACGTCGATCATTTCGCGTCAGCTGGCGATTCCGTGCATCGTGGCAGCACGCCAGGTGGACCAGATCGCTTCGGAGGTGCCCGTCTTGGTCGACGGTGGGACGGGTGCGATCACAACCGGAATCGACGAGGCCGTGGCACTCGAAAAGGTCCGGGCTGATGCAGCGCGACTGGAACTGATTCGTTCATGGACGGGTCCCGCGCAGACCTCGGATGGGGTGCATGTCCAACTGTTGGCGAACGTTCAGGACGGGCCCAGCGCTACTTCGGCTCACGAGTCCGGCTTCGCTGAGGGCGTCGGTTTGATGCGCACCGAGCTGGCATTCCTTGACCACCCGACTGAGCCCAGCGTCGAAGAGCAAGCGCGCTCCTATTCTCAGGCACTGCTGGCATGGAGCGGCTCGAAGGTTGTGGTTCGCACTCTGGATGCAGGATCTGACAAGCCCGTTGCCTACGCGACGCTACGTGATGAGCCGAACCCTGCGCTGGGTGTTCGCGGTATCCGGATTAACGGCATTCACCCGAATGTTCTGGCTAATCAGCTGGACGCGATTGCCGTCGCAGCCATGACTGCCCCCGACACCGACGTGTGGGTGATGGCACCGATGATCGCTACTGCCGCTGAAGCACGCTGGTTTGCCGGGTTGATTAATGAACGCAACGACGTTTTTGGCGTGTCTTTGAAGGCTGGCGTGATGGTCGAGGTTCCCGCGACCGCGATCCTGATCGACCAGATCATGGAGTACGTGGACTTTGTTTCTATCGGTACGAATGACTTGACCCAGTACACGATGGCCGCTGACCGTCTGTCAGCAAACCTGGCGGAGTACTCCGATCCGTGGCAGCCCGCACCGCTTGCGCTGATCCGTAAGGTCGTCAAAGCTGGCCTGCGGTTGGGCAAGCCCGTTGGCGTGTGTGGTGAAGCAGCCGCCGATCCGCTTCTTGCGTGCGTGCTTGTGGGCATGGGTGTGACATCGCTGTCGATGGCATCAAGTGCGATTTCCGGTGTGGGCGCCCAGCTTGGTCAGGTTTCTCTTGAGCAGTGTCGCGCAGCCGCCGATGCGCTTGTCGGCGCCTTCGATGGTGGCGATGGGCGCTATCGCGCGCGCCAAGCTCTTGGAATTGAGTGAGTTCTTTCATTGAGCACCGTTTTTGCCTGATTTTTAGCCGTTTTTGTTTCGACTAAGAATCAGCATGCTGAAAACAGAGCAGCCGGTTTCATATTCTGAGATATTTTCGACCGCTCTATGTTCACCCACTGAACACCCACTCCCTGAAAACCACTTCACTCGTTAGCGTCATGGAAGAAGGTCAGCCCGGCTGACCCTCCAACCGTAAACGTCAACACGTGGAGTTCATCATGAAACGCACCGCGCAGATCAGTGCCGTCACTGGCGCAGCGCTCGCCCTTGTCCTTGCTGGATGCTCCGGCTCAGCATCGACCAGATCCGAATCGGGAACAGCCGGTGCGTCTGAGGAATACTCAATCGGCATCAGCCAGATCACCACTCACACCTCGCTCGATGCTGCACGTGAAGGCTTTAAGCAGGCGTTTACCGACGCTGGCTTGAACGTGAAGTTCGACGAACAGAACGCCCAGGGTGATCAGGCAACCGCAACTTCGATCGCAGCGAAGTTCGCAGAAGCAGATCACGACCTGATCCTGGCTATCGCAACCCCTTCAGCTCAGGCAATTGCGCAATCCATCGTTGACACTCCCGTCCTGTTCACATCCGTCACCGACCCGGTTTCTGCTCAGCTCGTAGACTCGCTCGACGCCCCTGGCTCGAACCTAACGGGCACCACCGACATGAACCCGGTCGAAGAGCAGATCAAGCTGGTCAAGCAGTTCACACCCGGAGCGAAGAGCATCGGCATCATCTACTCGTCCGGTGAAGTGAACTCCGAAGTCCAGGTGAAGCTTGCCAAGACGATAGCCGAATCCGAAGGCCTTTCCGTGAAGGAAACGACCATCACGAACTCCGCCGAAGTTCAGCAGGCAGCCCAGGATCTGGCAGGCACGGTCGACGCTATCTACGTCCCGACCGATAACACCGTCGTCTCTGCATTCGCTTCTGTCCTCCAGGCAGCTGAAGACGCAAAGATTCCGTTGATCGCAGGCGAAGCTGATTCCGTTGCTAAGGGCGCGCTTGCCACATACGGCATCGACTACAACGCACTCGGCTACCAGACCGGCCAGATGGCAATCAAGATCCTCACCGAAGGCGCCGATCCTGCCACCATGCCTGTCGAATCCCAGACCGAATACGAACTGACCGTCAATAAGACGACACTTGAAGCAATCGGTTTGACTCTTCCGGATGCTCTCAAGGACACCGCCGTCCTGGTCGGAGAATAACTCAACGCGCTGACGCGCAACCCACGCGCAGGTGCTCAGTGAACAACCAATGTTCCTGAGCACCTGCGCGTGAAAACAAACCCTGAAAAGGAAAACCAGTGCTTACAGCTCTCGACCTTGGCCTGATCTACGGCCTCATGGCACTCGGCGTGTACCTGACATTCCGAGTACTCGATATCGCTGACCTCACCGTCGACTCATCCTTTACAACGGGCGCAGCGGTTGCAGCAATCATGATCACCGCCGGCCAGAACCCGTGGCTTGCCTCGATCGCCGGCTTCTTTGCCGGTTGTATTGCGGGCTCAATTACCGGTTTCCTTCACGTCAAAGCAGGCATCCACCCCCTGCTTGCCGGAATTTTGACGCAGATCGGCCTGTACTCGATCAATCTGCGTATTCTCGGCAAAGCAAATGTTCCGCTTCTTCGTGGTGTAGAAACTGTCCTCACTCCCCTGCGCGAGGCGGGCCTGAACGGATCGTGGGCATCCGTCGTTATCTTCGCCGTCTTGATCGGCGTCGTCACCACCGCCTTCAACTGGTTCTTGTCCACCCAGATCGGTCTTGGCATGCGCTCGACCGGTGACAACGAAGGTATGGCTCGCGCCCAGGGTGTTCCCACAGGAACGATGAAGATTATCGGCCTTGCCCTTTCAAATGGCCTCGTTGCCGCCTCTGGCGCTCTTGTCGCTCAGTACCAGGGCTACGCCGACATTTCGATGGGCATCGGTTTGATTGTTGCCGGCCTGGCATCGGTCATTATCGGTACCGCACTGATCGGGTCGCGTGGCATGTGGATGACCTCGCTGTTCGTCGTGATCGGCTCGATCGTCTACCGCGTCATCATCCAGCTTGCCCTCGGCATCGAGTTCCTTGAAGCGAATGACATGAAGCTGATCAGCGCAATCATCGTGTTCCTCGCCCTGATGATTCCTCGCGTCGGTTTCTTCTCGAAGATCCGCGAGCGCCGTCGCGCCCACACACTGGTTCCCGAACCTGACATTACGCACACGCCTGAAGAGCGCGACAACGAAAAGGTGGTGCTCTGATGCTTGATATCGAAGCCGTCACTAAGACATTCTTCCGCGGTACCGTCAACGAGCGCGTGGCACTTCGCGATATTTCACTCCACCTTGACGAGGGTGACTTCGTCACGATCATCGGCTCAAACGGCGCCGGCAAGTCGACACTGCTGAATGTTATTTCTGGCCGTTACCAGGCTGACGTGGGACGCGTGACAATCGATGATACGGACATCACGAAGCTTCCGGATTATGCGGTTGCGCGCTACGTTTCGCGTGTCTTCCAGGATCCGATGGCTGGCACCGCGCCCCACCTTTCGATCGAAGAGAATCTTGCGCTCGCATGGTCACGAGGCAACCGCCGAACCCTGGGGCCTGCTCTGACAGCGAAGAAGCGCGCCATATTCCGAGACATTCTGGCACCTCTCGAACAGGGCCTCGAGAATCGTCTGACTGCCAAGGTTGGTCTGCTGTCCGGTGGCCAACGTCAGGCTCTGTCACTGACGATGGCGACCTTCTCTAACCCGCGCGTCCTGCTTCTTGATGAACACACCGCCGCTCTTGACCCGAAGCGTGCTGCTCTGATTACCGAGCTGACCCGAGATGCTGTCGCGTCGAAGAATCTGACGACGCTGATGGTCACGCACAACATGGAGCAGGCACTCTCCATGGGCAACCGCCTGATCATGATGCACGAAGGTCGCATCATGTTCGAGTTGGCGGGTGAAGAAAAGAAGAATGCAACTGTCGATTCCCTTCTTGCGGAGTTCGATAAGCTGCGAGGCAAAGATGGAGAGGGACTCTCTGACCGCACTCTCTTGGCCTAGCACCCGGTGACGCACTGAAGCGTTACCAACAGTGTTGGGGGAGCACGTCAATGATGTACTCCCCCAACACTGCTTTTCACGGTTAAACCACTAGGCGACAACGGCAGACGGCAAGCGAAGACTCTTCATCCACGCCAAGGATGCGAGCGAGCGTGCCATCAGAGCGAACACATGACGATTCAGATGCTGGACTCATGCCCAGATTGTTTCGCTAGCTCACTATCTGTCCCGCTCGCCTGCTGTGGGTTCCCTGTGATCATTCACTGCACACATGGTCTAGGTCGTGACATTTCCTTGTGTCCGTAGTAAGTATTCAGTACCTTAGTGGCGTAAACGTTCTCACAATGAAACGAGTTCATACGATGACAACGCCGACTCCGCAGTTCAACGGCCAATCAGACCCGCAGTACACCAACCAAGAGCAAGCTTACGCCCAGCAGGGACAGCCTTACGGCCAGCCTACATTCGCACCCTCCGGCCCGGCGGGCTACCAGCAGAAGTCGAAGATTATCGCTGGTATCCTGGGCATCTTCCTTGGAGGTTTTGGCATCCACAACTTTTACCTTGGTCGCACCACCCGCGCTGTCATTCAGCTGGTTCTGACGATCTTCACCTTCGGTGTTGCTTCGCTGTGGGGCTTCATTGAAGGCATCCTCATTCTGGTGTCCGCTCCGGGTAGCGAGTGGCACCGCGACGGCAACGGCATTGAGCTCACCGACTAAGTTTCTTCGTCTGTGTCGGACTTGCAGTCCGAACACACCGCACCGCTCTGGGATGGCACTGTCAACCCAGGGCGGTTCGTCCTTCAAGGGCCCGACCCAGAGTCTTCGAGTCGGCGTATTCAAGGTCGCCACCCATTGGCAAGCCCATGGCAAGACGCGATGTTGAAACGCCGATGCTCTTCAACATTCTGACGATGAACGCAGCGGTTGCGTCGCCTTCGACATTCGGGTTGGTCGCGATAATGACCTCGGTAATCTGATCGTCTTCAAGACGCGACAGCAGTTGACGGATGCGGAGTTGCTCGGGGCCGATGCCACGGATCGGGTCGATGACCCCGCCGAGCACGTGGTAGCGTCCGCGGAATACCCGTGACGCTTCGATCGCTTGGATGTCTTTCGGTTCTTCGACGACGCAGATCATTGTGGGGTCACGCCGGACGTCTCTGCAGATAGAACAGGTTTCTTCTTCTGTCAGGTTCGCGCACACCGAGCAGTGGTGAACCTTTTTCCGCACCGCCTGAATAGCATCGACGAGTCGAGCAACGTCATCTGGTTCCGCATCCAATATGTGCATGGCCATGCGTTGTGCAGACTTCGGTCCGATTCCGGGAAGCTGACCGAACTCATCAATCAAATCTTGAAGAGCACCTTCGTACATGGTCAACGTTCACTTCCGTTCGGGATTGTTTCAATGATCTTGCCACCGAGGACGTCGAGGACAACGGGGAGGCCAACCATGGTTGTGGTTTCAATATCTTCGTCATCCATTGAGGGCAGGTCTTCACCCATGTCGAGCGGAGCGGAATCCTGATCGTCATCGATAGGCCCATCATTATGGGCATCGCTACCAGCGTTGTTGTCACCGTTAGCCCAGGCGTCACCTGCAGATTGAGCCGTATCATCTGAGTCTTCAAAGCTCACCGAGTTCGTCTGAGCAACGGGAGCATCCGCCCAGCCACCGGGCGTTGTCTGCTGATTATCGCTCGTATTTTGCGGGTCAAAATCGTCGTAGGTGAAGACGCTCATGGCACGGCGTACCGGCCCCCCGGTAGGCACCGGTTCTGCCTGAGCTAAAGACTCAGAATCTGCCTGCTCGTCGCCGTGGCTATCGGAGGGGCGATCATCGGATACTGCCGACGAATCCGAGTGAACCTTAAAACCCGGGCTGGAATCCGCAAGCGGCCAAGCGGGATCCGCATCCACGCACGTTGAAGCAGAGTCAGCCCCAGCTGACCAAGCGTCATCACGGCGAGGTTGCGGGCCGTTGTGCACCTGTTGTGATTCGCTCAGACCGTCCTGCGGTTCAGGTTCACGCGCTTGGGCTGGCTCTTCAACGTCTTCGTGCGGAGTGCGAATAACTACTTCACCCCACGGGTCATCCGACGCTACCGGATCAGAGCCGACGTGTGGGGCTGAATCGGGGGCAACACGTGGCGCTGGATCGCCCAGGGCCTGTGAACCGACGTCAGGAGCCTGGACAACGCGGTGCTCAAAAGGGGGCGGCTCCGAAACCCATCCAGCATCGGGCCGTCCATCTCGGTTCGCGTTGTTGTTGAGTGGGATGTTCGGTGTCTGACCTGAATAGGAGTGATCGGCGTGAGCCGGATCGGAATATGCATGGTGTGATGCAGGTGCCGAAGGTGCCGTTACTGCCGGCCCTCCCGATGCTTGTCCCACCTGTGCGCTGAGTTCATAGCGCAGACCAGTGACCTCGTAGATCGCGTCGGAGACGATCTGATGCCTGCCACCGCGTTCAAAGTTCGCCATGATTCCTTCGGAGGGGAACACCAGCACAAGGTTCGACCCATCGATCGCACCCAACTGCGCGTTCGTGTTGATCAGCGACCATGCGACGCGGCTCATCGAGGCCAGACGGTCAAGCACTTCATTCCATCGAGCTCGAACGATGTCCGCCTGCTTCCCGCCGTTCTGACGTGGTGTCTGGCGAGCTGGTGCTTCAGTTGACGAGGCCGCGTCCACCGAACGGGGCTCCGCCTTTGGCGCAGGCGCGGGCTCTTCAGTTTCAACAGCGGGAGCACTGTTCTGGGACTGGGCGACCGGCGAGTCATCCCACGAGGATGAAGGGGTCACAGCCACATCGGGCCACGAGGACCCCTGCTGAGGCATTGGGGTAGGAGCATCGGGAACCGATTCCCCATCACGATGTGGAGACGAAGGAGCTTGGGCACGTGGTGTCAGATCCGCCGGCTGGTTCTGCTGGTTCGAATCAGGGCGCGAAGCGCGTTGGGCTGTCTGCGCCAACGCAGCGCGAGCCGCCTGGGGGCCAGAAGCTGAAGGGGCGGCACCAATCGGCTTATTTCCAGCATAATCAGCACCGTGATGTTCCCTTGGAGCACCCCCACCGGGCATGCCAACCGTGCCGGGAAGTGGCATATCTACAACGGCCTGGCCAGAAGGTGTCGGCACAAGAATGCGCCCAATAAGAAGCTCAAGCTGGAGGCGCGGTGATGTTGCACCGGTCATGGAACGAAGTGCCTCATCGGTCAGATCAGCTGCGCGAGACAGCGGACGCGGACCCCAATTCACTGCCTGATGGCGCATACGATCGAGGCGCTCAGCAGGGATGGATGTCAGGACATCGCCTGCGCCGTCACCTGCGACCGCGATAATCAGCAGGTCACGCAGTGTTTGAAGGAAGTCTTCAACGAAGCGACGCGGATCATGACCAGAATCCACCATGCGTTCAATAACGCGGTAAGCCGCCGCACCGTCGCCACCAGCGAGGCCATCAACGATCTCGTCAAGAAGAGCAGAGTCCGTGTATCCCAGCAGCGAAACAGCGGTTTCATACGTGACAGCCGAGTCGATGGAGCCTGCCATCAACTGATCAAGAACGGAAAGAGTGTCACGCACTGAACCGCCACCGGCGCGCATGACCAGTGGCAGAACACCGGAGCCAATGTTGACGTGTTCTTCGTCCGCCAACTGCTGCAGGTAGGGTTCCAACACATCTGGCGGAACCAGACGGAACGGGTAGTGATGGGTACGAGAACGAATCGTTCCGATCACGCGCTCTGGTTCTGTCGTTGCGAAGACAAACTTCACGTGCTCTGGGGGTTCTTCCACCAGCTTCAGCAGCGCGTTAAAGCCCTGATTTGTGACCATGTGGGCTTCGTCAATGATGAAGATCTTGTAGCGATCACGCACGGGCGCGAAGGTGGCGCGCTCACGCAGGTCACGCGCATCATCAACGCCACCGTGGCTGGCTGCGTCGATTTCGACAACGTCGAGCGACCCCGAACCACCGGTGGCCAGTTCCACGCACGACGGGCAGGTTCCACACGGAGTATCAGTCGGTCCTTGCTCACAGTTCAGACAGCGGGCCAGAATACGCGCTGACGTGGTCTTTCCACACCCGCGCGGACCCGAGAACAGGTATGCGTGGGTCACTTTGTTTGCACGCAGAGCAGCACGAAGTGGCCCCGTCACATGGTCTTGACCGATGACGGAAGCGAATGTGTCTGGACGATAACGACGATACAGAGCTGTGGTCACAGTCCAACCCTACGTGTACCCATGTAGAAATGCGTTTGCATGGCAGAAAAATGGGAAGAACCACTCCCCCATATTCACCGTCATTATCGCCTCAATAGCAAGGAAAAGTCGGTGTTCAGATCCCGTTTATTCAACGAACGTGAGAATAATCAGATTTCGGTGCTCCCCCTTCGCTTTTCCGACTCGCCACTAGCCCATAAACGCAACCGCACGACGGAGACATCGAACGCTGGAAAGACGAAATTGACTCTGGATTCCCTCACAGCTCCCTCGAACCGAGGGTTCCACGGGCATGGGAATACACAACCCAAGCAATGACCCCTCGGACGATTCACGTTCCCGACGCACTATGGAAGCTTGCCGAGATTCGAGCCAAACAGCTCTGCTCCACGCCTTCAGAGTGTGTTCGCCAGTCCCTAGCTCGCCAACTCGTCGAATCCTGGCCGCGCGTGTCACAACAATCGGGCTCGCACCACGGTAGTGGCACGAGCCCGAAAGATTATGTAGTCAGTTTATGTAGTCAGGGGCTTCACCCCATCGCGAGTATCACGCCTGTGGCTGAACGTCAGCCCATTCGCCAAGCGAGACGCGGTGACCGGTGTAGAACGGACGATCCTCGCGCACGTGCAGGCGAGCCCGGGTGTAGCGCTGAGCGTGAAGCACGCCCTCCAGGCGATCGAGCGTGTCAGCCTCGAATGCGAGAATCCACTCGTAGTCGGACATACCGAATGCGGACAGGGTCGAACCCTTGACATCCGGGTACTGGCTGAAGCCATTCTTGCCGTGCTCGGCCATGATGGCGCTACGCTCTTCGGGCTCCATCAGGTACCAGTCGTAAGAGCGGACGAACGGGTAGACGGTGATCCAGTCGCGCGGTGCGACGCCTGCGAAGCATGCGGGCACGTGGCGGGTGTTGAATTCTGCGGGAGTGTGCTGGCCCATGACGGACCAGACGGGGATCAGGTAGGCACCCAGGGGCGACGCGAGCAGACCGCGGTAGGCCTTCTGCAACGCGAACGGATCGTCGGCGAGCCACCACACCAGCAGGTCAGCGTCGGCGCGCAGACCAGCAAGGTCGTAGGTGCCACGCAGTTCCACGCCCTCGGGGGTGATGGCTGCCAGGGTTTCCTCAACCAGGACCTTGCGTTCTACTTCATCAGTCGGTAGCGGTGCACCGGTCGCGAAGACCGAGGTCAGGCCGTAGTGGAAGCCGTTGTTGATGGCGTCGATATCGACGTCGGTGGCGTCGCGCGGATCCTTGTGCGAGTAGGTCTTTCCGGTTTGGCTCATTGGTTCTCCTTTGATGTGAGCTTTGTGTGAAGCTATTTGCTTGTTTGTTTCAGTTGGCGCGAATGTTCAGCGGGCAGTTTTCTCCGATTGACGAGGCCGCCCATCGCGCTTATTCGCGTGACTTTTCTGGGCGGGTTCGGCCGGGTGGTGTGCGTCGCGCGGGTGAGTGTGCGTGGGTAGTTCGCCGTTCTTCGCGGCGGTTGGCCCTGCAACGACTGTCTTTCCCGTGTCGAGACCTTCGATCATGCGACAGCAGTGGCTTGCGCATTCGTCCGGCCACGCGCCCAGCGGAAGGGTCGAGGGTTGTTCTGGGTTTTCTCCGCGAGCGCGGGCTGCGCGTTCAAGGATGAGGTCGGCAAGGGATGCGATGAATGCGGGGTGTGTGTCGACGGTGCGCGCGCGGTCGTAGTCGAGTTCCAGGTCGGTAGCGGTTTGCTTGGCTTCGGTGTCGAGGTCAAAGACGACTTCCATGTGGTCGGAAATAAAGCCGATGGGTGCGCATGAGACGGCTTTGACGCCTTCGGCTTTGAGTTCTTCGAGCCGATCATTGATGTCGGGTTCCAGCCAAGATGCGTTCGGGTTGCCCGAACGCGAGCAGAAAGCCAAGTCGGTTTTCAGCGTTCCTACTTTGAGTCCAAGCTTTTCTTCGACTGCGGGGACGATCAGTTCCATGAGCGCGAGATGCTGAGCCACGTAGTCTGAGCCGGTCTTGTCGGAATTACCGGATCCGCCCTGCATCGGGGTGGGGATGGAGTGGGTGACGAAGACGAGGTGCAAATCGTCAATTACAGTTCCTCGATCGAGTAGCGTCTTCACTGATTCGCTGACAACGTCGATCTGGGCGGTAAGAAAGCCGGGGGAATCGTGGTACGAGCGAACCTTATCGACGGTCATGTCCTTACCACCATCGGGGAGCAGGGCGAGTGCGTCCGCGACATCTTCGCGGTACTGCCGGCATCCGGAGTAGGAGGCGTAGGCAGAGGTCTGCATCATCAGGATTCTGCGGGCACCACCCTGGACAAGTTCCGCGATTGTTTCCGACATGAAGGGGTGCCAGTTTCGGTTTCCGAGGCCAATAGTGATGTCCGCGCCTCGTGAGTGCAATTCCTCGCGCAGAGCTTCTAGCAAGGCCTCGTTGCAGGCGTTGATGGGACTGACTCCCCCGAAACGTCCGTAGTGACCAGAGACTTCCAGCAGGCGCTCGTCCGGGATCCCCTTGCCTTTCGTGGCGTTACGCATGAAAGGGAGCACATCGTCGGGGCCGTTCGGGCCACCGTAGGAAACCACGAGAAGCGCATCGTAGGGTGCGGTCAGATCAGACATTTTCTGCTCCAATTCCAAGGACTCGTTCAAGCGCTTCGAGGTATTCATGTGCATTTCCGTCTGCTACTGCTGCCCTGGCAGTACGGCAGGGCGCGTTCACCAAACGCGCCGCCAAGTGGTGGAGGGCTCGAGCAGTGCGCGCGGCCTCGTCCTCATCAAGGTGAGAAAGAGTGGCACATTCTTCTTCGACGATCGCGTCAACTGCGTTTCTGAGGTTCACAATCGCACGGTCAACATCCGCCCCATGGGCGACGTTGACGAAGGTTGTGACAGCGTCGGCGATGATGGCTTCGGCGATGTCGATGTCTTCACGTTGGACCGCGGGCAGGCGATCAGAGACGTTGTCCAAGCCGATGCGAACCACCTGGTCTGCTTCGAAATCGTCGATTTCAATATCGGGAACCAACGCAAGATCGACAATGATCAGTGGGCTGTCGGCGCCTCGGGTGGATACGGCCGCGCGGATCTGATCTGCGGTCAAGACCGGCTGACCACTGCCTCTGCACGAAACAATGAGGTCCACGTGGGCAAGCTCGTCATCAATGGTGTCGGGGACAATTGGGCGGGCACCGTGACCTTCACAAAACGCTTCGGCGCGCCCCGACGCTGAGTGGACTCCGATCTCGCGGACGCCATGGTCGCGCAGGGCACTGACAGTTGCACCCGCGTAGGACCCGGTTCCAAAGAGGATGGCGCGTTGGTCGCCGAGGTCGCCTCGTATTTCCTCCGCTAGGTCAAGGGCGACGTGAACAATGGAGCGTCCATGGCCAGCAAGACTTGTTTTCGCAGCTACTTTGCGTGACACCGCGGACGAGGATTGGAAGAGGCGCGAAAGAGCGGGAGTGATCGTCCCCCGCTGCGTGGCCACTTCAGCTGCGCGACGGACTTGACCGACAATTTCGCGTTCTCCGATGACCATGGAGTCCAAGCCCGAGGCAACGCGAAACAGGTAGGCGACAGCGTCGCGACCAGAG
This sequence comes from Schaalia turicensis ACS-279-V-Col4, assembly GCF_000296505.1. GTDB lineage: Bacteria > Actinomycetota > Actinomycetes > Actinomycetales > Actinomycetaceae > Pauljensenia > Pauljensenia turicensis_A. The sequence goes on from NZ_JH815208.1 coordinate 213,808, forward strand.
CGCGATGTCACCGCGTCGAGTCGTTCACTCAGCGCCACCGGGAATTCAGCGGAGTCGACAACAATATCGACGCGGTTACAGGTCGATATCGTGACCGCACCGTCGATCACTCCGGCTTTGAGAAATTCATCGACAATCGACGGGGTGGTGCGACTAGCCTCGGCCACGGCATCAAGGCCCTGGTCGGAATGGCTGACGGATAAAATATGAATTCCCATTTCGTCGCAATCAAACCATAATTAAACGTATGATTCACAATTTATGTGAATCATTTTGGAAAATCATTTAACGACAATTTGACAGATAAAATAAATGACACTTTGACAGATAAAATAAATGACACTTTGACATAAAAACAATTTGTTGGATCTGCCCCCACCATGTAAGGAAAACCGTGACCCTTTCGGACAACGCGCCCGTGGCGACGAAGGCCACCACGTCACCCGTGGCCGAGTCTTCGTTCATGCAAGCAGTGTCGGGCCGTCGACCAGCCACGACCCCCGTCTGGTTTATGCGCCAGGCTGGACGTTCTTTGCCCGAGTACCGCGAGCTGCGCGCACGCTCGCAGGCATCAATGTTGGACGCGTGCCTGACTCCCGAATTGGCAAGTGAGGCGACACTACAGCCGGTTCGTCGCCACGGGGTTGACGCAGCGGTGTTCTATTCGGACATCATGGTTCCCCTGCGACTTGCGGGGGTGGATGTGGAGATAGTGGGGGGCATTGGCCCTGTCATCGCGTCTCCGATTCGTTGCGCGGATGACGTTAATCGTCTGACAGAGCGCGGAGCGTCGCTTTCAATCGCGCCCGGAATTGAGCAGATCCGCCAAGCCGTACACATGACAGTTGCCCAGCTTGGGTCCACTCCCCTGATCGGTTTTGGTGGCGCACCTTTTACCCTCGCCTGCTACCTGGTTGCCGGCCAACCTTCGCGCGACCATTGCGAAGCTCGAGCGTTCATGTATTCGGATCCGGAGTCATGGGATCGGCTGATGACGTGGTGTGCAGATGTCACCGGAGCCTTTATCGCCGAGCAGGTATCGGCTGGCGCATCAGCCACTCAGCTGTTCGATTCGTGGGTTGGCGTGCTGGGCGAAGACGATTATCGGCGCCACGTGTCCCCCTATTCAGCGCGTGCGATCGAGGTTGCCGGTCGCGCCCTGAGTTCAACAACTGGAACGCGCGCCCCGATGATCCATTTCGGCACGGGCACACCGCAGTTGCTGACCGCGATGCATGATGCAGGTGGCGATATCATCGGCGTTGACCAGCGCATTTCTTTGGACTCAGCATCCGCGCTTTTTGACAATACTGTTCCCCTGCAGGGCAATCTGGATCCCGCCTACCTGACCGTTCCATTCGACATTCTTGAAGCAAAGGTGCGTCAGATTATTCGTCAGGGGAAGGCCGCACCGTCCCATATTTTCAACCTTGCTCACGGCGTTCCAAAGGACACAGATCCACGCGTTCTGACACGTCTGGTCGAGTTGGTGCATTCGCTATGAACGCCGAAAATCGCACGATCTCATCGACAAACGAATTGTCCCGCTATCACTGGGACACGATCGTGATCGGTGGCGGAATTGCTGGACTTGTTTCCGCCTGGGAATCCGTCAAAGCAGGCCAGACGACCCTGCTTGTTGAGTCGCGAGGCTATGTGGGCGGGCAGGTCGCATCAATGATGGTGGGTGGTGCCCACGTCGACATCGGTGCGGAGAGTTTTGCTCTACGAGGCACCGCGATGACCTCCATGGCTGAAGAGCTGGGGCTGAAAATCACAGCACCCAGTGGAGGGCGCTCGCATTATTTCCTGCCGCCCGTTCCTCATTCTCTCCACACCACATGGGGTCTTCACCGGTTCCCATCGGACTCGATGATGGGTATCCCCTCTGATCCGGCATCGGCAGAAGTCCGGGCAATTCTTGGGGATCAAGGGGCGATGCGCGCATGCGAAGACCTGACTTTGCCTCCCCACGTCGGCGCCGAATGCGCCGACGTGGCCTCGTTTATTGAAGCCCGCATGGGGCGAGTCGTGCTTGATCGCTTGGTCCGCCCGCTGGTTGCTGGCATTCACTCGCAGGATCCCGAGAAGCTGGATGTCGACCGCGTACTACCCGGGATGCGCGCCGACCTACTCCATCACGGGAGTCTTGCGAAGGCTGTTGGCACACGACTGGAAAAGTCGAGCGGGTCACGTGGCGACGTCAGCATCGAGGGTGGAATGCAGGTTCTGATCGACGCCCTTACAGCTGAGATTCTGGCAAAGGGTTCCGCGATTGCGACGCGTTGCGGCGCGGAAGCGATCTGTTGCGCGTCGGTCAGCGCCAGCGACTCGAGCACCGTCCAATGGCAGGTGGATATTCGCGATACGACCCCGGCTGGAGCTCCTTCCGCAGAACCTCGTCGAACGTCGGTCGGACGTCTGCTCACAGCTAGTCGCGTCATTCTGGCGTGTTCGCACGCACCCGCTCTGCGTGTGCTCACCCCTTTGTTCCCGGAAGCCCAAGAATGCGCGTTTGCGCCGGGCGCGCCGATTGTGCGGTCTTTCCTCGCTGTTCGAGCAGAGGCACTGGATAGCGCTCCGGTTGGTCCTGGATTGCTGGTTTCGCCCGATATTTCTAGCGTTGTCGAGTGCCCTGTAGGCGCGAAAGCACTTTCTCAGCTGGATGTGAAGTGGGCATGGATTGCCGACGAATTGCGCGAGGCTCACGGGGAGCACGTTCATCTTCTTCGCCTGTCTCACGGTCGACCAGGGGATGAAGATCGAACGCCATCACTGGGCGAGCTTCTGCATGACGCTAGCGTGCTGACCGGTACGGATCTTGGAGCCGAGAACGTGATCAATCACAGGGTGATTCACTGGAATGGTACTTTGGCGCAGGCGACACCCGACTTGGCTCGTCGAATCAGTGCCCTGCGCCAGAAGGCGGAATCATTGCCCGGCTTGCTGATTTGTGGGGCGTGGGTATCAGGTTCCGGAATCGCCGGCGTGGTGGCAGATGCACGTCAGCGCGTACGGGGTGAGAGGCGCTCATTCCTTTTCGGCAGGTGAAAAGAATTCATTTAATCCCGAAATGCGAATTACGTCATTACCTATTGCCGAATATCTGTCACATAAATTCCGACTCACCAGATAGTTTTTAATTCACTCTGTCATAAAATAATTGAATCCGAAGAATTACGTGAAGAGAACCGACTTTTGTCACTATCAATTATCGAATTACCCTCATCTCGTCTAATCTGCAATGGTGACCATGAACTCCCCCATCCCCGCTTCCGATACCCCCGTCCTCAAGCTGGGCACGCGAGCTTCAAAGCTTGCCCTCACCCAATCGCAGATGGTGGCGAACGCGATCGAAGAAGCTGGCACACATGCGGGCACCCCCGTCCGCGTGGAGCTTGTTCATATCACGACTCACGGCGACGTTGACCCAACTCCTCTGTCGAAGCTGGGGGGAGCCGGGGTATTCGTTGCCCACCTGCGCGAATCTCTACTGGCTGGCGAATGCGATATTGCCGTGCATTCGTGTAAGGATCTGCCGACCGACGATATTGACGGTTTGACCCTCGTCGCGATGCCACCGCGCGAGGATGTTCGCGACGCTCTCTGTTCGCGAGGTGGCACGCCGTTGGCAGAGCTTCCAGAAGGCGCAAAGGTTGGCACGGGTTCTCCCAGGCGTAGTGCGCAGATTCTGGCTACCCGCCCCGACATTCAGATCGTCGATATTCGTGGCAATGTTCCGACGCGCCTCGCACGCATCAACGAAGATCTGGACGCCGTCATATTAGCAACCGCAGGGCTCAACCGTTTAGGCATGTCAGAGGCGATTGCACAGTACCTTCCGACCAATCAGATGCTTCCTGCCGCCGCCCAAGGGGCACTGGCTATTGAAGTGCGATCCGACTGGGATCCCGCGTTGATCGCTCTTGTTGCGTCGTTGGATGACCAGGCAACACACATCGGCGTAACTGCAGAACGCTCGCTCATGAACGCATTGGGTGCCGGATGCGCTGCACCACTTGGAGCGCTTGGCACAATCGACGACGGAGTATTGACCCTGCACGGACGCGTGATCGCGACCGACGGCAGCCAGGTGCTTGAACGTGTGGCCTCGTGCCCCATTCCCCAGGTCCACGATTCCACGTCCGCGATCTCCACCAAGACGCACGAGGCCGCAATCTTACTGGGACGCGCGCTTGCGCAGACCCTGCTTGGGGCGGGAGCCGAAGAAATCGCTGACATACACGCCACGAAGAATCAGACGAAATGAGCACCGACGCACACGTCTTCATCACGCGCCCACATTCTAAGGAGCGCCCCGACCCGTTTGGGCAGGCGATCGAAGCCCTCTCGACTCCGAACGTGCACGTTCACGCTGAATCTTTGGAACTCACTCGCACCACAGTGAGTGACGAAGAGTGCAAGCGTTTCGCAGATGATCTCATGACGTACGCGTCAACGGGTTCGTGCGGATGGATTCTGTTTACTTCAGCGCGCACAATTCGCGTATGCGCACATCGCATCGAGAATTTTGTCGATTATATGAAGTGCGTGCACGAACGAGGCGCGCGCATCGGCGTGGTTGGCCCCGCCACAGCGAAAGCATTGAAAGCGCTCGGCATCGACGTTGATCTGCAGTCCGAAGGGTCCGGGGAGGACTTGGCGAACGCTGTTGTCGCTTTCGATCGCGAGCGCAGTGTCCAGACTCGCGAAGTACTACTTCCACAGTCGGCAATCGCCAGGGTTCAGCTTCGCCAGATACTGAGCGAGGCCAGCTATCCTGTCCGTCATTACCCGGTCTACACAACGGTCACGATCGCTCCACGTTATTCTCTCGAGCTTGCCAGAATGTGCTCGTCCACCTACGTGACCGCAACGGTCATCACCGCCCCCTCATCAGCGCGAGCTTTGAAAGACGTTGCACCCTACTTATTCCCCCATATCCCCGTCATTGTGTTGGGACAGGCGAGCGCCACAACAATGGCAGAGATCGCTCCCGAAGCTCAGGTCATTGTCGCCGACCATCCCACTCCTGACGCGGTTGCCGACTGTATCAAGCACATTCTTGAAACACATGCTGGTCATTCACCACAGAAAGGGATCTGACTTTCCATGACTTCTCCCGCTCCATTCTTCCGCCCCCGCCGAGTTCGACAGTCCGCTGCGATGCGTGGCCTCGTCCGCGAAACTCGAGTGAGCGCCCAGCAACTGATCGCACCCGTGTTCGTCCGCGAAGGCATCGACTCTCCCGTGCCGATCACTTCAATGCCCGGCCAGTTCCAGTTCGACATTGATTCGTTGCGTCGCTACGCAGCCGAGTGTGCCGAAGCTGGCATCGGCGGGATTGACCTGTTTGGTGTCCCCGAGATGCGTGATCCGACCGGTTCGCAGGCGTGGGCAGAAGACGGGATTCTGAACCGTGGCATCACTGCCATTGCCGAAGAAGTGGGCGACGCACTCGTCATCTGTGCCGACACCTGCCTCGACGAATTCACTGACCATGGGCACTGCGGTGTCCTCGACGAACAGGGCCGCGTTGACAACGATCCAACCTTAGACCTGTACGTCAAGATGGCTCTGTCTCAGGCTGAATCCGGCGCCCACATGGTGTCCCCATCGGGGATGATGGACGGCCAGGTGCGCGCAATCCGCGAAGCGCTTGACGATAATGGGCACGCAGACGTTGCCATCCTTGCCTACTCGGCAAAGTACGCGTCCGCGTTCTACGGCCCATTCCGCGAAGCCGTCGACTCGACCCTGAAAGGCGACCGTCGCACCTACCAGCAGGATCCCGCGAACAAGCGCGAAGGCGTGCGCGAGGTTCTGCTCGACATCGAGGAAGGGGCTGACATCGTCATGGTCAAGCCCGCGCTTGCCTACCTTGATGTTTTGGCTGAAGTCGCTTCACTGTCGAGCGTCCCAGTCGCCGCCTACCAGGTGTCCGGCGAATACGCCATGGTCGAAGCAGCCGCCGCAAACGGGTGGATCAACCGCGATGCCATCATCGACGAATCCATCACCGCGATCGTGCGCGCAGGCGCTGACATGGTGCTCACCTATTGGGCGCTTGAAGTTGCCAAGCGCTTTCGAAAGTAAACCCGCGCACCACCCAGCGACACCCGGCAACTGCGCAAAACAGCGCGAAACTGACCAGCCTCGTCAATTTCTATACGACGTTAGACTCATGAATATACGGAGAACCCGATGACCACCAACGAAGAACTATTCACCCGTGCTTTAGGCGTGATTCCCGGCGGAGTTGATTCTCCCGTGCGCGCGTACGGATCCGTCGGCGGCGTCCCGCCGTTCATCACATCCGCGAAGGGCGCATATGTGAAGGACGCGACTGGGCGCACATACGTGGACCTGGTGTGTTCGTGGGGACCCGCCCTGCTGGGACACTCGCACCCAGCAGTCATCGAAGCCGTTCAGAAGGCGGCAGCGAAAGGCTTGTCGTTTGGTGCGCCGACCGAGGCGGAAGTTGAACTCGCCGAACTGATCCGTTCCAGGGTGAGCGCCGCCGAGCGCGTCCGTTTCGTCTCCACCGGCACTGAAGCCACCATGACCGCCATGCGTCTGGCACGCGGAGCGACCGGTCGCGACCTGATCGTGAAGTTTGCCGGCTGCTACCACGGGCATTCTGACGCCTTGCTTGCGGCCGCCGGATCGGGTGTTGCTACCGGAGGTTTGCCCGGATCCGCGGGCGTGCCGACTGCGGTCACCGCTCAGACGATCGTGTTGCCCTACCACGATGAGGTGGCCCTCGAAGAATGCTTTGCCACCCGCGGTCAAGAAATTGCCGCCGTCATCTGCGAAGGTGCGCCGGCCAATATGGGCGTCGTTGATCCCGGATCGTTCAACCTAGCGATTCGTCGCGTCACTGAAAAGTACGGTGCGCTGATGATCTTGGACGAGGTATTGACCGGCTTCCGCGTTTCCGCCGGCGGAATGTGGGGCTTGCGTTCAGCATCCGAAGGTGGTTGGGCACCCGATCTTTTCGCGTTCGGGAAGGTTGTCGGTGGCGGTATGCCACTGGCGGCGGTCGGCGGACGCGCAGATGTGATGAACCTGCTGGCTCCGCTCGGTCCCGTCTATCAGGCAGGAACCCTGTCCGGCAATCCGCTGGCGACCGCAGCCGGTATTGCCACCCTGAAGCTTGCCAATCAGGGCGTGTACGACCATGTTGACTCAGCCGCGCAGACGGTCATCGACATCGTGTCGTCCGCCCTTGTCGCCGAGGGTGTCCCCTTCGGCATTCAGCGCGCCGGTTCACTGTTCTCCATCGCATTTGGGGACGAGGCCGCGCAGGCTCCACTGATCAACTACGCCCAAATGCAGGCTCAGGACACGTGGCGTCACCCGGCGTTCTTCCACGCTTTCCTTGATGCCGGCGTTTCCTTGCCACCGTCGCTCTTCGAAGCGTGGTTCGTGTCAGCCTCGCATGGCGAACGGGAGTTTGAAGCAATTGCCGCGGCGGCTCCCATAGCGGCGCGCGCAGCGGCACGCGCCGTAAAGCCACAGTGAGGGCTCGCCGCGCCCCCACAATCTGACGAGACTATCAGAGCACTACCCCCTGATAGGGCGTGCCCGCTACCTGGTTTCCCCGACAGCGGGCACGTCTTTCTAGACGCTTCTTCTACGCGAGTATCTTGAGGGAGCTACGGCTTAGAAGGGCGCGTAGAAGTCACGACTCATAAAAGCGCCGTAGCCCGCGGAGGCATTCCAACACAGCACACGTATGCCCTATACGCCACGGTGTCCCCGCCGACTTGCTCATCAGCGGGGACACCGTGCGCTCAATGCGTGAAAACAGCAACCAGATTGGCCTACTTCAGACGCTGGCCTTCCCTGTAGACCTCAGCAACCTCAAAGCCCTCGGTAAAGACAACGGCATTCAGGACGACACCAGGCTCGAAAGTAAGGGTCACGCCAGCGCGTCCCTCGATTCCGAGCACCGCGGCGGGCGCACCAACGCCTGCGCGAACAACCTGTTCAATGCTCAAGAATCCGCCTCGCACCAAGCGTTGCAGTTCCTCGGCGATACGAGCCGTGCCACCGGCAATCGTGTCCGTTCCTGCAAGAACAGCAACACCGTCAGTGATGTCCACGTCCAAGCCACCTAGCTGGTAATGACCGTCGGGCATACCAGCGCCCGCCATCGCGTCGGTCACGAAGACAACGCCGTGTGGGTTTTCAGGCTCGACGAAGCGGACGACGTCAGACACCAAGTCAGCGTCCACGTGGATCGTGTCAGCAACCAGTTCAACAGCGACCTCACCCGCACGAGCAGCAGCGAGCAGTTCCCGGACAGGACCGGGAGCACGGTGCGTGATCCCAGGCATTGCGTTGAACAGATGCGTCGCAGTCTGTGGCAGAGTATTGAATCCGATCTGCTTCGCGTAGGCGGTCGTCTCGGCGATGACCTCGCGAGTACGAGACCCCGACGACACCGTGTGCCCCCACGACGGGATTGCGCCGTAGTCCAACAGGAGCTTCGCAGCCTCGGTAGCACCTTCCACTTCGGGAGCGATCGTCATCGAACGAATGTAACCCTTGCCCGCTTCAAGCCACGTGCGTAGCTCATCAATGTCGGGGTTACGTACCGCTTCCGGATTCTGCGCACCACACTTGTGAGGCGAAATGTACGGGCCCTCCATGTGGATGCCAATCAGATCACCGGACTCGCAGGCTACGACGAGTTCGCGGATCGCCGGCAATGGGTCCACCAACGACACCGTTGACGCCAGCATTGCCGTCGTCCCCATCTGACGGTGAGCGTTGATCACCGTCATGATCTTTTCAAACGTCGGCTCATCCGGGAACGAGCATCCCCCGCCACCGTGGCAGTGAATGTCAATGAAACCCGGAGTAATCCAGCCCTTCACGGACTCGTCATACGGCAGAACCTCGACAACGCGACCATCCTTCACAACCAGGCCGGAACCACGCGTGTGACCGTCAGCGTCCAGTACCTGCCCGGTTAGAGTGACGACAGAGTCCTCGTCGACCAGTCCGTTGACTGGGAGTGCACCCGCGGCGCTCATCGCAGGATCTCCCACGCGTTCGTGTACACCTCCTTGTGGGCGAGCTTTGAGGCAGCCGCTTCGTCGAGCAGAACCGTGACGCTGGGGTGCCTCTGGATGATGGACGCCGGCCAGAGAGCCGAAACGCCACCCTCGATCATCGCTGCAACCGCGTCAGCTTTGCCTTCTCCGGTGACGATCATCAGCAGGTGCTTCGCATCCATGATCGTGCCCAGGCCCTGCGTCATGCAACGAGTCGGAACCTGGCTCACGTCGCCGTCGAAGAAACGAGAGTTATCTTCGCGAGTCTGCTTGGTCAACGCATCAACGTGCGTGCGCGACACCAGCGAACCACCCGGTTCATTGAAGCCGATATGACCATCTGAACCGATGCCGAGGATCTGCAGGGTCACGCCACCAGCAGCCTTGATTGCCTCGTCATAGTCTTTCGCTGCAGCCTCAAGATCGTCGGCGAAACCGTTGGGAACATTGAGGTTTTCTTCGGTCAGGCCGGTCTTGTCATCACCGACGAGCTCGCGGGACAGTACCTTACGGTAGCCCTCTGGATGGTCCTCGGCGATGCCGACATACTCGTCAAGCGCGAACGCCTTGAAATCCGTTAGAGAGAACGTCCCCGCTGCGTGAGCATCGCGAATACGAGCATAAAGAGCCAAGGGAGTAGAACCCGTAGCAACACCCAGCGTCTTCACGTCGGCGACCGACAGGACATCAATCAATTCCTTGATAGCGACGTCTGCAACTTCGTCAGCCGTCTTGAAAATACCGATCTGCATGGTGTGGGACTCCTTTGATGACCCAAGTGCGTCTTTTAACCGATGCCATCAGTTTATGATTTGGACGATTGTCGCGGAATACGTTCACCGCATGTGCGAAGCGCGGTGGAATTATGCCCATAACGTAACGCCAATCACGCCACAGGAACCGGCGACCACAACACAACCCCGCCATTCGTTGAAATGGACTAGCCCCAAAAATTGGACTGGTTTCAGTCTAGGCGGTTAGCGCTTCAAGGGCGGAGACGGCGGGATTCGAACCCGCGGTACGCTTCAACACGTACACACCCTTAGCAGGGGTGCGCTTTCAGCCACTCAGCCACGTCTCCAGTACGGAAGTACCCACTAATCCTAACGGGTTTCGATGCCGTGAGGGAAATTGGCGCATCGAAATCACATTACGAAAGCATGGCACTCCCCGATGGAGAGAACTCGGCTCAGTCGAGCCGAGTTCTCTCGTCCTCAGGAACGATCAACTGTTACGAACGATCAACCGTTACCGAGTCTTCATCCTTGCGACGACGAGATATCAGTGCACCAACACCCGCTAGACCAACAAGCACTGCCACTCCGAGAAGTCCCACAATCGATGCACCAGTGAGTGCAAGCGTGGATTCAGCTTTCTTCATCGGCCTCCCACTCAATGGTGTAGCCACTTCGTTTTTCCCACCGCTAGGCTTTGCCACCGCAAGTGCACGAATAGTTACCGGCTCTTGCATGGACTGCTCGAAAAGAATCTGAAGCGTCTGAGTTGCAGGGACCTTCACCGTAGGCTTCAAGATCTGGGTCGGTAGCTTCGCACTCCACGTGTCTCCATCAACCGTTCCAGCAACCGGCTGATCGTCAACTTCAAGCATTGGAGCTTTAACTGCACACGCTTGAACCTTGGACTGATCTGCAACTGCACCCAGGGTTAAGGTAGCTTGGATCTGCGGGTCATCCTTTGAATCCAGCAGAACGTAGTCGGGCTTCTTCTTGGAAACACACGCAAGGTTTGCTTCGCCAGGAGCGCCCTTGCCATCCACCTTCGGAAGGTAGAGCGGATCGGGCGAGCAGGTTCCCTCCGCATCATTATTAAGCGAAGCAGTCCAGTTCGTTGATTCGATACCTGCATGCTTAATCGTCAGATATGTAACGTAAAGATCCGCCTGGGGGTTAGCAACTTGCTCAGCATTGGCGACAAGTTCGAAAGAGGCTTCTTCACCTTCGGTGACACTCTTTTGGGTTTGCCCCGTTATCCCCTTGTACTGCCAACGATCCTTGGTTTGGTGAGTAACGGTTGCAGTGCCCGACAGTTCAGCTTTTGAGGACTCCACAGTCACCGATTGCTGGGACTTCGAATCAATGTCGCACAACGCGTTTACGGTCGGGGCAACAGGAGCCTTTGCGCTGGTTGCGACCGTGAACGAGGGGACGTTTGCCAGATCCTTACCGTCAACGTTCACCACCGGCGTGTGCGTTTCAGTCATGTCGTGATCTGCCGGAGCGGTGCGAGTGACGCTCACCGTTGCAGTCCAGACATTGTTTTCAATAGTGCCAGTGGCACGCTTCCCATCGATCGTAACGACGGGGTCAGCAGGAAAAACAGGTTTGCCCGGCTCCGGTTGGGCTTGCGAGGCAATCTGCCAGGCTCCATACCTTTCATAACCCCACTCTGACGCGGGATTATGGTATGCACTGAGCCAGTAGGCGTTGTCGGGAAGCGTGCACGTTACCTCAACAGTTGATCCTTCGGGCATCTTTTGGCTGGCAGGAGTACAGGTTGCAGGCAGATGCTTCCGGTCCTTGGTGTCGATAAGAAACTCGACGTCGTAGTTAGTGAGTCGCCCCTTTTCGTTTTCGACGACGAATGTTGCCTTCTTTTCTTCCTTCACCTGCTGAAGCGGGATCGACACGGTGTAGTCAACGCTGACGTCTGCTTTCGGTTCAACGTCGAAACGGCTGGCGGCAAGTGGCTGGACGGTAGCGTCGCCGAGAGCCATTATGGGTCCCGGCTGAGTGTCAGCGTAGCGCGCACGCATGGTTCCGAACATGCTCGAAGCCGGGCTGTATCGGTCGCCGGTCAGGTTCGCCCCGGCCGCCCATGCCGTCGGGGTGACTAGGATGCTGGTAGCAAGAACCACACATGTAGCGACTCCAGCAACACGCAGTTGAACTTTCATGTCTACTCTCATTTCTGGGACTTTTTAGGCATGGCTACATTACATTAGGCTCACCTTATTTCAAAGGTGAAGGCACGCATCTATCCGCGCACCCTGACCCAAATAAAGCCCGTCCAGCACCCCTAAGATTCGGGCATTAGCCCTCATTAGCCCCAAGATCCAGCCCGCCGTAACACACCCGCCCCTCCAGATCAGAAAGATCAACAAGGGCAGAGTTTTGGTTCCACACGTGCATGGGCATCCACCGCACGTTTTGTTTGACCCATTGGTTGAGGCGAAGTTGTCGGAAGGTGTTTTCTTCAGCTGGTTTTGAAGGGTCCTGGGTTTTGTTCCTCGGTTTTATCGAGGAGGATAAGGGCTATGGCCCAACATTATTCGCAAGAGTTCAAAGCTTGAGCAGTGTGTCTTGTCAAGGAGCGGTTAAAACAGGACCCGGCATTGTCCATGAGGGTGTCAGTGGCGTGCGTCGGGGCAGATCCCCGATCACTACTCAGCCCACACACGTACCGGATAGGCGACCAGACCTTATGGAGCGTAACTTCCGCGCTAAGCACCCCCATCAGCTCTGGGTTGCTGATATTACCTATGTCCGCACCCGGGCCGGGTTCGTTTACACAGCGTTTGTCACCGATGTATTCTCACGCATGATTGTGGGCTGGTCCACCTGATCAACCATGCGAACCGAGGCATTGCCATTGGAAGCCCTTGATCAGGCGATTAGCCAGGCCAAAGGGGAATCTCGCCTCGCTGGCCCACCACAGTGATCATGGCTCTCAGTACGTCTCCAGCGCTTATGGAAGTTTGCTTGCCGAGCATAGTATCGCCTCGTCCACTGGAACAGTTGGAGACTCTTACGATAACGCTCTAGCAGAAACAATCAACAGGCTATACAAAACCGAGCTGATCTACTCCCAGACCTGAGCAGGAGTGACGGAGGTCGAGTTCGCGACAATAAACTGGGTCCACTGATGGAACACCACTAGGCTCCACAAAGCTCTTGAGCACCACACCCCAACCAAGATCATCACAACTTATAACCAGACCCACGCCAGACAACTGGCACCCAATTTAAGAAGCAGAACAAAACCCAAGACACTTCATTTCGCGCTCAAATTGACATGAGGCACCACGTACTTTTCATGACAGAAGTAGTATTTAGAAATTACAGATAGACCCGGTAGCGTCTTCGCCACAACGACTGCACACAAGATCTCAGGGCAGCAGTAACCACGGACATTTTCTGGGGATACTTTCAGGGTAGAAAATCTACCTTTGAGGACGGGCGGGAGGCTCAAAACCCTCCCGCTTGGCGTGGGTTTTATACCGCTTAGTCCAGATTACTTGTACTGCCGGCAATAAGGCTTTTAACTGTAAGTAGCAGATACACAAACATCCTGGTTTTACGCAATATTGCTGGTTAATACGAGAGGAAAGGAATTGGAACGGAATGAAATTCACGCTCACGATTGATCCCGCCGTAACCGAAACTATCGTGACGGTAACGGCGCGGGAGGTCGATGCTGAGGTGCAAGCGATTCAAAGGCTTGCTTCCGGTAGCCTAGATAGCTCTTCCTCCCCCGCAGTCGAGCGCCCGCTTCGCCGCCTCATCGGGACAAGTGGCAATGACGCCACGGTGTTGGAAGTGCGTGCGATCCTCGCGTTCTTTACTGAAAAGAAAGCGGTGTTTGCCCACACCAGTAAGGGTGATTGGCGGATCAAAGCCCGAATGTACGAACTCGAAGAATCTCTACCTGCAGGCGATTTCGTACGTATTTCACAATCGGAGATTGTCAATATTGCCGCGATTAAGAAACTTGATCTTTCTTTCTCGGGAACGATTAGTGTGCAGCTAAAAGATGGCTCGCGCTATTACGTCTCCCGCCGACAACTTCCAGCTTTCAAAGCCAAACTTGGAATCTAACCCCCGCAGAAAACCCCTAACTCACGCAAAGGATAAAACCCATGGACACTAAAAGCATAATTGGTCTCACCCTGGTAGGGGCTTGCATTGGGATCACTATCGGCACCAGTATCGAACTTATTTTTTCTTCTCTTTCCTCCTCTAGCTATTACCCGGGAGCTCCAGAATTCTTAAACAGTTTTGGAAACGAAAACGTGGCAGTATTGATTGAGCGGCTTATTTACGCAGCCTACGGCATAATCAGCAGCTTCGCGGGGTTGCTTTATCGTAACGAAACCCGCCCGCTTATCCTCAATACCGCCCTGCATTTCGGGATCGTACTTATCTGTGGCATCGCAGCTGGCAGTTACCTTAAATGGTGGAGCTCTAGCTTCGATATGCTCGGCGTAATCATCACAATAGTGCTTATCTATCTACTGATTTGGCTATTCAATTGGCTAGCGGCTCGCGCCGAAGTCAAAAAGATGAACCAAAAATTGCGATAAAGCCGGGTTAAGCACCACCCCATCGACGACAACGAGGTGCACAAAAAAGTGTCGTGACATTGCAAACGCAATGTCACGACACATACCAGAGCGGAGGGCGAGGGATTCGAACCCCCGGTGCCATTGCTGACACAACGGTTTTCAAGACCGTCACCTTCGGCCACTCGGTCAGCCCTCCAGTGGGATTCAGAGTACATGAAAAACATTCAAACTCAGAACCGAACAAACACCTGGGGCCGCGGAATGCATCATGATGACACAATCCGTGGCCCCACGGTAAGCGAGAAGATCAGTCAAGCGTGGCCGGCCTCGTCAATCAGTAACGGAGCCACCACCCCACTGAGATTCTCAGTGGCGGAAGTGGAACAGGTTCCACGACTTCTTATCCGACGGCGCCTCTTCCGGATGATCCAACAGTCCGCGCGACAGGGAGGACGCGTAGGGCGGCCAGAGCGGAACTCGGACGGCAAGCATCGCCTGAACAGCGTGGTACACATCCCAGCGCGACGACTTCGCCGCAACAACGGACTGGTTGTGTGCGTCGAGGCGACGAACCCAGCGTCCCGGCTGAGAAATCAGGTAGTCATTAGCGAAATCAAGGAAGGAACGGTAGCAGTGTTCGAAGTGCTCAACCTCGCCGGGAGTGACGCCGTCATCTAGGTAGGCACGACGCAGGGACGCCGCCGCGGTAATGCCCTCACAGACAACCCACTGCTGGTGTTCATCTTCCCCTGGGACGGTCTCACCCATGGCATCAACGCAGGTGGCGAAACCGGGTTCGCCATCGCAACGACGCCAACCATCAACGCGGGCGCGTTCAAATAGTTCGAGGCCCATTTCCATCAGATAGTCGGGCACGGTGCGATCCATGGAACGTAGGCCGGCACGAATCTGCAGGGCAAGGCGCGACCACTGCAGAGCATGGCCGGTGACGTAGCCGTGGTAGACGCGACGCCCGTCGGTCTGCCCCTGAGGTTCTCCGGTCAGCGGCCGCCATGAGTTGTCGTAGTACTCGGGCAGGCGCCAGTTGTTTGTGGACGCGGTGCGATACGCGAAGGCCGCCATCGCTTCGGCGCGTTCGAGCCAGACGGGGTCGGTGGTCGCTTCGGCGGCAGCAAGGTAGGCCTCGGCGGTGTGAAGCAGAGTGCCCATAGTGCGTACCGGCAACGCTTGCGTGAATGCTTCGTCGAATTGATCAACGACTAGGCCATTTGGTTCGATCCAGTGGCGTTCTTGGTCGTGGAGCAGGGTGGTCAGCAATTCGTGGGCAGCCGGGCGGTTGGCGACCGCGGCTGCGGCAACACCAAGGATCACGTACGCGTTGTGGTACTGCGACTTGTCACGGACGCCGTCATCCCACGGGACGCCGTGTCCGTCGGCGTCAGGGTCAGACTTGATGGAGGTCCACATGCCCCCGTTGACAGGGTCAACGAAGTAGCGATTCATACACTTGATGGCATGGTCGGCGTAGCGACGTGTGCCAGGCAGGCCCATCAGAACACCCAGCGAGAAGACGTATGCCATTCGCGCGGTGACGGCAAGGTCGATGCTTCGGGTCGGGTCAGGTTCGCCCTGATCGGTCAGATGCGCGAAGCCCGTGGGCACAATCGCCCCTTCTGCTTCGGCGATTAACGCTTGCATTTGGGCTGATAGCCACCTGTTGTGCTCAATAGAGTCGAACCACCCCACGAGGGCCTCCTGCATCATCTTCGTTGCATGGTCACGTACGCGCACCGGAGTGACCGGCGTTACATATACTAACGGTATTGGTGCCTCGTCTGCGAATTCGGTTCACGAATACTGTCACTTTTCGCTTTTCATTCATCGACGAGGCCGGCTCCACTTACCTATTCACCTACCCATTTTGTTTCGCCAGTCGAAAATGGCTCCCCATTTCGGCGCACGAGTGTCAGACTGTGACCATGCATGAAAGAGCTGGCACCATCGCCCTTCCAGAAGACCTCATTAACGTCGACGAGGTCGTTTCCGCTTACTACGACATCGAGCCCAATCCGGCCAAGGTCGAACAGCGCGTCTCATTCGGTACGTCCGGTCACCGCGGATCGAGCCTGAATGGCACCTTTAATGAAGCACACATCGTTGCAACCACCGCGGCGATCGTTGAGTACCGTGCAGCCCAGGGTTTTGATGGCCCGCTGTTTATCGGTCGCGATACCCACGCTTTAAGCGAGCCCGCCTGGCGCACCGCTCTTGAAGTTCTGGCTGCCGCCGGTGTGCGCGTGAAGATTGATGCTCGTAATTCCTACACGCCCACCCCGGCGGTTTCTGTTGCCATCCTTGGCGCCAATGGCGCGCCCAAGGCTCTGCGTACATCCGGCCCGGGCTTGGCTGATGGCATTGTTGTTACCCCGTCACACAATCCGCCGCGCGATGGTGGTTTCAAGTACAACCCGCCTCACGGCGGCCCGGCTGATACGGACGCCACCGGTTGGATCGCGAACCGCGCAAACCAGATCCTCGAAGATGGCTGGCGCAAGGTTCCGCGCATCATCGGCACCTCGTTGTTCAACGATGAGCACCTGGAGAAGTTCGACTACCTGACCTACTACGTCGACCAGCTGGATACCGTCATTGATATTGACGCGATTCGTCGCGCCAATGTTCGTATCGGTGCCGATCCGCTGGGTGGCGCATCGGTTGACTACTGGGCAGCGATTGCTGAGCGTTACGACCTGGACCTGACGGTTGTGAACCCGACCGTTGATCCGGCGTGGCCGTTGATGACGCTGGACTGGGATGGCAAGATCCGCATGGACTGCTCATCCCCGTATGCAATGGCCTCCCTGCGCCAGGTAATGACGCCGGACGCTAATGGCAAGACTCCGTATGACATTGCTACCGGTAACGATGCTGACTCGGACCGTCACGGCATCGTCACCCCCGACGGTCTGATGAACCCGAACCACTACTTGGCAGTTGCGATCGAGTACCTGTTCACGCACCGCCCGAACTGGCCGACGGATGCTGCGATCGGCAAGACGCTTGTTTCATCGTCGCTGATTGACCGCGTTGCTGAATCCATCGGCCGAAAGCTGATCGAGGTTCCGGTTGGCTTCAAGTACTTCGTCCCCGGTCTGCTTGATGCGTCGGTCGCTTTTGGTGGCGAGGAATCTGCCGGAGCTTCCTTCCTGCGCAAGGATGGCACGGTCTGGTCGACGGATAAGGATGGCATCATCCTTGCTCTGCTGGCTTCCGAAATCACGGCTGTCACCGGTAAGACACCGTCGCAGTTGCACGATGATCAGGTTGCTCGCTTCGGCGCTTCGGCCTACGCCCGTATTGATGCGGTTGCGAGCCGTGAAGAGAAGGCAAAGCTTGCAGCCCTGTCATCTGACGACGTGACTGCGACGGAGCTTGCTGGCGAGGCCATCACCGCGAAGCTGGTGCGCGCCCCGGGTAACGACGCTGCGATCGGTGGTCTGAAGGTGACAACCGAGTCCGCATGGTTCGCCGCTCGCCCGTCCGGCACCGAGGACGTCTACAAGATCTACGCCGAGTCCTTCAAGGGGGCCGAGCATCTTGCCCAGGTCCAGGAGGCCGCGAAGAAGGTTGTGTCTGATGCCCTTAGCTAAGTCTGAGTAGCAAGACATTCGCTTGACGAGGCCGTCGGGATTCAGCAGAATCCCGACGGCCTCCTGTGTTGCGAAACCGATCTGTCCCTGCAGGGATACTCACCGCCACATGGGCTAAGAAGGCACAGCTCAGTAGCCCCATTAAGAACGGCCTTGCCGTGACAGCTTCGCCCCCGCTATCAGCCGCGCAAATCCTTACACCCATGCCTACCGACACCTACATAGAAAACGCCTGGAAACAAGCCAGCCTGAAACACCAAACCGACGGAGTTATCCCACAATGGGCAGATGCCATCGCATGAAACGAACTACACCACTCCACCCCATACAACAACGCCTGGGACTACCCCCCCCAGCAACACAATTTGTCCTATAACCCAAAACTTGCCACCGTCCCTCCCGACATCATGACCTTCAACGGCACCGCATTCCAATACAAGGCTCACCCACTGCAGGTCCACGTCAGCAAGCGCATCCGCGTGTGGTTCCTCGAAGCGGCCACGACAACTTCGTCAGCCACGCCATGAGTTACGCCGAAAAGGGCCAGCAAGAAACCTTCGAGGTCACCGAATAGGGGTGAGCAACCCCTCCATGAGACCAGTTCGCCACATCGATAGAATGCAAAGGTGTTCAAGTCATACGCGGAAGTCCTACGCCTCAACAGCGCATGGAAATTCTCGATCTCCGGGCTCATCCTGCGACTGCCCATGTCGATGATCGGTATATCCATCATCCTACTGATCAAGGCAACCTACGGTAACTACAGCCTTGCTGGCCTAGTATCCGCCGTGAACATCATCGCGACAGCTCTGGCCGCACCCACACTGTCCCGACTGGTCGACCAATACGGCCAAACAAAAATCATGGTGCCGTCCCTGATCATTTCTGTCGCTAGCGTGTCCGGCATGCTTGCGGTCGCACTGCTTCATGCGTATCCCGGCCTCGTCTGCCTTTTCGCAGCACTTGCCGGAGCGACCTGGGGATCCCCATCCGCGCTCGTCCGCTCACGCTGGGCAAAAACCGTACAACGCCCCCGCCAACTCACCACCGCATACGCCTACGAATCCGCGATGGACGAAGTCGTCTACACGCTCGGCCCTGTACTCTCAACAGTCCTGGGCACCGTTTTCCACCCGGCACTCGGCATCATCCTGATCGTCGTCTTTGTCCTCATCGGAGGCATCGGATTCTTTAGCCAGCGCGCAACCGAACCTGAGCCCTCGCCTCGACCTACCGGTCACCGCCGTTCATCCGTGATCCGTACACCCGCCGTCATTGTCCTCGCCCTTACCTACGTCGGCGCTGGCATGATGTTCGGAGCAAACGACGTTGCCGTCGTCGACTTCGCGGACGCACTCGGCTACCCCGCAATGTCGGGCGTCCTGCTCGCACTCTTCTCGCTGGGATCAATGTTCGCTGCGCTCGTCTACGGTTCGCGCACCTGGCAAGCCCCCATGTGGAAGCTCTACGCGATCGGCGTCTTCGCGCTCGCCATCGGGTCAAGCATGTACCTTCTGGCACACTCACTCCCCGTCATGGCCGTCATCATGCTGATCGCAGGCGTCGCATGCGCGCCCACCATGACGAACGTCAATATGATCGTCGCGCGAGTCGTCCCCTCTGAATCCCTCACCGAAGGACTCACCTGGATGTCGACCTCCCTCAACCTCGGCTTGTCCATCGGGTCAGCTCTTGCCGGCCCTGCCATCGACACGCGCGGATCGTACGGCGGATATCTGTTCATGGTGGTCGCAGCCTGGCTAATGGTGCTGCTCATGCTGGCTGGACTGAAGATCGTGCGTAACGCGACGAGTGGCGCAACCTCGACTGCCGAAGTGGCACCCGTGCCAGACGAAAGCAACACCCCCTCCGCGTCGGGCCATGCAACGCAGGAGCAGGACGCGGACGGGCAACAAATCGGGCACAATGGAAGCTGACCCTCAGGAGATACATGCTCGCCGAACCGCTTATCGATGACGAAACCCCGTCATTTCTGCTCGCACTGACCTCGTCAGTTGGCGAGGCAAGCTCCCGTATCCTCGCACGCGCATTGGAAGAGTGGGGCTTCATCCCCGGCATTGTCGGCTTCGGTGGGCACGGTTCCACGCGCAGAGCGCGCATCCTGGGGCGCGTGCTCATGGAACGCACCGCCGACCAGCGTTCGTGGCTGGCCGAGCGACGCGGGTGGCGCCAGTTCTTTGATGCCCAGGTTCCTCGTCAGCCTGTTCTGGTCACGGTTGGTTGCCAACGTCGAATTACTTTCGCTGATCGCGGTGGCTACATTGACCTGACCGTCGAGGGGCATGGTCTGACGCCGGGCTGGCATGACGCGTGGATGCAGGTTCTACACGAGGGGGATCTTCATACCCTAGGCATCGGCGAGGGCGAGAGTCTGACAACGCAAGATGCCCTCCGCCTGTCGGGGCAGACGGGACACGGGTCGCAGAGGATCCGCGCGGGGAAGCCCGTTTGCGTTTCCCTACGCATCGCTGGTGATAACGAAAAGTACGGCGTCGTGTCTGACATTGATGACACGGTGATGGTGACGATGCTCCCGCGTTTGGTCACTGCCGCGAAGCATTCCTTCGTTGACCGTGTGTCGTCGCGAGAGGCTGTTCCTGGGATGGCGGGCTTCCTGACGTGTTTAGCGGACATGGCGCACCGCCAAGCTTCGGCTCACTCGCACGCCTCCCACCCCCAAACCAAGGACAAGCAAACTCTCGTAACTTCGGCTGAATCGACAACCCCCCAGACTTGCGTCGACTCCCAGCACGAGGCGTTGCACGCTCCTCTTATCTACCTGTCGACGGGTGCGTGGAATGTTGTGCCCGCACTTCGCGACTTTCTGGATCGCCTGAATTATCCGCGTGGCGGGTTCTTGATGACGGATTTTGGGCCGTCGAATACGGGTTGGTTCCGCTCGGGTTTTGAGCATAAGCGTCGCGAGTTGCGAAGGCTTGCTCGGATGTTCCCGTCGATGAAGTGGTATTTGGTTGGCGATGATGGGCAGCGCGATCCGGAGATTTACGCTGAGTTCGCGCGTGAGCACCCTGAGAATGTTGCGGGGATTGCGATCCGCTCATTGTCGGAGATTGAGCAGTTCATGTCGCACGGTACTTTCGAATGCCTGTATCCGGATGCGTTACGCACAGTGCCGAGTTCGATTCCGGTGTGGTTCGGCTCAGACGGGGACGCGTTGGGAGAACATTTCCGTTCCGTGTTCTAGGGTGCTGGGATACGAGGCCGCGCCTACATCTTCAGCTTGAATACCTACTCTGGGCGCGATAGGAAACTGGATATTACCCGGATAAATGCGTGGATAGCACGCGTTTTAGCGCAAGAACAGGTATGCCTAGGCGCTAGGAATACCAGGTCGAACCGACCTAGCAGTCAGGAAGCAGATTCTTCCGTCGCAGCTTCTTCAGGCGCGCCGGACTCAGGGGTTTCGCCCGATTGCCCGGACTGGCCCGACTGTGCGCCGAGCTGCCCACCGTTTGCGATCAGCTCAAGGTCATCGTCAGACAGGGGCAGGCACTGGGCAGGAGCTGTAAGAGCATCGGTGGACTTGAGGATTTGCTGGATTTCATCAGCGCTCAATGCGCCGTCATAGAACGTGCCCAGCAGAACGGTGACAGATTTGTCGGTTGCGTCGGTCAGGACGACCTTCGAGTTCGGGAAGAATCGCGCGACCGTGTATGCGTCAACAACGCCAGCGATGCCGGTATCAATTTCAACAGTTCCAGCGTATTCGGTGGAGTAGTTACCCGGTTCAGCGGGGGCGAAGCCTGCTGCGGTCAACATTTCTGTTGCGTCAGAGGCGATGCCTTGACGCGACGTGGTGTTCAGAACTTGAACTTTCACCGATGCGGGGTCAACCGGGAGTGCTTTTTCCGGTGGGCACGGTACTTTACCGCTGGTGGCGAACTTTTCTGCTTTCGAGAAGGAGTTGCCAAAGGGAGCTGAAACAATTCCCGTCAGAATCAGCGCACTGAGCAATGCAAGAACAAGCATGATGACGATCGTCACAGCGAACGTCATGTTTTGGCGACGCTGGCGTTCTTGAAGGAAGCGCTGACGAGGGCTAAGTGCGGGATGCGGTTGACTCACGTCTTTAACCTACTCGAAAAGTGGCCGATTCGGCAGGTTCGCAACACAACTATGGTCTGTCGTACGTTCGCTTTTGAAAGTCGAAGTGCATTTTTGCCCAGAAAGAGTAGCGTGTTAGGGAAAGCTAACTGTGTGAAAGGACCACGATGGGTTTCCTCTCTGATGACCTGCTTGCTCGTATTCACGAGCGCGCTACCGTTCACGATCAAGAGAACACGTTCCCGACAGACGATCTGGCTGACCTGCGCGAAGCTGGTTACCTGGCCGCTTTTGTTCCGAAGGAATACGGTGGCGCAGGCCTGAGCCTCGTTGAAATTGCAACGGAGCAGACGCGACTTGCGAAGGCAGCTCCGGGCACGGCGCTTGGCATCAATATGCACCAGATCATCGTGGGCCTCGGCCGTCACCTAGTGCGCAACGGAAACGATCGCGGCGAACTGATCCTGCGCGACGCGGTTGCCGGTGAGCTTTTCGGGTTCGGCATTTCCGAGCCGGGTAACGACTTGGTTCTTTTCGGTTCGATCACGAAGGCGACGCCGGATGGCAAGGGTGGCTACTCGTTCGAAGGCACGAAGGTCTTCACGTCTCTTGCTCCCGTGTGGACACGCCTGCTGACCTTCGGTCGCGATGATTCGGGCGAGGACGGCCCGCACTCGGTGTTCGGCATCATGCACCGCGAAGATGGCGGTTTCACGATCAAGGATGATTGGGACACGCTCGGCATGCGCGCGACCCAGTCGAATACGACGATCCTCGAGGGCGCTCACGTGCCCGCCGATCGTATTCTGACTCGTTGCGAGCCCGGCCCGTCAAAGGATCCGGTTGTTTTCGGCATCTTCTCGAACTTCGAAATTCTGCTGGGCGCCACCTACCAGGGCGTGGGCGAGCGTGCGGTTGAGGTCGCTGCCGAGCACGTGAAGACTCGCAAGTCGGTGAAGAACCAGACGGTGTACTCGAACGATCCGGATATTCGTTGGCGTATCGCCGAGGCCGCGCTGGCAATGAACGCGGTTGGCCCGCAGATCCGCGAGCTTGCTCGCGACATTGATGCCGGTGTTGACCGTGGTCCGATCTGGATGCCACAGTTGTCGGCGGCAAAGAATGCTTCCGCCGAGGCCACTCTTCGCGCAGTTGAGCAGGCAATTCGCGCGTGCGGTGGCTCGTCCTACTACAACCGTCACGAGCTGTCTCGCCTCTACCGCGATGCTCTCGCTGGTCTCTTCCAGCCGTCGGATCAAGAATCGTTGCACGGCGCGTGGGCGAACGTGGTCCTTGGCCCGATTGAAAAGTAAGGCTCACCTCGACGCAAGCGGGAAGGCTACGGGATCACCCAGTCGGCGCAGATAGTCCAGTTCGTAGTTTTCCCCAATTGACGAGGCCGGCGCCCCTCACACCACGACAGTGTGTGAGGGGCGCCGGTGCGTTTCAGGGGCGCGAGCCTATGAGGCGCTCGCATGTTCCCTTACTCGCGTGTTCCCTAGTTGTGGCGTTCAGACGTGGAGCTCATTGGTTCCAGATGAACTGGGACGGCAAGATTTCACCCTTGGTATCGAACATCCAGCCTTCGCGAGCAACAGCGAAGGAATTGCCGGAAATCGTGTTCCAACAGGAGATACCGTCTTGAGTTGAGATGCAGGCGACATTTCCGTTCTTCACGTACGAGCCGTACGCGAGGGAGCTGATGTATTTGCCGTTCATCGGCGGGTCAATGTTGGAGCAGGAATAATTCGTGTTCTTGGAGTCGACGGTGAAGAGTGCGCCTCGGTTGTCACCACACACCTCATACCCGGCCGCGCCAGTCCAGTGGGTTTCATTGATCTGGCAGGAAACCATGTCTCCGCCAAGAGTGCAGATGATATTACCGGACGGAGCTGAGAACGTATCAGCAACCATGGCGCTTGACGGCGCCGGATACTTTTCTTTTACCTCTGGCTTCGCCGACTGCGGTTGCGCGGGAGTTTGCGCCTGCGTATGTGTCTGAGCCGACTGCGTCATTGAATCAGCGGACGTGTCGCTCGACGAACCTGAATCAAACCAACCGGCGAATGCTCCAACAGCGCCAATAGCAAGAACGATCGCGATCACCGCTAGGACGGCCAGAATGATCACCAGTGTTTTGTTCGTGGAGTTCTTTGCAGGCTGCATCGACACGCCCTGAACGGGGTATTGTCCCTGGTAGTTCATGGGCTGTTGGTATCCCTGTTGCGGGATTGTACCTGCGGGCATGTAGCCAACGGGCATCTGCCCCTGGCTGGGCATGGTGACTTGGTCAACCGTGGTTTCTGGCTCTTCTTCGACCTGAGTAGACTCAAGGGTAACGTCCTGCGCCGGCTCTTGTACCTGAGTGTCCGGCTGTTCAATCGCATCAACGAACGTTGGGGTTGAGGCATCGGCCGACTGAGCCGTAGGTGCGCTAGCTGGCACAGCCCCCGCATCGAATGCACGACGCTGTGCGACTGCAGCGACAACCTCTGGATTGCCAAGTGACTCCATCCAGTCAAGCAGGCCAGCGTAGGCATTCGGGTGGGCTGCGATTGCCGTATGCAAGTCTGGACGCACCGCAGCAATCAGACGAAGATCATCTGCGCTGGTGTTGGGGTCCGCGACAGCGAGTACCGCATCGGGAGCATTTTCAGACGTAGCCATGGCATTCCTTCATATCTTTGGCACACGAGTTGTCTTGCGACCATTGAGCTTGTGCTATTCACTCTAGCGTTCACCATGGGCAAATCGCGGTGTTCGCGCGCGTGAAACGATCTGCATTCACCTCATGCCCGCTCTATGAAGGTACGTCACCGACAGCTAGGGCATTCAAGCAAGCCGGCGCGTGAAGGTTTCAAAGCCGAGCGCCTCGCACGCATCTGCGAGCGCCAGTACTTGCTCATCCCATCCCGCTTGTTCGGCGATGAAGGCATCGGGGGTTCCTTGGGCACGAGCCTGCTGGAGCGCGAACGAGGCTACCCCGCGCTCTTTGAGCGCGAGAGCGACATCCAGTCCATCCCCCGGCCCTCCGGGGTAGACGGTCAGTCGGACCTCGTAATCAATTCCGGCAACGACAGGCGTAATGTGCGCGCGGGTCCCGGCCTCGTCCCCCATGACTCGGCTGGCGTGCGCACCGCGGTGCGCTTCATCGGCGTAGTCGAGCAGGATGTCGAGGGCTTCCCACGCTTTTTCTCCGCTGCCGGGGCGGGCGACGACGGATGGGTAGTTCTCAGGGAGTGCCTTGATGTCCAGGCCGACCCAGTCGACGAGCCCTTCTTCGAGGAGGGTGCGAAGGCGCGCGGGATAAGCACCCGCGGTGTGCAGTCCGACGGCAAATCCGAGGTCTCGAACACGTCTCATTGCGGGGATGAGCGCCAACTGACGTGTCGCTTCCCCGCCAGAGAAGACGACGCCGTCAAGTAGGTCGTGCCGTCGCGCGAGTAGGCGTTCCAAAGCATCCCACGCGACGACGCCCGGGATTCTCGGGTCGAGGATCGCACAATTCTGACAGTACGCGCACTCCCACGGGCACCCCTGGCAGAAGACGGACGCGACGAACTTTCCCGGCCAGTCCACCGTCGACATGGGGACAAGTCCCGCGATTTGCAGGTCGTCGGGGGTAAATTCACGAGGCCCGGAAGCGAGCGTCAGACCGATTTGACCAGTGTTCACCGCTCGCCAACCGGCGGGAACGCAGACACCAATTCGCCGTGGTGGGAAGCGGCATCCTCGCTGAACATTGTGCGCTCAGCGTATTCGCCTTTCTTGCCGATATTGAAGGACTGGACGGGGCGGAAGTAGCCCATGACGCGGGTCCAGACCTCGCACTGCTGGGGCTCGCGATCCGGGTGGGCGGCGGCGCACTTTTCGCACGTCTCATGCTCGCCAGCCAAGTAGCCGTGAACAGGGCAAATGGAGAAGGTCGGCGTGATCGTGATGTACGGGACCTTGAACGCGGTCAGGGAACGGCGAACCAATTCCTTGCACGCTGCGCCGGACGAAATGCGCTCACCCATGTACAGGTGCAGAACCGTGCCACCCGTGTACTTCGACTGCAGGACTTCCTGATCCTCCAAAGCCTGGAAGGGGTCGTCCGTGTAGGAAACGGGAAGCTGGGACGAGTTCGTGTAGTACGGCTCGGTCGCGGTTCCCGCCTGCAGGATGCCCGGGTAGCGCTTGCCATCTTCCTTCGCGAAACGGTAGGTCGTACCTTCAGCCGGCGTCGCTTCGAGGTTGTAGAGGTGGCCTGTGGCTTCCTGAAGCTCCACCATGCGATCGCGAATATGGTCGAGGATGCGGACGCACATGTCGAAGCCGCGTTCATCGGTCAGATCGTAATCATCGTGACTGAAGTTTCGGACCATCTCGTTCATGCCGTTCACACCGACCGTTGAGAAGTGGTTGTCCAGGCTTCCCAGGTAGCGACGAGAGTACGGGAACAGACCGCGATCCATGTGGAACTGGATCGTTTCACGCTTCAATTCAAGGGACTGTGAGGCAAGGTCAATGAGGTGATCAAGTTCAGCGATGAGGGCTGCTTCGTCATCGGCGAAACGGTAACCGAGACGCGCCATGTTGATCGTCACCACGCCGATTGAACCCGTCAATTCTGCCGAGCCAAACAGACCGTTGCCGCGCTTGAGCAGTTCGCGCAGGTCAAGCTGCAGGCGGCAGCACATCGAGCGGATCATGTGCGGGTCAAGGTCGGAGTTGATGAAGTTCTGGAAGTAGGGCAGGCCGTACTTCGCTGTCATTTCGAACAGGCGATCCGTGTTCGGCGTATCCCAATCGAAATCCGGGGTGATGTTGTAGGTCGGGATCGGGAAGGTGAAGACGCGACCGTCGGCGTCACCACCGGTCATGACCTCGATGAAGGCCTGGTTGATGAGGTCCATTTCATGCTGGAGCTCGCCGTAGGTGAAATCGCAGACCTCGTCGGCGATCAGCGGGTATTCCTCTGCCAGGTCATCCGGGCACGTCCAGTCGAAGGTGAGGTTCGTGAACGGGCACTGGCTACCCCAGCGCGACGGAACGTTGAGGTTGTAGATCAGTTCTTGCATGCACTGGACGATCTCGTCGTACTCCATGTTGTCCAGGCGGACGAAGGGCGCCATGTAGGTGTCGAACGAGGAGAACGCTTGGGCGCCGGCCCATTCATTCTGCAGGGTGCCAAGGAAGTTCACAATCTGACCACATGCGGAAGAGAAGTGTGCGGGTGGTCCGGAAGCAATCGCGCCACCCACACCGTTGAACCCTTCCTGGATCAGGCGTTTCAGCGACCAGCCTGCGCAGTAGCCGGCGAACATGTCGAGGTCGTGGATATGGTAGTCACCCCGGCGGTGCGCTTCGCCAATTTCACGGGTGTAGACCTGTTCGAGCCAGTAGTTCGCAATGATCTTGCCGGCTGAATTCAGGATCAGGCCACCGAGCGAGTATCCCTGGTTCGCGTTTGCGTTGACTCGCCAGTCAGAACGGTCGAGGTATTCGTCGACAGTTCCCAGCGCATCAACGTCATAGCGCAATTGGGTGCTGGTGTTTTCCGCGAGCGGGGATAGTGTGGATGGCGAGGCTTTTTCAGGGGCGTTCATTGGTTGACCTTTGGCGATTCTTCGTTGAGGAAAAGCTCTGACCAGTGGAAACGGTGCGTTCCCAACGGTCAGACACGAACGCAAACACTACATCTAGTGCTTGCGCGAAACGCTCACCACTATATGTAGTTGCTCAAGTGAAATCGAGTCTCTTTGACGCAACACGCCCTAGTATCTTTCGATCACGACACACACCAACGCAAAAACGGGACCAACGTCCCGATCGTCGTTTTGAAGGCGGGCGAGTGTCGACTCTAGGCACGCGCCGGATAACACAAATTAGCGTTCGTTCCCACTGAGTGAATCGACCTCATCAATGACCCAGCCGGAAATCACAACAACCCACAGTGTGCCCGCAATAGCCAGAATGCGCGCGCGACTGGGAGATTCTTCAAGGAACTCGGCGAAGCCGTATCCGGACGGTCCCGGGTTTGCGACCGCTGACACGTCTACGCCCGCAAGCGCCACAACTGTCAAGATCGAGGCAACGATAAAGCCAATCACCAAGGCCATTGCGACGTACGTGCGCATCCCGCCGATATGTCGTGTGCGGTGTTCAATCGGCGCCAATGCCAGCGCCCAGGCGCCACAAATCAGGAACGCGACAACGACGTCCGCGATCCGGTGCCACGCTGAGATCATCACCGATATCCCCATCAGGGCAGTCCACACCCAGCCAACCCACGCTGAAGGCGCGCGAAGCCACGGTGGCGCAACCATGACCAGAGCAAGCGCGATCGCCATGGCAACTGTTGTATGCCCAGATGGTAGGGAGTTTGCAACGACTGTTGTCACGCCGAGGTTTGGCCGATCCAGCAGGTATTTTGCGATCTGAGTTGTTGCGTTAGCCCCGATCACGACGAACATTGCTCGACCCGCCAATGTTGGGCGACGACGGATCACTGCCACAACAAACACGATTGCGCCGACGATGATCATCACGGGAACAGACGCAATGGATGTGATCAGATGCGTCAGGTTGCCTGCGCTGTCACTCCAGCGGATCGCGGCTTCCATGAACAGGGTGTCCAGAGCCTGCCCAGCGGGCGTCGTGACGGCGACATAGCTGATAACAACTGCGCTGATCACACATGCGATCGCCGAAACGATCCTTCGACGAAGCCGGCGCGCATACCAGTGGCCCGTTGACGTCCCGCGGGCAGGTGCCTGGCTAGTTGGGGACGAGGCCGCGCCTGCTTGCGTGCCTCGTGGTCGGTTGAGGCGCGATGGTTGAGGCTGGCGCGCTTGGGGAACGTTTGGGCGTTGCATACGCGTGTCACCTCTTCGTGCCTGTTGCCTTGAACTGTCCGCTTCATCTGGTGAAAGTGTCGAAGCAGGACTCTGGGACTGTCCGCACCATTTTCGTGGTCTATACAAGTAAACGGTACGCACATACCTTATCGATAACCCGCCCATATCCGCTGAACAGAGCGGGTCAGGCGTGAACAAGCGCGCTTGAACGCGCCGGCGTACGCATACTTCGATAGAGTAAACCAACTCTTTCGAACGTCGTTCGCCGAATCACGATCCGTGGTGGTGGACGGCCTCGTTCCTTCATCTTCAGGAGAATCTGGATGTCCACGACGACGCCCGTCAGCACCGAGCGGATTCGGCAGTTGCTTTCCGATCGCGATGTTTCGTTCGGGGAATACGGCGAGGCCGAACTCGCGATCCCGACGCGCAACGCCGTTTTCTTCTGGAATATGTCGAACCCGCAGGTATTACAGTTGCGTGCTCAGTGGCGAGGAATTGCCACCGACGACGCTCAGTTCACCGCACTGGTCAACGAGGTTTCGGCGTGCAACTCGTCGCGCATCCTGCCCAAGGCGTACCTTGCTCCGCTCGAAGACGCCGGGAAGTTCGGTCTGATTGCCGAGTGCAATGCGGTCGCGTCACAGGGGTTCACGAAGGCTCAGCTGGATGCGTTCTGGGAGTCGTCGATGTCGATGATCCTGACGTTTATTACCGACTTGGAAGCAGCACTTCCAGAATTCGTCACGTGGTCTGACGAGCTTGATATTCAGGAGGACAACTGATGAGTGCTCCCTTTGCCGTCCCGAACGATGATCAGACTCCCTACCCGATTACTTTCGACCGTCTGCTCAAGGCGTTCTCGGATAAGAACTTCCAGGTGGAGCAGGTCAGCGAAGGCCGTGTTGCCGGTGCCATGTTCGATACGACGCCATTCCTCATCATGCTGGATACGTCGAACCGTTTCATCACGATCCGCGCGATGTGGGCAGCCGACATTCCGCTTGCGTCGTCAACCCAGCAAGTTTTTGCCGCCGCAGATTCGTGGAACCGCGAAATGTACTTCCCGACCGTCTACTCAATGCCGGACGAAGATGGAAACCTGCAGGTGTGCGCTGATTTCAGCATCGACGCGATCGCCGGGATCTCGAACGACCAGCTGTCCGAAAACATTGACGCAGGCATTTCGACGGGTCTGAAGGCGATCGAATACATGAAGCAGGCAGCCGAGCAGACTCTCGGTTGGACTGACCCGCGCAAGTGAACGAGGTTCCCGCGTCGGGTATAGCCGGTCAATCCGATGGTGAAACACCTGCGCGCGCCGACGCCTCCTTCGCCCCAATTCCGTCCCCGAATGCCGGCGATCTTGCGCGTCTGCTGATGGATATCGGTGCGGGCGATGATCGTCTGATCGATATGCACGTCATCGAAGGGCGGGCCGAGCGCACCGCTGAGTGGCCCACCTGGGTTGCACTCGACGTTGTAGAAGCATGGAAAGCACGAGGTGCTCTCCGCCCGTGGTCTCATCAGGTTGAGGCGCTGGATGCCATTGCATCGGGCAATGATGTTGTCCTCGCGACGGGCACGGGGTCTGGTAAGTCTGCGCCAGCATGGACCCCGATCCTCTCTGACCTGGTGAACGCCGAAGACTCCGGGCGTATTTCGCAGATTCGTCGTCGCCCGACCTGCCTGTATATTTCGCCGACGAAGGCACTGGCCGCCGACCAGATGGCACACCTGTGTGCGTTACTGTCAGTTGCACCCTCTGGTTCTGCTCTGCGTCAGGTTCACGCGGTGACCGCAGACGGTGATACTCCGAGGGAAACAAAGGATTGGGCGCGAGCCAACGCCGACATTATTGCGACGAACCCGGACTATCTGCACTACGTGATGCTCCCCGGCCACGAACGCTGGACGCGATTCCTGGCTTCCTTGAAGTACATCGTCATTGACGAACTCCACCATTGGCGTGGCGTCGTCGGCGCTCACATTTCGCTGGTCATCCGCCGTCTGCTGCGCATCGCGCACCATCTGGGTGCTGATCCGATCATGATCATGCTGTCCGCGACAATCCGCGATCCCGAGGCCGTCGGCGAGGCTATGACCTCCCGCCCGTGCATCGGCGTGACCAACGACGGTTCGCCCGCTTCAGACCACCAGTTGTTCCTCTGGCAGGGGCGCCTCGTCCCCGATGAGGCCGAAATGGATATTAGTGCATTCTTGAAAGCGGTCGCAGGGGAAGAGACCGTTGTGGAAGCGCCGATGCGTCGCGTTTCTGCACAGACCGAGGCCGCGTCCCTGACTGCCGCAATGATCGAAAAAGGCGCGAATCTTCTGACATTTGTTCGTTCACGTGCGGGTGCTGAGTCGGTTGCGGCGCAGGTTCGCGATCAACTCTCATCCCATGGTTCGCCTCTGGCCGGGCGTGTTGCCGCGTACCGCGGTGGCTTCTTACCCGAGGAACGTCGCGCCTTGGAATCAGCGTTGCGAAGCGGACGATTGCGTGCGGTTGCCACCACATCTGCTCTGGAGCTGGGGCTCGATATCTCCGGTTTGAACGCGACGGTGACTGCAGGCTGGCCGGGGACTCGCGCGTCGCTCTGGCAGCAGATTGGTCGCGCCGGACGCGCAGGGGCAGGGGGCGTTTCTGTTCTGGTTGCGTCCGATAACCCGATGGATGAATACCTTGTTCACCACCCGGATCAGATTTTTGCCCCCGTAGAAGCAAACGTCATTGATGCCACCAACCCGTGGGTGTTGGCGCCTCATTTGTGTGCGGCGGCCTCGGAAATCCCACTGTCGCTTGAGCGCACTGATGGTGAAGATCTGGCGCTGTTTGGGGCCTCGTTCCCACGTCTTGCACGCCAGCTTGCCGACGAGGGCTACCTTCGCGAGCGACCAGCCGGCTGGTACTGGGACGCAACCCGTCAAGAGAGGGCCGCCGACCTGACTGACCTGCGAGGCGGGTCGGGAGACGTGCAAATTGTCGACGCGCGCACGGGCGCGGTGATCGGCACGATGGACGCTGGGTCCGCGGATGCGCACCTTTTTGCCGACGCGATTTACGTGCATCAGGGGCGGACGTACCACATCGTGGAGTATTCGCCGATGATGAGCGCCACGCCTGCTAAGGAAGCGCGAAGTGGCGGGGGCGTGCCACGGGAGCGGAGTGCGGGCGCGCTCGCACAGCCGGCCAGCGATTCTTTTGGGGGCCAACCCGACGCCGGCACCTCGTCCGCTCGGCCTCGACCTATCTCTTACATCGCGCCACCGACCCCTGAGGAGAAGCAACGGATTGCGCTCGCCGAAGAGGTCCGCACTCCCCTGCGCACGCGCGCCAAACAACGTGTGTCCGTGTCGATCACGTCGATTGACGACACGTGGACATCCGACGATGGGCTTGTGACCTGGTCGTTTGGCAGTGTGGATGTGTCGACGCGCGTGACCGACTACGACCTATTGCGCCTGCCGAGGCTTGAGTTCATTCGCAACATCGAGCTCCACCTGCCAACACATACTCTGCCAACGAAGGCGGTCTGGTACGAATTGTCGCCGGCCGCTCAGGTGCAGTTGCGCGGATTAGGAATCGGGAACGAGGATCTGTCTGGAACGTTGCACGCGGCCGAACATACGTCGATTGGGCTCCTGCCCCTTTTGGCTACGTGTGATCGCTGGGATTTGGGTGGCCTGTCAACCGCGGAACATGATGACACGGGTCTGCCGACTGTGTTTGTGCACGATGCGTTCCGTGGTGGAGCTGGGTATGCTTCCGCTGGATTTGAGAACGCAGGTGAGTGGATGCGGATGGTGCTTTCAACCCTGGAATCCTGCGACTGCGAGGACGGGTGCCCGAGGTGCGTTCAAAGTCCGAAGTGCGGGAATGGGAATGAGCCATTATCGAAGGCTGGCGCCATTGTTCTGACGCGGTTCCTTGCCGAGCGTGCGCCGGGAGCCTGAAGCTTTTCTTTGTGCAACTGGGCTCTTCGAGAGTGTGGCCTGATCCTGGCAATACGCCACGTGATGGTGGCGTAGATGCTTCAAAGGGCCAAACCTTGCGGCTTGGCCCTTTGAAGCATCCCATCAACACAGAAAAGAGTCTCCCGATAGCATCTCCTCAACAATTCCGTCAGCGGTGACGAACCCTTGTGGTTCGTTCGCCGTATTCCTTTGTGATGACTATTAATGTAGACACCCAACCTGAGAAGACCACCGAATCTCCCTATGAAAATGCTGTGGGTTGAAGGCTATGAATTGAAGGAGCAACCAAAACCATCGGGTTATACGACAAAATGTGTGGCATTTGGGGTCCTGGTTCGTTTAGTCCCAGGGGTTGGTGTATGGGCTGGTGTTGTGGTGGAGGTCTTGCCAG
>NZ_JH815208.1:257002-556632 GCF_000296505.1 Schaalia turicensis ACS-279-V-Col4
ACTTCGGATATTGACAAAAGCGTGGAAGGTGCACCGCTGCACCACGGTAGTAGGCCAGATGTTCTTGCGCGCCTTCTCAAACCCGCTTCCCCCATGCCCTCTTTCCGGACGAGCCTCACGGTCTCGACGCTCCATCCCGGCCGCGCTCCGCAGGAAGTCGAGACCGCGGCGCGGCGGGTGCGGCGTCTGGAATCCTTCGACATCGGGATCGAGGCCGGACAGGCGCGCGTCACCTTGCGCTTCACCGCTGAGGACGAGGACGAGGCGCGTCTTGCCCACGCCGAGTTCCTTCACGCGGTGCAGGAGGTCGTCGATGTCCCCTGCGCGCACCTCGCACAGGTGGTGCGAGGGCGGAGCGTTCCGTTCGAATAAGGGGAGCGCCCCGCCCGGGCGCCGAGGGGGTCACTTTTGACGGACTTCGGGGCGCCTTTCTTCAGCCCACAGGACGTGGTGGGTCGTGCCGGGGTCGTCGATGCGCCGGTAGCCGTGCGCGCCGAAGAAATCGCGCTGCCCCTGAATGAGGGCAGCCGGAAGGCGCTCGGACCTCAACGAATCGATGTAGGCCAGACCTGAGGCGAACACGGGGGCGGGCACGCCCGCGAGAATCGCGTCGGCGGCGAGCCTGCGCCATGCGGGGAGTGCCTTCTCAAGCGCCGAGGCGAATGCGGGAGCGGTGAGCAGAGAGGGCAAGGCGGGTTCGTCCTCGTATGCGGAGGCGATGTCGTCGAGGAAGTGGGCGCGAATGATGCAGCCTCCCCGCCAGATCCTCGCGATCTGTGCGAGGTTGATGTTCCAGCCGTTGAGTTCGGAGGCCGTTGCGATCTCATGGAAGCCCTGAGCGTAGGCGGCGATCTTGGCGCCGTACAGGGCCATGCGCACGGATTCGACAAAGGCCGCACGGCTGGCGGGAGTCCGTTCGGCGGTTCCCGGGGTGATGTCCGCATTGCGAAGGGCGGTGCGCTGGGCGATCGCCGAGGAGGCGGAGCGGGCGAAGGTCGCTTCGGCGATCGCTGGCACCGGGACGCCGTGGTCGAGCGCGGTTTGCGAGGACCAGACGCCGGTGCCCTTCTGACCGGCTTGATCGACGATGACGTCGATGAGGGGCCGGCCGGTCCTCGAATCGACCTGATCCAAGACCTCGGCGGTGATGTCGATGAGGTAGGAGTCGAGTTCGGTACGCCTCCAGCTTCGGAAGACTTCGGCGATCTCATCGATGCTGAGGCCTCCGATACGACGGAGGAGATCGTATGCCTCGGCGATCACCTGCATGTCGGCGTATTCGATGCCGTTGTGCACCATCTTGACGAAGTGCCCGGCTCCGTCGGGGCCGACGTGGGCGCAGCAGGGGCGGCCGTCGACTTGGGCGGCGATGTCTTCGAGGAGGGGGCCGATCCGCGTGTAGGACTCGTCGGCTCCTCCGGGCATGAGCGAAGGCCCCTCCAGGGCGCCCTCCTCCCCTCCGGACACCCCCATCCCGACGAAGTGGATCCCTTCAGTCCGTAAAGCTTTCTCGCGGCGGATCGTGTCGGGATAGAAGGCGTTGCCCCCGTCAATGATGATGTCGCCGGGGGAGAGGACGGATCTGAGCTGGTTGACGACGGATTCCGTCGCGGCGCCGGCGGGGACCATCACGAGAACGACCCTCGGGGTCTTGAGGGAGGCAGTGAAGCCTTCGATGTCCCGAGCGGGACGGAAGAGCCCCTCGTGGGAGTAGTCGTTGACGAAGCGCTCCGTGAGATCGGGCGTGTAGTTGAAGAGGGCGACCTCGTGGCCGTGATGGGCCAGGTTGCGGGCGAGGCTCGTCCCCATGACGCCGAGTCCGTAAACGCCGATGTCGGCGCGGGGGAGGCGGTTTGGTGCGGTGGTCATGTCTTGCCTTTCCGTCCGCCGCCGCGATGCGCGGGCGGCGGACTCCTCACCGGGGCATCGATGCTGGGGTGAGGGGTCAGTCCGTGGTGAGGAACCCGCGCAGCCCTTTTTCGAGGAGGGCTTCGCGGACTTCGGCGACGAGGGCGCGCATCGCGTCTTCGGCTGCTTCGGAGGAACCGGTGGCGATGGCGCGCGCGACCTCGTCGTGGAGGTCGAGGGCGATCGGCTCGGGGTGGGCGGGGTAGAGGCCGAGGCGCGTGCGCCCGGCCAGGACCTCGGCGACGAGCTCCCTCAGCGCGTAGAAGGTGTCGTTGTGGCTTGCGGCGAGGATTGCCGAATGAAGCTTGATGTCGGTGGCGAGAAAATCGGTGAGGTCGTCCTTCGCGCCCTCGGCCCGCAATCGTGCGGCGAGTTCGAGGATCCGGGTGCGTTCGCTCTCGGTGGCCCGGCGCGCGGCCGCAGCCGCTGCGACCGGTTCGATGGCGGCGCGCATCTCGTTGAGGGCGCCGAGTTTGGGCCCTCGTGGATCGGCATCGAGCTGCCAGCGGATCAGGGTCGGTGAGAGCGCATCCCACTCGGACGCGGGGCGGATCAGGATCCCTGCGCGTCTGCGGGATTCGACGAGCCCCATGGATTCGAGCGACTTCACGCACTCGCGGGCGATGCTGCGTGAGACCCCGAACTCCGTCTGGATCCATTCGAGTGTGAGCGTGCCGCCGATCGGTAGATCGCCTGCGGCGATCCTGCGTCCGAGCGCCTCGAAAACATCACTGTGGAGCGAGGGGGACACGTTGAGCTCCTTTTGTTGAGGCTTCTGCGCCAATCATTATAGGTCTGTGATCTATGGGACTTTCCTCCTTCTTGAAATGTATGACGTATTCGGTACTATAAACGTACTATATGGACGAAGACGTCATATTTAGGAGGAGTCGTGGACGACACTCGCGAATCATCGCTGACCCACCTCGTCGTGATGGGCGTTGCCGGCAGCGGAAAGACGACCGCCGCAGCTTCACTGGCCGCTCTGACATCGTGGCCCCTCGCCGAAGCCGACGACTTCCACCCCGAAGCGAACATCGTCAAGATGTCTGCGGGCACCCCCCTCAGCGACGAAGACCGTTGGCCCTGGCTCAGGAGCCTGCGCGATTGGATGAGCGGGCAAGTGGACAAGCAGAGCTGCTCCATCGTCACCTGCTCGGCCCTCAAACGCGTCTACCGCGATCTCCTTTCCGAAGCGAAGGGTCGCGTGCTCTTCGTCCACCTTGTTGCAGAACAGGAGGCCCTGCGCGAACGCATGGAACAGCGTGAAGGGCACTTCATGCCCCCGCAGCTCCTCCCCTCCCAGTTCGCGACCCTCGAGCCCCTCAAGCCCGACGAGGACGGCATCGTCATCGAATCGCGCGAAACCCCGGAACAGACCCTCGCCGCCGTACTCGACGCACTTGAGAGCGCGGGCGTCGCCATCGCCCGCTGATCACCATTCGCACAGGATCATCACTTTCCAATGGAGGAATTCATGATGTCACCCCTTCTCGGAGCAGCCGCCAAGGCAGTCGTGCACTCCGACAATGAACTGCAGCTCGTCGGCGCAGCCCTCGCAGGCATCACGACGATCATCGTCCTAATCGTCTGGAAGAAGGTCCACCCCTTCCTGGCCCTGACGCTCGGCTCGGCCGTCCTCGCCCTCGTCGCAGGCATCCCCTTGACCGACACCTTCACATCCTTCTCGACGGGCCTCGGCTCGACCGTCGGAGGCGTCGGCACCCTCATCGCCTTCGGCGCGATCATCGGCAAACTCCTCATCGAATCCGGCGGCGCCGATCGTATCGTCGACACGATCCTCGACAAGACCCCCGTCTCCCGACTTCCCTGGGCGATGGCGCTCATCGCCTTCGTCGTCGGCATCCCCCTCTTCTTCGAAGTCGGCATCGTTCTGCTCATCCCGGTGGTCATGCTCGTCGCACGCAGGGCCGAGCAACCGCTGATCCTCGTGGGCGTGCCCGCGCTCGCCGGCCTGTCCGCCCTGCACGGCCTCGTACCGCCTCACCCCGGCCCGCTCATCGCGATCGACGCCCTCGGTGCCGACCTCGGCATCACACTCGGCCTCGGCCTCCTCCTCGCCATCCCGACCGTCATCATCGCAGGGCCCATCGCCGCCCGCGTCATGGCCCGGTGGGTTCCGATCGAGGCCCCGGCCCCTCTCGGCGGCGAATCGACCATCACCGAGCCGCAGAAGCGCCCCTCGTTCGCCATCTCGATCTTCGTCGTCCTCCTCCCCGTTCTCCTCATGCTCGGCCGCACCCTCGTGGAGACTCTGATGGGCTCCGCCAAGGAGACGCTGCTCTACACCTGCGCGGAGTTCCTCGGCCAGCCGATCGTCGCCCTCCTCATCACCGTGATCGTCGCGATCCTCGCCTTCGGCGTGGCGCCCGGCCGTAAGGCCGACGAGATCTCAACGATCGTCGGCGCCTCGCTCGGCCCGATCGCGGGGATCCTCCTCATCGTGGGCGCCGGCGGCGGCTTCAAACAGACCCTCGTCGACTCCGGCATCGCCGACGTCATCGCAATCTGGATCGAACAGGCCTCCGTCCCGGCACTCATCGCCGGCTGGCTCGTCGCCGTCGCTGTTCGCCTGGCAACTGGGTCTGCGACCGTGGCGACGATTACGGCTGCAGGTATCATGGCCCCCCTCGCAGGCGCCATGCCCCCGGTCGAGGCCGGCCTCCTCGTCCTCGCCATCGGTGCCGGCTCCGTGTTCCTCTCGCACGTCAACGACGCGGGATTCTGGCTCGTCAAGGAGTACTTCGGCATGACGGTCGGCGAGACCCTCAAGACGTGGTCGCTCATGGAGACGCTCCTCTCGTTCGTCGCAGGCGTCATGGTCTTCCTCATCGGAGCGATCCTCGGGGTCCTCTGATCGCGAGCCCCCGCGCGGATGCGCGCGGAAGGACAGAAGGCCGGGGCCGAGGGATCTGAACCCCGCGGCCCCGGCCCATCCGGGTCCGAGGCCGACCCTCAGCAGGCGCAGACCCGGCCTCCTCATTCAGCGGAGAGGAACTCCGCGAGAACGATCCTGTGATTCGCGCGCCCGGGCATCGCCTCGAGAGTCAGCTCCTGCGCCAAGCGCACTGCGAGGGCCTCGGCGGACTCCTTCTCGCCGTGGACCGTCAGTACCTTCCGGGGCCGAGGACGCAGGGCCCCGACCCAATCGATCAACTCCGATGCGTCCGCATGCACGGAGAACTCCTCATCCTTGACGATCCGGGCGTGCACGGCGACCTCGGTGCCGAGCATCTTCACGCAGGGGGCTCCCTCGGCCAGGGAACGGCCACGAGTGCCGACGGCTTGGTACCCCGTGAGGACGACGCAGTTGCGCTCATCGGGGAGCATCCGGGCCAGATGATGAAGAAACGCGGCCGCCGGTGGCCATCCCCGAGGCCGAAATGATGATCGATGGGCGGGAGAAGGCGTTGAGGCTCTTCGATTCGTCAACGCTGCGCAATTCGTGAAGCTCGAGGTGGGGCAGGCGCAATCCCCGTGCGCCCTCGCTCAGCTCCTCCGCCTGCGAA
The DNA here is from genome assembly GCF_000296505.1 of Schaalia turicensis ACS-279-V-Col4. Taxonomy (GTDB): domain Bacteria; phylum Actinomycetota; class Actinomycetes; order Actinomycetales; family Actinomycetaceae; genus Pauljensenia; species Pauljensenia turicensis_A. Next base: position 262,441 of record NZ_JH815208.1, read on the forward strand.
CGGGCCCGATAGATCTCCAGTGATGCGAGCGCCATCGGGGAATCGACGAAAACGGGCACCCGCGGGATCCGCCCCTCGGCGCTCATCTCGTCGAGCGCCAGGAGGACGACTTCGGTCCGGTCCACGGCGAAAGCCGGGACGAGGACCGATCCTCCCGCATCGACGGCCGACCGGATCGCCTCGGCGAAGGCTTCGTGCGCAGGGCCCTCGGGCTCGGGGTGCTCGCGGTCGCCGTAGGTCGACTCGACGAGGACGAGGTCGGCGCCCTCGGGGATCTCACGGCTGCGCAGCACGGGGTGCGTCGAACGCCCGAGGTCGCCGGAGAAGAGGATGGATCCCTCCGGGGTGGCGAGTCGGATCGACCCGGATCCGAGGATGTGCCCCGCCCTCGTCCATCGGGCCTCCAAGCCGTCGCCGAGCTCGAGCGGACGGTCGAACTCGACCGAGCGGAACAGCGGCAGGGTGCGTTTGACGTAGCCGATCCGGTACAGGGGCTGCGCCTTCTCGTGACGTGAGAATCCGTGCGCGTTCGTGTACTCCGCATCCCGCTCCTGAAGATGGGCCGAGTCGCGCAGGACGATCTCGGCCAGCGCGAGGGTCGTGTCCGTTCCCCAAATCGCCCCCGAGAATCCGTTCTTCACCAGGCGCGGCAGGTAGCCGGTGTGGTCCATATGCGCGTGGGTGAGCAGGACGTCGGTGATCGAGGCGGGGGGACCGGGAAGTCCGGGGTTATACGACAAAATGTGTGGCATTTGGGGTCCTGGTTCGTTTAGTCCCAGGGGTTGGTGTATGGGCTGGTGTTGTGGTGGAGGTCTTGCCAGGTGATGGCGTCTCCCCATTGGGGCAGGCTCGTTGTTTTGATCTCTGCGGGGTGGATAGTTTGATAGGCGGCTTCAATGTCAGCATCTGTTGGCATCGTTTTGAGGATTTGAGCTGGTGGTAGTGGGTGCTCAGTGTGCATGTAGCACCACCAGAAAATTGCTTTGATCCGCCTAGTAAGGCTCAGACCACGGTGATCGGGCAGCATCTGACGAAGAGGGGCATTTGTCGCCCCCTCAATGCGGTTGGTCATTGCAGGCATGGGCCGATCCCAACTGGGGTCAAGGAAAGCAAACAAAGTGCCCGTGCTGATCAGACGGTTAAGAGTGCGACGGGCTTACCAGCCGAGCATGCGTGGGAACCCAGCCCCCATCTGGAGTGAGCGTGCGTTGGGCAAGGAAGTCCTCCCACCGTTGAGCCCACCCAATGTAGGCTGCGAGCCACTCTGAGGCCTCAGGCGCGGTTTTCGTCCGAATCAGGCTCTTACCTAGAGCGTAGAGCTCTTGACTGGCCTGTAGTCGCGGGCGAGTGGTGGTGGCACTTCGGATATTGACAAAAGCGTGGAAGGTGCACCGCTGCACCACGGTAGTAGGCCAGATGTTCTTGCGCGCCTTCTCAAACCCGCTTCCCCCATCAGTGACCACCAACAAGGGCGGGGCGATACGGCTCATTAACGCTTCCCACGCGCTTGCTTTCTCCGCTCTTGCCGCATACCAGCCCAACACATACTCATCGCTTCAGGCAATCAGAACAACAGCTTTGCGCCCTAGATGGATGCCATCAACGTAGATGACGTCATGGACCTGGTCAATGATGGGTGGCAAGGCCCAATAGCTCCACAACGCCTGGCAACGCCTCTGGAAGGATCTGCCCTCACCGGGAAGCTCTTTGAGGGTTGTCCCTGACAACAGCCAGTTAAGGAACGCTGATAAGTCTTTAGCTCCCGAGTCGATACGTTGCACCATCGAGGAATTACACCCCCGACACCTCCACCTGACTCGTCCAGCAGACGTTCTTCCATTGCGATTCATTGACTGGGCGCACACAGGGCAAACGGGAGCTCTCATATCTCCCAAGCAAACACATCAACTTAAAACCCGACTTTTCCGCTCCAAAACAACGAAAAGTCACCAAAAATGCCACACATTTTGTCCAACCTCCAAGTTGCCCCACACCAACTTCAACACAGACTTTCCCGCACCAAAACAACGAAAAGTCACCAAAAATGCCACACATTTTGTCGTATAACCCAAACCATCAGCCTCTATCGGCAACCAGATACTCACTGGTGCAACCACACATAAACAACGTAGCTTAGATACCACGAGGGGCTAGGCCTTACGGCCTAGCCCCTCGTGGTATCCCATCAACACAGTCAAGTCTTCGAATAGCGCCCTTTCCGTCAGTTACGAAGCGTCCATTTTCTTCGCATCTGCTTTCCTCTTGATGTCTACAACAGTAACGAGCTCTCCTTGAGAAACCATTGAGTCTTCCTTAAAGTTCTCTGGGAGTTTTTGTTCCCTTCAAACATCAGTTCTCACGTTCACCTCACTCGTTCACAGGCCCACCACGCGCACGGGAACGTAGCGTCACCGGAATATTCATGACAACAACCGACTGTCTGACAACAATTCGGGTATCCGACTCGACCACTTCGCAACTCTCGAGATCCGCATCATTACGAGCCACCACGTCGCCCGCCAGCTCACACGGTCTGGACCCCACGTCTTCCCACTGCGCAGTCGCCGACGCATCCGCACCCGCGAGCGCTCCAAGGTCGGCGATCGCATTCAGACGAGCTTTCGCCGAATAGAGTGCACCGGCGAACACAATGACCAGCAGGCAGATCAACACCAGCGCACAGATAGCGGTAACGAGGATCGTGCCCGAGCCCTCTTCCTTTTCCATCGCTCGTCTACAAGGTTGCCGATTAGGCGGTGTAGTGCACGTTCTCATGGCACCAACGAGTCCTTTTTGGCTCTGATCATGCATGTGTTGTCACCAATGGTCAGTCCCGAAATCGCATGCCTTGAATACGTGGCGCGAGCTTCAACCCACTCACCGTTTTCGACAACTGAAACACTTGCCCCTTTTTGGGCAAGAGAGCCTAATGCTGTAGCTCCAACTTGGGTTGGATTCACTACTCCCATCATCGCGGCACGCGCTGCTTCACTTGCCGAATGGCACAAGCTCTGACGCGCCAACACTGTGGAGGCAACACCGAGCACCAGCGCCAGCATCAATGCGATGGCAACAAAACCAATTGCCAATTCGACCGTCACTGAACCTGTTTCATCGCGACTCCGCTGTGTCTGTTTTGCCCCATCGGCTACACGAGCACGGAAGTGCCTGAAATGCGCATCTCCACGCACACACCAGGCGAATCGCACCTTTTCGAGCCCTCGTTTCCACAGGCGCTGACCCGGCCAACGCGGTTTCCTTTCGATTCCCCGTGGGGAGGGGTGTACACCCCTCCCCACTTCCACGTCAGTACTCACAATGACAGCGCCTGAGTGATGATGTTTTGAAGCAGTCCTTTCACGACTCCGGACTTCAAAACGACAATCAGGAGTCCAGCCAATCCAGCAGTGGCAACCGCACCGATTGCATACTCGACTGTCGTCGAGCCTTCTTCTGAGTCCTGGTTGCCCTTCGGCATGACTTTCGTGACGAGCGCCGACGTGGTGTCATGCACCGCCAGTTGCCCCTCGATCGTCTTTGTCGTGAGCGTGTCTAACATGATGTTCTCCTTTTGTCCGATGACCCCGAGTGTTCTCCGGGAGTTCAATGGTCAAATGTCTGCTCGAACTTTGCGAACGGACGAAAGCGATTGTGTGGATAAGTTCTGGCCCAGAGATTGGCCTGTGAATAACTCAGGGTGACGGAGGCGAAAACATGCTTCTTTACCCAAGTCCGATAATCCCGTCGCCCATCAGATGAACAACGATCGGCCCTAACCCGAGCGCCAAGAAGGCTGGTAACAGCAGGGACCCAAGGGGGATAACAAGCGTCACGCCGAGCGCTTCAGCGCGAGTCCTCGCTTCTGCAAGACGACGAGCACGTATCTGGCGAGCAGTGCGAGACAGCAAGTCGTCTGGAGCGATCCCATCGACCCACGCCGAGTGAAGAGCAAGCGCAAGCTGGTCTGCGGCTCTCTCTTCCCAAGCTCGTTCCCATGACACTCCGAGCCGTAGCTCGCGCCCGATTCGGGCAAGCTGATCATCACGGGTCGCCTCACCTAACGATTCGATCACGCTGGGGATTGCTGCACCTGATTCAAGGACAGCTCGCGCAAGATCGCAGGCAAGAGCAGGATCAATTGTTTCTTCTTTACCGCGAGCCCTTCCCATCAGGTAGTGGCTCAGAAAGTAGGCGCCGACCATGCACGTGAGCCCCACAATTGCCAGAACAGTTCCGATTCCGCCCGAAACAAACTGTTTCAAGGGCTCAGCGCCCAACGCTTGCGCTACTATCACCCCCATCAGTGGCATTGCCAGAAGGATTCGTGTTGACATGCGGGAGCCTTCTGATGCGATCCGGCGAGCTTCTTCCACAGCCTCCGCATCTTCTAAACCATCGGCAACCGCATCGAGGATATGCGCCAGCGGAGCGCCCGTTGCTCCGCTTAAACGGCAGGCTGAATCCAGCGCCTTTGAGGCATGAATAACCCCTCTACCCTGAACGGAACGTATCCACCTTTCAAGACTCGCTTCCTTCAGAGAACGGGGAATACGGTGCCCAATGCTTTTCAAGCCGATGATGTCTGTCAAGACCAGGGGCGTCCCTACTTCGTCAATTCCACCGAACGCCACATCGGGAATGAACCGTTTCCACGAAGTCTCCCAAGCAGCACCGGTCGGCGCACCGCCACGCAATCTGCCGGCCACGTCCGCGACAAGAAGGGCAAGGCGCGCGCCATCTAACTGTGTGAACGGCGAACGCCACGGAGGGGTTCGGTGGCGCCGAGCCGAACTACCCGGCACAGAAGAGACGCTGGAGCGTCCAGCATTGTCACGATCGTGCGATGACTCCTTGATTCCGACTGTTTTACCCCACGCTTTCACCAGCTTCTTTTCATGTCTGACCTGGGCATACTCAAGAAGAATCCAAGTAGCGACTGCGACGCAGCAGCCAACAAGGCTCATCATGGCGCACCGCCGTCCAGCCCGCACAGGCGCTGTATGTCAGTCCAAGCGCTACCGAAATGGGCTGTCCCGTCTTGGCTCACCTCAAGCGCAAGCTCACACTCAAGCTCACCGCCCTGACGTTTCAATATGCCGATTTGCCCGACCCATCGCCCGGGTAGCTGAGCCTGTTCCGCGTAAGACGCATCAGTGTGCGGCTCTGCTTCGTCAGACGGCTGAGAAACCTGGGGTTTTATGGCACTGCGACGCATATGAATAACCGCATCAAACGCTGCGACCGATTGGTTAATGACCGCGGAATCACTGAGTCCCGCAAGGCCTCCCAGCGCATGTAATCGGGCGGGAACATCCTCGGCAGAGTTTGCGTGCAGGGTGGCCCATCCGCCGTCGTGCCCAGTGTTGAACGCGAGCATGACATCGCGAACTTCCGGACCACGACATTCACCAAGAATCAGACGGTCGGGCCTCATTCGCATGGCTGCTCGCACGAGCTCCGACAGACTGATCCCACCCTTGCCCTGCACATTCGGGTGCCGTTCGACAAGGGATACAGCGTGAGCGTGATCCGGGTGGAGTTCCGGAATTTCTTCGATACACACGATTCGCTCGTCGTGAGGGACAAGCGACAGCAGGGCTGAAAGAAGCGTCGTTTTTCCGCTGCCGGTTGCCCCGGAAATCAGAACGTTGGCACGACAAGCACACAATGCGCGAAGCACCTGAGCCACAACGGGAGCAACCGACCCGCACTCCTCCATTTCACTCAGTCCCATCCCGCGAGCGCGCGGGGTTCTCAGCGAGATGAGTGTCCCGGATGCGCTGGGGGCGGGAAGGACAGCGTGGAGTCGGATTCCTCCTTCGAGTGTTCCGTCAACGATGGGACTGGCATCGTCAAGGCGTTTCCCGCAGGCGGCCGCCATGTGTACAGCGAGGGCGCGCGTTTGGGCGTCCGTTGAATGTGAAAACTCGCGTTCTTCCAACCCAAAACCGCGGTCGATCCACGCGTGAGTGGAGTTAATGAGCACGTCGGTGACTCCGTTGATTGCCAGTAGGCGGGCGACTTCCGGCCCGGTTCCCTGCGCGAGAGTTCGGATTCTTTCTTGAAGGTGTCGCATTTCGTCGACGCCCGCGCCGGGGCGAGCGCTTTCTGCGACGGCTTTTTCGAGGTCACCGTGTGTTGCCAGGTGCCGCAGTGTTCGCTCTTCAATTTCTTGACGGCTCAGTCGCCATCCGTCTTCGGGCGGATTCTGAGCTTTCTGACGAGGCATGCTTTTGGGTGCGTGGGGCGTGAAGAACATCAGAGCGCACCCTCACCGATTCCAAGCTCGCAGAACAGGCGACGACAGTGCGCCTGTAGTGCTCGCTTGAGCGTCAAGACCGGGGCGTTAGTCAGCGCGCGGATATTCCCACTATTCCCCGTCGTAGTCAGCAATACGCAGGGCAGGCAAGACTGAAGTGGCCACAACGTCAACGAGCACGCGCACTGGGTGGCGCCCTGGCGGTCTGCTCGTCCGATCAATACGAGTGCGCTCGCATGTGCACCCACGCAGGCGGCCGACCTCTCGTCCCACCGTCCACAGTCAACTACGCACCCGTGTCCGGCTTCGTTCAGACTTGAAATGACCGCGCCTAAGCGAGAGTCCAGTGGCGTAGCGACCCCAAGCCCATCCCCCGTTAACACGCTGACGCGTTGAACGATGGGCAGGGTGCGCGCAAGTTCGGGTGAATACGCTACTTCCCCGTACGCCAGATCCGCCCATCGCACGCCACGGCTCTCCGGTAGGTCTGCGCACGATGGGGCTGGTGCGTGTCCGCTTGCGTCAATGAGTACGAGGCCGCGCTCATGCGCGAGTTGGTGCGCAATCGAGCTGGTCCCGACTCCTCCGTTCCACCCAGCAACGCAGATACATGGGCGGGATGGATGCGTTGAAGACAATGCTGTAGCTTCCGTTTCTTCGCGCGGTTGTCCAGCGTGTTCACGAAGGATGGCGCGAAGAAGGTCCTCGTCTTCAGGAAGGCGGAATTGGCCGTGAGCTCCTACTTCGATGCGGGTGCTTCCCAGTCTGCCAATCGCGTACGGTCCGGCAATAACAAGAAGAGGCGAAGAGTAAGGTGTCCGGCCTCGTTCGTCTGCGTCCTCGAGCCACGAGTGCGCATCACCCACCTGGATGTCCACGTGCTCGCGCGCAATCATGCGACGCACGAAGCGCTCATCGTTGCGGGTAAGACCGTCGAGAATCAGACGCGCAGTGCAGGGCGCATACTCTGGCTTCACCGTCCCGAATCTGCCCAGCCCACGCCGAGCACCCCGGATGAAAGTATTGCGTTTACCCATCGAGTTTCCTCCAACACACCCGCCGAGCCCCACTGAAAAGACCCGACTCGTTGGACGCACTCTTGCACTGCGAACAGGCAGATTCCACGTGAGCGTAGTGAAATTGTGGAAGACTAATCTGATACCAATCGACCTGTGGATAAGCGGGGTCACAAGCCCCGCAATTTCACCAAATACGTCAGTGCCGACTCTAATCCGTCCCGCTGACCCTCGAATGGCAAGGAGCATGTGATGATTCAACCCCCGCTTCAGCGAAATTCAGCTGCCTTCTTTGATCTTGATAAGACGATCCTTGCCACGTCGTCCTCGATTGCTCTTCAGAGCTCCTTCGTTGACGCCGGCCTCCTGTCGCGCCGAGCTGCCGCCATGTCCGTCCTCGTCCAGCTTCCCTACCTGCTCAAAGGCGCAGATGAAAAGCGGATGGACAAGATGGCTGAAGCGATCGGTGACCTGGCCAAAGGCATGAATGCTTCCCTCCTTGAAGCGACCGTTGAATCCTCCATCAGCCACGCGATTGACCCGGTGTGTTTCACGCAGGCACTCGAAGAAATCCAGTTCCATCATGACCAGATGCGACCCGTTGTTGTTGCGTCCGCATCTGTCATTGAAATCGTTCGCCCGATTGGCAAGATGCTGGGTGCTGATGCCTGTCTCGGCTCGATCGCTGAAGTGAATGACGACGGTGAGTACACGGGCACCGTGCTCCACTACAACCAGGCGGCGAACAAGGCGGCGGCCTGCAAAGAGCTTGCCGCCAAACGCGGGTGGAATATGGATGAATGCTGGGCGTACTCCGATTCTGTTTCCGATATTCCTCTACTGTCTGCCGTCGGCCACCCGATCGCCGTCAACCCCGACAAGGGCTTGCGTGAGGCAGCCGTGAAGAACGGGTGGGAGATCATGCGTTTCACTTCGACCGCAGCTGTGCACCGAACGATTCCCACGCCGTCGCGTCGCACGCTTGCCATGATCGGCGCGGGTGTGGCGATTGGCGCGGCAGCCGTAGGGTATGTGACAGCAAAGCGCGCCTAACTACTAGGGCAACGTGTCACCTGCGGGTTTCTGGGCTAAGTCGCCTTTTGAATCGCCTACTGTCGGACCTGCTTGTACTTGACGAGCCTTGCGATCTAGCTGAGCCTGCCAGCTTGGACGTGGAAAGCAATGTCAGCGCCGATCTTCGCGCCGTATTCGAATGCGCGTATCGAATGAACAAGCCACCTGGCAACGCTTTCCTCGCTGGCAGCCACCCAACCGCCGAGCGCGCGCGAGGCTTCCGCTTGGTTCTCAGCATCGAAGGCTGAAATCACTGCGACACCCGTGGGTTCAACTCCTTGGGTGACCAGAAGCCATCGCGCAAGCCCATACCCGACCGCGCCAGATGCTGGATCAAAGACGGTGCGAAACCGGAAGTGCGCAACCAGGCAGGCTGCTTTCACAAGCGCCGGTAATTGCCCGTTGATCAGCGTCATCGCATATGCGAGCGCACCGCCGTCGTGTGGAATTGCTACGTGTCCAACATCGAGTCTTCCCGATTCGACGAGGCCGGAACAGGCATCTCGGTGGAGTCCCGCGATCAGGGCCGGAAGTGGCCGAGGGGTTTTTCGGGTGGGAACTCGAGCGTTTAAAGGGTCAAAACCTGCCCTGAGGTTCGCTTGGGACCTCCAAATCCCCAGTGCCAGGTCCATCGCTGGATCGCGGGTGGCACCCGATCCGGTGCGTTCATCGGTGACAGCAGACCAAGGCGCGTCATTCATTGAGGCGATACGCATGTCGTCAACATGTGTTCTGGCGCCACACAGGATCGCAATCGCTGCTGCCTCACGGACTGACGCCTCGGCGCGAGCTTCTTCCCAACCGCGACGCAATCCCTCGTGAAAGCGCAACGTGGTAAACGCCTTCAAGGCGTCCTCGCAAGCCAAACGTACTTCTTCGCGGGCACTCGCACCGGCGATGACGGCAAGCGTGGGGTCAACAAGGGAATCGATAGTCACTTCTTCAGACTACTAACCGGTGGCCACTGGGCGGGCATATGCCCGGATGTGCGACATACTTGAGGCATGAATCTTCGCCCGATCCCCCGTTCTGAGCACGTGCGCAGTGGCGTATACGCCCTTGTTTTTGCGCCCGTCGCCCTGATCTTCATGGGGTCGTCGATGGCTGATTTACAGGCGCAAGCCGCCGTTGGTCTGCCACTGGCTTCGGTCGAAGGTTTGATCGGTGTCGCGTTGGCGACGATTATCTTGGCATTGGTATCACTGAACTGCGAGGAGTCTCCCGCCGGAATGTACGTGACGTCCGCGCTTTCAATTCCGATTGGGCTGAGCCAAGCAGCCGGTTACCTGCGCGTTCCACTCTTGCAGTCGATGATTTTGGATCTGCCAGATATGCGTTCGTCGGTCCTGTGGAGCCTCTACCCACTGTCGGTCACTCTGATCACCGGATGTGCCGCGGTTGCGCTGACGTATGCGCGCTACCCGGCAGTCAAAATCGATTCTCTGGTTCCCTATCCTGCGATTACAGGGCATCGGCACACGTGGGTGGCCTCGTTGTCGATTCCCGCAACGCTGATTGCGTCGATACTCTTTGTCTTAGCGGCACCGAATGACACCAGCGCGGTGAGCGCGAACGGACTGTCCGCACTGGAGCCGGCGGTGGGAACGCACGCTCTCGAAACGATCATCGCCGCGATTCTCTTGGGTTTAACTGCTCTGGTCGCACGTTTTTCGTTGACCGGCCCGCAGGCTGGCGCGTGGCTGATCATGGCGGTTCCCACGTACATGCTGGTTCCGCTCTGGTCATCAATCACGGGTTCCGTGGTCACTCCGGGGCCCTCGGTGACGACTCAGTTGGCGCTTGCGTCTCCCGTCATTGCGTCCCTGGGATGTCTGTTGGGCGCCTCCACAATGGGTATCTACGTGGCACGACAGCGGGTCAGCGTAGGGGACGAGGCCACCCAGCTTGATACACAGCGTGACCAAAACAATGGTGACGAAACGCGCCTAGCGGATAAATAAGCCGAAAGTCCGGCATTTTTCTCGATAGTGTGTACCCACAAGCAGGAGGAGCACCATGTCTGATCAGGATTTCACAACACCCAAGGACGATGACTTCGTCGCACCCGAAACATCCGAATACTTCAGCGATGAACCGATGATGGCCGAAGGTGAAGCTGCCGATAGCCCAGCACTTCCGCTGACCGGCGAAGAGGTTGACCTTCCAGGTGAAATCTCAAGCGCGGACGACATTATCGGCGAATCGTCTCTTGTTCAGACCGGCCAGATTGAACCCGTGATTCTGACCCCGCACACGACCACCATCCCCGTGATGACGGACGGTATTCCTGCGATCGTCATCGACCCGGTTTCGGATCCGACTCCGACTCCGCGTGACGTGATGGCGAATCGTGTTGACACTCCCGCTACCGACGAAGCTCCCGCAACTCCCGCTTCGGTTGAAGCATCGACCGTTCAGCGTCGTTCCTTTATGACGGCCGCTCCGGTTGAAGAGGTCGAGGAAGAAACTGAAACCACGTGGAAGCCCCGCGAAGAGGCTGTTGAAACGACCGAACCGGAGCAGCCTTTCGTTGCGACGACTCCAACTTCGCTTGATGATTCGATCTTTGAAGGCGCAACCCTCACAGCAGAAATGCCGTCGCGCGCCGGAGCCCACTGGGGTTCCCTGCTCTCGTTCTTCATCCTGGCACCGATCGCCTGGTATCTGGCCGCGGATGCTGGCTCGCGCATGACGAATGCGATGACGGGCGTTCCGACAATTGACACTCCTCTTGTGTCGACGCTGGCACTGGGTGAGCTTCTGGTTGCAATTGTGATCGGCATTGCTCTGCTGATCGCTGCGTGCAAGTCCTCACTTGGCCCCTGCTTCTCCGGTGTGATCACCACGATCATTGGTCTGCCGTGGCTGGTTGTTCCGGCCATGACCGCCGAATACACCAAGCCGGTTTTGACATGGCTGTACAACTGGAACACGGTGGGCGCGAACTTCACGCACCACGTCCAGCTTGCCGGTTATTCCGGTCGATTCCTTCTGATGGGTATTGCCATGATCTTCATTGGCATCCTGTCCCACCGAGTCCGTCGCACCGGTCGCGCCGAAGAGGTCCTGCGTTCCGAGGTCGAAAAGGTGAACCCGACCAGCGCTCACTACACTGCGCGCGCACGTCGCAAGGCAGAAAAGGCCGCTGGCCTGCGCTGAAGATCCTGATCAGGCTCTCCCCGGTGGGTGCAAGCAAAAGCTTGCACCCACCGGCGTTTTTATGCCCAGACCATGCGCAATAAGCGCGGATGAACAGTGATTAAACAAAGACGACAGAGAAATAAAACAGGTCGCCTACTCGTTGTGATCAACGCACAAACGCTCGCAGATTCGGCGGTTATATGTGCGTTTTCGGCGTGTCCACACGGTTTCTTCACCTAGTAGCGGTCAACAGGGCATACTGTGTGGTGTATCAGTCTCGTATGTCCTATGGCACACGAGTGCTCAATAATGGTTTCGACCTCGTTACCCACGAGGCCACGAGCAGAAAGGAGCCCCGCCACATGATTGGTGACGGTAACTTCATCAGCCAAGTCCCGCTGTTCGGCGGCCTCGATGATTCCCAGCAGATTTCCCTGCAACAGAAGATGGGCCACACGACCCTGCGTCGTGGCGAGACTCTCTTCGACGAGGGCGACCTTGGCGATCGCCTCTACATCATCACCGAAGGCAAGGTGAAGCTCGGTCACACGTCAAACGATGGTCGTGAGTCCCTGCTTGCAGTCCTCGGCCCCGGTGAAATCATTGGTGAACTGACCCTGTTCGATCCGGGTCCGCGTTCCACCACCGCAACTGCCGTTTCCCCGGTTTCGCTGCTCCACCTGGACCACGAAGACCTCATGGAAATCCTCGACACGAACCCGACCCTGGCAAAGCACATGCTGAAGGCACTCGCCCAGCGTCTGCGTCGCACCAACGAGTCTCTGTCCGACCTCGTCTTCTCCGACGTCCCCGGTCGCGTGGCAAAGGCTCTGCTGGATCTGGCAGATCGCTTCGGCACTGCATCCGACAAGGGCGTTCACGTTCCTCACGACCTGACCCAGGAAGAGCTTGCTCAGCTGGTTGGCGCTTCGCGCGAAACCGTGAACAAGTCGCTCGCCGACTTCGTCTCCCGTGGCTGGATCCGCCTGGAAGGTCGCGCAGTGACCCTGCTCGACGTTGACCGCCTGGCACGTCGCGCACGCTGATCTCACAAGGTAACCCTCGGGGTTTATCCTTCATTAGACGCAACTGGGGGGCTCGGAACTTTTAGTTCCGAGCCCCCCAGTCGTATTCAGTCTGTTAAATCCGTCAGCGAAGCGCCAACCGATCAGGCCATCACAGCTCAGTCTTCGATCGGTCGCTTCAAGTAGGCAACCAGATTCTCTGAACCAGTCGGACCGGGGATCACCTGAACGAGCTCCCACCCGTCAGAACCCCACTGGTCAAGAATTGCTTTCGTGGCATGCGTAAGCAACGGAATCGTTGCATATTCCCATTTAGTCATGGCTCAATCCTACGTTCTTCACTGCCACTCGTTCCACGACGGCCACGCCGTCGCGGCCTCGTCAATCAGTGGCATCAAACGAAACTGATGTTCACCCGCGAACGTGCGCAAGCACCCGCGGAACCTTCGCCGCACGAATCTCAGCAGCCAGCGGATCCGGGGAGGACTCCAGCCAGGCCCGCCAATTTTCAACGGTCGTGTAGTGGCGAAGCATTGCGCGTCGCTCACGCTCTGTCAACCCACCCCACACGCCAAAATTGGCTTCGGACTGCAGGGCGTCAGCAAGACATTCCAAACGGACCTCGCACTGCAAACAACGCAGGCGTACCTGGCGCTGCGCAGCCCCTTGAACAAATGAAGCATCAGGTTCAGAGTTTGCACACAGCGCCTTTGCTACCCAACTCTGATCCTGGTCAATGGTGGTCATGAATATGCACTTCCAAATCGCTCGCCTATGAGCTTCCACCTGTGACGATACACACATCCACAGTAATTAACAAACCGAAGATGTCTCGCCCTGGCAGAGAGTCACACAAAAAAGAAGCGTCTGCTCACTGCGGAGCGCTCACCAACACGTATTCTTAACCTATGTCGCACAATCACTCGCGCCTTATCCGGCCCGCACAGCTCGTCGCGCTCCTCGTGGCATTCGTGTCCACGTCAGCACTCATCGGCGTGCTCGGGGCAGGCATGTTCGTCCCGCTCACCGGATCTCTCGCGCTCGCCGCCAAGTCGATGCCGGAAGTTTTCAACGACCTCCCCAGCGAAATTGAAGTCGTCGAGCCCGCAGAAGAATCGCAAATGCTCGATTCAACAGGCGCAGTGATTGCACGCTTCTACGACAAACAGCGCATCGTCGTCCCCTCGGCAAACATCGCCGACATCATGAAGCAAGCCATCGTCACAGTCGAAGACAAGCGCTTCTACGAACACGACGGCGTTGACGCAACCGGCATCGCCCGCGCATTCGTCAACAACTTGGCCGAAACCGGCACCCAGGGCGCATCCACCATTACGCAGCAGTACGTTCGAAACGCCCTCCTTGAAAAGGGCTACTTGGAAGGCGACGCTGAACAGGTCAACGCGGCAACCGAACAGACCGCAGCCCGCAAGCTCCGCGAGATCAAATACGCTCTCGCCCTTGAACGGAAGCTGGACAAAGATCAGGTTCTCACCGGTTACCTAAATATCGCGCCCTTCGGCCCCATCACCTACGGTGTCGAAGCCGCATCGCAGCGCTACTTCTCCAAGAGCGCCTCTGAAATCAACTACCTCGAAGCAGCAATGCTCGCAGGCTTGGTCCAGTCCCCCGTTGAATACAATCCTCTGTCATACCCTGAAGCAGCAAAAGAACGTCGCGACCTTGTTCTTGGCTTGATGCTTGAACAGGAAATCATCACGCAAGAGGAATACGACGCGGGCCTCGCCACCACCATTGAAGACATGTTGAACCCGAACGTCTCCGCCGAAGGATGCTCCGGCGCATCGGGCTCCTCCGCATACTTCTGCGACTACGTCCTGTCACAATTCCTTGCCGATGACACCTACGGCGATACGTCCGCGAAACGCGAACACATGCTGAAGACCGCGGGCATCACGATCCGCACCACCCTTGATCCGACGAAGCAAGCGGCCGCTTGGAACTCACTGACCAGCGCGATCCCCGTCGACGACGCCTCCGACGTTGATACCGCACTGGTGTCCGTTGAGCCCAGCACCGGACACATCCTAGTGATGAGCCAGAACACCAACTACGGTGTTGAAGCCGGCCAGACCATGGCAAACTACGCCGCCGATGGTCAGTTCCAGGTCGGTTCAACCTACAAGGTCTTCACCCTGTTGCAATGGTTCAAGGAAGGCCACAGCGCCTACGAAGCCGTTGGTTCAGCAAACCGCTACTACGGTTCGAACGCCTTCCACTGTGGCGATCAAACGATCAACACCGGCGCCTACAACGTCGTCGACCTTCCCGGCAAGGACGGCGCAATGAACGTCATTCGCGCAACCGGCCTGTCGGTTAACCAAGCGTTCGTGAACATGGCATCGCGCGTTGACTTCTGTCAGATCTTCCAGACCGCCTACGACCTTGGCGTAACCCAAAACGGCGAGGTCGCCGACCTCTTCCCGGCAAACGTCTTGGGCACCTCGTCAACAAACCCGCTTGAAGTTGCCGGTGCTTTCGCTGCGATCGCGAACAACGGTAACTACTGCAAGCCGAACGCGCTCCTGTCGGTCACAGACCGCGACGAGAACACGCTGAAGGAATACGCGCCCGAATGTAGCCAGGTCATCCCCGAAACCGCCGCCCAGCAGACGGCAACGACGCTGACACAGGCCGTGAGCCAGTACTACACGTCCACACACATCGCTGACGGCCGCCAGTTCGCCGGTAAGTCGGGTACAACGGATAACAACTCGAACACATGGATGAGCGGTTTCACCCCCTCTCTGGCCACCTCGGCATGGGTTGGCCACGCGAACGCTTCAACCCAGCCCGTTCAAGACGTGACCATCAACGGCGTCTACTACTCCCAGCTTTACGGTGAGACCTTCGTTGGTCGCACCATCTGGGCACCCTACATGTCAGCCGTTATGGCGGGCACTCCGATCGAGCCCATGCCGATGGTCAGCATCGGTTCCCCCGCCCCGCAGCCTCATACTCAGCAGCCCGAAGCTCAGACAACCGAGTAGTACGAAGAGGAAGACTCCGAATAAGGCAGACCCATGACGTACGACGTGCACACAAGCTCCCTCAACATCGCTGGGCGCGCGTTTAAAGGCGTCGCCTACACGACCCTTGGCATGGGGTTGGCGGGGGCGTCAGCACTCGCCTGGGGCTCGTTTGAACGACGCTGGCCAACATTGCGACACGTCCACGTCACCTTGGATCCATCGCGCAATATCCAGCCACTGACAATCCTTCACGTCTCTGACCTGCACATGTTTCCCGGCCAAGACTTCATCGAAGATTTCCTCAGGAAAGTTACGGCCACAAACCACATTGATTTCGTCGTTTCTACCGGCGATAACTTCTCCAGTGTGGACGGCCTCGTCCCCCTGATGCGCGCCTACAAACCACTGCTGGACTACCCCGGTGCCTACGTGCTCGGCTCGAATGACTACTATTCGCAGATGCCGAAGAGCTGGGCACGCTACCTTGTCGGCGGACACCCTCAAAAGGCGCGCACAACGCCGGACCTGCCGTGGACTGAACTGACTTCCGCATTCCACGAAGCCGGCTGGACGAACCTGACTAACCGCGCAGATACGCTTTCGATTCCCGTTGTCTTAGCACCGGTTGCGCGCGTCTCGTCTTCGTCGACCATCGCACCTGGCGCTTCTTCGCCTTCTATTCACGAGGCCGCGCACACGTCCCAAACGCTCAGCTTTATCGGGACCGACGACGCGCACCTCAACCGCGATCGACTTCCCATCCCGTTGGATTCGTGGGCGAACCAGCAGAACCTGCGTATCGGTCTCACGCACGCTCCATATACGCGCGTTTTAAACGCCATGACGGACGCTGGAGCCGACCTTATCTTCGCCGGTCACACGCACGGCGGTCAGATTGGACTTCCCGGCTTTGGAGCGATCGTGACGAACTGCGACCTCCCACGGAAATACGCAAAAGGGCTGCACTCGTGGCGATATGGCACGCACCAGTCCTTCGTCAATGTCAGTGCCGGGCTGGGGACGTCGCGCTACGCGCAGGTTCGTATCGCAACACGCCCCGAGGCCACCCTTCTTTCAATCGCATAGCGTTCACGCAGCCCGTTTGGATAGCGCTACCGGCGAATGATTGCCACGCATTTAGGCTGGGCGCTCGGATCGGGCACTGTGACTTATTCGGCAGACTCTAGGGGCTTTCCGTTTTGTCATCTGGGACTTTGACTCGCTATACTCGAACAGTCGCACGGGGTGTGGCGCAGTTTGGTAGCGCGCTTCGTTCGGGACGAAGAGGTCGTGGGTTCAAATCCCGCCACCCCGACTCGTGTGAGATCCTCCGGCACTGCAGGTGTCGGAGGCTTTTTCATTTTTTGGCGACGGAGAGCTTAAACGACAAATGTTATATATCAATCGTTCATCATAGAAGCGTCGAGCAGACAAAACCACCGAATATAAAGAAAACGGCCTCAACCCGCAAGTCCAGACCGTTTCAGTCGAGCCACCTGTGGGAATCGAACCCACGACCTATTCATTACAAGCCCGGTAAAGAGTTCCACTCATTTTCGGCATCGTATCTTCGCTGGCTCTGTGCTTCGTTTTTCTTTTTACTCGTATTGCCAGCAACTATGGCAATGCCAGTAATGACGGCAACTATGGCAGTGATGGCGCTGCCAGCAATGCCCGTTTTTTTCAACAATTGGGCATGCTTGCCAATGCTAATGGCTGAAACTTTAGTCATGCTCAAAACTGTTATTCCTTTTGAACAACTCGCCCGCCTATGGACTGTAGAGATGTCCGCACGCTCTTTGTCAGTAAGGACGATTGATGAACGATTACGTGTCGTAGACCAATTCACTCAGCAAACGGGGGTGAACGCTCAGGTAGCCAATTTCGAAGACATTACTTTATGGCTTGCCACGTTACCGTCTGCGATCACGCGCCACACGTATTACGTGCATCTGCGAGCCTTCTATCATTGGCTGGTTATCAGCGATCACCGTCAGGACAATCCTATGTCCCGCGTTGCAGCGCCTAAACGTCCTAAGTATCAACCGCGACCCATCACAGATGAACAGCTACGAGCCGTTCTCACCTCGCCTCTGCGTCCCGCCACGCGCACCCGCATCATGCTTGCTGCCTTTGCTGGGCTGCGAGTCCACGAAATAGCGAAAATACGCGGACAAGACATCGATCACGCAACGGGAATGATAACCGTAGTTGGAAAAGGCAATAAAACCGCCGTTCTGCCGGTGCATCCCATCATCTTGCGCGAGGCTGAACACTACCCTCTACGCGGTTGGTGGTTCCCTTCTTCTACATGCCCTCACACGCATGTCGAGCGTCGGGCTGTTGGTTCAAGTATTTCTGACGCTTTTGCACGCGCGGGTATCACAATGACTTCCCACCAGCTACGCCACTATTTCGCCACAGCCCTACTCGAAGCAGGAGCAGACGCGCGAGTAGTACAAACCCTTATGCGTCACGAAAACCTACAAACAACCGCCCTATACATGAACGTTTCAGTGCGCCTACAACGCCAGGCTCTCGACCTACTACCAACCATGTTCAACAACTACCTGTTCTAACCGCCAGCACTGCCAGCAACGTCGGCATTGACGGCAATGACGGCAACGCTGGCAACCGTAGACATGTAACCCATGAGGAGACAATGATGCTCACCATTTCACTGTGTAATCAAAAAGGTGGGGTAGGTAAATCAACTACCACCTATCACCTAGCCCGCGCCGCGGTTCTTGAGGGCTTGCGCGTGATCGTCGTAGACCTTGATCCGCAAGGCAACATCACCAGTAGCCTCGCAAAACACCCAGTAGACGAGGACACTGCGGGGTTGGCTGACGTGCTCTCAAACCGAACCAAGCTACCGATAAGCGAAGTCACCGTACCTGGCCTATGGGACGGGGTAGACCTCGTACCCACCACGGGTGAGGCCCTACCAGTAGTAAGAGACGAACTAGTAGTAGCAGGAGCTGGACGCGAAAGCAGGCTACGCGCCGCCTTAAGTCCTATCGCGAGCAACTATGACGTGTGTCTTATCGACTGCCCACCATCACTCGACCAGCTCACAATCAACGGCCTGACCGCCACCGACATCACCCTGATCGTCACACACTCCGAGGGTGTCGGAAGTTTTGTGTATGAGGTTTAATCCTCAATCACGAAGGAGAGTGCGCAACAATGACTGTTGTGTCCCCGAAGAAACATGGTGGCGCTGAGCGCGTCGCCGATATCAGCCGCCGGCTGATGGAGAACCCGGAAACTGCCAGGCTGATCCAGGAGCTGGGTGAATCAACCGTCGACGCCAACGAGCTGGTGCGTGGCTTGTTGCAGGCCACGATTAACAGTGGGCTCAACGCGGAAATGGATGCACACCTGGGCTACGTCAATGGCGACCGGGCTGGTAAGGAAGCGGCCGGCCAAGCCAACAGCCGTAACGGCTCCTATCCTAAAACCGTGGACTCGGCATACGGGCCAGTTGATATCAGTGTCCCTCGAGATCGAGCAGGCACTTATATGCCGCGCATGGTCCCCAAGGGTAGCCGCAGACTTACCGACCTCGATGACATGATCATTAGTTTGTATGCGGGCGGAATGACCGTGCGTGACATCGAACATCATCTGGCTACCACCATCGGCGTGAACTTGTCGCCAGATACCATTAGCGCGGTCACCGATGCGGTCTTAGAGGAAGTCACCGCGTGGCAGACCAGGCAACTCGAGGCGTTCTATCCAGTTATCTTCCTTGATGCCCTACGTGTAAAAATCCGTGACAACGGACGCGTCGTCAACAAGGCGGTCTACATGGGTGTCGGAGTGGACATGGAGGGCATTAAGCACATCTTGGGCTTGTGGGTAGCTACCAATGAAGGTGCAGCATTCTGGTCGCAGGTGTGCGCAGAAATCGCCAACCGCGGTGTCAACGATGTCTTTATTGTCTGCTGTGACGGACTGAAAGGCTTTCCGGAAGCAATCCAGGCAACCTGGCCGGACTCCATGGTCCAAACCTGCGTGGTGCATCTGATTCGTGCCGCTAACAGGTGGGTAGCCTACGGCGACCGGAAAGAGGTCTCGAAGCATCTACGAGGCATCTATACCGCTGTCAACGAGGATGAAGCTCGAAGTGCACTCGATGAGTTTGAGGCCAGCGAGCTTGGCCAGAAGTATCCGCAATCAGTGAAAGTCTGGCGCGACGCGTGGGACAGGTTCATTCCGTTCCTGCAGTTCCCGCCAGCGGCAAGGAAGGTTATCTACACCACGAATTCCATCGAATCGATGAACAGTGAGCTGCGGAAAGCAACACGAAACCGCGTTCAGTTCCCGTCGGATTCAGCGGCAGTGAAGACGCTGTGGCTGATGATCTGTAACATCGAGGACCGTCGTGCTGCCCGCCGCGCTAAAGAAGGTGCCAAGGCTTCTGCTTCAGCCAAGCGACTTATCGAAGGCAGCAAGACCAGCAACTGGAAACAGGCAATCAATCAGCTATCCGTGGCCTACCCCGACAGGTTCGCCGCATACTTGTAAATCAGTCCCCGTACACAAACGGACTGACACCCTCCACACTCCAAACTCTGGAGCGCTAACGGGCTAGCGAGACTACTCAGTTCGATCGACCAGATCCGCACCTACTACAACCCCACACTCACAATCGGGGGAATCATCATCAACCAGCACGAAGCCCGCACCACCAGCGGCGGGCACTGGATAAGCGAGCTAACCCATGAAGTAGAACAACGCGGACTAACAATCTTTAACCCACCCATCCCTAAACGGGTAGCAATCGCAGACAGCGTGGAAGCCAGTCAGCCACTCGAACAATGGCCCACACAAGAAGCAGCACAACTAGCCGACATCTACACCCAATACCTCCACGCAATCCAAACCCACCAGGAAGAACAGAGCAATGAGCAAAATCAGTAACAAACAACTCTTAGCCACCTACAGGCAGGCGAGCAGTGAAGAAAAAGACATCTATCTGAAGTTGCTGTACAACGACACGGTAAACGTAACTCACTTCCTCCAATACTGGATCGAACCAGAACACCTAACAGCAGGCCCTTACACGTGGGTAGAGAAAGTCCAACACGTGCTAGAAGGCAAAGACTTTGAGCAAATGCTCCAACTCCACACCCGCCTATCCGAAACCGCGCATGCCATCAATCGACTAGACAAACACATGCGTAAACTCGACGAAGGACACACTCATGACTAAACCACAACCTAGACGTAGCGCCCTAGCAGGCCACAGCGTCATCACCCAGACCCAGACCGAGGCCAAACCACGGGCACAAACACCCACACCCAAGACCCACTCCAGTGGTATCCAAAAGATCACTGTTCGGGTAGATGAAAAAGTGGCAGACGAAGCCCGTGGTCTATTCATCGCCAGCCTTGCCAATAATGGGCCGACTACGTGGAGCAAATGGGTAGAACAAGCCCTCATCGCCTACAACACGCAAGCCCGAGCGCGACTACACGCGCCTGTCCCACCACGCCAAATCGGCACCCTACCCGTCGGACCGCGCGGCCCCATCAACTAGACTCGACATCAACACAGGTCAAGGAAAACACCATGAGCACCAGCCAGCCCCACACCCCATTACAAGAAACAACTGATACTGCGATGAGCGAGCCAGTCTCTACGGTGACACCACCGTGGTATAAGCGCCCGCCCATTATTGCCACCATCGCCGTAGCACTCATCGCCGTGCTGGTTGTGGTTGGGGTGGTATGGAAAACCCACACTGATACGTTGAGCGCGCGCGAGGAATACCAGGCGACCCAGGCCACCTATCAGCAGACCTTGACCGAACTTGACCAGACTAAGACGCAAGCCAAAGCGCTTATTGATCTAGTGGCTCAGCGTGCTTTAGACACTGACACCACGGCTCTAGCCGTGGCGGTAGAAGAAGCAGACGCACTTTCAAGCGTTGAGGCCCAGGATGCTTCCGCGTTAGGACGTGAACAAGCCAAAGAAGCTACGCGCGCGGTCAAGGACGCCCAAGGGGAGGCTCAAAGCGTGCTTGATAAGCTCACTGCTTCATTTGCTGGCGTGCGCGAACACGTCGCGGCCGCGGCTACAACCACTTTTGACCAGGGGATAAAAACCCTGAATGAGGCAATCGAAGCCGCTGGCATGGCTAATCGTGAAGGCGTAGAAACGAGCGTGACCGACCAGCTTGATACTGCACTGAAAGAAGCTCAAGCACTCGACCAAGCCGAGCCTGAAACGCTGGAGGCCGTGGCTGATATTGAGGCTGTGTTTACCCGCGCAGACCAAGCAGGCACAGTAGCCAAAACCCTAAGCGATGCCACCACAGCGGTAAACGACGCGGCCACAGCCTACACACAAGCCCAACAGGCTCAAAGCACGGGCGGATACGACGAAGGCAATGGTGGTGGCTACAGCGCCAGTAACTACAGCAACTCGAACGCAGGTGGCAATGGAGGCGGTGGCTACAGCGGTGGTAGTGGTGACGTGTGCGGCGGCGGACCATACTGCTATAACCCAAACTTCCCCGAATGGATACAAGCCACCGACGACGGAAGCTGGCACCACCAGGTGCAGCCAGATGAGAATGGAAATTGGACGAACGATCACGGATGTATCGCTGGATGTGACTAGCAACCTGCGAATCCGATGAGTCCAGGGGGCGCCCGACCGGGTGCCCCCTTACTTTGTGCGCGCACACTCCACGTAATAGGTGAAGCCCCTGAATGGGTTTCGTGATCGATCATCAAACCTATATGAAAGTGGAGTAGTGATGAGTATTCCTATGACCACGCACGCTCAAGACGCGCCTCGCGCCACTAAGGGCGGGCTGGCCTACCGGCTAGCTCTCGCTTTGACAGCGCTTGCTCTTATCTTTGTCGGCTCTCTGAGTGCCCTACCGGCTCACGCGGCAGGCTCTTGGGTGCGCGGCGTGCCTATTGGAGGAAGTGTTGGCTGGCTTGGCACGTGGATTCCCTACCAAGGCCAGCCCATCCCAGGTCTGTGTATTCAGGCCGACGCGGTCAACCCCTCGGCGGCAGTTGCCGTCACCCCCGGAGAGCTGACGAGTCAGCCTGGCCTTAGCCGTCCGGCTGATCTGAGTGTTGATATTGCTCAGATGGCGTACATCATGAAGTGGTACACGCCAAAGTCCTTAGAGTTTTCAAATACTGACGTAGACGCGGCCGCCACAGGCTTCCTTGCACACGTGAACTTTGAAAACTCGGGTCGCGCTCAAGCGAATGTCAATGAGCTACTCCAACTCACGCCGACTAACATTCAAAACCGGGCGCGCCAAATGGTCGCAGAAGCCAAAGCGGCCGGTGTCGTCGGATGGGAAGCAGGTGAACCAGAAACCACCAACCACATGTACGGGACATTCAACGGAATTCAGGTACGCAACTCAAGCGGTTCGCCTGTATCCGGCTACCCATTCACCGCGACCTTAAACGGTCCAGCCGTATTCGACGAAACGGGTACTAATACTTACACTGGCACGACCGCCAGCACTCCAATCAATGGAATCAAGTGGCACTCAACCGCCAACGGCAAAGTCTTTGCTGATGTTACTTACAGTAACGTTCCCGCCCCTGTTCTCGGCTATGCGTCGCCTGGCGGTGGCAGGCAGGACGTGATTTTCGATATTGAGAGAGTTACATCTAAGACCGTTCAGTCTCCAACGTGGGATGTTATCTTCGATTTCCGCCCCCAAGGCCTCTCAAATGTGGATACCGCTAAGGTCATTGACAGCGGCGCTGAGCTGACTGACACGTTCACCCCGAACGCTGACCCGAACTACGGGGACGGTAAGTGGCTCAACATCGATGGCACCAATGTGCCCGTGAACTACCGCGCAAGCCTCTACTACATCGACCCCCTCGCTCCAGCAGAACAGAGCGATACCGTGCCAGAAGGCGCAGAACTCATCAAGTCCGTCATCGTCAAAGCCAACGGGCCTGAAACGGTGCTTACCGCTAGCGCAGGGGCCGCACCCAAGGACGGTTTCTACACGTGGGTGTGGGAAGTAAAAGCCGATGACCAGGACGCTGCTTGGTCTCAGTACATTAAGGCCGACTTTGTTGACGACTATGGCATGGCAGACGAAACCACGTCAGTAAGACACCCAGCTCAGATTGATTCGAAGTTGAGTGTGCGTGACACCAAGGCGGGTACCTACCTAGTAGATGACGTGTTCGTCACCGGAATGCCCTCCGATCACCCCAACTTTGAAGGCGCAGCCGGATTCAAGGCAGACGAGAAACTCATCTCTCACGAGGTCTTGTTTTTCCCCGCTGGCCTTAAAGTAACCGAAGCGAACCGCGACAAGGCTGAAAAGATTGGTCAAACCGTCACCATTGCCGCTAAGAACGGTGTCTACCCCAGCGTTGGTGACACGTCGTGGATCGCTAAGAAGGGTGCAGACGGCAAGCTAGTAGCCGGCACCTACGTATTCATCTCTACTTTCGCCGGTGATGACCGCGTAACCCCATTGGCTACTTCTGTAGAGGATGTGACCGAGCAGTTCACTATCACAGCTGATGGGCCGAAGCTCAAGACCACGTTCACCGGCGAAAACGGTGAAAAAACCTTGAAGCCTGGCAAGGACACGAAGCTGGTTGACAAGGTGTGTGACGCGAACGAGAAACTTGTTCCCGGAACTGAATACACCTTGAGGCTCAAGGTTCACAACAAGACCACCGGCAAGATGGTCATGGTAGACGGCACAGAGTATGAAGCGACCGCGAAGTTCACGCCCAACACTCCGCAAGACTGCGGGAAGGTAGTAGCCAACCTGGACACTACCGGCATGGCAAACACCCAGCTTGTTGCCTTTGAATACGTCTACGACGCAGACGGGCAGCTCGTGGGCACCCACGCGGATGCTGATGACACGGATCAGACCATTAAGCTCGCAGCCGCTGACAACTCCGGTGGCGGGTCGGCCCTGGCCAAGACCGGCGCAAACCTCGCACCGCTAGGCGTAGCCGCACTACTAGCCACGGGTGGTGCAGGTGCCCTCGTAGCTAAGCGACGCAAGAACTAACCCACAAGATCCCCTCCAGGGATAGTTAAGGCCCGCACCTTTTGGTGCGGGCCTTAACTGTGCGCGCACACCCTACGCAGTAGGTGAAGTCCCAAGCGCGGACTGAAACAAACACCGGTGACGAACAGGAAAACAGTGTCTAGACTCAAAACACTCATGAAAACTACGGCTATGACCATCACAGCCACAGCCGTGCTAGCAACAAGCGCAGGACTTGCAGCTAACGCCCTACCTCCCGAATCAAAAGACAGCGCGTTAGAAGAAGTCGGGCAAGGCTACCACCTACAAATCGATGACAGCCTTGTGTGGTTTGGAGGATTGAAAAACCCAGACGGACATGACCCCCTCATCTGGTCCACCATCTTCACCAATAAAATCCCCTACGACTCGCAAGGCTACTTTCTTAACACAACCAACGTTGATAACCACCAAGACCCCCAACTCAGTGTGACTGGCACACAGATGGGGTGGATTCTAGCCACCTACGAATCTGTTAATACCGCCCAGTCTCGCGCCGCCATATCACTGCTTAACCGGCTCAACTTTGACGGTTCGATGTACGCGCTCGACCCTAGCCACGACCCGAACTCAGAACTGCTCCGACCCGCACGTGAGCGCGCAGCCAAGGCCACGGCGGCCATGCAACAAGAGCATCCCGATGTGGTGGAACTAGCGAAAAAATACGTTAACCAAGCAGTAAACGCATCACCCGAAAAGTTCGGCTCACCAACCGTCCAAGGCGATGGCACGTCCGAGGGAACTATTAACCTGCGTTGGATCAACGCCCTAGGCAAACCCTGTCAAGGACTTAAAGCCACGGCCACGCTAGATGGCCCGGCCGTATTCAAAGACAGTGGCACTAAAACATGGCAAGGCGAAAGCACAAGCGAAGGCTTCCAAATACCCTGGAAATCTACCGGAGCTGGCACTGTTAAAGCCGAAATTGAAATCATGACCGGCTATTACTCTCTCGTTATCCAACTCAATAGGAAAGGACTGACCTCGGTACGCACAGGCCCCGGCAAAGACACGAGCGAGGCAACCCGGAAACAGGAAATAGAGTTCAACACTGCCGAACCAGAACCTGAGCCCTCGCCAGAACCAGCACCCTCGCCAGAACCAGCACCCACGCCAGAACCCACACCCACGCCAGAACCAGCACCCACGCCAGAACCAGCACCTTCGCCAGAACCCACACCCTCGCCAGAACCTGCACCTTCGCCAGAACCTGCACCCACGCCGGAACCTGAGCCCACACCCCAGCCGCTTGCTCAAACAGGCGCAAACCTCGCACCACTAGGCGTAGCCACGCTACTAGCCGCAGGTGGTGCAGCCGCCCTCGTAGCTAAGCGACGCAAAAACTAACCCCACAGGCCCCTCCAAGAGATAGTTAAGGCCCGCACCTTTTGGTGCGGGCCTTAACTCTGTGCGCGCACACCCTACGTAATAGGTATGAGCGAAAACCAACTGCACAAACAAGGCACTGCATGAGGAATCTATCTCCCCTGCGATACCCCGGTGGAAAAGTGCGCCTCGCACCCTTTTTCGCCCAGCTCCTGGCTATCCAGGACCCCGTTCCCATCCGATACGCAGAACCCTTCGCTGGAGGCGCTGGTGCAGCCTTACGCCTCCTCGACGAAGAGTGCGTCTCCCACATCCACATCAATGATGTCCACCCCGGCATCGCGGCCTTCTGGCGCTCCGTAACTACTCACTCCGATGAATTCATCCAGCTCATCGAAACAACGGAGGTCACTATCAGTCAATGGCACGAACAGCGCGCAATCTTTGAAGCGGGCCCCAATGGAGACGATCTCGCCCTCGGCTTCGCCACTTTCTTCCTCAATCGCACCAACCGATCTGGCATCCTCACTGCACGCCCCATCGGTGGACTCAACCAGACCGGCAGATGGCTCATCGATGCCCGCTACAACAAACAAGGACTCATCTCGCGCATCAAACGCATCCAAGAATTAGCCGACCACATCACCGTGACCGAGCTTGATGCGCTCGATTTCCTTGACAGTATCGAGCACTACGAGGACAACATCTTTGTTTACGCTGACCCCCCATACGTCGTCCAGGGGAACAAGCTCTATCTCCACGCCTTCAATGCTGACGACCACAAAACCCTCGCCGATAAAATTCTGAGCGCTCCATACCCTTGGGTTCTCACCTACGATGATGAAAAAATCATCTGGCAAGATCTATACGGAGCCGAACGTTGTGCTCGCTTCAACCTCGCTCATACCGCACAAAACAGTCATATCGGGACAGAAACCATCATCTACGGGCCAACGATTAACGTTCCTCGCACTCAGGAAATCACCCCCGGCGTACAAGCCAATTGGATCTAACCTCATTAGCCAAAAGACTCAATCGGCGTACTCATGACGTCGCGAACGCTCTGGGTCAAATGAGCGCCGTGCCGGGTAGGCGAGGCTTTCTTGGACGTGCACCATTTACGTGTGTGCCTGATCGCTTTAGGGCTGACAGGCCTGTCTTGCGATGGAAGCCAGAACCTGAGCCCTCGTCCACTACAACCAGCAAGGCCACAAATGGCTCCGCACCCCTCTCTCTGGCCCCTTCCAGGGATAGTTAAGGCCCGCACCTTTTGGTGCGGGCCTTAACTCTGTGCGCGCACAACCTACGTAGTAGGTATGAGCGAAAACATTACTATTTACACCACCCCGCACTGTCCAGGGTGTGCCCTGACCCAACGCAAGTTGGACAAGGCAGGAATCACCTACAACGCCATTGACTTAAGCAAGCGACCCGACCTGGTAGAACAGTTCAAAAACGAAGGCCTCCTATCAGCCCCGATCATAGAAACCCAAACGGGTCGCTCATCTGGGTTTAACCCCCAGCGCATCCGCGAAATCATCGCCCTGGCCACCCCTTACACCAAACCAGACCAGGCGGGCCGCGCAAACAATACCGGCCACACAAGCGCTGTCAGCACCCCCAGCCACACGAGGAACCTCGATCACGGTGTAACCACCGAGCAAGGGCGCGGGCTGTGAAAACGACACTCATCGCCGCAGCCCCGCTCATGCTCTTGCCTCTGATGATGACTGGAGGCGGAGCCGAAGGAGCAGGAGCGGGCCTAGAGGGAGTGCCCCCCGAATATGTGCAGGCCGTGATGAAAGCGGGGAGTATCTGCACCGAAATCACGCCCAGCCTCATCGCCGGACAAATCGAGGCTGAATCCGGGTGGGACGCGAAAGCTGTGAGCCCAGCCGGCGCACAAGGTATCGCTCAGTTCATGCCCGCCACATGGAAATCTCACGGGATAGACGCAAACGGGGACGGGGTGGCCGACCCGTTCGACCCTATCGACGCTATCGCCAGCCAAGGCCAGTTCATGTGCAAGCTAGTAGACGCCGTGAAAGCCTACGTCGCGAGCGGGCAAGCAACAGGAAACGTGGTTGATCTTGCCCTAGCCGCATACAACGCGGGACCAGGAGCAATCCAACAATACCGGGGCATACCCCCATACTCTGAAACCCAAAACTACGTAACCAAAATCAAACAGCTGGCCAAAAAATACACTCAAAAAAGTGCTTCAGCCTCGTCCGTAGTGGCCACTGCCCAAAAATATCTCGGCACCCCCTACAAGTGGGGAGGCACCAGCGCGGCCGGACTGGACTGTTCGGGACTCATCGTGCGCGTCTACACCGACCTCGGCAAACCCCTCAACGCGCGAACCGCCCACGACATCATCACCCGAGCAGGCACACCCATAGACCAATCAGCCCTACAACCAGGCGACCTGATCGGCTTCGCCACTCCGGGCAGCGGCCACTACCACCACATCGGCATCTACGCAGGCAAAGACCCCAATGGCAACCGACTCATGATCCACGCCCCCGACGTGGGCGGACACGTCGAACAAATACCCCTCGACACCCCCTACTGGCTCAGCTTGCACTGGCAAGCCGTCCGCATCTAACCAACCAAACAACCATTGAGGAGTCCAACAGTGAGCTACATAGTACGAGCTGGAAATCTAGCAGGCCCCGTCAAACTCACCCTCAACGATGACGGCACCCACCACGGGCGCGTAACCGTGATCGTAAACGACCGGGCTAAAGACCCAGAAACCGGCAAGTGGGAAACCGTGGCCACCACCGGCTACTACCTACGAGTCCACGGGCAGACCGCCGTGAAACTCAAAGACTTCCAAGAGTTAAACGGCAACGCCGCCATCATCTTTAGTGGCACCTATCGCGCGCGCACCTACACCAGTCAAGACGGGCAAGAGCGCGTAGCCCACGACGTGTGGGTAGACCACATCGGAGCAGACATTGCCCTCCAAGAACTACACATCAGCACCAACGACTCCACAAACAACTAACCAGGAGATTCAAATGGACAACCAATACACCACGCTAGAACTCGTAGAAACCCTCATCGAGCAGGTCCAAGCCCAGCAAGACCAGATCGAACAGCTCTCACAACGCCTCCAGGCTCTTGAAGCTCAAAGTGGCAAGGTAGGCAACTAATCATGGCCACCCGCAGCAAAGAAGAAGCCAAAGAAGAACGCGAAGCCAAACTCGCCAAAGCTCACGAAGAAATCGCCGCAGCAGCTGCCCGGTTCAAAGACACCCAAACATGGAAAGACATGCTGGACTACATGGCGAAAATGCCCCAGTACTCCTTCCGCAACCTCGTGTGGCTCCACACCCAAGCCCACCAGCGCGGAAGCAAGGAAACTTCGTTTGCTTCCTACACAGCGTGGAAAAAGCTAGGTAGACACGTCCAAAAAGGAGAAAAAAGCTACCACGTCCTAGCACCCGTCACCTACAAGCTCCCCTTCCTCAAAGATGAGGACCGGCCAATAGACAAAAGCGAGCTAGAAAAGTACGACAAGAAAGACATTATCTGGAAGCCCGCCGTCACAGGGTTTACCGTGCGCCCCACGTTTGGCTACCACCAAACCGAAGGTGAACCGATCAAAGGCAAAGACCTACCCCAAGTAACCGGAGAGCGCTCTGAGCAGTTATGGCAGCGCGCGAAACAGATTGTGGCTGATCTTGGGTACAAGTATGAAGAAACCACGCGCAAAGCTCTTGGTGGCGCATACGGGGTAACAATGCGGCCGATGATCGAGGGGCAAGGTGAGAAAACCATCGCGGTAGCCACCGACGCGCCTGAGGCCCACCAGTTCAAGACTCTTATTCACGAGATCAGTCACGCGCGACTCCACATGGACCAAGCAGATCAAACTGAGTCCATGCATAGGGGGATCAAAGAAGTAGAAGCCGAATCATGCGCCTACCTAGTCAGTAAATACTTCGGCCTCGACACAGCCGAATACTCCACCGGATACATCGCCGGGTGGGCAGACGCAGACGAAAAAACCATCCTCGCCACCCGGCGCACACCACACCAAACCGCGAGCCTATCCCTACACAGATAGGAACCAGCAAGCAGGTAACACCATCAGTGGCACCAAGTGGAAATGGGGCATATTCATGGCTGAGAAGTGGACGTTAGCGTCATTCTTTGCGGGAATCGGAGGGATCGACCTCGGATTTGAAGAAACCGGCAAAGTAAAGACGATTTACGCCAATGAGTTCGATCCATATGCCGCCCAAACGTATGAACAGAACTTTGATCTCACAGTAGATGGGCGCGATATTCACGAGGTTCTGCCCGAAGAAGTACCCGATGCCGATATCTTTGTCGGCGGTTTCCCCTGCCAGGCCTTTTCAGTGGCGGGATACCGTCAAGGGTTTACCGACAAGAAAGGTCGAGGCGATCTTTTCTTCGAATTGATGCGGATTATCGCAGTGAAGAAGCCTCGCGTCATCTTCCTTGAAAACGTGAAAAACCTAGTGAGTCATGATCGTGGGAACACATTCAGAGTCATCCTCGAAGCGCTGAAAGAAGAGGGATACCACTACCGCTACCAAGTATTGAATGCGATGGAATATGGGAATACTCCCCAGAACCGTGAGCGTATCTACATTGCCTGCTTCCGGAATGAAGCAGATTGTGCGCGATTCTCATTCCCAGATCCGATTCCGCTAACAAAGAGTCTGTCAGACATTATCGATTTCGATCATGAGGTGGGTGAGCGCTACTACTACACCGCCGGAAAATTCAAAGGCGACGTGTATGAGCAGCTTGAGGCTGCGATGGACGATCCGTCAGCCGTCTATCAATGGCGTCGTCGATACGTACGTAAGAACATGTCTGGTGTTGTCCCGACTCTGACCGCAAACATGGGCGAAGGAGGACATAACGTTCCCATCGTCCGCGTGAGAAGCGGTATCCGTAAGCTGACTGCTCACGAGTGCTTCAATACGCAGGGTTTCCCACTTGATTTCAAGCTTGCAAAGCAAGCCGAGTCACGTCTGTACAAGCAGGCAGGAAACTCGGTGTGCGTTGAGGTTATTCACCGCATTGCCGAGAACATCGTCCGCGCCCTGAGCAACTGATCACCATTTTTAGGGTGGGCGTTTGGTGTTGCCTTAAGGCTTTGACATGGTGGGTGTTGAGATTGACTCTACGACAGCAAGGATTGCGAGCAAGCTCTACCCTGATGCGAAGATTCTCAATGAGTCTTTCGGGGATACCCGCCCTGACTGGTGGTGCTGACACGGGCAGAATCGTTCGTTTATGAACGCCCCTTGTACACCTGTGAACGATGATTTACATCGACGACAAGAACTACCATTACATCATCTTCAATGAGGCACACGAGCCGATAATCTCCAACTCGGTAACGCCACAGTCCTGCCAGGTTTCCAGTCAGACCCTTCCCCTGCATCCGAGGGTCATCAAGCTCTGAAATCTGTCGAAGTTTAGCGACGATACGTCGAGCTATTGGCTTATCCAGCTTCGCCAAAAAGCGTTGCGCGCCTTTATCGACCTCAACCTTCCACGCCAAGGTCAGCCTCCAACTCATCAAGGCTTACAGTTTCAAGTCTGCCAGCACGCCAATCTTCAACCTTTTGCATGAGGCCATACTCGTATTCAAGGCGATCAATCGACTCTGCGAGAGCTTGAGTGAGGTAGTAAGTTTTCGTTCTGCCTGTCATCGACGCAAGGCGGTCATACCGACCTGCAAGGTCTTGCGGAATACGCAGTGCTGCGACTGATGTTGCCATAACTCCTCCCAAGTGTTTACGTGTAAACATCTTAGCTGGTTCCCGCGCCTTCTTCAATCTCTGGCGATCATTTTTCGGGGAAAGAGTATTGCCTGGAGATTCTCATTATGAGTCGGGCACCGGTGATGTGTGTCGTGGTGGCCCAATACGCAGATCCAGCGCTGTTTGGTCCACGCCCAGCGCCTTAAGCAGCGAGGGTAGCGAGACTCTCTCAGTGAAGATTCCTGCCGCTATGAAACGGGCGCTAACAGCCACGGCAGACAAGGAGAACATGACCACTAGCGAGCTAGTGCGCGCCATGCTCACCAAATCACTCATAGACGCATAGCCACTAAGCAGGTAAACCCACGGTTTTCGCTACACACCCCGCGCAATGCGGGGATAACCCCTACACACTAGCTAACAGCGCCACAATCACTGACGCAGACATCGAGCACGAATTTAGCCCCTACGACTGAGAGTCCAGACGAGTGTGCATTATCGACCGATAACGCACACCACAACTACCGAAACAAGAAACCGCGTAAAACCAACCAAACAAAACGTGCAAAACTAGCGCCCAAAACCCAACCCGTGCAGAACCACCACCCATTGAGTAACGCACGCACACACGGTAGAATTTGAATAGCACGTGGGAGGCACCGTGAGCACTTTTGACATTGAGCAACGCTGGCCTGATCTATTCGAAGGTCTTGAGCCGTCACAACGAGAAATCGTCCTAGACACACTCGCCTTGGGTTGGCATGAAGGCAATGAACCAACTCGGCGCGTTGTCAAGAACCTAACCGACTATGTGCGCAGGGAAATAAGCATAGACGAGTATCTGGCGCGTGCAACGGTAGGCGTGTACCACGGAAGTGAGGAACCATTATGAGCGTGTCAACACAACCGCCTTTAGTATCTCAGGCCGCAGTACGCGAGGCCATATCGTTTGCAGATACTGCACTCGCCTTAGCTGGCCACGCTGTTACTGACCCCTACATTAGAGATTTGCTCGAGCAGTGTTTATCTGGACAAATCAGCGACGCTGAATACCTCGCCCAAGCTATCCAGCACATCCGCCGCACACAGTGAACGAACAACGTTACTACTCTTGGAACGACTACTACATTCCAGGAACGACCACGCTGAGAAATAAATTCGTGACGGCAACCCACCCTTACGGGGAGCCTGACGCTCAAATACTACGAGCAGCAGAAGAAACCGCTACCGCGCTTCGCGCGGGTGAACTGCGTTTACACCCCATCCGCGGCCGTTTTGATTACCAACACATGAAAGCCATTCACTACCACCTTTTCCAAGACGTGTACGAATGGGCAGGACAAGAACGAACCGCGCCAGATACATTCATGGCGAAAGGCTATGCCGATGTGGTGGACTATCCTCCTGGAGACCCTAACGCCCCGTGGCGCACCTATTACTATTACCCCGCTGGCCCCGCGCTCAGTGAAGCGGCAGAACACCAATTTTCTTACATTAAAAACAACAACTACTTTCGCGGCTTAGCCTCCGACGAGCTTATATCAGCATTGGCTGAGTCATGGGGCGAGATCAACACCATTCACCCCTTCCGAGAAGGCAACACCCGCACCCAGTTCATTTTCTACAGTCAGCTTTGCGCTCACGCCGGATACAAACTCAACGAAGATTTACTCGCCCCCGGCAAGGCACTGATTGAGGACTTTGTAGCAGCCCGGTTCTACAGCCAAGCCACAGGAAGCAACAAACGATTAGCAAAAGTATTGAGCAAGGCCATCACTCCATTACGGCCACCACTACCCGGCATTGGAGAAGTCCCGCAGCTCAAGAAGTTGGATCATCCAACGCGCCACGTCGCGCCTCAACAGCGTCACAGCAAGAGCAGGAATCACGGTTATGGACGGGGGATGTAATGAGTCTTATTGGTTATGCGCGCGTATCTACTCTGGAGCAGAATCTGGACGGACAACTAGACGCTCTCACGCGCGCAGGGTGTAGTCGTATCTTCACTGACCATGCCTCGGGCGCTAAAACCATGCGCCCAGAGTTAGACAAGGCGATGGACTATTTACGTGAGGGTGACACGCTTGTGGTGTGGAAACTCGACCGCTTAGGCCGCTCACTACCCCACCTTGTTGAGGTTATTGCGGACTTAGATAAGCGTGGCATTGAGTTTCGCTCTCTTACCGAATCGATCGACACTACTACGCCGGGTGGGCGTTTGGTGTTCCACATGGCCGCAGCCTTTGCTCAGTTCGAACGTGACCTTATTAGAGAACGAACACGAGCGGGCCTTGCTGCCGCACGCTCCCAAGGACGGCTTGGAGGCCGGCCCGCGCTCATGACGCCTGAACGGTTAAAGACCGCTAGAGCCATGCAAGAAAACGGCTCTAATAACGCTGAAATTGCCAGGGTACTCGGCGTTAGCCGCTCCACCGTCTCAAGAGCCTTAAACCCTCATAAATAGTTAAGACCCTCGCTAATGCCTGAACTTATGCCCGCTAGCGCGGGGAGTAGGTAAGCGGACGAAATCAGCACTATCCGCCATCACTTCAAGAAAACAGGACTGGCTTTGTCCGGCTAACCATTAACAAACAACACAGATTGAAGTACAATGTACTAAAAGGCGTTGGGAGACGGTAAACATGGCTTTTTCAATCAGACTTAGCGAGAAAGAACGCAAGCTAGCCACAAGCTATTCGCACTTGCACGGGATTTCTTTAGGTGA
Organism: Schaalia turicensis ACS-279-V-Col4; assembly: GCF_000296505.1. Classification (GTDB taxonomy): domain Bacteria; phylum Actinomycetota; class Actinomycetes; order Actinomycetales; family Actinomycetaceae; genus Pauljensenia; species Pauljensenia turicensis_A. Next base: position 296,818 of record NZ_JH815208.1, read on the forward strand.
AGCATTCAAGCAAGCACTGTTCGAACGTATCGAGGATGAATACGACGTACAGATAGCCCAAGAAGCTCTGAACGAGTGGGAACGAGACGGATATAAAACTCGCCCGATTGAAGAATTATGGGAAGAGTGCGGGCTGTGAACTGGCGTTTAGAAACATCCAAAGCATTCGATAAAGAATTTAAAAAGCTCGATCACTACACTCAACGAATCATCAAAGGCTGGATTACTAAAAACCTCATGGAAGCCGACAACCCGCGTATTCACGGCAAAGCCTTAACAGGCAATCTCGCTGGCTTATGGCGCTATCGCATCGGCGACTATCGACTCATTGCCGAAATCAAAGACGATAAGCTTTCTATCTTGGCTATCTCCATCGGGCACAGACGCGAGATATACCGCTAAGCAAAAACGGCTAGGAAGTTTCCTAGCCGTTTTTAACGTGATGTGGCCACGCGGTGCGTGGCCTTGTTTCTTTTGTGCCACTGGTGGTGGCAATTGTGGAGCGCGTGAGCGCGCACTCTTCTTGTCTCAGGGGTTTTTCCTGCTGGCTTTCGAGTCTACGTCGCGTGGTCTGTCCGTCAAACGCTTTGCGTTCAAGTGGGTGCGGGCTTTCACGGCATAAACCACTTCGTTTTTTATTCCATGACCCGCACCGACTTGCCGATGGTGACGGGCAGACCTTGTCCGCGACTTGTTGACTCCGTGCCAGCCGGCAAAAACAAAGTCACAACCGACACAGCACCTGGAGGGAGTCATCATGGATAGGGACTTGGCGCTATTAAAGGAACGCGTAGATGAGTTCATAACCAAACTAGATAGTTTGGTTCAGTCGGATTGCTTGGAGGAGTTGTCTGAATATCTTGAGGATTGTTGGGACATTGAGGTTACGTTCAACATGCAAGGAGAGTTCAATGGGTTCAGCTTAGCGGTGGCTATTGGTGGGCCGAACATTTACATCTCTTACCATCGTTGCCAAGCCGTGGCAACGATTAGCGGTTCGTGGGGAACGATCAGCTATCAAGACTTCCTTGGCGCTGATGTGAGCGATGCTCTCTGGGATGCAGGAGAGCGTTTAGCAGAACAGGCGACATACGCGATCGAACGCCGCAGCCGCAACCCGTGGTCACACGTGGCATAAGAACACAGGGGCGTGCTAACCCAAACGGGTTAGCACGCCCCTGTTCTTACTACTCGTCTTTAAAGAGCGCGCTTGATGGGGGCGCGGCGATCTTCTTGACCTTGGGTAGTTTTGCTACGTCGAAGAATCCGGCTACGTTGAGGTCGCGTGTGGTCCAGCCCGTAGCAATTGCCGCCTTGTATGCGTTCTTGTATGAAGATACGACTGCTTCAAGTTGGATCATCGCTTGGCCGAGGTTACGCACTGCGTCCTCCCGGTTTTCATCGTGGTTTAACAGTTTGGTCACTGGGTCGAATGGGTTTGACATTCAAAGTTTTCCTTTCACTTCACAAAAAGCCACGGGTTAATGGCTTCGCCCGTTACGTAGGTTGTGCGCGCACACATGCGCACAACCACCAGACCAAACCGAACCGAACTCGCAACGCACTCACCCGCGCGTAGGCGACGACTATCAACAGTGATCGTGTCTCACAGCGAAGCACTGCGCCGCCGCGCTTCACCATCGCAACGACAGGCGTAGCCACGCACCTTAACGTCGCAACGCTAGGCGCAACCGTGCCCCTCGCCGTCGCACTCGCGCGCGCTCCGCGACTCGCACCGGCGCGTATCGCGGACAGTGGTCAAGCCACATCCATGTAGCTTGCACCCCTAGCCAATCAAACGCACAAGGTGCGTTTCCCTCGCGCCCTAGCGCACACGACAGTGTGCGCGGTCGCCTGGGGAGCAAGCTATATGATAATGGTACCATTATCAGGCTTGCAGGTAGACACGTGGTTCTACCTGGGGCACACTAGGAGTGTGATCCCTTCGGGTCGCTACGCTGAGGAGACTGTGAGTGATGAGTGGGTCGGACAAGCCGGATAGGCAGCGCGTTGCATCGCGCGATGTTCGTCGCGCTCCCCGATCGATTAACGGCCTTCAGCGTTCGTCGTTGCGTGTTCACCTCACAAGTAAAGAGCGGGCGTTGCTTGAAGCTAAGGCGAACAATCAAGGCTGGTCACTCTCTCGCACTCTCGTCCACGCTGCGTTGCATCCAGCTTCGGCACAAGAAATTGATACCGACAATCTTGCAGAGGTTATTACCGACTTGCGCGATTACCGTCGCAAGCTCACCGGCTTGGCTAACAACCTCAACCAGCTCACTCGCTACGCTCACGTCAAAGGGGAGTTGCCTCAACATATTGATGATGTGCTAGGCCAGGTTGAGCGTAGCGTTGATGAGATCAACTATTTGCTTGCGAGTGTGCGCCGATGATGCCCAACATTGTTGATGGTGGCGACACTGGTGGTCTCATGCGTTACCTGGTTGGTCCTGGACGCGCGAACGAACATGTCGAGCCGCACTTGGTGGCTGGCTCAAGGACGATCATGAACAGGTGGGGCGACTGGTCAGAACTGTCGCTTGCTCAAGCAAGCGAGATAGCGAACTATCTCGACTCATTCATGCACGAGACCGAACGCTTCGTTAGCGGACCTATCCGCAAGTTTGATCCTGAAATGGGTAAGACACGCGTCGCTGATTACGGTCCAAACCACGTGTGGCACTGTTCTTTGTCCCTGTCCCCCGATGAGGGTCCATTGTCTGAGGACAAGTGGGCGGCAATCGCGCGCGACTTCATGGACGAGATGGAGTTCACCGCCGCGTCAGGCAAGGCTGAGTGCCGGTGGGTGGCGATCCATCACGGCACGTCTAAGAACGGTGGGGATCACATTCACATTGCCGCGAACATTGTTCGCGAGGACGGCACGAGGTGGAACTCGTGGAACGATCAACCACGTAGCCAGCGCGCGTGCAACACGCTTGAGCACAAGTACGGGCTACGCATTGTTGAGTCGCGCGAACACGCGCGCAGCTCCAAGTGTGACAGCGCTCAAGCACTCAACGCTGCACGGCGCGCGGGCAAGCAGGTGACCGACCGGGCCGCGCTTGAGTCACGCTTGCGCGCAGCATCTAAGGCTGCGACTAGCGAGGTGGACTTCATTGCCCGCGCCCGTGGCCTGGGCGTGAGGTTGCGCCCACGCTTTGCTAAGGGACGCACCGACGTGGTGGTGGGGTATTCTGCTGCGCTGCACACTAAGCCGGGCGTCAAGACGCAATGGTATGCGGGCGGTTCTATCGCGCGTGACCTCACGCTTCGTGCGCTGCGTGATCGTTGGCCAGACACTATCGAGTCCGCCACTGACGCGGTGGGCGCGTGGCAAGACGCATGGAAGGGCATGCCCCTGTCAGGCGGCCGTCGCTCATACACGAGGGAGGAGTGGCTTGGCCACAAGCGCGGCCTGGACATCTTCCGTGACCAGCTGAGCAACGTTGATCCAACTGATCGATTGGCTCTTGCTAACGCCACTAATGATGTGGCTGGTCTACTCGCTGCCGCTGCACAGCAACCAGACTTAAGCGATGAGATGCGAGGCGCGTTGGACTACTGTGCGCGCCAAGTGGGGCGTAGTGCTCAACTCAAACAGCGACCCGCACAAAAGAGTGGGACAAGCCCGTGGGTTGTCCTTGGAGCCCAACTGCTGAGCACCGCTGTTACTCCAAAGAACAGTGAAGTCTCCTACGCGCTTGCCCTGGTGGCAACGATGGAGCTAGTAAAAGCGTTGGCCGACCTATACCGGCAAGCCCAACAGGCCAACACTGCGGCCGCAATGCTGCGTGACACGCGCGGCGTGTACGAGCGCGTGCGCATGGAAGCCCCCTATCTGCAAGCCACTACGCAGTTGCAGGCTGAGCCGGTGCCTTTGCAGCAAGACACGCTCCCGGAAATCACGACTGAGCCGGAGCCGCCACTTTCACCTGAGCAGATCATCGAGCCGGCAGTGGCGCGGGCCAGCGTAGGTGAAGAGGCGGAGATTGAGCGTATCGGCCAGCGCACCCCTTGGCTTGCCACTCCCCAAGGCTTTACCACTCCAACAGAGCACAGTGATAACCCTGACGGTAATAGCCATCGTGACTACATCGCTGAAATGCACCAAAACTTGACCACGACCGGCGACAGTGCCGGCAGTGATGAAACGCCGAAACGTCAGCGGCCGCTACCTGGTATTGGAGAGGTGCCGCAGATTAAGAAGGTGGACCATCCAACCCGTCACCCGAAGATGCCAACTTGGCAGCCACCCGAGCGCGGGCGTGGCCGCTCCCGCTAGTGCGCGCACACCTGACGTAGTGGGTATGAGCAACGAAGAACAAACCCCAGACTTGTACTACCCCACCCTGGACGAGTTCGTGCGTGATTTTCTTGTGCGCATCTACGAGCGCGCCTTACCTAAAGGGCGGATGACGTGGTGCCCGCAATGGTGGAAACATGACGAAGCGGTCTACCGCCTACAAGCCTTATGGCATGCGTGGGAGCACATGCGTGTCAACGCCGGGCCAGTAGCATCTGCACAGTGGCTGGTGAGCTACGCTGACCCGATCATGACGGTACTACTCGACAATGACGGCCCCTTCAAAGGCTGTAGCGTCGAGGGCGGGCATCGCGACATGCGGCCTCACCCTGATGGGGAGCTTCCTTGTGAGCCAGCCGATCCTGACATTTTCAAACCGCGCGAATAACATTAGCGGCCGACACTAGGTAGTGTCGGCCGCCTCTAGTTCGTGCTTGCTACATGTGGCGGGTCTGTACACGCGCCGGCCTCTTAGCTGGCACGCGCGCGGGAGTAGTGTTCGTCTTACCGCTCTTGCGCGTGGCCGTCCTAGCGGGCTGGTGTAGTCCCGTGTCGGCAGTCATCGCCGCGCGCACCGCCTGCGGGTCTGCTCCCTGATCGAGCAAAGACTGGGCGTGCGCCTGTCGGGCCTGCATCGTATCCCACGCCACCTCAGCGCCGCGCCCGGCATGCTTGGCCTCGCTCATCTCTTTCACCGCTACGCCTTCTGCACCCTCGCTAGACTCGCCCGCCTTGAGCTCCTGCCTCGCCTCGCGCCCTTCTCGGCCTTCAACGCCCGCCTGACGCTGAGCGTGAGCGGCCATGCCAACGGCTTCGGCGTACATCTGCTCAGCTGCTTGAATGTCGGGATAAATATCGCGCACCCGCTGCGCGATATGAGCGTCCCCGTCTAGCCACTGGGATAAGTCTTTTTGCCAGAGACTATTGAGCCAATCCGGGGCAGTGTCCTTCTGCTCTTGCACGTAGTCCAAGATCGCCTCGGCCCGAACGCGACCCACCATCTGATAGTCCCCGTCCTGATAGGCCCGGTACAGCACTTCTTGCACGGCCGGTTTTAACTCGGCCGCGTCCTCACCATCGAGCACGGGAGCGTCCTTCAGTGCCTCGTCCACACTGGGAATATCACCTGGTCTTGCCAGCGGGCCGTGAACGTCAATGCCCCACCGCTCTTTAGCCTCCCTCTCACACCTGCGCGCAGCTAACTCTGCCTGGGGGTCAATATCGCTAAAACGGCGTGCCACCCCGTAAACGTAGGCTGCGTCATCTTCGACGGCGGTGTGCCACCACTTATCGTCAAGGGCTTGAGAGTAAACCTTTTGCGCTAACAGGCGCTCATCCTCAATCGCCCTTCGCAACGCTCTCTCATGGCCGGCTGAGGATTGTTCAGCCTTGCGTAAGGCTTGTTCTCTGCGCATGGCCATGAAACGGCCCACCGCCATCGCTACCCGCCATGCGCGCACCATTTCCGCGCTGGTCTCATTCAACACGTGATCTGCCATAGTATTCTCCCTTAACTACTTGCCCGGCTGATAATCTTCCTGGTCCCAAAACGGGATCAGTCGCACCAAAGTGGCTACCGCGCCCGAAGCGAACACCCACGCCCTGCCTTGCGGTAGTGCCTGCAAGTCCGACACGGTGGCAATAGGCCGCTGTTGGGATGCCTTAGATGTTGAATACGACCTGCCCTGAGAAGAACTTGAAATCTGGGTAGAGTCCACCCAATGTGTACCAATCAGTTCTGAGAGGTTGCGCAAAAAGTCTGGCTCTGACACGCCACCGCCATACACCTTCACATTCGCGGCCGACCAAAGGGCCTTCATGCCCTTATCGCCCCACACTCGCTCACCCTGACTCCACGACTGCAACACCGTGTCTACACACAGCCCGCGAGAACCAAAATGGGAATACTGCGAGGGTAGTTCGTTCCACCGACACACATTCGCGGCCTCGTCCAACTCGATCAGCATGGGAGTAGCCAACCTGCCGCCCGCCTGGCTAGTGGCGTAGGCCGTGGCCGCTTCAACCACGGCCACGGTAAGCGGGGTGACAATCTGGGTTGCACTGCCGCGTCCTTCTTGCGACAAGCAATACAAGGTTTGCTTGGTCTTAACGAACTCGCTTGGGTGAAACTCGGGCACGCCCTTGACGGGGGTGACCCAACGCATGAGACGCGTGTTATTCAAAAAGTGCATGATCCGCACCGCGCCACCATACACACTGCCGCGCGTTTCAGCGGGCATGCCCATAAACCCTTCCAGGCTAGTAGCAGCTTTCAACAGATCATCTCGCACGTCATCCTCAGCGCACTCGCCTGCAAGGCTGCGGAGCAACAGAACCGGCTCATCATTAGTCTGGTCAGCCAACCACGTGTGCAAAGCCGTAATGGGCTTGCCTGCCGTGGCGGCCGCTAACAGCATCGGGGCAATCAGTTGGCACGCCCACTGATCCCACATGTCGTTACCATCCTTATTCGACACGTCCTCAGCAGATAAAAACATGTCCGCCAACGCGCCTGCCTGCACATAATCAGTCACGTACGACAGCGGGTTCCACCACCACGACTGTTCCTCCCCAGCGAGGCCTTGAGGGTCAAACACCCACTCTTGTTCACCCGTGGCCTGAGCACGACGCGTGCGGGTCTCATCTACTATGTCCCGTTTGTTCGACGTGGCCACAACCGCGCCAGGAGCAGCGAAAATGCGGGGCACCACCCACGAGGTGGTCTTACCTGTACGCGGCCCTGCAATCGTGATACACACGTCCTCAAACGATGACATGACCGGTATCCCACCAGCCACCGTGCGACCCACCGGGAATCCGAGGGCACCACTCACGCCTAAACGCTTCGCTTTAGCGGCCACAGTCGCCTTCGTGATCGGCTCAATATCTTTACCCCTACCAGCCCACTGCGCGGCCTCATCACCGCGCCTAGAGCGCTTAGAGCGGCGTGGAAGTGCCAGAACCAGACCAGTAAGGACAAGGATGAGGAGGGCAACGCCTACCCCGCCAATCCACCAATACACTTCGCCGGTCGGGTCAAGCCGGCCCTGAAACACCTCGATCATGAGAGTAAACGGGTTCCACGAAACCCCGTCTACCCCGCGCCAGAGCGCCCAAGTGTGTGCGCCAAGAGTGATAAGCAGGCTAGCTGCGCCCACAATGGCGATAAAGACCGCCATTACAACAGTGGACGGCTCCCACGTGGATACATCATCGCGCGCACTCATCTTCTTTTGTTCCACCGTTGGTTCGTATCCGACAAGGCAGCCTCCCCCGCTACGAAACGCACCTGGAACGGTGTGCCTGGAGCGTTGGAGGTTTTCAACATGAACTTGCCCATGCCAAGAGGCGGGGCGTCCCTACCCGTGGTGGGGTCGTACGTGCCCGGAGCATTCCACGAGGTCAGCATCGACTTTTCCTTCTCAGTCAAAGAAAACACGCCCTCCAACAACTCCATCTCACGGGCGGGAAGGCCACCTAAAAACAGCATTTTCGACCGCTCAACAAACCCCAAGGCTTTAAGCCGGTCTGCCGGGGAAGCCAGAGCGTTAAAATCTGCCATCGAGTGCGTGACCATCAGCTGGCCCACACCCACCGTGCGGTTCAGACGAGTAAGAGAGTCAATACGCTCAACCAAGCCCGATGAGGCGCGTAAAATACGCCACAGCTCATCCATGACAATCTTGTAACGCCGACGCGGAGCAACACCCGCATCAGCCAGTGTCTGCGCGATCTCCACGGTCGCAAACCCGTACGACCACGTAGCAAGCAACAACGCGGCCTGTAGGTCCTCTGAGGCTTCCTTAAATGCGGACACGTCAAACACTACGGAACGATCCATCATCATCGGCGTTGTGGTCTCCACCGCGAATAGACCGCCAAAGCGGCCCGACAACAAAGCCATGAGGGACGCTTCCAAGCTCTCGGTGACCGTCCGGTAGTGGTTAATATCGCCGCGATCCAGTGCGGCTGCGCGGAGCTCATCTGGAGCGGAGCGCACAACCTCCAAAAGGTCAGCCAACACTACTGGCCGATCATAGGTCTCCAAAATACGGATAGCCTCGTCAACAATCGTCTCCTCCCTATCTGAAGGTGGCGTGCGACGAATAATGTGGATGAGGGAGCACACCATGTCTTTCTTACGCTCATGGGCTGCGGCCAGGAGCTTGTCACGATCCTCAAACTTGCCTGCCGCTTCCAACAACTCCACGGCCTCACGCACGTTGCCAGCATCGAGTGGGTTAATACCCGCACCACCATGCTCAATACTGATGACTTGCCCGCCAAGGGCTTCAATCAACGCCACATAGTCTGGCTTAATATCGCCCAGAACCATCGTGTGCACCCCGAACCCGGCTGAAGCGGTAATCATGCGCCGAACCAGAGAGGACTTACCCAAACCGTTCAAGCCGAGCACCATTGCCGAAGGGGCACTAATCAAACCGCGTTCAAACCATGAGATTTCGTCGGCGCACACTGCTCCCCCACCGTGCAAGGCCCGGCCAAGGGGCGCTCCCACTAAAGCCGTGTTCGACCCCACGATGAAAGGGAACATGCCACACACTTGTTTCGACGTGGCGCGCCACGGCTGGATCAGCGGCTGATTAGCTACCGTGCCAGAACCAGGCTTGCCCCTACTGCTAGTAGTGGTAGAGCTGGTGAAAAGGGCTGATACCAGGTCAGTTACAAAAGCCACGCCTACCAGCCTCCAGACAATGCCTGCGAAGCCGGGCGAAGCCCTAAAGGTAGGCCGAGTGCGAACGCGCTATCCTGCGCGCCATAAGCCGGGCGCACCAAAAGACGTGACGAAGCGGCCAACGCCTGGACCGCGCTAGAAGTATCATCAAGCTCATCGGCACTCGTTGTGGCGCTAATAATCAGCGCGAAATCCAACAAGCCCGCGCCCGACGCTTCCTCATCAGCCACCTGCTGTGCTGCGCGAAGCTCCCTACGCGCAGTAGCGGTAGGCCGAGGCGTGTTCTCCACCCGCGCGGCCGCGCGGTTCACATCCGCATCCGCCGCCCCTGGAGCCTTGGCCGCATCCAAAGGCCGGTACACAATAGTGACGCGCTTGCGCTGCACGTCACGAGACGGCTCTAAAATCTTGCGTAGCACGCCAGATTGGACATACCCGCGCGCAGGCCTCGACATCACCCACGTGCGTGAAAGACCCGAATCGTGCCGGTAATGATCCCACTGGGCCACAGCTCTCATAGGCCCGGCATCCTCCCACGTCAAAGCAACGTCCTCACCAGCATTAGCTGCCTGCTCAAACAAGGCTTCACTCGCCGGATCAAACGCCACGCGCGTGAGCTGACACACCTCACGCGCGGTCAAAAGATGCACCCCGCCCGCGCCTGTGCCCATCAGCGTTTGAGTAAGACCCGGCAAGTCCGAAGAAATACGTGAAACAACTTGCGGACGTTTCTTAGCCGAAGCGCCCATCTTAGACGGGTCAAACGTGAGCGTAATCCACGCGCGCACCCTCGCCGCACCCTGCCCATAATCATCGACCACACGGGTCAGAATCTGGCGGGCTACCAGCGGGGCCTGATCGCTCATGCGAGCACCCACCTCGCGGCGAAGCCGATCCCCACTATCAGGAATCGTCTCCACACACACGCTGGCCTGAGCCACGCCCATTTGCCCGCCCAAATCACCAAGCCACATGCCCCACAATGCCACCTGGTGATCCACCGTGTCCTGATCGGTCAAACCGCCCCCCTCAGGTGAGACAGACATGACCACGCTGAGCGTGCCATCCCCATGCTCAACCAAACCATAGGGACGCTCATAAGAGTCCTTATGCTCACTCAGACGCGAGCCGTACAACATTCCAGGTAGGTGGCACTTACCCTGCGTTGGATCAACCGCAAGACCACCAGAAGCATGAATGTTCGACTTCCTACGCGCCGCCCGCCGAAAACGCATCTTTTGCCTCATCCTTTCTAAAACCGACACTCCGTGCACGTCGCGCGTAATCACAAGCAACACTCCGCCTGCCCACGCCACGGCGACAAGGGCTGCCACCATCACGCCTTTGGACATGGCCACCACCGACACCACGGCCAGGCCAAGCAAAACAATCAACGACTCACCAAAACCGAGCTTGCCAAGCCCTGCGCGACGTGGAACCCGCCAGTTGCCGTACGTGCGAACCTTTACCGCCTCATCACTCACCACTGAGCCTCCTGCCCACCATTAGGCCCGCCAGAAGAGCCACCAGCATCTGCTGCGTCACTCGCACCCGATGGGGCCTGCCCGCCCGCGCTAGGCACCGCATCTTGCCCGCTAGCACCCGTCTGGCCACTAGCTCCAGACGGTCCTGTAGCGCCGTCTTGACCGTTAGACCCAGAAGCTCCCGCCGGCCCTGAAACACCAGGCGAACTATTCTCGCCGCCGCCAGGCGAACCACCCGAAGCTACGCTATTGATTGCCCCGTGAGCTGATTGGGCTGCGCCAAGGGCAGCGCCTGCTACTTCGGTAGCGCCACCACTAGCGGCCGCACCCGCGCCCCTGGCGACCGTCATCGCGCCAGTAGCTAGAACCGCGCCCGCACCAGCACCAGCGCCAGAACCGCCACTACTGAGCGCTTCAGTGGCTGGAACCATGAAAGTAATCAGTGCGGGCAACGACAGTACCGCCAAAATCATCATGATTACCCCGGTAATGAAACGAGTAAGCTCATCACCATCAGCAATAGACCACGACTCGCCCTGCACCAGCTTGATTGCCACCGCGTAAATGATTGACGCGGCCGGTTTGAACATTAAGAACGCGAAAAACCAGGCGATGATCTTGCTCAGCCATGCCCTACCCCACTTGGTAGAAAACGCTCCCGCCGCCACAGGCATGATCCCAACCAGCAAAATCAGCATCGATGAGCGGATAAACATCAGGCCAATCTGCACCAGGTTTGCCACCAGTGCACCCAAGCCGCCCACGATCAAAATCGTTAGCCCCAGGCCACCGTTAATACCAGTGACGTTGAGAATCTTGACGCCAAACTGTCCTGCATCACCATCTATAACCAAGCCAATAACCCACGTGGAAAACTCATCTGAGGCCTCCACCAGTAGCTGGCCTGCGCCAACAGAAACACTGGAAACCAAAGCGAGAGCTAACAGGGCGTGCAAGACGTTCATCGCACCCTCGCCGCGCTTAGAAAGGGCCAAGTGAATACCAGCGACCATAAACGAGCCGATAGCTAAAGCCAGTACGAGGAGACGAGTGGTGGAATGGATGAAACCAACCGCAGAATCGGCTCCAGTCAGGCTAGGCGTGCCAACGCCTAGCCATACCGTGCCGACTTTCAGCAACGTGGCCGACACGTCCTGAATGATGTTGAACGCCCACTGGGCAATAATGTTCTCACTCGCCTCAGTCGCGGCCTCGCTAATTTTGCACGACAATTCCCAGAAATGACACATTTACGCGCCCCACTCCACGAACCCCTCTAAAGGCAGCGAATCAATAATCCGCTCACCCCACGAATCAGTAGACGGAGCCTCCACCTTCCAATCCCCGCCCTGCCACATCAGCACCACCGGGAACCCCATCATCTTGTCGGGAGAGGCCACGGGTGAAACAGCGAGAACCACCATCGCGTTATCAGGGCCGCGATCTTCATACTTAAACCCGTGAATCATCACAGGCGAACCAGTCTCGCCCTGCCACTGACTCTTAATCTGAGACTCCAACCGATCCCGGTTAGGCCCTGTAGCCATGAGCGTAGGCACCACCTCATCGAGGCGTTCCTTCGATGAAAACCACGTGACGAAGTTAGCCGATGCAAGAATCGCTCCAGACGGGGTGTGCGCAAAACAATGCGAAACGCCCTCCGTCACGCCCGGCCCATACCCGTCAACATGTGGCACCTGAATACGATCACCAACATCGATCGGCACAGACGGCAAGGCCTGAGATGGAACCACCTGGTCATGGGCGACAAGCCCGCACACTGAATCAGACTCAGGTAGCCCCGCGTCCTCGACCAGGCCAGACTGGGCCTGGCCCCCACTTTCCTGCCTAGTAGATGAGACTTCAACAGGCTTATCAGCGCCGGCCTCGCGAGCGTTCTCGCGGGTAAACAATAAGAACGCCAACCCCACAATCAAAGCGACAAGCAGCAAGGCAGAAACAATAAACCCTGGGCGAACCAGACTATTAACAGCCTTTTCTTCCTCCGCCATCACAGCAGTGCTTTCGCTAAAGCCGCAGCCGCTGCGATCACGACCGCGCCCATAATCACAAACCCGATACGGCGCACGTTCTCATTACCCATGCCACGCTCATTAGAAACCGCGAGCATAATGCCACCAATAATGAAGCCCACAATCACCGTTGCCCCGGCAATCCACATCAGCCAGTTCAACACCGTCGACACCTTATCCACCACGCCAGGGGGAGCCACAGGAACCGGGTTGAGCTCCAAACCAGCCAAGCCAGCTACCAAGCGTGCCTTACCCGCACCAATCAGGGCAGTACCCCTAGAAAAAACCGTCATCAGACTTCCTTTCCAATCACAGACAAATCTTTCAAAACCTTGCGAACCTCACGCGAAACAGGGGCCTCCCACGCCAGTTGGGCGCGCCACGCGGCCTGGAACGACACCAGCCACACGCGCGGAAACGCCCCCTCTATCCGCTTACGTAGCTCCACCAGCTCTTTAACTGGCCTGCCCGGCGCGTCCGCAGACAACACCAAGCCCGCCAACTCCACGCGCTCTACCTGGCCAGAAGCCCACTGGATAGCGGCCGACTGCGCGGCCCGAAGCCCCACAAAACTATTGCGAGCAACCACCACCGCGCGAGTAAACCCACTCGGATCAGGCCAACCCACGCCAGCATCGCCAGCGCCAAGAAGCCTCGCCCACGACGTGGCCCCAGCCCCACCATGAGCAGCAACCACCCACAGCGGACACTCCTGGCCCTGAGCCGAAACAATCGGCAACCCGCCCGTCATCGACACCTGTGCACCCGGCTTCCACACCCGCGCCCGCACCGGCCTTTCCGGCGCGGGCGACTGCACAGGCATGACAGGCGGGCTAGCCCACGGATTTGCTTCACTCATGTGCGCTCCCTTCTACGTACTACGTAGAACGTGCGCACACACCCAAAACAAGGACGAGAAATGACCGCCTGGCCACCCATCACCATTACCCAAAACACTGACGGCACCATCACCATCGCCAGCGCCGGCATCACCCAAGCCCAACTACCACCAGGGCAAGACGCACAGAGGCAAGCCATGAACGTCGCTGCCTCCATCGCCAAACACTACGGGCGCACCCTCCCCGTGACCGCTAGCGGTCCAGACGGCACCTACCACATGAGCATCCACCCAAACGGAGACATAGACACCCACCACACCGACAACGCGGAAACCCCCACCACCGACAACGCCAGCAATGCCGACAACGCCAGCAATGCCAGCAATGCCGGAGTTGCCAGCAACCTTGCCCGCGACGAACTAGACCACACTCAGCCCCTGCCCCAAACCCTGCACAAACAAGCCACCCTTCCACCCCAAAGGCCACCAGAGCCACAAAGAGTAGAAGAAACTATTGACCCAGAGCCTCAAGGCATTAACAGAAAAACGCCTCAGGAAAAAGCAGAACCTGCAACGCACAACCCAGGTGACAGCACGGATAAGCCGGCCCGAATCAAACGGTTAAAGCTCATCGTGGCCACACTCATCATCCTCATGACGCTAGCGGTCATATTCAGTGTGCGCATGCTACAACCAGGTGGCGGAAAACCCAGCGAACCAACCGGGCAGCCAAGCGCGCCGGTTTCGACTCAAGAAACCGACAAACCCACACCCCAGTCTGAGACCCAACCGCAATCAGCACCCTCGCCAGAACCTGCACCCACGCCGGAACCAGAACCAGCACCAGCACCCGAACCAGAACCCACTCCAGCACCCTCGCCAGAACCTGCACCCACGCCGGCTCCAGCACCAGCCCCAGCCCCAGCACCTGCTCCGGCTCCTGCTGGAGTGACATCGATGAACACCTCGGTAAACACCAGTGGTGGAGGGGCCGCGCACTTCTCAATCAGTCTTTCGGGCAGCGGCTACGCCACATGCAGCATCAGCATCGGCGGAACAGGTGGGGCGGCAAGCACCTCAATCCCCGGAACCGCATACGCCACCGTTAGTGGCATCCCACTTGGCACACAATCGTGGACCACCAGCTGCGACGGCCTAGCAAACTCGGGCACCATCACCATCTACTAACCGGAGAAACCAACACATGCAACAACTCGAACACCACAACGAATACATCGTCACTTTCGAGGGCACAACCCCCGACCAGGCCGGAAGTAGATACTTCATCGCCCACGACTACGCCACAGCTCAAACCGTGGGAACACAACTGGCCTACCAATACGGCTTTGACCCAAACGAAAACAGAATCTTCTACCGCATCCTCATCACCGTCGCCACAAACACGGTCGAAGTAGGACGAGACACCAACTACGAAGAAGTCATCCAACAAATCAACGACGAATTCAAACCCCTATAAAAACCAAAAAGCAGAGTGCCAATTTGGCACTCTGCCCACACTCCCTATAGTGGCGTGCATCACATTAACTAGGCTGCGGGGGTAAGAGCCTCAACCACCTCGCGAGCCGCTAACGCTAATGATTCATCATCAGCATCCAAAATACTACCCTTCACGCCACGGCGAGAGCCAACTAACATCGTCATCCACGCCCTGCCCGCATCCGGGCTCACACCAAGATCAGATAAACGCGGATCAACACCAGCTGCCCGGTGCCGCCTTGACGCATCATTCACCGCCAGTTCAGCCACGCGAAGCGTGCCCGCCCACGCCAAGGTCTCACTCATACCCGCATCGATCAAGGCCTCAACCAGTCGAGCAAGCGGGCCGGAAAAATCATCGACCGACACCCACACCTCACCCTCCTGGCCCATACCAGGACGCAAACCCATCTCAGGCATCATCGCTGGCTCCACCAGCTCCTCCACGCCACGAGCATCATCACGAGCAAAACAACGCCGGTTCACAATCGTTGTCCACACCGCCCACGGGCTCAAAGCCTCAACAAGCTGCTCAGTGCACGTTATCGCCACCTCCCACGCGATCCCATACGTGTCACACGCCGCTTCGGAATACGACATGCCCGAAAACTGCATACCCCTTGAAATCGCGCTAGAAAACTGGCGCGCACCCACCTGGTGCAACGTCGCCGCCAAACACTGAGCCGCAGCCCCACGCCAACCCTCAGACGCGGCCTGCTCAAGAGTCCTGCGCAAACCCTCATTATCCGAAATACGCAAAGCCACAGTGCTCTCGCACGCCTGAGCGCCCGACTCAACTACTACCCCAGCCTCGCGAACATCATTACTGACAATCGCTTGGCTACGAGTAGTCACCCAATGCAAAACAAACCTTGACGAAGCCTGCTTACCGCCCCGATAGCGCATCTTTCGAGAAAGCACGCCGCGCTCCTCCAACCCAGCTAACGCGCGAAACACGCTACGGCGCGCCACGCCCGTAGCCTCCACCAGGTGCTCAACCGCGCAAATCACCACGCCCCGAGCATCAGCCAAACGGGCAAGCTCAAACAACACCAGCGACTGCGACGGGGTTAAACCCTTCACGCCACGCGCCCACACCGGCCACGACACACTCACGCCGACTCACCACCCAGCAAGACAGCGTGACGCTCCTGCGCCAAATGCAACTGCTCCACGCGAGACGCCTCCGGGTTCTCAGACACAACCTGGCTCCACGCCTGATCCCACAACGGATCAACATCCCCAGGCTCAACCTGAGCCGCAAGAGCCTCAATGCGCTCTTGACGCGCGCGCTCCGCCTGGCGCTCACGCTCACGACGCACACGCGGATCCTCATCCGCACTACGCGCCGGGGGCTGGCCCTTGAGCACATTCGCCCGAAGCCTGTAACACACCAAGGCCGGCAAACGACCAACATTGGGCGGCAAAGCCTGATCCATCACCTGGCGAATCTGGGCCGGTTGCCAACCCGCGTCCACGCACTCACGCAACACCCGCGTGACCGCAACAGCGCCCGTAGCATCCAGCACCCTCAAGGGCGGTGGCAGGCACTCCGCGATCAACTCCGCATCCGCCACCCCCAACGGCGAATCAATCTCGACTTCCACACCAGACCCAACCGAACCAAAAAACTCACCCTCGCACCCCACAGGCGCTTCCTCGTGTGTAGGTTCGGTTTGGTTAGGTTTGGTTTGGTGGTTTATTTGGGGGTTATATGTACATATGGGTGCAACCTGTTGCATCTGTGGACTACCCGAATTTGCATCTGTGGAACCCCTATCGTCTCCACATGTGCAAGATTTGCATGTGTGGCCACAACCGCTACAT
Organism: Schaalia turicensis ACS-279-V-Col4; assembly: GCF_000296505.1. Classification (GTDB taxonomy): domain Bacteria; phylum Actinomycetota; class Actinomycetes; order Actinomycetales; family Actinomycetaceae; genus Pauljensenia; species Pauljensenia turicensis_A. Next base: position 313,499 of record NZ_JH815208.1, read on the forward strand.
TCCGCCGAAAAGTCCACATGTGCAAGATTTGCATCTGTGGACTCAGCAGACTCAGCGAAGTTACCCTCCACCTCCAAATGCAGACGATACGTCGTGCCCGACCGGTGCTTATGCGCGGACTTATCCGCACACGCACCCGACTGATCCCCGCACCACGAATAACGCGGAACACGTGAAATGAGCCCACACTCATCCAGCGTCTTTAAATGCGACGCCACACTCCGCAAAGAACACTCCGCACGCTGAGCAATCTCCTCACGCGAACGCCACGTCTCATCCTCGTCGTTAGCGAACTCCGCCAACGCCAACAACACCAGTTTCTCGCCCTGCCCAAGACCCTTAATCCGATCAAACGCCCACGCAACAGCCCTGAAACTCACAGCCCATCACTCCCCACCATCACCTGACACAACGTGGGAAAGCGCTCCGCTTCAATATCCGAGCCATCCATCTTGATAAGCCCAAGCTCACGAAGATGGACCAAAGCACCTTTCACATCATCAACACTTGAACGCGACCGGCGAGCTGGACGCTCAAGCGAGCGCAACAACATCCAGCCGTCCTCGCCAGCATCATCAGCCAAAGACAACAAGACCATCTTTTCGAGCACATCAATACCGTCGGTTAAACCAAACGCCCACTCAATCGCTTCCAAACTCACAACGCGCCGCCTAACAGCAAGCGGGCTGACCAGCAGCCCGAATCAGACCACCGCCGAGCCTCAATAAGACCCGAACGCTCTAAAGAAGAAATAGACGCTTCCACACGAGACAAGCTCAAACCCGTCACACCCGACACCAACGCCGGATCAACACGAACAGCACCATCGCCATCCGCCTTCCACGCCAACCGAAGCAAAACCAACTTGTCACTCAACCGACGACACTCAACCCGCCAAGCCCACTGAACAGCCTCAGCACTCACCAGACCCACCACCAGACAGAACGGCCTCACCGCTTGCAATAACGCCTGTGTCAAGACTTATCGCCAAATCAATACGCGTTGAGTACTCCATAATGCTTGCGCCCGCAGTGCACATACGACCGGCCAGCGCTTGAATCTCGCGGAGGGCTTTCTCGTCTTTGATAGCCCATACGAGGTCATACAACTTACTAATCGCGCTGGCCGTATCCTCGGTTTCCCGCACCGCATCGCGCAACGAAGCGATAAGGCTCTCGTATGACTCCCGGCTTGGTTTATTCGGCATCATCAAACCCACCGCCAGACAGAACGGCCTCATTGCGGACGGGAACGCGCGTCATTAGCTTCTCAATGTCTGCCCGCTCAAAAAAGCGTCGCCCGCCCGGATCTTCTATATAGGGCACTTTGCGTTCGCGCGCCCAGCGCATTAGGCGCGAATAACTCGTGTGAGGCAAAAGTGCAGCCGCTTCACGACCAGTGAGCAGATCATCCCATTTCAATGCAGATGTGCGTTTTTCGTACATATGCACAACTTACAAACCGTGTAGATGATTGTCAATGTTTTACTTGCGCATATTTCGTTCACTTGATACACTGGAAGCATGGCAGACGATGTAATCGATTTTGACAGAGCAATTGGCATGACTGTTGCTCAGTACATGTTCCTGCACAGCGAAACGCGGAGTGACTTGGGGCAACTTCTGGGCGTAACTGGTCAAAATATTTCGCGCAGACTGCATGGGTACGCAAAGTGGTCTGCCGAAGAATTACTTACGATTGCCACTAACTACGGGCTAACACCTAACGACCTAATGCCAACAAGGGGAGTAGATGGAAGCTGGATACCGGCTCCATTCGTCCCCGGAAACGCGAAAACCCCCGCTCTCGCGGGGGCAACTCAGAGCCACCTGTGGGAATCGAACCCACGACCTATTCATTACGAGTGAATCGCTCTGCCGACTGAGCTAAGGTGGCCTGTCCGCAATCCCCACAGGGGCGTTCGGACAACGGTATAACCATAGTGTGCGCCACGGGTTTGCCGCAAATGACTACCCAGATTAACCGTTTGGATATTCCTCACATGCGAGGCCGCCCGCAATCCGACGACCATCCCACCCGGGGGCGGAGCCGATCGGCCTCGTGAATCAGGAGGCGGTCACGAACAACTCAAACCGTTGGCCGGAACTCTCCCGTCGACCAAGTAGCCTTCGACTGCATCCACCACGCACGTACTGGCCTTCTTCGAATAGGCGGTGTGCGACCAGCCTTCAACCGAGACCAGCACACCGGACTCCAACTGAGACGCCAAGTTCTGCGCCATCACATACGGAGTCGCAGGATCATGCGTCGTCCCCACCACGACAATCGGCGCGGCACCCTTCGCACTCACCGGCTGGCGAGCCGCATGATCAGTCGGCCACGCACTCAGACCGGCCGACGCATACCCCGCATCCGCGCCGAAGACCGGGAGTGTATCAGCCAGTTTCTCAGCGGCCTGCGCCCACTCTTCCGGGGTGCCAACCGGCTCATAATCAGCGTTATTCACCGCGATCAACGCATCCATCGAATTCGACGCGAACGTACCATCATCCTGGCGCTCACTGGACAAGTCCGCGATATACAGCAACTGCGAACCGTCGCTATCCTGTACCGCCTGGCGCACCGCCTCGGTGAGGACAGAATACGAATCGGACGAATACAAGCCCGTAATAATTCCCGTCAACGCCAAATTACGCGTCAACGGACGGTCAGGATCCGAAGTCTCAAGTGGCTGATCCGCGACAGCATCAAGAAAGGCCACAAGATCAGCGACCGCGTCATTAACGCTTCCGCTGAACGGGCAATCCTTCCCCGCAACACATTCTTCAAGCCAATGGCGCGCGGACGCTTCAAAACCTTCCATCTGAAGATCCGACACCTGGTTGATATCCATCGCTGGATCAATCGCACCATCAAGAACGAAACGCCCCACCTTGTCAGCGAACATATCGGCGTAGAGCGCGCCAACGAACGTGCCGTAGGAATACCCAAGGTAGTTCAGCTTCTCTTGACCAAGAATTGCACGAGCCATGTCGAAATCCTTCGCCACGGACACCGTATCGATGTGCTTGTAGACGTTCCCGGACAGTTGCTGGCAACCATCGGCGATCCTGGCGCTCAGCTTTTCGGCGTGCGCGATGATCTCAGCAGGATCCATAGTGCGACCGGAGACACCTTCGCCAGCAGTCCCACCATCGCCCAGCGTGCCATCCGTCGCGTAGGCATCACGCTGGGCATCCGTCATACAGATCGCGGGGGACGAGGCGCCAACGCCACGAGGATCCAGAGCAACGATGTCATAAGTCTTCACAACCGCATCGCCCAAACCGTCGTTTACTTGGCCGACCAGTGACGACACGGCAGCGCCACCCGGACCACCAAGATTGTAGAAAAGCGCCGGAGCATCCTCGACCCGACTGCGATGCACTGCGATCGACAGCGTAATTTGCTCGCCCGAGGGCTCGTCCCAGTCCAGTGGCGCGTACAGCGTTGCGCACTGATAGTTCTGCGGATCGGAAGGAGGCACCGACGAACCGTCGGAAATCTGTTGTGTCGAGCAATCGCCCCAGTTGATTGTCTGACGATAGAAATCATCGACCGATGTGCCCGAAACGGCGTTCGGTTCGGAGGGGCGGATGGAGCTCTCGGAATAGCGGAAGCTGTTAATCAGGAGCATTGCCGCGTTCACGATGAACGGCAACGCCAAGACAACGACGCCAACAATCGCAACAATCGCTATTCGACGCTTCGACTTCACAATCATAGGACAAGGATATGGGAGTCCTCGTCGGAGTGAGTGCTTGGGCTGACGTTAAGCCTGGGGACGAAGCGATACTGCCATCGCTTCGAGCACAAGAAGTGCCTGTCCGTTCGACACAAGGCGCTTGCGGGCTTCTTCAATTGCGGCAACGCGACCCATTGTCTGACGAGGCGTCGAATCGGACGCCAGTTCGTAAACCAAATCTTCAAGATCAGCATTCACCAACTGTTGACCGGTCCCCAACTGCACCATCAGCACATCGCGATAGATCGCGAGCAAATCAACGAGCGCACGATCTAACGCATCGGTCAGAGCGCGCTTGGAACGACGCTTCTGGTCGTCTTCCAGTTGTTTGAGCATCACTCTTTGCTGACGGTCAGGTCGCTCGGATTCGTCCATGCCGAGCTGGCGAAGCAAAGCTGCTTTCTCGCGCGCGTTTCGTTCAAGAGTCTGCGCATCAGCTTGCGCCTGCGCTGTCTTCAAAAGACCTTCGGCAGCGAAAACTGCTTCTCCCACGGAGCGAACGCGAACCGGTGCGGTCATAATCTGACGACGGCGCTCACGCATTTCAGGGTCTTTCGCCAGCGCCCTCGCCAACCCGATATGCGACTGGGCGGTGCGGGCGGCGCTGATCGCGCTCTGCCGGTCTGCCACGCCTTCCCTGACAAGCAGGTCAGCGACCGCTTCCACGGATGGAATACGGAGCCCAAGGTGACGGCAACGCGAACGAATCGTCGTAATCATGTCTTCTGGGCTGGGAGAACAGAGGAGCCAGACGGTGCGAGCGGGCGGTTCTTCAATGGCTTTCAGTAGCGCGTTCGCGCCGGCTTCAGTCAGACGATCCGCATCTTCAACGATGATGACGCGCCAACGTCCCTGCGAGGGTGCTGACTGAGCGTGGAGAACCAGAGAACGCGCGGTATCGACAGAAATGACGCTGGCTTCTGTGGCCACAAGGTGCACGTCAGCATTCGATCCGTTCATCGTTGTTATGCAACCTGGGCAGTGTCCTGCACCCATGTCGGCTTCGGTGCATTGGAGGGCTGCCGCGAATGCCCTGGCAGCAACCGAACGACCCGAACCGGGCGGTCCGGTAATCAGCCACGCGTGGCTCATCGCGCGAGAAGCGTCATCGCCGGCCGAATCGATATCGTCATCGGAGGGGTCGGCTGAAGTGCGATCCGCCTGGGAGGGATCAACAGACGCGTGCGCATATCCCCCATCGACGAGGCCACGCGCACCTAGCGCAGCACCTCGAAGGATCTCGACGGCGGCTTCTTGGCCGACGAGTTCATCCCAGACGTGTGCTCCACGGAGCGCCATTAGGCTTTATCTTCTTCTGCGGATGGCCACAGGGGCACCTGTCCTGCAAGGATTCCAAGCATTGACTTCTTCTTGGATGACTTCGAAGACTGAGCGCCGGACTTTGTCTTGGCTTTCGGCGCCGAGTGCGACGCCACCTTCGCGTTATCCGTAGTCAACGGTTCGGCAGATTTGTCGACCGGTCGAGAAGGTTGATCGACGGCGGTTTCATCATCCACGTGTTGAACAACGCCAGAGCCGAAGCGTTCTTCAAGGACACCACGGATTTCGGAAAAGACTTCGTCGGGCGTGCCAACGCCGTCGATCACGATAATGCGTTCAGGTTCAGCATCGGCCAAACGCAGGTATTCGTGGCGGACGCGCTCATGGAAGTCCGTGGATTCGCGTTCCATGCGGTCGGGGGCATCCGTGCGACGACGGGCTCCCACTTCTGGAGGCAGGTCGAGCAGGAAGGTCAGGGTCGGATCTAGGCTCTGGGTTGCCCACATGGACAGGGAACGAATTTCGTCAACACCAAGCGATCGAGCGGCCCCTTGGTATGCGAGTGACGAATCGATATAGCGATCAGCCAATACGACCTCACCGGCTGCAAGAGCTGGACGGATCAGGGTAGCAACGTGGTAGGCGCGATCCGCTGCATACAGTAGGGCTTCGGTCTGAGGATCGATGTCTTCGGGACCGTTTTGAACCATCTGACGGATCTGAACGCCAAGCTCGGTACCGCCGGGCTCACGGGTGACCTTGACGGTACGACCACGCTCGATAAACCAGTCACGAACGCGCTGGATCTGCGTTGATTTTCCAGCTCCGTCGCCACCTTCGAAGGTGATAAACACACCCTCAGCGCTCATCCCCATACTCCCGTCTACCGTCATGCTTTCAATCGTCGCATGACCTGCCCTGTTTTGGAACGAAGACATGTGTTCGTCGCATGCACGTCACTGCAGGCCCCGGTGTTCAGTTCCTGCCGATGCGCACCGGTCGACCACTACTTCGTTGTCTTCTTTGCAGCAGTTTTCTTTGTTGTTGTCTTACGTGTCGTGGTCTTCTTTGTGCTCGACTTCTTCGCGGTCGCACGACCTCGCTTCGGAGCCGGCCCCTTTGCACGCTTATCGGCAAGTAGCATGAAGGCACGTTCTTCGGTCAGGTCTTCGACGCTTTCTGCACGAGGCACCGTCACGTTCGTTTCTCCGTCTGTCACGTACGGACCGAAACGACCGTCCTTCACCGTGACCTTCTTACCGGACACCGGGTCTTCACCGAACTCGCGAAGCGGTGGCTTTGCAGCGCCTCGACCGCGAACTTTCGGCTGAGCGTAGATCGCAAGAGCCTCGTCCACCGTGATCGTGAGCAACTGTTCTTCCGACGCCAGCGTGCGCGAGTCGCTCCCCTTCTTCAGGTACGGACCATAGCGACCGTTCTGAGCGGTAATCACTTCCTGCGTTTCCGGATCAACACCGACCTCGCGCGGAAGCGAAAGCAGTTGGAGAGCCTGTTCAAGGGTCACCGTCGACAGGTCCATGCTCTTAAACAACGATGCGGTTCGAGGCTTCGGTGCAGCCTTCTTGCGTCCCCTCGTAGTCGTGGCTTCTGTTTCTTCCGGTTCGGGAAGAATCTCGGTGATGTAAGGGCCGAAACGGCCGTTTTTTGCCACCAGTGTGTGACCGGTTTGCGGATCAACACCCAGCTCGCGACCATCATCTGCAGCAAGAGCGAACAGTTCGGAGATCTTTTCGGCGTTGACCTCATCGGGAGCAACGTCTTCGGGCAGGTTGGCGCGCGTGCCATCAGCCTTTTCAAGGTACGGGCCATAGCGACCCACGCGAACAACCACGTCATCACCGACAGGCTGCGAGTTCACGGCGCGAGCATCGATATCGTCGCCGAGTGATTCGACCTGATACTTCAAGCCGTCTTCATCGCCCTTGCCATTTTCACCCAGGTAAAAACCGGTGAGGAAGTCAGCACCCTTTTCTTCACCGGTAGCGATGCGGTCAAGATCCGTTTCCATAGACGCGGTGAAGTCGTAGTCAACCAATCCAGGCAGGCTCTCTTCCAGCAGACGCATGACCGAGAATGCCAACCATGTCGGCACAAGGTACTGACCGCGGTGCGTGATGTATCCGCGGTCACCGATCGTCTGGATCGTTGCCGCATACGTGGAAGGACGACCGATGCCACGCTCTTCCATAGTCTTGACCAGAGTTGCTTCGGTGTAGCGACCCGGAGGCTGAGTCTCGTGTCTTTCAGCGATTGCTTCCACGACGTTTGCACTATCGCCTTCGGAGACGTTCGGCAGAGTTGCTTCTGCTTCACTGTCCTTTTCAGCGTCGTAACGACCCTTGTCACGGCCTTCTTCGTAGGCCTGACGGAAGCCGGGCTCGGTGATGACCGTGCCAGAGGCGGAAGAAACAACAGAGTGCGCACCATCGGATGTGGCAACGTCGGTAGCAACACGAATCGTCGCGGTAAAACCGACAGCGTCGGTCATCTGCGAGGCAACCGTACGCTTCCAGATCAAGTCATAGAGAGCCAACTGCTGACGGCTCAACTGACCTGCAACCTGTGCGGGGGTACGGAAGTGATCGCCGGCGGGACGGATAGCTTCGTGAGCTTCCTGTGCTCCCTTCGCAGCCTTGCCGTACACGCGAGGCTTCTCGGGGACAGAGGCGGCACCGTAAAGTTCTGCGGCCTGCGCTCGAGCCGCGGCAATGGCTTGGCCGGACAGTACAGTCGAGTCGGTTCGCATGTAGGTGATGTAACCGGACTCGTACAGAGACTGAGCGGTACGCATTGTCGACGAGGCATTCCAGTGCAGCTTTCGCGAGGCTTCCTGCTGCAGTGTGGACGTCGTGAACGGCGCTGCCGGACGACGACGATACGGCTTCTGCGTGACCGAATCAATAACCGACGTCGTGGATGCTTCCAACGCGGTGGCGAGATCTTGAGCGAGTGCCTCGTTCAGGTGCAGGACGTCAGCCTTTTCCGACTTGTCCTTCAGAACACCCTTCTCGCTGAAGTCGGAACCTGTTGCTACGGATCGACCATCAACGTGCGTTACCTTCGCGTTGAACGCGTCGCCTGCTTCGATGCGGGTCTGGATTGACCAGTATTCAGCAGGAATGTGGGCAATACGGTCACGTTCACGATCCACGACCAGACGGGTTGCCACTGACTGCACGCGACCAGCCGACAGGGAAGGACGGATCTTGCGCCAGAGCAGAGGCGAGACCTCGTAGCCGTACAGGCGGTCAAGGATTCGACGGGTTTCCTGCGCATCGACGAGCGCCGTATCGAGCTCACGAGTGTTCTCAAGCGCGCGAGTAATCGCTTCCTTTGTGATTTCGTGGAAGACCATACGCTTAACCGGCACCTTCGGTTTCAACACCTGCAGAAGGTGCCATGCGATTGCTTCACCTTCGCGGTCCTCATCAGTTGCCAGGAAGAGTTCGTCGGCTTCTTTCAGCGCACGCCTGAGTTCGGTGACCTTTTTCTTCTTGTCCGGGTTGACCGCATAGTAAGGGGTAAAACCGTGCTCGACATCGACGGCGAAGCGGCCGTAGGGGCCCTTCTTCATGTCGGTCGGAAGCTCCTTCGGCTGAGGCAAGTCACGAATGTGCCCAATTGATGCGGTCACATGGTAGTCGGGACCTAGGTATCCCTCGATGGTCGCAGCCTTCGCGGGAGACTCCACGATGACCAGCTTTGACGCTCCCATGACTCACCCTTTCGGTGCCTAATTTGAATTCAACGAAAATCGTCGCGCTTGCCTGACCTTACAACGGACCCGGCAAATTTCGCGCACTGTCCACTCGGTGTCAACGAAAGTCCACTAGACGGTCGACTGCTTGCTACACGTCGCAACTTCAAGCATTCCTGCCCGAATCAGGGCTCGAAGCGGAGTGTCGACTTCCGCGCGAACGTCTGAGATTTCACGGTCAGTGAGCATCGCCACGGCCGCACTGATCTGCCCGACCTCTAGTTCGCCGTCGCACGCCCCAACAATCGCTGACACGGCGGTACCGACCATGATGGATCGTCCAAGTCCACTGCCCTGATGCATGATCATGACGTTCGGATCAGGGGTACCTGGAACAAAGTGGCGTTCTTCAGTCACGTCATCGGCACGAACCAGAGTCAGCGCACCAAGATCGTCCGGAAGGCGCAACGCATCCAACGTGCGCTCGACATCTGCTCCTAACGGCCTGCGCCCAGTGAGTTCAAGATCGAAGTGCTGGATTCCGCGAGCGCCACCCGCTTCGTCCGCGTCCAGTCGTCGCATGGCAACAAACCCCATGCCGACTGCGCCGACGTTCGCGCTGTCAAAGTCGGCGAGCCATTTCGCGTATGCGATTTCTCGCTTCGAATCTACGAGGCCGAAAGGATCCTCGACACCGACCATCGCTCCGGATTCGCCAATGTCCAGTTCAGCATCCGCTTCAGAATCCGCGTCGTGGGGATCAGCATCTTGAAGCCACATTTCCACGTACTGCGCGGAGTCCAAGACATCGCGCTGGACAATCCACGCGTCCACGGGCCGGTCGGAGAACCACGGCTTCAGACGATCTGACCACCCAGAATCGGGATCCACATCCGCGGGGATCTCCCAGTTCCCAATCATCTGCATATACCCGCCGGGCACCAGATAATCTGGGCCCGCCTGGATTACGGTGCGAACTAGTTCGTCACGACTCATCCCGCCATCGCGATATTCCAGCAGATCGTCGCCATCTCCGCGCAGAACATCAGGAGTAATAACGAAGGGAGGGTTCGTCACGATCAGATCAAAGGTCTGTCCAGCAACGGGTTCAAAAAGCGAACCCGCACGCACCTCAATCTGCATGTCATTCAACGCCGCATTAAAGCGTGTGAACTGGCACGCGCGCTCTGACAGGTCAGTCGCCACAACACGTTCACAATGAGTTGCCAAGTGCATCGCCTGGATTCCGCAACCACACCCCATATCGAGGGCAGACGTAAAGGGTTTTCGGATCGTCATCTCAAGCAGACTGGTGGATGCTCCACCCACACCCAACACGTGGTCAGGGCGAAGAGCTCCGCCTGTCACCATTGACGTTAGATCTGAGGCAATCCACCAATTCAGCTGTCGAGTCGAATCGGAATCTGACCCACCGCCGACCATAACGTCGGGAATCACAGCGCTGTAGGGGCGCAGGTCAACCGTCGCGCGGTAGCGCGACGGAGAGCTCGAGTCGGCCACGGGTTGCACAAGACCCAGCGACACGGCACCGGCGACGCCACACGTGGGAAGTGCCTGATCCAGCTGCTGTCCCGCCACCGTATCGCCCAACATGAAGAGCCTGGTCAAAACAGAGATCGGAGCGGTCTGAGCACGCAGTTCAACCAACGCAGGCACACGCTGTTCACGCCCCAAGGCCGTAAGAGCACGTTGCGACACAACCTGCTTCAGAGCATCGACGTACCAGCCGGCATCATCAAAGTCAGAGCGCAGACACGCGATCAGTGCCGGATCAACGATCGGCGTATTGGCAACAGCCACTTCGGATTCGTTCATGACACCAACACTAGTTGCCACCATGGACAAATCGAATTGCACAAACCGCGCCCTGTGAACACGCAAACTTGTATCCACAAGCGCGGCCTCGTCACTGAATCACCAACGACCAGCGGAAAGCGATCGTACTCAACCCAACCACGCACCAACTCCCTGCGCACCCACTCCCACCCGTCCTCGCTACACGCAGGCACCCCAACGCTGGCATGATGAGACGTACACACCGTCTACTTCAAGGACAAACATGGCCGGCGGACTCATCGCACTTCTCGACGACATTGCCACGCTCGCGAAAGCAACAGCATCATCCCTCGATGACATTGCTGTCGGCGCCGCAAAAGCATCGTCGAAAGCCGTTGGCGTCGTCATCGACGACACCGCCATCACCCCGCAGTATGTGGCTGGCCTTGACCCGAGTCGTGAAATCCCGATCATCAAGAAGATCGCGCGCGCATCCCTTATTAACAAGCTCGCCATCATCCTGCCGGTCGCATTGATCCTCACCTGGCTAGCCCCCTGGCTTCTGCCTGTCATCCTCATTATCGGTGGCTCGTATCTCTGCTTCGAAGGCGGAGAAAAAGCTCTCGCCAAGCTCCACCTCTACCCCGAACACGTTGACCACAAGGACTCAGCGACCTCCGTTACTCCTGAAGAAATTGAGATGGGCATCGTTTCTTCCGCCACTCGCACTGACCTGATTCTTTCCGCGGAAATTATGCTTATTTCGCTGGCCGGCGTCACCACCACCTCCAACCTCATCAAAGTTGGCATCATGGTCGGTGTCGCCTTCTTCATGACCTTCTTCGTCTACGGAATCGTCGCCGTCCTGGTCAAAATGGATGACCTTGGTCTACGCCTCGCAGAAAAGAAGGGTGGCATTGCCAGCTTTGGACGAGGCCTCGTTTCCGTCATGCCGAAGGTCTTCACCGTCATCGGAATCGTCGGCACGATCGCTATGCTCTGGGTCGGCGGACACATCGTCATCTCCTCCCTCAATACCCTCGGCTTCACCGTGCTCCATCACATCGTCGAGCACGGCGTCTCCTACGTCGAACACCTCGGTGGCGCCGCCGCATGGACCGCCGAAACCGTCCAATCCGGCATCTTCGGCATGATCTGGGGCATCGTCCTGGCCTACATTTGGCTCGGGTTTTCCAGCGTCATCAAGCGGGTGCGCCACACCAAGTAAGGGCATCGACGAGGCCCCAACGCAACACCTCCATCAGCAGAGGCGAGCTCGCGCACCAATTGCGCCAAGACCTACGACAGGCGGGCGCGGCCTCGTGAAACCACACCCGTTGCACCCAACGCGCGTTTTATTCCCAGCCGGCAATGGCTGAAACCTCACGTCCATGTTCCACCGTTCCCGTAGCAAAAGGGGACTAAAGCCCTGTACCCTCGAAAGTGTGAACGGCAGTCGCGGCACTGCCATTAAATACCTAACGAAGGAGACGCAATGACCGTCTACACGCTCCCCGAGCTCCCCTACGACTACGCAGCACTCGAGCCGCACATCTCCGGCACAATCATGGAACTGCACCATGACAAGCACCACGCAAACTACGTCGGTGGCGCAAACACCGCCCTTGAGAAGCTCGAAGCAGCACGCGAATCCGGCGACTTCGCCGCCATCAACCTGTACGAGAAGAACCTTGCGTTCAACCTCGGTGGCCACACCAACCACACCATCTTCTGGCAGAACATGACCCCCGACGGCCAGGGTCGCCCCGAAGGCGAACTCGCCGCAGCAATCGACGAATACTTCGGCTCCTTCGAGAAGTTCCAGGGCCAGTTCGCAGCAGCGGCTCTCGGCCTGCAGGGCTCCGGCTGGGGCATCCTCGCATGGGATGCACTCGCTGGCCGTCTGGTCACCTTCCAGCTGACCGACCAGCAGGGTAACATCCCGGTCGCCACCGTCCCGCTACTCATGCTGGATATGTGGGAGCACGCCTTCTACCTCGACTACCAGAACGTCAAGGCAGACTACGTCAAGGCATGGTGGAACATCGTCAACTGGGACGACGTCGCAGCACGCTTCGAGCGCGCCCGCACCCAGTACACCGGCCTGGTTGTCGCCTGACGCCTGCCTAGTCTCTGACTAACAAAGCAGAGCCCCGGACCTCGTAGAGGTCCGGGGCTTCGTGCTTCAATCAGAGGGTGCTCAGAGCAACGCCAGCATCGTCGGCGAGACAAGCTTCAGGACATTGTTGCGTCCCTCTTCAGCCGTCGGAGCATCCAGCGCATACGCAGCCATCTGCTGGCAGGTCGCCAGGTCGTGCAGGCGAAGAGCGGCGCGAACAGCGTTCACCTTGGTCGGTGCCATCGACAGGGAGCCAACACCCAAACCTGTCAAAACCAGCGCTAACAGCGGGTCGCCACCGGCTTCACCGCAGACACCGATCGACTTGCCTGTCGAACGACCACCTTCACAGGCGAACTTGATCATCTGCAGGACAGCCGGCTGCCACGCGGTGAGCAGCGGAGCAAGCTCGCCGTCCATGCGGTCAGCGGCCATCGTGTACTGCGTCAGGTCATTCGTGCCGATCGACGCAAAGTCAACGATGGACAGCATCTGGTCTGCTCGGATAGCGGCCGCGGGAACTTCGATCATGATGCCGACCTTCGGCAGGCCCACGCCACGCGCCTTGTCGGCGAACCACTGGGCTTCCTCAAGTGTGGACACCATCGGTGCCATGACCCAAAGGTCAGCCTTCGTGGCCTCGTAGGCGGCAGCCAAAGCAGTCAGCTGCGTATCAATCAGGTCCTCGCGAGCCTGGCAGAGGCGCAAACCGCGACGGCCAAGCGCCGGGTTTTCTTCCTTGCCAAGATCTGCAAACGACAGTGGCTTGTCGGCGCCGGCGTCAAGCGTGCGCACGACAACACGACGATCACCGAACGCCTGGAGAACCTTGGTGTAGGTTTCCGTCTGTTCTTCTAACGAAGGCGCATCCGCGCGATCGAGGAACAGGAATTCGGTACGGAACAAGCCGGAGCCTTCAAGGTCGAACTTAGCTGCGCGTTCAGCGTCATCGATCGTGCCGATGTTGGCAAGAAGCTTGACCTTGTAGCCGTCGTAGGTCGCACCTTCACCGGACGAGCCGGCAAGCGCGGTAGCGCGATGACGCGAGCGCGCTTCAAGAAGCTCAACTTCTTCGTCGGTCGGATTAACGATGACTTCACCGACGCCACCGTCAAGGGCGAGCATGTGCCCTTCGGTGATATCGAGGATGCCGGTAACCTTCACGATTGCCGGAATACCAAGCTGAGCGGCCAGAATCGCGGTGTGCGACGTGGGGCCACCGATTTCGGTGATGATGCCCTTGACCTTCTCAGGGTTCAGGGTTGCAGTTTCAGCGGGTGCCAGATCGCGAGCAACCAGGATGACAGGCTCATCGAATGAGGGAACGCCGGGAGCCGGAAGTCCGCGCAGTTCACACATTGCACGGTCGCGCACGTCGTACAGGTCGGTGGCGCGTTCCGCCATGTACCCGCCCAGTCCGCGGAGCATTTCGGCGTATTCTTCGACAGCTGCTTCGACTGCGGCAGTCACACCGAAGCCCTTCTTCAGCTTCTTGTCGATCCCCTTTGCCAGACCGCGGTCTGACGCGAGTTTGGCGGTGGCTTTCAGGATCGGCTTCGACTCTTCGGGAGCCGTTTCCATACGTTCTTTGAGGCTGTTGCTGACTGTTGCGAGAGCCTCGCGCACACGGGCACCGTCCACCTCGGGATCAGTGCAAGCAGGTTCGTTCGTATCAACGCCGGGTGCTGGGCGCACGATCGCTACCGGAGCAGCGGCTGTTCCGGCTGAGACGCCGATTCCGTGAAGGACTGAGTGTCCGGTGCTCATGCTCACTCCTGGTCGAGATCGCGCGAAAGCAGTTCGGCCAGCGAGTCGAGAACAGCGCCAGCGTTGTCATCTTCGGTGGACAGGGTGACTTCGTCGCCGTGCTTGACACCGAGGGTCATGATTTCGAGGAGCGATGCTGCGTCTGCTTCTTCACCGTCGAACGAGATAACGATGTCGACACCGGATTCATCAACGGCATCGGCAAGGATGGCAGCGGGGCGCGCGTGCAGACCAACGGAGGAGGCGATGACAACAGAACGAGAGATCATGAGGTTTTCCTTCCAACCCGGGTATGTCCATCGTTGGACATATTGACCCTTGCCTTTAATCGTAAAAGGAATTATCGTGCCTGTCAGCACACTTTCATGGTGCAATTGCGCGACCATTGTCACGTCAGCGCCTTCCGCCTTCTTCCCCATTCACGAGGCCGGCCACACTTTCATCACCCACAGCCAAGCCGAGGGCCGACTACACACCGCACCAAGACGCCCAGACTCGTCCCCTTTTTTGCCTGCTTAACACGGACTTGACCAAATATTCTGCGCGTCAGGCACACGTTCAACAGGTGACGAGATGAGTAGTCAGTAAATAGGCTCACACTTCGACAGAAGTCCATATGGTCTGCACACATCAACATCTAAAATGAACCGAACGACCGCCAGCAAAACAAGGACCTAACCCGTGAAGTCACACTCCGAGCCCACCCTGGCCGACGTAGCCAAAGAAGCCGGCGTCTCATTGACCACCGTGTCGCGAGTCCTCAACAACCGCGGATACCTGTCCCAGACAACAAAGGACCGCGTCGGCGACGCGATCGCGAAACTCGGATACCGTCCCAACCAGCTCGCACGCGCACTCCACGGCAAAAAGTCCGACACCATCGGATTGATCGTCCCGACTGTCGCACTCCCCTTCTTCGGCGAACTCGCCGTCGAGATTGAAAACGCCCTTGCCGAACAGGGCTACCGCATCCTTATCTGCAACTCGATGGGACACGCGGACCGTGAACGCGACTACTTGAACCTACTGGTTGGAAATCGAGTCGACGGTATTATTTCTGGCGCACACAACGAAGCGCTCGAGGAATACCAAACGATCCGCATGCCACTGGTCACCATCGACCGCGAGCTCTCACCCCGGATCCCTAACGTTCGTTGCAACAACGAAACCGCCGGATACGACGCCACCAGGCGCTTGTTGGACGCAGGCTGCCACCGACCGGCCCTGCTGACCTCGCGCGCGCACCCGAAGAACCTGCGCGAGCACGGATATCGTCGAGCCCTTGGCGAAGACGGCGTTGAACCGGTCATTCTGGAAGTTCCCTTCCACACGGATTCTGCGATCCGCCAACTGGCCGTCAATGAATGCCTCAACTCTGTCGCCGAAGAAATCGATGGCGTTTTCGCCACCGATGACCTGGCCGCGGCCGAGGTCCTCGAATGGGCACGCCTGCACAACCTGACCGTTCCAGGCGACCTGCGAATCATCGGCTTCGATGGAACCCAGGCTATTCACCGCGCTCTTCCCGGACTGACCACGCTACGCCAGCCCCTCGATCTGATTGCCCGCAAGGCCGTCGAGATCCTGCTTGCGCAGATCAACGGTGAAACTAGCAGCGAGGCCCACGGCTCTGCCGACACATCCGATGATTCTCACGACCGAGCGACTGGCGGAAGCTACGAGTTCCCAGTGACTTTGATTGAAGGCTGGACCGCGTAAGCACACATCTCAATTCAATCGAATCAGGGGCACTGACGATTGTCAGTGCCCCTTCATTATTCGCACTCAGATCACACACACGACGGGGAGAAGGCCGTAGCCTTCTCCCCGTCACGTGTCAGGAATAAAACCCGATTAGGCAGTTACTTCCTTCGGCTGTGCCTCAAGGAAGGTATCGTTCGTGGAAACGGTGCCCGTGCCGGAAAGCTCGACGGAGTCAAACTTCTTCTTATTGGTGACGACAACCGGGGTGATGGTATCGTAACCGGCTGCGCGGATACCGTCCCAGTCAACCTCGGCGAGGACATCGCCACGACGGACCATGTCGCCCTTGGCGACGCGGGGGGTGAAGCACTTGCCTTCAAGCTTGACCGTGTCCATACCAATGTGGATCAGAACCTGCATGCCGGATGCGGACTTCAGGCCGTAGGCGTGGCCGGTCTCGAATGCGACCGTGACCTTGCCGTCAAATGGTGCGACGACTACACCACCGGCGGGAATGATTGCTGCGCCCGGGCCGAGCATGCCCTTGGCGAAGGACTCGTCCTTGACTTGCTCGAGCGGGATGATTTCACCGGCGAGAGGTGCGGTGATGGTGTAGTCGGTGTCTGCGCCTTCGGCGTATTCAACGATCTTGGCTTCTGCGACGCCAGTAGCTGCAGGTGCAGCTACGACGGCAGAATCGGCGGATGCTGCGACTGCGCCACCTTCGGCCAAGTCCACCTTGCCTCGCGTTGAGGCATAGGCGAAGGTGGCACCGAAGGATAGGGCAAAGACGAGGATTTCAAGGAGCAGGTACATCGGGATGTCATTCGGGATGATCGACACGAAGCCGACGAAGCCTGCTGCACCGAGTGCCTGGCCACGAACGTCGAAGAGTGCGACGCCGGCGGAGCCGATTGCTGCAGCAACCATGCCGACGTAGAAGGGCCAGCGCAGGCGCAGGTTGACACCGAAGATTGCGGGTTCGGTAATACCGAAGACTGCGGACGCGCCGCCGGCGCCGGCGAGGCCCTTCAGCTTGGCATCGCGGGCCTTCAGGAAGACAGCGAGGGCTGCAGCACCCTGAGCGATGTTTGCCATGGAGGCGATCGGGAAGATGAAGTCACCGATGCCACCATTAACGGGGAGTAGCGGGATTTCAACTGCCGGGAAGGACTGGTGCAGGCCGGTGACGACGATCGGCGAGTAGAAGAAGCCGAAGATCAGGCCACCGATTGGGCCGAGCGTGGAGTAACCCCAGTTGATGCCGTTGGTGATGCCTTCTGCGAGAACGCGGGTGATCGGGCCGATTGCGATGAATGCGAGGAAGCCGGTGAGAAGCATGGTGACCAGCGGGGTGACGAGGAAGTCAACGGTGCCGGACAGGCGCTTGTGCAGCCACTTTTCGATGACGCACATGACGAAGGTGACGGCGAGGGTCGGGATGACCTGTGCCTGGTAGCCGATCTTGGCAACTTCCATGCCGAAGAGGTGCCAGTATTCAACCTCTGCGTCGCCAGCAAGTGCCGCGCCGGTATTCCATGCATTGAGCAGGTCGGAGGAGATCATTGCCGCGCCGATTGCTGCACCGAGGTAGACGTTGCCACCGAAGCGCTTTGCAGCGGAGAAGCCAACCAGGACAGGCAGCGAAGCGAATGCTGCCGACGAGATCATGTTGATCAGGGAGGCGTAGTCAGCGATGGCCGGGAACATTCCAACGACGGACTGTTCGCCGAAGAGGCCTTCAGCGGTCAGAACGTTGTTGATAGCCATCATCAGACCGCCGGCGATCAGGGCGGGGAGGACTGGAACGAAGATGTCAGCGATCATCTTGATGAAGCGCGAGAAGAGGTTGCCGGACTTTGCGGCTTCTTCCTTGGCTTCATCCTTGGAGACCTCGCGGACGGAGTGGTTTTCGACCATCTTGCGGTAGACGTTATCGACATCGCCGGGACCGACGATGATCTGGAACATGCCACCTGCTGCGAAGGTGCCCTTGAGGTCTCCGTTCGCGTCGAGGGCAGCCTGGTCAATCTTAGACTCGTCGACAATAACGAGTCGCAGGCGGGTTGCGCAGTGTGCGGCTGCGCTGATGTTATCGGCACCTCCGACCGCTTCTACAACTTCGGACGCCACCTTGGCGTAATCCATTGCCATCCACGTTCCTTTCTCGGTGGGCCAGGCGCGTGTACAACGTCGTCGTTCACTACCGGGCTATATAGCAATCGTTTGACATACTATGTGCGCCATACGCCTCAGCGCAAGGGCTTTTGTCTCATTGTTATGTGGACTTTTCGCCGAACTGACGCGCAAAAATGTGCGCTTACCACCTCAGCAGTGATGACCTGCGGACACATTCCAGCCGAAGCCCACCCAGATTGTCGATTCACGAGGCCGCGCACACATCTCACACGCCACCCTTTACTTGGCGCGGACACCTTTCAGTCCAGACGAGCCCTGCATATGTTTGTCAGAGTTACAGAACCCGATTCGCATCGCGCTTCGAGCCCAGCTGCTTCACCGTTCAAGAAGGAGCGGAAGGTGAAGGCCTTGCGACCATCTCCGAGGAAGATTTCGGTGAGAGACCGGTCATGGATGATCTCAATATGCTCCGACTCTTCGTCCGTGAGGGTCACGGTTCGCATATCTCCATGTGGGTAACGCGAGTCGGAGCGATCAACGGCCAGGGATGACGGACTCAGTGTCACATTCACTCCCGCCCCCGTTGAGCCGATGACGAACGTAATGGAGGTGGCCTCGTCGGATGAAGTAGCGGAAGGTGCGTTGAACTCGACGTCAGCTGAGAACCTCCACGAACGCGAACCCGCGAGAGTCTCCACTTCGGAGTCGAATGACAGCGGCAAGCCGGGCAGGTAGGGACGCTGAACAAGCACGCCGTCAACCAACACCAGCTGTCGCGGAGAGGTCAAGCAGTGCACCCACCCTCCGGTTTCGATCGAGGGCTGGTCATCTTCGCTGGCGTTGCCGGCCCAGCCGACAAGAAGCGCGGGCTTCTCGTCACTCCATGCACCCCACGCGGTGTCAGTGCGCGCGTAGACCTGGGGAGCGTAGAACTCGAAACCGCGGTCAAGCTCGGTAAATGATCCGTCACACTCGGTAAATTCTGTGCCGACCAGTTTTCCGACGATGTAAATGCAGGGGAAGATGTTTTCGTAGCCTTCAACGTCGGGGGCGATGCCCTGGGGACAGAAGATGAGGACGTCGCGGACTTCACCACTGACCTCATCGCTCAGGCGAACGAGGTTCGGGCATTCCCACATATAGCCGAAGGCGTCGAATGTGCCGTTCGCATCGGGGAAGGTCATTTCTCCTTCACATTCCCAGGTACGCAGGTTGCTCGAACGGTAGAGAAGGGCGGCGCCGGTTTCGTTTTCGCGTTGCACGCCGAGGAGCATGCGGTAGCTACCCGGCACTTCGGGATCGGCCCAGACCTGCGGGTCGCGGAAGTGAGCGGTATAGCCGTTGGGCTGATGGCCGATAATCGGCGGAACAAGCTTGGTGAACGATTTCATGTCGGACGTGATGACGACGCACTGGGTCGCTTCGCGCTCACCGGTCTGAGGATCCTTGTAGTTGCCCGTGTACCAGAGTTCCACGCCCTCTTCGGTCGCGATCGCAGTACCGGAGTAGGCGCCGTTTGCGTCCTGGTGAGTGTCGGGCAGGATCGCAGGTTTCAGGTATTCCCAGTTCACGAGGTTCTTCGACGTCGCATGACCCCAGTAAACAAGCTTCTTCGGATGCTCCGGGGTGTACTGGAAGAAGGCGTGGTAAGTGTCGCCAACTTTGATCAGGCCGTTCGGATCATTGAGGCGCCCAACTGGCGGAGCGACATGAAATTGGGGGTAGTCCGCGTCTTCGCAGGCGTGAGAGCGACGTTCAGCATTGAGTGCAAAAGCCAGGAAATCCTCAGTCATTCTTCGAGACTAGCAAGTATGTCACTCGTTTGACAGAGGCTTTCGGTCATAACTTTACACACACCTCGAATCAGTCGGCCCGAATCGGGAAGCACGCCGCTTATTCAATTCCAGCAATTCGCGAGGCAGCACCGCAGGCGCGACCCCACGATCAAGATCACGCGACACCGTCTCAACCAAAGCGTGAACAAGCGCGGACAAAGCCCGCAATTCCGTCATATTCGTCGCCGAATCGAACGAGCGAACCTCAATCGTTCCACAGCCCGGCGATGGGCGAACATCCCAGCGAACCTCGTTGAAATTCACGATCCCGCCCGCGCGCTTCAAACGCTCCTCAAGATCTTCGACCTGCTCCCACGAATCCAACAGGTGTGGCAAGCCAGCGGTCGGCAGGCGTGGAGAGTCGGAATGTCGCCCGCGAAAAACCGCCTGCGGATGCGAAAAAGCTGGAACACAGGCAGACTGGAAGTATGGAATTTATACTTCGACTCATTGCAACCATGGCTGGTATCTGGGCAGCGACCCTGATTGTGCCGTCGATCAATTTCACCGACGGAACGTCACTAGCCTCCACTCTGATCGCCCTTGCGGTGATCGCATTGGTGTTCACTCTGGTGAACTCCCTGATCAAACCTCTGGTGAAGGTTTTGACCTTCCCCCTGTACATCCTGACCTTCGGTTTGTTCGCCATCGTTACCGACGCCCTGCTGTTCATGCTGACCGGCGCACTTTCAACATCCGTTGGCATTCCCTTTGAAACGGGTGGCTTCTGGGCAAGCTTCTTTGGTGCTGTCATCACCGCAATCGTCTCGTCCCTTGTTGCCGGCTTGATTGGCGCAAAGAAGGACAAGTAGTCCGCGTTCGGTCAGATGACAATGTGAACCGCTGAGATTAGGGGGCGGGGGTGTTCTGGATCCAGAACACCCCCGCCCCTTCGTATTGCTCGACGCTTCACATCTCGGTCGATGCAGGCGTTGACCGAGGCCCTTTCAGATTGGCCACGTCTCCATTCGCCATGCCGCGTCCCAGAACATCCATTCGTATCGGCTGGCCTGAACGAACGCGTCCCTCATGCGCTGGCGCTGGAGTTCTACAACGCCTTCGGCCACGCGGTCAACGATCCCGCGGACGATCTTGGTTTCTTCCGCAAACACGGGGTTTGCGTACATTCCAATCCAGTCACCGTAGGGGTGTTTTTCAAGGTCGCCGGCAGTGTCGAGGAGCTCAGTCCCCACCACTTGGTAGATCCAGAAGCAGGGCAGAACCGCTGCGGCAGCAATCCCGTATTCGCCGCTGGCAAGCTGGGCAGCCAAGAAGTCAGAGTAGGCACGACACGTTGGCGAAGGCGTTGCCGCTGCCATCACGTCGACGTGCGACGCGTGGAGCTCTCGCTCAACCTTGATCGAATTCGCCGATGCTTCGGCCCAGAACACCAGGTCATCCGGATCGTGCGCAAAAGTGGCGAGACCAGCAAGAGCTTTCGCGTATGCAGCTAAATACAGGGCGTCTTGGACCATGTAGTAGTTGAATTTGTCTTGGCTGAGGCTCCCGTCACCGAGACCTCGAACGAATTGCCCCTGGTCAATCGCTTTCTTAATGGGGGCGATCTCTTCCCACAGTTCGTCAGTGAACATCATTGTCCTTCATCATGTCGTTATTCCACAGCGCGTAGAAGTGGTGGACGGGACCGTGCCCGTGTCCGACTCCAAGCTCATCAGCCTGTTCGATCGCGCCCGTCAGGTACGCCTTCGCGCGCGTGACAGCTTCGAGCCACGAGTCGCAACGCGGGCGAAGAGCCGCAATCGATGATGAGAGCGTGCATCCTGTTCCGTGCGTATTCTTCGTGTGAATACGGTGAGCGGTCAGAATATGCGGTTCTGAGTCACCTTCGCCGAGGAAGACATCGCAGGCTTTCTCATCCAGGTGACCACCCTTCACCAGCGCATTCTTCACGCCTAGCTCGCGCAAAGCGAACGCTTGCTCCGTCATCTCATTGACGTTGGTTGCCCAATCGGATTCAAGAAGAACCGCTGCCTCAGCAAGATTCGGTGTAATCAAATCTGCGACAGTGCACAACTGCCGAACAGTGGCGATAGCCTCGTTGTCCAATAGGGGATCACCCGAGGTTGCCACCATCACCGGATCAAGCACCGTGTAAGGCAACCGCGGAAGGTATTCGCCAACAAGGCGTGCCAAGTCTGCAGTTGCCAGCATCCCGATCTTCGTTGCATCGGGAGCAATATCGTCAAGAACCGTGTCTAACTGGAGTTTGACGAAATCAACGGGAACCGCGTGGACTCCGGCCACGCCCTTCGTTGATTGTGCGGTCAGAGCGGTAATGACGCTCATCGCGTACGCACCATTGGCGCTCATCGCTTTCATATCAGCCTGAATACCTGCTCCACCCGAGGGATCAGACCCGGCAATCGTCAAAGCGGTCACTGTAGGAATCATCGATCACTCACCCCCGTCGCTTCCTGACGACCAGCGTCGGGAGCGCTGCTCCACGCATTCAGAAGATCGCGAGCAGCCTGCTTCGGATCCTCTGCGCAACAGATTGCCGAAACCACGGCACCACCATTCACACCACGCGCTTTCAAAGGTGCCATGTCATCGATACCAACACCACCAATAGCGACACTTGGCATAACGGCAAGGCGCGCAAGCCGTTCACACCCGTCATAGCCAAGGACATCGGGCGTATTCGTCTTCGTTGCCGTGGTGCGCAGAACCGAGAGGCCAACGTGATCTGCAACCCCTTCGCTTGCCGCAATCCGCGCCTCTTCATCAGTCCCAACAGACAATCCAAGGAACGCGACCTCGCCGATCATTTCACGCACAACCTTCGCGGGAAGATCCGATTGACCAACGTGCACACCCGCAACTGGGACACCCAATGCGCGAGCTGCGAGGAACACATCCACCCGGTCATTGACGATCACGGGAACCTGGTCGCCGACCGCATTCGCTACTTCGCAGACCTCATCAAGGAAGGGACCGCCATCGGAAGTCTTCGCGCGAAGCTGGACGCACGTTGCTCCACCTTCGACGGCGGCTTCAACCGTTTCAAGAACACTCCGCCCCATCGATTCGCACTGCTCAGCATCCGTCACCAAATAGACCCGCAGGTCAGGAGCATTCCTCATGACAGCGGAATCCTGTCAAGGTCGTCTGTCGAGACCAAGTAGAGCGAATCAAGGAAGTGCATCTGGAACGTACCCGGGCCCGACGCTTTCTCTTGAGCAATCTCACCCGCAGCAGAGTAGACGGCGTGACCGGCAGCAACCGCTTCCAGCGGCGTCACCGCACGCGTCTTCGCCGCACCGACGAAAGCAGCGAGGAACGCACCCAGCGCACAGCCACCACCGGTGACGCGAGTCAGCATTTCTGCGCCACCACCAACACGAATAATCTGATCTGCGCTGACAATTGCGTCGGTTGCGCCGGAGATTGCAACAACACTGCCGTAGTTGCGCGCAATGAGCTGGGCTGCTTCGAACGCTGATTCAACCTCGTCGGAGGCATCGACGCCACGACCACCAGCTCCCTCACCCGCAAGCGCGATGATTTCCGAGGCGTTACCTCGAACAACAGTCGGCCCCATTGTCACCAGCTCACGCGCAAGATCGGTGCGATGCACCAAGGCACCAACCGCAACCGGATCCAATACCCACGGAACGTCCGCTGCGACCGCAGCTGACGCGGCTTCACGAGCAGCTTCACGCTGTTCGGGGGTCGGCGTTCCCAAGTTAATCAGCAGACCGGACGCGATCGACGCAAACGGTCCCGCTTCGCCAACAATGTCGACCATTGCAGGGGCAGCGCCGATGGCCAAAAGGACGTTTGCCGTAAAGTTTGTGACCACTGAATTGGTAATGCACGAAACCAATGGGCTTGTTTCTCGGACAGCTTCAAGAGCCGAAGATACGATGGCACGATCCATCATTGACATTCCCTTCGTCAGAATTATCTCGACAGGTTCAACGGGTTTTTTCTCAGCCTGTGGCACCCCGTGTCACGCCATCACGTTAGCAGGTTGGACGCGGTTTCAGAGCGCTCGTCTGCATCTGTCCACCGGTGTTTATCCGATTGTTCAGCCCTCGTCATGGATGCGCCTAGTGTCGAAGACATACGCTTGAGAGGTCGTCTGCTCGGTCAAACCGAGCGATTCGATCCGATGTTCTTCCCATTCTTTAACCTCGGTAAGCCCCGGCTCATTTTGGCGATTCTCAATATCTCCTAGCAGGTTACGGTAGGTTCCAATGTCGTGCGCAACCAGATTCTGTCCCTGTTTTTCGGCCGGGATGTACGTTTGCCCATCAAAGTGAACGGTTGTCACTCCTTGGGAAGTCGCTCCCCCGTCGAGTGCTGGCACCAGGTCTCTGGTGTTCTCTAATGCGAGGACGTGGACGTGCGAAGGAGTCTGCGATCCGCCAATCGGGGACCCCGCTGTCAGGGCTGATACGACGTGGTAGTTCTGGTTCACGTCGCTACTGGTCGCCAGTTGAGCGGCAATAATGCCTCCTTGCGAATGACCAACGAATTCGACGGGTTCATCCGCTTTGATTCCAGCCATTTTCATCGCCTCTAGGACCGCGCGTGATTGGTCGGATTCGCGCCCTGCTACCCCCTCAAAATTGGTGAGCATATCCTGCGGGTTACTTCCCCCGACGCTCCACTTCTGAGTACCTCGAATGACGACTGACCAGGACGAACGTGTTCGTGATCCACCCGGCGATGACGCATCGGAGGGAATCGGAGTGCTGTGTCGGATGATCTTGATTTGCCCTTCTTCGCCTCCTGAATTCAGTCCTGAAAGTGACTCCAACAGTTGTGATGGTTTCCGCGGAGTTTCAACCGTGGAAATAGGAGTAGGGGTGCTCATTGCAGGTCGAGTATCGGGGGTAGAAGGGGTGACCACGCGCTGAGTCGGATGCGAACGGATCGCACCAACCCCCTGCCCCACTCTACCGACGATCGACAGAACGGAGAGCGCGAAAGGCGTATGCGGACTCGCCGCTAATATGGGAGCGAATCCTTCTTTCACTGCTTTGATAATCCGATGTCCTCTGCCGGCTCCCGACGAGGAGCCTGTCTGAATTTCCACGCCCGTGACATTTCCGAAGAACAGTGCACCAATTCCGGACGACCACGATGCGGCGTACCCGGCGACCTGCTTCGTTGAGCTTCCGGGCACACCGCGCCGAGCGCCGAAAAGATGCAGAACGCCGAAGGAGAACGCGTCAAGATCGCGTTCAAAACGAAGTGCCGTTAAACCATCTGAGCGCCCGAACATGAACGCCAGGATCGCTGATAGGACATCAAGGTTCCGCGAGCGCACATCCCATGTGTTTTCCCTTAGCCACTGTGCAATCATCGGAAAGCCCGGTGCAGGCTCTTTGAGGTTCGGCTGCGAAAGATTCAGGTTGAAGATGGGACTGTCGTTGTGGGTTGATGACAAAAGCGCAACCGCTCGCGAGTCTGCGCCCGAATAGATGGCTGCACAGTAGGCGATCGAGTCGGCGAATGCGGACAGTTTGGCGCGAAGATACGTCATCAACGAGGCCACTTCTTCTATCGCACTAACAGCCGTGTATGCGGTGGGGCTGAGCCCGATACCCAGGCGTGCATGATCCTGAGCCGACCGAGTGGAAGCGATCAATGCGGATAGCGACTCTTCACTCTTGCGAAGCCGGGTACATGCCATGATCAACGCATCCGTGTCAACGTGCGTTGGCCCGCTTGTCACAACAATTCTGTTCATGTCAGAACACACCTGATGACTCAGAGAACGTATGCGAAGCAAAAGAGGCAGGCGTATATGCGCCCAGCGATAACGGATTTGTTGTTTGTCCGGGCATCAGAACAACGCTGGCTAGCTGACACTCAGCAATCGCCGTGTCGAGTGCTAAAAGCGCATCATCTCCCGAGTCCATGACCACTCCGAGCTGTCCTAAAAGCACCAAGAGGTCATCTCGAGCTGCATCTGCAGCTCCACCCTGCCAGTCTTCGAAGCGCTCACATGCAACGTCGCCGTGTATGTCTTCAAGCACTTTGCATACGCTCCGCATTGATTCGCGAGCGACCTGCATATTGCCTACTTCATCCACGGATCCTCCTTCCACTCCCCACGCTAGAAGGACAGTGACAACGAGGAAAATCGAGGGAAGCAAAATTGTGGATAACCAATTTCAGGGACGAGCACCTGTGGATATCCTCGTAACAATTGCAGCCCCTAAGGAGTAACACCGTGGAAACGTTCCGGAAAACCGACCATCGGCCTCAGAAGATCTCCTATGAAGTGACAGCGCTCTTATGGCTCGCGGATGCGGGCGATCAGGCAACGCGGATTGTTCCCGTGCTCGATTACGGGAAGACCTGGCTCGAAGAGCCAGTCCTGTCTCGCATCGAAGCAACCCCGCGAATGGCTGAGGAATTTGGACGAGCCCTGGCGTATACGCACGCAGCGGGCGCGCCTCATTTAGGCGCTCCACCGCCCGGGCATACAACCGACGGGTGGATGGGTGAAGCTCCATTGCCTCTCTTAGCCGATGGGGGCAGCGCATCTTGGGGACAGTACTACGCCAAATACCGGGTTGAGCCCTATATTGACTGCCCAGCTTTTAGCCAGACAGACCGCGAGCGCCTGCATCAATTCGCTGAAAAACTCGCATCCGGGGTGTTTGATCATGACCAACCCGCTCTTGTCCGTTCCGGGGAAGTATCTCGACTTCATGGAGATCTGTGGAGCGGAAACGTCATGTGGACACCCGATGGTGTAACCCTTATTGATCCAGCAGCCCAAGGGGGTCACGGCGAAGAAGACTTGGCGATGCTCGGTGTTTTTGGTTGCCCTCATCTGGAAACAATCCGCGATGCGTACGCCGAAGCGTCACCTCTTCAGGATGGCTGGCGCGAACGCATCGGGCTTCACAGTCTTCATATTCTGATCATTCACGCCTATCTTTTTGGCGTGTCCTACCGGTCAGATGTGATGCAGATAGTGAAGAAATACGGCTAGTACAACAGGTGGGAGCCCCTCCGGGTCGAACACGTGCCACGTGCTGAATCAGTACGCCGCTTGTGCTCCGAATTGAGAATCCGTTTCGGCACTCGCTTCACTGTCGCGCAGGGAGATCTGAAGGGCCTCGTTCAGAGCACTCCGGATTGCTTCAACGTAAATCTGGTGCCCCTGATCCGTTGCCGGGTGCACGGAGTCTCCGGCAAGATCCTCGGGGTGACGGGAAATGGGGTTCGCCCAATCGGCCGCGAACACGTTCCGGTAGCGCGTTGCTGCACGCCAAATCGTGTCATTCGACGGTGGGATCCACGTTGTGCGAGCAGGACCGAATGCAGTGACCAGGATGAGCTTTCTCTCTGGCCCGATCTGGGCAACAAGTGCGTCAATCTGGTCGTCTGTCACGACATTATTCGTTGCCAGTGAGATGACGACGTATTCGCGAAGCAAGCCCTGCGCGTTCAAAGAATCGATGATGGGACCAGCAGCAAGAACAGAACGCGAGACCTCGGCATCAACGTAGACACCCGGGAATGCTTCGCTGAGCGCAGCCGAAGAACCCAGGGTGACCGAGTCGCCAATAATCGTGATTTCTTCGCCAGTGACCTGTGGCTGCGTGTAGTCGTAGCGGCGGATGAACTCTGGTTCGCCACTTTGTGCGCCAGACTGTGCGTCGCTTTGGGTCTCGCTCTGCGACTGGTCGCCCGACGAGGCCGCATCCGCGGACTGCGAGCCGGACGTCATCGCATCGCTGGCAGGAGCCGACATTGCTCCCTGTTCAATGGCAATTTGAGCGCTCGACTGATTCGGCGAGAACCAAAGTGCAACCGCAAACAGGGAGGCAATCACCAGTACAATCACGGCGATGACGATGCGTACTTTTCCAGTGAATGTCAGAAAACCTGACCACACGATACGGCACCACTGAAGGAAGCCGACGCGACGAATTGGAGTCTCAATAAACCTGTACGACAGCGCGGCGAAAAGAACCGATGCCACTGACACGAGCGTTGCCGACATTGACAGACTCATCTGGGGAGCCACGTAGAAAGCGAGCACCCACAACGGCCAATGCCACAGGTAGATTCCGTAGGATCGTTCTCCCAGCCACACCAGGGGACCTAGTTCAAGCACCTTGCGAAGCAGGCGGGCAGTCCCGGCGTAGGACACGTCGGGAAGCAAGCCACGGATAGTGAACGCCGTCGCCAAAGACACGATGACCATGCCCCACGGGTACATGAAAGACTCCGGCAACACGGTCATCAGGAACATCGTGGCAAAGAATGAGATGACGCCGAAGAAGCCTATATATCCGGCATGTTTGGCGCGTTCATCGACCATTTGCATGGCGTTGGGGACGGCGAATGCGAGGGCCGCGCCGATCATCAGACCCCACAGGTGAGTGTCTGTTCCCATGTATGCGCGCGAAAGGTCTTGGCCGACTAGGACAGCGTGCCATGCGGTCGATGCTCCGCCGATTCCAAGAGCGATCCAGATTCTGAGGTGTTTCGGTAGCCGAACCAGAAGAAGGAGGATCAGTGGCCAGATGACGTAGAACTGCTGTTCAACGGCGAATGACCATGCGTTGGTCAGGAGCAGTGGCGACTGTTGCTCGAAGTAAGAGGCGCCGGAGATGATTTCAAGCCAGTTGTACGTGCCGGTGAGCACGCCGACGACTTGGCGAGGGAGCGCAACTAGCGCATCCGTCCCGCTGAGCAGAGCAAGGATTCCCGCACCAATACACGTCGTGACCGCCGCCGGGACAAGACGCCTGAAACGTCGAATCCAGAAATGACCGATCCCAAGTGAACCAGTTGAATCCAATCGGTCTATCAGCAACAAGGTGATGAGGAAGCCCGATAGGACGAAGAAAATGTCGACGCCCGCGAACCCGGCTTTCGCATACTGCGGGAGCAGGTGATAGACCAGAACAAACATCGCTGCGATGCCACGAATGCCGTCGAGTCCCTGCAAGCGTCGTCGAGTTGTCAGAGTTGGCGTCGGTTCCGATGGGGTGGACGAGGCCGCGCCTACTGACGAATCCCCTTCGTTATCCGAGTGCGCGGACTGAAAACCACCACCGGATTGACCGGAGGATTCAAAAGCACTCGGGCTCGGAGTATGGGGGTTCGTCACGCCCAAGATTTTAGAGTATCCACCATCGGGACACCCCATCGGGTGACGCACCTCAAAAGGTCAGACCCTCTCACGTTGAGTGGCCTCATCCCCTATCGACCTGCGAATACACTGTCCCGCTGACTATTCACGCGCACCCGAATATGTCCGGCATCATCACTTTCGTTACGCAACACCGTTTCTTAACCACGCGCCAACATGAAAAGATGACACTATGAGCGCAAACTGGATTTCCCTTTTCTCTACCGATCATGGTTACGCCGATCTGGCAGCATCTGGCGAACCTTTGTCTCCGCTTGACGGCCGCTACCGCGCAGCCGTTGCACCTCTTGCGAATTACCTGTCCGAAGCCGGCTTGAATCGTGCGCGCATACACGTCGAGATTGAGTGGCTGATCCACCTGCTCGACAACACCGTCCTTCCTGGCGCGCCGACCCTGACCGACGCTGAACGCGACTACCTGCGCGCACTGCCCCGCGATTTTTCCGCCGACCACATCAAACGTCTCGGCGAATTCGAGGCCGTCACCCGTCACGACGTGAAGGCCGTCGAGTACCTGATCCGCGAGCACCTGGAGAAGGCCACCGGGGTCCTCGGCCCCGATTCCTCGCTTCCGCACCTGCGCGAGGTCGTCCACATTTTCTGCACCTCGGAAGACATCAACAACCTCGCCTACGCGCTCACCATCAAGGCTGGCATCGAGCAGGTGTGGCTGCCCGCCGCCCGCGAACTGCAGGCTCGACTGCTGCGCCTCGCTGAAGCCGGCGCAGACGCTCCGATGCTGGCACACACGCACGGTCAGCCTGCAACGCCCGTCACCATGGGCAAGGAAATGGCCGTGTTTGCCCACCGTTTCGCTCGTCAGCTGGCACGCATCGAAAACACCGAATACTTGGGCAAGATCAACGGCGCCACGGGAACTTGGGCAGCGCACGTCGTTTCCGTCCCGAACGCTGATTGGCCGGTCCTCGCTCGCAACTTCGTCGAAGGTTTGGGCCTGACCTGGAATCCGCTGACCACACAGATCGAATCTCACGACTGGCAAGCAGAGCTCTACTCCGATGTTGCGCGCGCCGGACGTATCGCACACAACCTGGCAACCGACTGCTGGACCTACATTTCGATGGGCTACTTCCACCAGAACCTCGCAGCCCAGGGCTCCACCGGTTCGTCGACTATGCCCCACAAGGTGAACCCGATTCGCTTCGAGAATGCCGAAGCGAACCTGGAAGTCTCGTGCGCACTGCTCGATTCCTTGGCATCGACGCTGGTCACCTCGCGTATGCAGCGTGACCTGACCGACTCGACGACCCAGCGCAATATCGGTGTTGGCCTTGGGCACTCGATCCTCGCGTTCTTCAACCTGGTTCGTGGCCTTGACGGCATCGACATTGACGTTAACCGTATGGCTGCCGACCTGGATGCGAACTGGGAAGTTCTCGGCGAAGCGGTTCAGCAGGTCATGCGCACCGCGTCGATCGCCGGCGCGACCGGAATGACGAACCCGTACGAGCGCCTGAAGGAGCTGACCCGTGGCCACGAGGTCGGGGCCACCGAAATGCGTGAGTTTATCGCCGGCCTTGGGTTGCCCGCTAAAGAAGAAGCCCGCCTTTGTGCTCTCACACCCGCAACCTACATCGGTCTGTCGACCGAAATGGCACACTGGGTGAACGACGAACGCTGATCCGACTGATCGCATTAGTTTCGGGAGTGAGCAATCTGCTCACTCCCGAAACTTTTACACCTTGACCTTTGAATCGATGCGCTAGCGACTGGGCGCGATCGAAACAATCAGGACACGGAACTCGAATCTTCCGAGACCACCACTCCCGGGTGAAAAATCTTATAGCAATATCAACTTTTACAAAAGCTAAGTTTTATAGTCGTTCGGCCGGACTGTTAATCCTATAATTTTAGACTTAGATCACTTACCATATTTCTTCTCCAACTTCTCAATATCAGAGATATCAACCCACTCTTCAGAAAATCCACATTTACAACATACATATCTTTCTACTAAAATAGAAGACAGAGTAGTTAGACCTATAGGAATATTATTCCCTGCACCATAAGCTCCAACTTTACCTGGTATAAATAAAATATTGTCACTTCCACACTTTGGGCATTTGCCGGATTTTTTCATAAGATTTTGCCTCCTAAAATTCTACTTTCTATTACTTTACTTTCGCATTTTTAGATTAATTTTATAATTCATTCCAAAAAGCCTACTAATTTATATTTTATTTCTCTAGTAGAGGGCTTGAAACCCAGTATCCACCGTTGCTATCTGCCGTTGTCATAATTATGACACGAGACCCTCATCTGCGGTCGAAGACTTCCGTGGAGCGAGCTCTGCCAAGAGCATCGCGCCCACCACCAGCGAACCACCTGCGAACAGTCGCCACGTCAAATGCTCGCCACCAAAGAGGATCGCGAAGATCGCTGCGAACACGGGCTCCGTCGTCATAATGACCGCGGCACTAGTCGCAGGAATTCTTGACTGCGCCCATGTTTGAAGTCCCACAGTTACGATGCCGGCAATGACCGCCATGTAGATCATGACCGCCCAGCCGTTGATTCCCGACGGCAGGACGATTCCACCTGGCAAGGCTGAAACACCACAGATCACACCAAGAGCAATCAGCTGAATGGCTACCAAATCAAGACCGGATTCCTGACCAGCCCACTGATCAAGAAGCACAATATGAACGGCAAACAACACAGCCGAAATGAAGGTCAGTCCCTCACCAAGCCCGACGCTAAAACCGTTCAGAGACAAAATCGACAACCCAGTAAACGCCAAGACCAGCGCAAACACGACGGGTTTTGAAATCGGCGTCCGGAACGCGATGAAAAGCAACAGTGGCGTCAGGATCACGTACATGCCCGTAATAAAACCGGACACCGACGCATCTGCCGTCTCCAGGCCAATCGTCTGCACGATTTGCGCCACGGCGAAGACCGTGCCCGCCATCAATCCGCGCTTCCACGTGGTGACAGAAGCTCGCAGAAGTGTGCGGCCTCGTAAAACAAAAATCACCAGCGCTGCAATGAAGAAGCGGACGCCCAGGAAGTCCAGCGTCGGAATCGCCGTCAGGATCCCCTTGATGATGAAGAACGTCGAGCCCCAGATCGCGGTCACACAGATCAGGGCCAGCATTGCAATGGCATCAACTCGGGTTTTCATCACGCCAGCCTAAACCAGGCGCTTGCACCGGCGCGCGCACGTCCACTTGAAGGTTCGGTATCGAAACACAACACTGCGACGAAACCACTTGCCAGGCGTTGCGCTAATTGACACCATCAATTTATGACAGTGTCGCAGCAAGAACTCCTAGTGAGCCACATTTCCATGGCCAGGCTCAAGCCGTATTTGAAGCGCACGGGAGGGGACATTCCCAAAAGCCTGGAGCTATACTGTTGGCACGCCGAACTGGCGTCCGATGTTCATTTCATTCTGGGGATGACCGAAGTTTTTGTTCGCAACGCGATGGATCGGCAACTTCAGGCGTGGAACCGCAAACAGGACCCTGAAGCGACCAGTTGGCTTCTTGAGGATCCAGCTCCCCCGCTCGATAAGCTCTCTGCTTCAAAGCGAAGCCAAGCGTTGAACTGGGCGAATAAGGAATCTAAACAAAAACCGAAGACTCACTCTCGCAAAGACCAGCCATCGCATGATGACGTCCTGTCCTGCGTCATGTTTGGAATGTGGGCGGATCTTCTTCCTCATCATGGGACAAGCACACCGTCAGATTTGGCCGGCTTGGAGGCAGAGAAGCATCGTCGCGCGTTGTGGAAACAGTGTCTGATTCACGCTTTCCCGAATGAGAAGGACCCCGACGGGTCAATCACCTACGGAAGGGTGGCGCGCCTACACAATCTGCGTAACCGCGTTGCGCACATGGAGTTCCTGTTAGACGACGACATTGACGCGCGCATGCATGATGCCTTCAAGTTACTTGAGTCGATCGATCATCGCATTGCCGTGTGGGTCGGTTCGAAGAGCACGGTAAAAGACACCTTGAGCAGGTGCCCCATCTAAGAATGCGCTGGCTGAAGGCTGTTTTCAGGGGGCAAGAGCGCCGTGCAGATCATCGCGGGACGCAAGGTGCCTGACGATTCGCGCACAAGCGTGAGCATCGGAACCCGCTTCGTGGTGATTCAGACTAAAGGTCGGGTCACATTCGTGAAGAACAGTCGGCAACGCGTAATTTTCGAGGCCCGGAAGCATTCGTCGTGCCGTCAAATACGAGCAGAAAAAATGCTGGGGCAAAGAAAGTGTCCCAAAGTAGTCGTCCAAGTCTTTCCAGACTCGAGCGTCGAACGTCGCGTTATGAGCGTAGACGGGGAGATCGCCAACGAAGCGTGCGATCTGGTCAGCGATCTGATCCCACATTGGAGCCGTCGCTACTTGACGCGGGCCGATTCCGTGAAGCCATGTGAATTCGAACCGGCTATAACCCTGCGGGGGCTGAATGAAGGTCGAGAATTCGTCAGTCACCTGCCCGTCTTCCATTTTCACCAATGCCACCTGGCAGGCGGAGACTCCGCCACCGCGATTAGCAGTTTCGAAATCGACGGCAACAAAAGACGGTTGCGTCAAGAAGTGCAGGTTGGGAATGTATTTCGCATTAAAAGGCCGGCGCGACCGTATTCTCTGTTCACTCAGTGTCAGCACCCCCATTCAGTGACCACCAGGATGTTGAGTCGGCGGGCAAACACCACGTGCGAGAATCAAAATCGGTGCCATCAGCCAGTGACATTCCGTTATCCAACAGGTGCACGTCACAGTCGGCAACCGCAGTATTCAGGAGCATCTGGGCACCTTGAGGGACCTGGACCTCAACATCTTCTCCACCTGTATTCGTCGCGCAGAACAGTCTTCCCGCGCTGAACGCCAGAACTTCTTCGGGAACCTGATCAGCCCAGTGCACACGGTGCGCTGACCCAACAAGTTGGCGTCGGAGTCCACCCAATCGCATGTACAAAGACAGCATCGATGTTGGATCCTCACCTTGTTCGTCACGTGCCCACGCTCGAAATTCTTCAGGTTGAGGTAGCCACGGAGCAGAAGCCCCATCGGGCCCAAAACCCATTGACGATCCGCGCTTCTTCCACGGCAGGGGGACGCGACAGCCATCGCGGCCTCGTTGCTGGCCATTCGTGCGAATCCACATCGGGTCTTGCCTGGCCCAATCGGGAAGATCGAGTACTTCTGGAAGTCCGAGTTCTTCACCCTGATACACGTAGACCGTTCCCGGCAGAGCGAAAAGCAACGCGGTTGCTGCGCGCGCACGACGCTTGCCCAGCGCAGTATTCACGGGAGTATCTCGACGGGCATCTGCCAGCATGTCGAAAGGATCGGGGTCTTTGTCGATGCGTTCCTGACCCAAGCGGGTAACCAGGCGGTGAACATCATGGTTCGCCAACGCCCACGCGGGCCCATCTTCTTGCCCGGCAACCGCGAAGGATTGCTCAATCGAGCGACGCAACCTATACGCAAACCAAGGCTGAACCAGCAGGTCAAACGCAAATGACTGCTGAAGATGCCCAGGAGCTGTAAAACGAGTGAAAACCTCGGGATCATTGACCCACGCTTCGCCGACAAAATACTTCGGCGGATCGTAGGATTCGGCAAGCTGACGCCACTGGCTATAGATTTCGAAGAGCTCCGGCTGGGTCCACAAACCCGATTGGTCCGCGTGCGTACCGCGCGGAATCGGAAGGGACTTCACCATGCCGTGTGCAACATCGATACGGAACCCGTCGACTCCACGGTCAAACCAGAATCGCAGAATATCGAGGAATTCGGTGCGGACATCCGGGTTGCGCCAGTTGAAATCAGGTTGCGTAGAATCAAAGAGATGCAGATACCACTGAGGGTTTTCGGTCCCATCGTCTAAGCGATCCCAGGCTGAGCCACCGAAAACCGACGGCCAGTCATTCGGTGGCTGACTCCCGTCACCTTCCCCGTCGGCAAAGATAAAACGATCGCGTTCGGGTGAGCCGGGACCTGCGGAAGTAGCGTCGATGAACCACTGGTGTTCGCTGGAACAGTGGTTGGGGACGATATCCATCAGCACGCGAATATCCCGCGTGTGAGCGTGCGCGACCAGCTGATCGAAATCGGCCAGAGTTCCATAGTCGGGCAAAATCTGACGATAATCCGCAATGTCGTAGCCGTGGTCGTGTTGCGGAGATAGATAGCAGGGGTTCAGCCAAATCGCGTTAACGCCCAGCTTCGCCAGATCGTCCAGCGACTGCGTAACCCCCGGCAGGTCACCAATCCCGTCGCCGTTCGAGTCACGAAATGAGCGGACATAGACCTGATATGCGACCGCACCGCGCCACCATGCTCCATTGTGTTCCTGGTGAGCAGTCATTCCGACCCCCGATCTGATAGTCCCGTTGTGCTCCGCGCACTCCACTATTGTCCATCAGACCATGGAGAAACCGAATTTCGTTGTTACGGGCGCCAGTTCCGATCCGATGCGGGAGCACCGTATCGCTCGAACAGATCCGTGGGTCGAGCGGTTCCGTCGTCGAATCCCAGTAGCGTCATATCCGCCATCACTATCGACGAGGCCGCACCCGTTTCGCTCATGTCCAGAGCATCTGCGGATATAGAGTTCTGGTCTGTCTGCCCCGCTGTGTCACAGTCGGCATCGGCTAGAACCTGCGCCATAATACGACCGCGGATAGCGAGTGGAGCTAATTCACCGTTGTCCCAGACAGCTTGGGTCGCCCCATCAAGGATCTCTCTCAAGTCATCTTCTTGGCACTCAGCTCCGTCGGTATCAACCGTGACATCGAAGGTCACCAGCGCCGGTTTCCCGAAGCCTTCCCCCACGTTCACCGACACATCGAAGTGAATGTCTTTCCCGCATTTTTCAGTAAGAGCATCATCGATCCCCGCTTCGATCAAAGTTTCAAAACGGTCTGATCGGCCTCGTCGACGTGTCGGCTTCATTGCGCGAAAGGCGATACCTGCACCCAACGCGCCAACGCCCAAGACCCCGATCAGCAGAGGGCTTCCGATCTGCGGAATCTGAGATTTCTTGCCGTTGCCGGCTGAAGGTATGCTCTGGCGCGACATGGCAGCCATCCGCATTCTCCGTCCGATTTTGGACAATTCTGAGCCTGTGGATTCACTCGTCATTGGGTGTCCTTTCCAGGGAGGGGAAGTCATTCACTCTCGATGTGAGTAGCGCCCCTTCATCGGAGTCACTGGATGCAACTGAAACGGTGGCGCGCGATGAGGAGGGTGGCCACGAGACATCGAATTCCACGGGAGTGACGGAATCGTCTTTTGCAAGCGTTACCACCGGGTCGAATGTCTCAAAAGAGGTCGGCGTTGTGACGTCCTGCCAGATTTCGTAAAACATGACGCGCGTGACCTCGTCATCTTGAGGAAGAAAATCCTGTAGTGCGGCAACAGCGGACGCGGTTCGACCCCACGGATTGACCTTCACCATGCGCTCCAACTGACGCGCTGTTTCGGTGTACGTTGCCGACGAATGGGCGTAATAGAGAGGCTGGCGGCGCGGCCGCACCAACTTACGACCGATCGTGACTCGGTGATCGGCCTGACGCGCCGGAGTCCCATCCATCGACGGGATAACGTCCTGGTCGTGAGCCAGCGACACCATGGTGACATCCGGGCGAATCCGATACCTGCGCGCCGGTGCTCCCGTCGCCAGAATTGCTTGCACGTCGAGGCCGGCCGTCTTGGGATTCATCGACGCCAACACAGTCGCAATCAATCCCCCCTGCGAATGACCGCAGATCAACACCGGTTCCGTTGCGTACTCTTGCGGGTTAAGCCCATCGCGTTTCATTGCATCGTGGATCGCCATGACAAGCCCACTGCGCATATTCGATTCGATACCGATCATTTCGCGGATGTTTGATTCCATATCCGCGGGATTCGCGTTCGATTCGAAGTCCATATGCGCCGTTCCGGGCAGGGATACCAGCCATCTGCGGGCTTCCCCTTCACCGACGCGGGTTATTTTCACCGTGTTCCCGTCGGTCATCGACCAGTACATGTCGTCAATATCGGCACATAGATCGCCCAGACTCTGGGGGGCTTGCCAGCGACGAAGTGCAGCTGTGGCGTGTCCGGCTGGGGGATCAATGGACGAGGCTTCGGCTGAATCTGCGATCACTTGGGCGTGAACAGGGCCGGAATGAATGTAGCCCACGGCCGTTCCGATCGACAGCATTCCGGTCATCAATGTGTCGTATGCGCGTTTGGGAACAAGGGGAAGTGCTTGAGCTGCTCGTTTCCCCATTGGACTATCGGGTTCAAGGGCGATACGAGCACGCATTACCGTCTTTGCCACGTGGGAAACGGCCTGCGCACTACCGGCGAGGAAGCGGACGAAGAGCGTATCAAGACCGGGTTCGTCGAAGAAAAGGCGTTGCGAGCGCTCAGATGAATCGTCGCCCATCGATTGAGAGGCGTGGCGAGCTTTTTGTCGCATCTCTTCAGAGAGGGCGGGTAGTTCTGATACAAGACCTAATGCTCCGGAGGCAAGGAGTGCTGGCACCAAAGGAATCAGGCGCATGGCGGTGTAAGCGGGAGAAAACGACTGGGGAACACGGCGAGGCGCATAGATGCGTGGTGTACGACGATGCGCCATGGCTTCTCCTTTCCCCGCGGTTCCTTATCTTTCAAGCGTAGTGCGGTCAGCAAAAGGCGCAATCGGGGACAACCCCTGTTTATTTGCCTGTTCCCTGAGTTCCACACGTACCGTGGCAGATTTCAGCCATTGACACCCATACCCCCTAGGGGTATCTTCGTTTTAGAAGGACAAGCAGGAAAGGCGACCCATGGCATACGGATATTCAGCCTCCACTGACCGTTATCTGGCCAGACTCCGCCGTATTGAAGGACAGGTTCGCGGACTCCAGCGCATGGTTAGCGAAAACGAGTACTGCATCGACATCATTACGCAGATGTCCGCCGTCCAATCAGCGCTTAATTCCGTTGCCATCGGCCTGCTGGAAGACCACATGAACCACTGCGTCGTCCACGCCGCCAAAGAAT
The DNA here is from genome assembly GCF_000296505.1 of Schaalia turicensis ACS-279-V-Col4. Lineage (GTDB taxonomy): Bacteria > Actinomycetota > Actinomycetes > Actinomycetales > Actinomycetaceae > Pauljensenia > Pauljensenia turicensis_A. Next base: position 351,768 of record NZ_JH815208.1, read on the forward strand.
CCGACGAAGCCGCGCACGAAAAGATTGAAGAGGCCACCAAGGCAATCGCCCGGCTCATCAAGTCCTGAACCACCTACTTTGCACGATCCAGCCACAACAACAAGGAGAACGCCATGACCATGGAAATCGATCGCACCGTTGAACTCGCCGTTAATGGCCTGACCTGCGGACACTGCGTCCAGTCCGTCACCGAGGAACTATCCGACGTTGCCGGCGTGAAGAACGTTGACGTCATCCTCAACTCCGGTGCCACCTCCAAGGTCACCCTCGTGTCCGACGTTGCCCTTGACGATGATGTCCTGCGTGAAGCCGTGTCCGAAGCAGGCTTCGAGCTGGTCGGCATCACCCGCGACTTCTGAGACCCTCGGACGCGGGCGATGCCCGCGCCCGACCTCGTTCCTCAAAACTGGCCGGCACGTGGCCCAACATAACGCGCCACGTCCTCGACCACCTCCCTTCCGCGCCCGGACACCCACGACCGCCCGCGGGCACGCCACCAGTCGGCATGCCCACACACTCAGCCTTCGTGGCACGTCCCGGCAAGCGGACAAGGAAAGACAACCGTGTCCATATCCTCCACTCTTCAGTCCGTCGCCCCCGTTTCCGACTCCTATAATTCCGAGGGCACAACCCACATCGGCGAAGGCGTCAAAGTTCATGCGCAGGATCTCAAGCGCCGACTGATCATCTGCATCCCTTTCTGGCTGATTGCCATGCTTTTGTCGATGGTGCCCGCCTGGCAGTTCGTCGGCTGGCAGTGGGTTGTCGCCATTGCGTCGATCCCCGTCACCACTTGGGGTGCATGGGCCTTCCACAAGGCAGCCTTTGCGGCTGGACGCCACGGATCAACAACGATGGACACCCTGGTGGCACTGGGCGTCACTGCGTCCTCCCTGTGGAGCTGGTGGGCTCTCCTCTTCGGTGGTGCAGGCGAACTCGGCATGCGCATGTCGATGACTCTCTTCCCACGCGCAGCCACGGCCACACATCACGCGGAAATCTATTTCGAGGGCGCCTGCACGATCACCGTCTTCCTTCTGACCGGACGGTGGATGGAAGCGCGCGCCCGATACCGCGCCGGCAACGCACTGCGAGCGCTGCTTGAATTCGGCGCAAAGGAAGCGACGAAGATCGAAGTCGATCCCGCCACCGGCGAGCGTCACGAAGTGGTTGTTCCGGCAGCATCTTTGCAGGTCGGCGACATGTTCATTGTTCGGCCCGGCGAGAAGGTGGCCACGGACGGCATCGTTGTTGAAGGCCAGTCCGCACTCGACACTTCCTTGCTAACCGGCGAATCTGTGCCCGAAGATATCAGCGTGGGCGACGAGGTCACCGGCGCGACGATCAACACGTGGGGCACCCTCGCGGTCAAGGCAACCCGAGTCGGAGCCGACACTACTTTTGCTCGCATCGGCGCGATGGTGAGCCAAGCGCAGGCCAGTAAAGCCCCTGTTCAGCGACTTGCCGACCGTCTTTCCGGAGTCTTCGTTCCGGTCGTCATCGGCATCGCACTGGCGACTTTGATCGGCTGGCTGATCGCTGGAGCATCCCTGCAAGCAGCCTTCACCGCCGGCGTTGCCGTGCTGGTTGTCGCCTGCCCATGCGCACTCGGCTTGGCGACTCCGACCGCTCTTATGGTGGGATCCGGTCGCGCATCCCAGCTGGGTATCGTCATCAAATCCGCCGAAACGCTGGAGCAGACGCGAACGATCGACACGATCGTTCTGGATAAGACCGGCACCGTCACCACCGGCAAGATGTCGCTGGAAAGCATCGTTGCTCCACCAGAGTCGAACGGCGACCGGCTATCGGAAGATATAATCCTCAGCCTTGCTGCCGCGGTTGAGTCTGCGTCCGAGCACCCTATTGCTCGCGCCATTGTCAGCGGTGCGAGCGCGCGGGGAGTCGCGCCCTCGTCGATTCGCGGATTCTCGAACCACGCAGGACTTGGTGTATCTGCGCTGGTAGACACCCCTTCCGGTGGCGATTCGCTGGTGTTGGTTGGACGCGCGTCATGGCTGGATTCCCTGGGCGTCACCATTCCGTACGAGGTCGAGTCTGCAGTTGCCACCGCCGAAGCAAGTGGCGCGACCGCAATCATGATCGCCCAGACTGGCCAGTGGAGTGATTCCAACGAGGCCGGCCACGCTCACTCAGCCACCGCAGTAGAATCGGTGGCCGACTCTTCCACCTCCGAGTCGGCAGAAACTTCGCTTGACATCCCCGGCTTGACCGCGCCCGCTCCTCTGGCCACGATCACTATGAACGTCCAGGGCATGACGTGCGCGTCGTGTGTGCGCAGGGTCGAGAGGAAGCTCGGCACACTCGACGGTGTCAGTGCCTCGGTGAACCTTGCGACCGAGTCCGCGACGATCACGCTGACCAAACCGCACACGGATGAAGAACTCGAAACCATCGTCAACAACGCGGGATACCAAGGAACCGTGCTTTGGCGAACCGACGTATCTGCGTCAGAGACGTCGATGTCAGCGAACACCGAAGAGAAGACGACCTCCGCTCAGAGGATCCTGCCGGAGCGTATTGAAGGCTACGCGTACGGTGTTCTGGTTGTTCGTGACACCGTGAAGGACACGTCTAAGACCGCAATCGAGCAGTTCAAGGGATTGGGTATTGAGCCGATCCTACTGACCGGAGACAACGAGGCAGCCGCTCAACATGTTGCTCAGCAAGTTGGTATTTCGCGCGTTATTTCGCAGGTTATGCCGGAAAAGAAGTTCGACATCATCAAGGGATTGCAGGATGAGGGACGCGTTGTCGCCATGGTTGGCGACGGCATAAACGACGCTGCGGCACTTGCTCAGGCGGGCACCCATGGCCTGGGGATCGCTATGGGATCAGGGACCGATGTTGCGATCGAGGTCGCCGACGTTACGTTGGTCAATTCCGACTTGACCAGCGCAGCCACTGCCATCCGCATTTCGCGCCGTACCCTGCGCATCATTAAGGGCAATCTGTTCTGGGCATGTGCCTACAACGTTGCAATGATTCCGCTGGCAATCGCCGGCCTGCTGAACCCCATGCTTGCGTCGGCTGCAATGGCGTTCTCATCCGTGTTCGTTGTGTTGAATTCGTTGCGTTTGCGTTCAGCACACTAGCGGGTCACCACGTGAACAACTGTCCTAACAGACTTTGCCAGTGTTTTACACTGTAAGGGTGAATCCTCCCAGTCTGCCAGCACGGTCAAACGTCGCCCCTCAACGAGTGGCAGCCATCATCCCAGCCCACAATGTTGGCCACGATGTTGCCGGTACTGTGCGCGCATGCCGAGCCATCCCCGGCGTCGATCTGCTGATCGTCGTCGACGATGGGTCCGATGACAACACGGGAGCTGCCGCCCGCGCCGCCGGTGCAGTCGTCGTCCGCCATTCTGTGGAACGAGGCCGCGCATCCGCCATCGAGACTGGCGTCAAAGTGGCCGCGATGCGCGATCGGGCGGATTGGCCTGCGCGCCTTCTTCTTGTTCTGAACGCTGACTTGGGAGATTCGGCGGTTGAGGCTACTGCGCTTGTTGAGTCCGTGATGAACGGTGAAGCCGACTGCGCGTGTTCTATTCCCGTAGGAATGAGCCTCACGTCGAAATTGGGACGGGCCGCGCGGTTGGCGCGTCGCGTTATTCGACGCGCAACCGGCTGGGAACCCGCTTACCCGCTTGCGTCCGTGCGTTGCGTGACACGCGAGGGAATCACGGCAGCTATGCCCTTTATGAACGGGTACGGCTTGGAAATTGCGATGACGATTGATGTGCTCAACGCGGGCTTGTCGATCATTGAGATTCCCTGCAGTTTCGAACGCACAGGTGCCGATAAATCATTCGGCGATTTGAACCCGCGTACGCGCTTCACCGATACGACGATCGCTTCAATTCGCACGGTATTCGGTCGCGTAAAAGCGCGCCACCATCACCCGCACCCGTATGCGAATGCTCGCCAGGGTGTTGGAATCCCCTACCCATGCGTTGCACGTGATCGGGAACTCACTGACGCCTAGCCGTTCAAGGATTTCAACCGTAAAACTTGGGTGCCCTGCTTGGGAGGATCCCAAGCAGGGCACCATACGCTTGTCAGCGACTCACACCATCAATCAGCGGATCGTCACCTGACGCGAGACCATGCCCTGGCGAGCACGACGCTCATCAGCGGTCAGTGGCTCCTTCACGGCAAGAGCCTTTTCAAGCTCAGTTGCCAGGGTTGCTGCGTCTTCGGCGATGTCATCAGCGGTCGCACCCTCGGCAAGTTCGAAGACCGGGATTGCGATGCCACATGCACGGAACGCCCCTACGAAGCGCGAGCCCTCGCCCATGCGAGCCTTGCCAGCCGCCTGCAGGCGAGCCAAGCCGGTAAACAGCGCGGACTCTTCCACGTCGGTCACGTAGCGCACGAAGTTACGGTTCATCTCGCACCAGAACATACCGGTAACACCAGGAACTGCGACGGTTGGGATGACCTCGTCGCGGTTTTCTTCAAGCGCACGAGTGGTCTGCTCGTCCATTTCCTCTTCCGGGTTCAGCCAGAAGTGGAAGTTTTCTTCGAGGCTCATTTCGCCGAAGCCTTCCGGATCCAGGATGTCCTGGAGACGATCGGAAGGTTCGCGCACATCAATGTCAATAACGCCCTCGACGCCGTCAGCCTTGGCTGCAATCGCTGCGAGAATTGCAACGCCAGCGTCGTGCGACAGATCGGCCGAGTTGAAACGAGTCTGAGCTGCAACCAGAATTCGACCATCGCCACGCACCATCGCGGGATGACCGTCCGGGAGCAGAGTGACGAAATCGAATTCGACCGCGCCATGCTCAGCGTTAGTGCGTGCGCTCATGATGGCGCACGGGAGAATCTCGCGCATGGCGACCAGTTCAACCTCACCCTTGAGACCCTCGTAAGGGCGGGCAACGAACGGAATCGGAGCGCGGAATGCCGGACGAGCGGCAGGATTTGTTACCTTCTTGCGGCGGCTTGCTTTACCCATAGTCCAAATCGTAGCGGTAGCACGCCCGCCAGCGTTATTCCGCGTCCGGTTCGGCGCTAGTCCAATCGGGCACAATCAAGCGCGGTGCGACAATGCAGATGATCCCGGCCTCGTCATTATTATTCACGAGGCCGGGGCCGCAAGCGACACTGGCACCTGGAAGTGCCCGGAAAAACTCAGCTATTATCCGCGGCAGCCTGAACAGCCGGAAGAGCTATCTTGAAGCGTTCCAGGAACTTCTCGTACGCCTGAGCATCATCGGGATCCGCGTCGATGACGGTAGCCTGGACGTTCGCAAACACCTTGGAATCAAGATATTCGGGAAGAGTCTCACCTTCACCGCGCGACTTCATGAACTGAGCGAGCACCGCGATACCCCACGCGCCACCCTCGCCAGCGGTTTCACCAACGGACGCCGCAATCCCCAGCGAATCCGCGAGGATCTTCTGCGCCACACCCGGCGTCTTGAACAGACCACCGTGAGCGAAAACCTTGTCCAGCCCGACCCCTTCATCGGCAAGAATGTCGAGTCCAATACGGACGGCCGCAAAGACGCTCATCAGCTGAACGCGGAACACATTCGCCAAGGTGAACGTGGCATCCGGGGTGTGAGTGAACAGCGGGCGACCGCCTTCCAAGCCCATGATCGGCTCTGCGGACAGCGTGTTGTACGCCAGCAGTCCCGCACCATCAGCATCACCCTTCAGCGCGTTGAAATACAGAAGGTCATACACGTCAGAAACCTTCATATCCATGCCCGCAAGCTTCGCAAACTCGACGAACATGCCAACCCACTCATCCAACTCGGACGAACCGTTGTTCGAGTGAACCATCGCCACGGGCGAACCGTCGGGAGTCGTCACCATATCGACCTCAGTGTGCAGGCGTTTCAACGCCTTCTCCAGCACGATCATGAGGAACACGGAGGTGCCACATGAAATGTTACCCGTACGCTGAGCCACCGAATTCGTCGCCACCATGCCCGTACCGGCGTCACCTTCAGGCGGACACATCGCAATACCCGGGCGGAGTGTGCCCGTCGGGTCAAGCAACAGCGCGCCTTCCTCGGTCAGGACACCCGCATCTTCGCCAGCACTCAAAACCGTCGGAAGCAGGTCGGATAACCGCCACGGCAGATGACGCGGAGCAACCAACTCGTCGTAGGCAGCAACCATCGACGCATCAAAATCACCGGCAACCGAATCAATCGGGAACATACCCGACGCGTCACCAATACCCAGAACATGACGACCAGTCAGTTGCTCATGCACCCAACCAGACAGAGTATTGATCGACGCAATCTGAGGAACGTGCATCTCTTCATCAATGACCGCCTGATGAAGATGAGCAATCGACCAGCGAAGCGGAATGTTGAAGTGGAATGCATCGATCAGCTCGGCCGCGGCGCGACCCGTGTTCGTGTTACGCCACGTCCTAAACGGAGCAAGCTGCTTGCCATCGGCATCAAACGCAAGGTAGCCATGCATCATCGCCGAAATACCCAGCGAACCGTAGGTCGTAGGAACAACACCGTAGCGTTCCTTCACCTGCGCAACCAGCGTCGCATAGGCATCACACAAGCCTTCTTTGACGGCGGAAAGACTGTATGACCAGAGGCCGTCGACAATCTGGTTCTCCCACGAATGACCACCCGTCGCCAGAACCTCGTGGTCGGGGCCAATAAGAACGGCCTTAATTCGAGTTGAGCCGAGCTCGATGCCCAGCGCGGTCTGGCCGTTTTCAATCAGCTCTTGAACTGCAGCGCTCATGCGTTTATTCCTCCACTTGTCATCGTTGACGTGTCGAAATTGTTTCACGCGTTATCGACGTCACGCTATCACTGACTCAAATGTCCGTAAGGGTTTGCCCACAATGACGAAGAAGTGCACAAATGATGGCCGCAGCACCATCGTTTTCGACGGCTCCCGTGACAAAATCACCGGATTTTTTCACATTATCATCGGCGCCACCCATGACAACGCCGAAGTTTGCCCACTCAATCATGGGAACATCATTCGTGCCATCACCGATCGCGACAGTGCCTTCAAAGGGAACACCCAAGTCGGCGCTCAGAGTTTCAAGCCCGCTGGCTTTCGTTACTCCCAGGGGAAGAACGTCAGCCCAACTGGTCCAACCGATCGAGCATTCCCAGTTCCCAATAACTCCCGCATTGGTCAAAGCAGTTTCAAACTCTTCACGGTTCATCGCTGGTTCACGAATGACAACCTTGATCGCGTCAGCTACCTTGAGGTCTTCGATCGGTTTCAGGGCGAATTCTTCGATCAGTTCCCCGGGTGGAAAAACGCCGGAGATGAGGAACATTCCAGGAATTTCCACACCGATCAGAGCATTCGGCATCCCCTGACCAACCTGGTCAACCAAGATCGACGGATCAAAAGTGGAAATGCCAGCAGACAACACGCCAGAAGCATACGCGTCAGAAAAGTGAACGCGGATAGCACCGTTCGAGCAGAGCGCCCACGCACGAGGATCCCCCAGTTGCTCAAGCACCGGCTGCGTCGCTTCCAACGAACGCCCCGTCGCAATAACGACGTTCATCCCCGCATCTTCAGCAGCGCCGATTGCTGCGCGCACACGCGCCGACGCCCCCGTCGGTAAGAGCACCGTTCCATCAAGGTCAAGACCGATCAGGATCTTCTTCGGATCCGTCGGCATCGATTCAGGCAACGCCTGAAATGCCGATTCGACCAGTGATTCAAACTGGATCGGTGCCTCACCCGATGGGGGCGGGGACACAAGGTTAACGATGGGTGCGTTGGAAGTTTCAGCCATGTGATGTCACTTGACAGGCTCGAGCACTTCCAGACCACCTAGGTACGGACGCATTGCTTCGGGAACGTAGACCGAGCCGTCTGCCTGCTGGTGATTTTCGAGGATCGAAACCAGCCAGCGAGTGGTGGCAAGAGTGCCATTCAGCGTTGCCACTGCGGCCATGCCATTTTCGCGACGCTCACGAATGCCCAGGCGACGTGCCTGGAAAGTGGTGCAGTTCGAGGTCGACGTGACCTCCATGTAGCGTTCCTGGGTCGGCAACCATGCTTCGCAGTCGAACTTGCGTGCAGCCGAGGTGCCGAGGTCGCCGGCAGCCGTGTCAATGACGCGGTAGGGAAGCTCAACCTTGCGGAGCATCTCTTCTTCCCATGCCAGGAAGCGCTGGTGCTCTTCTTCAGCCTGCTCAGGGCGGCAGTAGGAGAACATTTCAGCCTTGTTGAACTGATGGACGCGGATGATGCCACGTGTGTCCTTGCCTGCAGAACCGGCTTCGCGACGGTAGCAGGTGGACCACCCTAGATAACGCTTCGGACCGTCGGACAGATCGAGGATCTCGTCGGCGTGATAGCCCGCGAGCGCCACTTCGGACGTACCGGTCAGGTACAGGTCGTCGGCGGGCAGGTAGTAGATCTCGTCCGAGTGCTCGTTGAGGAAGCCGGTACCGCCCATGACTGCAGGGGTCACGAGGGTCGGGGTCATCATCGGGACAAAACCAGCCTTGACGGCCTGGTCGAGTGCCATTGTCATCATGGCGAGTTCAAGGCGAGCGCCGATGCCCTTGAGGTAGTAGAAGCGTGCGCCGGAGACTTTTGCGCCACGCTTGGTGTCGATCGCGTCGAGGCCTTCACCAATGGCCAGGTGGTCTGCGGGTTCGAAGCCTTCGGCTGCGAAGTCACGTGGCTTGGGGCCTTCGTGGCGCAGGACGACAAAGTCTTCTTCACCACCAACCGGAACACCATCGAGGACGAGGTTCGGCAACAGGCGTGCAAGACGGTCAGCGTCTGCGTCTGCTTCGTTCGCCTTGGCTTCGAGAGCCTTCACCTGTTCGGCAAGTTCCTTCGCCCGAGCGAGAATCGCAGGGCGCTCTTCCTTGGATGCCTTACCGACCGACTTGGAAACTTCCTTCTGGGTAGATCGAAGGGACTCGAAATCCTGCAGGCTGGTGCGACGCAGTGCATCAGCTTCAAGGATGCGGTCGACGAGTTCAACATCGCCACCGCGTGCGCGCTGGGAGGCACGGGCGGGCTCAGGGTTTTCACGAAGTGCGCGAACATCAATCATGCTTCCAATCTTAGGGCAGGGTTCGGCCTGGCGTTATTCACGACCAGCGCTTGTGTGGATAACGCAAGTGAACAGGCTCCGGATGTGGACAGGCGTTTCCACAGCGATGGATTGCGGATTTGATTTATCCACCAATTTTGTTTTCTGGCGGGACGCGAAAAGCGTTCGATGGATAGTCTTGGATGCATGATGATCTGGATTGTGGTGGGCATTCTTACGCTTGCGTTCGTTCTCTTTGGTGGCCTGTGGCTCTGGCGTTGGTATCAGACGCGTCAAGCACGCTTGCAACTGCGCAAAGATGCGATGCTCACCCCCAGTTCCGCTTTCGATCCCGAGCGCGGTCGCCCACGTCCGTGGGTGATCGTGAATCCGGTCAAGCATGATGATGTGGATGCTTTCAAAGCCGAAGTCAATCAGGCTGCGCATCAGATGGGCATTGACCACGTGCATTGGCGTGAAACAACCGCGGAAGACCCCGGCACCGGTCAAGCAATTGACGCTTTGGCGCAGGGCGCATCCGTCATCATTGCTTCCGGTGGTGACGGCACGGTGCGCGCTGTGGCCGCGGGCGTTGCTGGGTCGGGTGTACGTATGGGCATTATTCCCGCCGGCACCGGCAACATTCTGGCCCGTAACCTAGGAATTCCGATCGACGATTCAGCTCAAGCGATGCGCATTGCTCTGGGAGAAAACCACCGGGCGCTTGACTGCGGGTGGTTGCGCGTCGACAACGTCGACACGCCTTCCGAGATTCCCGCGGAGGGAATGCTGGTGCGGGCGGCTCTGACGAAGAACAGAGTTGACACTGATACTCCGCCATCACTCGATCAGGCGGACTCCTCACTGGCGCACCGCGCTCAGAATCTGCCCGGAACGGACGAGTATTCGTTTGTCGTCATCGCCGGTCTTGGCTTCGACGGCGAAACGATGGCTGCGACCGATTCAGAACTGAAGAAGAAGGTTGGATGGGTTGCCTATGTGGTAGCAGCCCTCGGAGCAATCGCGAAGGAAGGAACACGACTGCGCTTGATGCTCCGCAACCCGAAACCGATCGATGATCCTGTCGGGGATGCTCCCGGAGATGATGAGCACTCTCGCGTCGTTGACGAATCCGCAACGATCAGCGGGGTCAGCGTCCCTGATCAGCCCGAATCAGTTCTCACGTGGGTTCATTCGCGCACTGTCATGTTTGCGAACTGCGGGGAACTTCCATTCATCACCTTGGCACCGGGTGCTCGCGTCGATGACGGGCTGATTGATGTCATTGCCGTCAACACGGAAGCTGGCGTGCTGGGCTGGGCGGACCTGTCCTTGAAGATCATGGGACAGGGACTGGGTGTGAAGACCATGAATCTTCCAGTTTCCACCGGCAAGATTCAATTCAGGCAGGCAGAGGGCGCATCCGTCGCCGCTCAATCACCCCAGGTGATTCAGGTTGATGGTGACGCGATCGGAACTGCGCGAACCGTTCACGTCCGGCTTGATCCACAGGCTCTAGATATTGCGGTTCCCGGCCTCGAAAACTGAAACCGGGAAATAAGCAGTCAGCCGTTCAACGGCCACGACGGCACAACCGGGTAATCCGGAACGTCAACGCCATTTCCACCCTGAAGAATTGACGCCACCCATGCGCGACCCGCGTGGAAATCCTCATCGCTGGTTCCACGCAGAACATGTGCTTTCATTCCGTCAACGCGCGGGTACGAACCCATAAAACGAACCTCGGGCGAATAGCGATGCAGACCAACAAGAGCGGCTTGAACACGTTCTTCGGAAATGTGTCCAACAATGTCGATGCTGAACGTGTAATCACCCAAACCGTCACCGCTTGGGCGAGACTCAATACGCGAAAGGTCGACACCGCGGACAGCGAACTGCTCCAACAGGGTCAGCAATGCACCGGACTCGTTCACCGGAAGAGCAACCTGGATCGTCGTCTTATCCGCACCCGTTGGCGCGGGGATCTGACCCGGCTTCGACACCAGGACGAAACGCGTCACGGCACCCGGATTATCAGCGACGTCCTTGTAAATCGCTTCAAGACCATAGGTCTGAACCGAAACCTCGTTGCAGAGAGCCGCATCAAACGGGGCGTCACCACCGGAAAGGATTTCTGCCCCGGCTGCCGTGGAAGTGGCAGGCACGTGAACAGCGCCCGGGAAAGTGGCTTCAACCCATCCACGACACTGAGCCCACGCGTGCGGGTGCGTACCAATGCGACGAACATCTTCGGGCTGGGTTCCCGGACGAACAGCCAGCTGGAACACCACTTGGACAACCATTTCAGCAACGATCACCAGTGGCTCACCTCGGGAGAGTGAATCAAGAGTCGCGTTCACGCCACCCTCAATTGAATTCTCGATCGGCACAACCGCGCGGTCGGCTTTGCCCTGGCGAACAGCGGCCAGAGCCTGCGGTGCACTGGTCATCGGCATCAGTGTCGCGTCGACTGGCGCGACTTGGCGCACGGCCTGCTCGGTGAACGTTCCGAACGGTCCAAGGAATGCGATTCGCAATGACATTGATGTCCTTCGTTATTTGTTTTCCGCAGACGCAGAGTCGGCGTTCTCAGATACGGCGCCACATGCCGTGATCCTGTAGAGCTTCGCGGTTCCGCCTTGATCCACTAATTCAAAGCCATACGAGGTATCAACGTTGTACAGGCCCGGGAATCGAGACGAACGCAGGAAGTTGTAATACTTTCCGTCTTCATCGGCGTAGTAGTGCGTGATCCTCATCTGATTGACGACCTCGCACACTTCGGGATTGTCGTGGATCTCGTTGAAGTGTTTCACCAGAACCTGTTGCCAGCGTTCCTCGTTATTGGTGGTCGACAGCTGAGGGAAAACCGCGTCATGCTGTCCAAGAACTTCCGTGTACGCCGCGCCCGCAATCGGATCACCCAGGACAAGCGAATCTCCGGGAATCAGCAGTTGCATTCGACGAATCATTGCGAGCTCAGCGGTGTCAGCCATGCCCGGCTTCCCCAGGTTTTCTGGGTCGTAGACGTAGTCGGTGGCGCGAAGGCGCGCATCCAAAGCACCTCCGCCGGTGAGTAGCAGAAGCAGGACGCCGATAACAACGTCGATCAACCAGCGTGGGAACAGTGCGGGCAGGTGTTCTTCACCCATGTTGGCGCCCACCAGTTCGTCGGTTTCGCTGGCTCCGAAGAATTCTGATTCTTCAGCTTCACCGGCTTGCACCCCCTCTTGAGCTCCGCCGGGTTGCGCCACTTCTTCGGTTCTCAAGACATGCGCTATCTCTTCGGTTCCGCCGTCATCTTCGTGGGTGAGCTGCGCGGTCGCACCCTGTGAAACGCGGGCTACCCACTCAAAAGCGAGGAAGGAAATCCGCTCGAAACCGATCGCCATCAATGGCACCATTGTCAGCCCATGCGGTCCCATGATCCGTCGCGGATCCAAGTACCAGGGGGCCAAAAGGAATGTGCGGAATTCCCCGATCGGCGCGTACGCCAAGAAAGTCAGGAAGCAGAACAGCAGGTAAGAGACGATCGGCCAAATCGCACCGGGCTCCCAATCGGAGGTATCGGCATGTTGAGCAGGCCCGGCCTCGTCGATGCGGAAAACGCTGAGGGCGTCAACGCTCACCGCAATGCCGACCAGCAGTAGGACAACTTGGACGGCGATCAGCATTGTCATCGCGGTCGTTTGCGAGAACGGTGGCGCGGGCGTGAACGTGTGGCTAAACGCGTACTCCCACGAAATTCCAGCACGTGGATAGTTGCCCATCGCGCGAATTTTGCCCGTCGTCAAAAGCAAGAAGGGGGTGACGAGGCTCGCCACGCAGACAAGTCCCCCGACGAAAGCAAGGGATCGAGCGCCTCGACGGTAGGCGCGAATCGCGCCCCCACCGACACCCGAAAGGAACGCAGCGATCAGCATGACGTAGATCGTGAACGCAGAACTCGGGTGAGCAACCGACGCACCAAACATTCCTGCCAGTAGCAGGATCGTCAACGGGATCTGATGAGCAAGCGCGCCCACACCCACCCGACGCGCATCCAACAAGCGCCGACCGACGATCACCGCGAGCGCAACAACGCCTGGGATCAGAGCAAGACCGGTCGCCAGTGGCCACTGGTTGTACATCGTCAGATTGTCCGCAGGCATATCCAACAGAGCGCCTGCCAGAACGGGGGCTGCAAGAATCGCTCCACGTTTACGCGTAATGACGCTGGTCATCGCGGTCGCACCAATAATCCAGATCAGCATCAGAACCAGCGATGTCACATTCGCGGTCAGAACAACTGTCTTCGGGGTTGCGAACAGGGCGGTGAAAGCGTGCCACGTGGTCGGATAGAAAACGTCTCGACCACCGTAGAGGTCAGAAAGACCGCCGAAGGGTGAAGCGTTCCCGGTTCGCACAATCGTCCATACGCCATTCAAATGGAATGTTGAATCCCACTGCTGGACAGGATTTCTCGGGCTTGCGTGCAACAGCATCGGAAGGGCTGCCACGAACGTACCGACGGTGATCATTATCCACATTGAGGCTCGTAGTCGAGCCTGCTCAGCACCCAGAGGCTGGCGTGGTCCAATGTGTGACAGCAAGCTTCCCGGCTGTAGGCGCCCTCCACCAGCACGGCGAGCGCTAGCAAACAGCCAGTTCACGCATCCCACAACGAAAGCGATCCCGAGCAGGGGAAATACTTTTTCACGAGACCACGTGACATCGCTACGATCAAAAACAACGGACAGGATGGTCAGGAAGCCAAGCGTGATCGCAGGAGCAATGCCAACCGCAATAACGGAAGAGCGCACCCAGGAGCGCACCCAGAAGACTCCCGGCAGAATCAGCGCCATCACCATCTCCACCAAGATCGGTCCGGCGGCCCACCACTGTCCACACACGTTTTACTCCTGCGGAAGCGTGTCTGCGTCTACAGCGTCTACAGCGGGTTCGGCCTGGTCCTTGTGCGAACGGTGAAGGATGAACTCAACGATCATCGGGATCAGAGACACGAACACGATCGCCAAAATAATTATCGACAGGTGATCGTGAACGAAGTCGACGCCACCCAAGACCGAACCCAGGTAGGTGATGCCTGCGCCCCAGAGCAACGAGCCGAGCGAGTTAAACGCCAAGAACTTCGGGTAGGGGTAGCGTGCAATGCCCGCAGCAAGCGGAATGAAAGTACGCACGAAGGGGATGAATCGACCAATCACCAGCGCGCGACCGCCGTAGTTCAGGAAGTAGCTCTCCGCTTTGTGCAGATGCTCGGTTTTCAAGAAGCGCGCATCGTCAGAGAACAGGCGACGGCCATAGCGCGCACCCAGCCAATAGCCGATCTGCGCACCGATGAATGCGGCGATGAAGGTCAGGATGACCAGAGTTGGCAGGTGCAAACCCAGACGGTCGTGCAGAAGACCCGCTGTGAACAGCAAGGAATCGCCAGGAAGAACCGGGAACAAGACGCCCGACTCGATCAGCACGATCGCAAGTGTGCCCCACAAAACCCACGGGCCCATTGCTAGAAGCAAGCCCTCCGGATCATGGAACCAACCGATGAACGTGCTCAGCCAGTTTGAATCGGCCATCGGCGAAAGCGCCGGCAGAAGGTCGGTGGCGAGGGTCGAAATGATCACTCAGTCTCCTTGATACTCGTGCGAGCTTTTCTCGCGCGTTGGCGGGACATAGCGCTCGGCATATTCCCGCGCTTCACACCCTACCCGTCACGCGCTCGCAGTTAGGATTGAGAGCATGGAGTACACAGAGGATGACGTCACACCCGCAGGTTCCGGTGACGTTTCCTCTCAGACTGATTCTGCCCTCGCAGATCACGAGACCACTGAAGACCCGCAGAATTATGCGGAATCTGAAGCGCTGGCTGACACCGCGGATACCGAAACTGACGTGGCGGACGACGGCGTGGATGATGAAGCGAAACCCCACACACCTGGCCGTCTGCCCGTCCCCGTTCACTATGCGGATAGGCAGACTCCGCGCAGGCGACGTCGCGAGGACTTGTTTCAAGCACTTTTCTGTGTTTTCGGAATCGCTGCCACGTGGGCAATCGGCGTTTTTGCGAACGCGACTACGCAGGGTGTGACAGAGGATGTTCTTCGTTTTCGTTTCATCCGTGAAATTCTGCTTCTTCCGATCACGTTGGTCGAGGGCAGCGTTGTCCTGATCGCTCCGATTGCGATTGTGGTTGCGCTGGCCTTGCGTCGGCGTATTTCCGCGATCGCTCATTCTGTGGGCACGGCGATCGTCGCGGTACTGGTGGGGTGGGCGCTCCTCTGGGCGACTTCACTGCTACCTGATGACATCACGGCTCCTCTTCGCGTGGCGAAGGCTGTCGCGCTGCTGGGCAATACGACGTCAACGGCGCTGGGGATCAACCTGATCGTGATCACGCTCTGCGCAATGTTCACTGTCGCGGGCGAGATGCAGAATATGCGAACCGTCCGTTGGGCGTGGATCGGCCTGTGGGTGATTGTTTTCCTTGGCGTGATGCGTTCGTCGATGACTCTGCCAAGCGCGTTCATTTCCGTGTTCATCGGGCGGATCGTTGGTTCAATTGCGCGGTGGTTTTTCGGCTTCGAGGACCGTCGTGCCTCGGGTACGGATATCGTTTCCGCTCTTTTGGACTTGGGTCTGGTGCCAGTTCGCGTGGTGCGTACCGATTTGGATACATCAAGCGAACCACTTTCGGCTTGGTCGATTATCGAAGATTCACGAGGCCGGCTCCACATTCAAAGTCGTGACGTGCAGACTGTCGAATACACGGTGAATCGTCGGCCTGACGTTGACGAAAATCGTCATTATCAGGTGTGGACGGTTGATGATCAGCTGTATGAAGTGGTGGCGTTGGATCCCGGTCGCGAGATTGTCGGAACGCTTGTTGACGTGTGGAACAACGTGCGCTTGCGCGGAATTTCGCGATGGATTTCCCCGTCTCTGAAGGCAACAACGGAACGCGCTACGCTGACTTCCCTTACAGCCCGTAAAGCTGGTGTTCACACCCCCGACGTTGCTGGAATCGCTCAGGCTGGCGAGTCGTTTATTTCCGTATCGCAGGCGCTTCCACCGACGGCTCCGCTCACGTCATTCGAGGCTGACCAGATCAGTGACGCGATGCTCGATGAGGCGTGGACGCAGCTTCGTGCCGCCCATCGAAGCGGTATTAGCCACCGGGATCTTTCCCAGGATGCCGTGCTCTTAGACGATAGGGGGGAACTGTGGATTGTCGATTGGCAAAAGGGCGAGGTCGCAACCACTGAGCTCAACCGCCGTATCGACATTGCCCAGATGCTTGTCTTGCTCTCGCTTGCCGTCGGCAGTGAACGAGCTTTGGAATCGGCCCGCAGAACGGTGGCGCCCGAAATTTTGACCTCGTGCGCAGCCGTGTTACAGGAACCGGTGTTGCCGACGAGCGTCCGACAAAACGTGCGCAGAACTGACCTGACGGAAAATCTGCGCGCGCAGTTGATGGGCGTTGAATCTGACGATGAAGTGGAGCTGACGGATCTTCAGCGTTTCCGCCCGCGCACCGTAATCATGGTGGCGGTTCTTTTCACGGCGCTCGTCGTTGTTTTGGGCTCGATGAACTTCGAAGACATTACGACAGCGGTGACGCAGGCGAACCCGTGGTGGATGGTGCTCTCGTTTGGACTCGCATGCTTGACATGGGTTGGTGGCGCAATTCCACTGATGGCACTCAGCCCCGTGAAACTGCGCTTCTGGGAGGCTCTCACCGCCCAGATCGGCGCATCGATCGCGACGATCGTTGCCCCCGCCGGCGTCGGTCCCGCGGTCGTCAACCTGCGACTATTGAAAAAGAAGAAGGTTGGCACGGTTGTCGCTGCCACCACGGTCACCTTGCAACAGTTGATCCAGTTGGCGTTCATCCTGTTGTTCTTGCTGATCGCGATGGTACTCAACGGCAGTTCTTTCTCCGTCCAGTTGCCGTATGGCACGATCCTTGCGGTCGTTGTCGTTGTCATTGCAGTGATTGCAGCACTCTTGTCGATTCCGCAGTTCAGAAAGTGGATGTGGTCGAAGATCGAGCCGACATGGACTCAGGTGCACCCCCGTCTGATCTGGATTGTTGGACAGCCTCAGCGTCTGCTTGCCATTCTTGGCGGAAATGTTCTGATGAACGTCGGTTTCATCGGAGCTTTCTGGGCGGCCCTTGCCGCGATGGGTGGCTCCATGAACCTCCTGTCACTGGCTTTGACCTACTTGGCTTCGAACTCTCTGGGTTCTGTCATCCCCTCACCCGGCGGTATTGGTCCTGTCGAAGCTACCCTCACCGCCGGTCTTCAGGTTGCCGGCGTTCCCCTATCAATCGGCTTGCCCACCGCGGTCCTCTACCGTCTGGTGACGTTCTACGGTCGCATCCCCTTCGGTTGGCTGGCGATGAAGTACATGGAGCGCAAGGACCTGCTCTGATTCTCAGTGCGTGAATACTCTTGTTTGACCAAGCGACGATTTTCATTCGCTATGAAACAATAGGGGTATGACAACGCAGTCGAATCCTCATGCAGCCCTTGCCCCTCTACCCGCTCCCCTGGCCGAACTGGCCGCAGGCGTGGAACTCCTTGATCCGATGGAAGCCCCTGCAATTCGCTGGGGCATCCTCGGTGCTGGCGGAATTGCAGCAGTTTTTGCTCATGACGTCGCCGCCTACTCGTCCGGTGTGATGGCAGGTATCGCAGCTCGCGATCCAAAGCGCGCCCAAGAGTTCGCCGCAACCTACAACGTCGAAAAGGCCTACGACTCCTACGAGGACCTCGTTGCAGCCGATGATATTGACGCCGTCTACGTCGCCACCGTCCACCCGCAGCACGAGAAACTGGCGACCCTCGCGCTCAACGCCGGCAAGCCGGTCTTGGTGGAAAAGTGTTTCACCATGGATGCCGTTTCCGCGAAGCGCGTCCTGGATCTGGCGAAGGAAAAGGACCTGTTCTGCATGGAAGCCATGTGGACGCGTCACCTGCCACACCAGAAGGTACTCAGCCAGATTGTCGCCAATGGTGGTCTCGGTGCAGTTTCGACCGTTCACGCTGATCACGGCCAAAAGCTGGATCACATTCGTCGCACGTGGGATCCCGAGCTCGGTGGTGGCGCTCTGATGGATCTTGGCGTCTACTCAATGTCTTTCGTCCACCAGATTCTTCCGGACGTGAAGCTTGTGGGAGCAACCGCAAACCTCACCGATCTGGGGGTCGACGTCCAGTCCGCCGCCCTATTGAAGACCGACACCGCGGTGGCAATGGCGGCCTCGAACTTCAACGGCCGATCCGCGACCTACGGCGAAGTTGTTTTCGAACGCGGCGCTATTGAGATGGAAGAGCAGTTCTACCGTCCCTCGACTCTGCGCCTGCGCACTTTCGGTGAAGGCAAGCCCGAAAATGGTGAGACCGTTGAATGGTCGGGCATCGTCCCCGGCGGCTTCCAGTACCAGGCGGCCGAGGTCGCTCGTTGCTTGACCGCCGGCAAGAAAGAATCCGACACGATGCCCAGGTCAGCGACCCTGCGCGTGATGGAACTTCTGGACGAGATGCGCGCTCAGACGAACATCGTTTACCCGTGGGAGAAGTGAGCGTCAGCTTTCCTGACTTCACACGTTTGAGTGGCCTCGTTTTCCTCTTTGGGAAAGCGGGGCCGCTTCTTTCAGTGTGTTTCAGCGCTTATGGGCCGTCCACATGAGCGTCATATACGGAATGGTCACCGGTTTTCCAGGCTCGTAGGCGAGGTGTTCGTAGAGGTACCAGCGCAGATTGTCCTGCATCCGCGCCCTTCCGGTTTCGTTTTGACGCAGGTAGGACGATCGCGTGGTGCCCAAGCGAAGAATGTCCTCAGGGGTGATGCACTCTTCGAAGTTCACGAGGCCGAGCACCGGCTCAGTGAATTGGCTGGAAAAGCTCGGTGGCTTGTCGGGTCGGTGCACGTCACCGGACCTCATAATTCTGGTCAGGCGATGAACCCAGGGGATGGAAACATCCATTTGGTTCCACACCACTCCAATCCCACCGCGATCCTTCAAGATTCGGCTTGCTTCGTGACTCGCGAGCTCTTCGTCGACCCAGTGCCACGATTGCGCATAGACAACGAGGTCGACACTGCCGGTCGGCAAACCGGTATCTTCTGCGGTTCCATCGTGAATCGCGATGAGGTGACGCCAGCACGGTGAGCGCTCTTCGAGTGCTTCACTCATCTGCTGGCGCATTGCTTCTGATGGTTCAACAGCCTCCACGCATATGCCACGCTCGGCAATAAGCGCGCTCATTTTTCCTGTTCCAGCACCAATATCAGCAATGCGGGGGCGCTGCTCGCCAGCGAGATCACTCTTGCCAGCGGAATGATCTGCCAAGCCTCGCCTCGTCATTTCGACAAGCTGGTCAACGACCGAAACTGGGTATGCCGGACGCACCGAGGCATACTCGGGGGAGGCAATGTCGAAAGGATTCATCAGCGAGAAGTCTAGTCACTGCGAACGCTCAAGCGAGGATGGGACCGAGGATGGGACAGATGAATGCGTCGGGTAACGAATAGGCTCACGCAACGTCAGGTCAGAACGATCGCGTCAGCGAGCTCTTGTGGATGATCGACCAGAAGGCGAGCATCATCTTGCTCGGCCCAGGTGCGCCAATGTGGCCGATATGTGTCTCCATCGCGGGCAATCGCACGGTCGTAGCGGACGGGTTCGCCACCCTCAGCTTCAATCCAGATAATGTAGTCCGCGAGCGCACAACTACGCTCAGTCAGCACCCCGCACCCTTCGACGATCGTGGGAACACCGGGAAGAACCTGCTTTGGGTCACGTTCAGTGGATGCTTCCCAATCCCAGGGGCGATAGATGGCGATGCGACCCGCACGAAGGTCAGCCATCACCGTTTCAGTGATGGATTGCGCACCGGCGAGGCCCTGCCAACCGCGATACCACTCGTCGGGGCCAATGATTCGCCACTTGTATCCGCCAGCCATGCCATTCAGGGCATCACGAAGAGCGAGCGCAAACGTGGATTTGCCTGCGCCCGACAGCCCGTCAACCAGAATGATCGGGGTTTCGCTGGCTGAGGCGCGCGCGTGGGTCAGCGCCGCTTCGACAAGGTCGGCGGGTAACGGTTGACCCAGAGCGGATGAAAACCGACGTTGTTCAGCCTGTTTGTTCGTCATCATCAGCGTCCAATTAAGGCAAAATAACCGAAATAGACGGCAGCACTCAACGCGATGATCGGCACCAGAATCGAGACGATCAGCATGATGATGTCTCGAACGCCCATGGAGGACTGGCGCGCCCACGTGCGAGGTCCGGTTGCGCCGAAGCCTCGTGCTTCCATCGTCAGAGACAGTTTCGCGCTACGGCGCAAAGCGAACACGAGCAGTGAGAACGAACCGCGTGCCAGTGACACGACCTTGTGAGCGTCCCCGATTCCTCGGATCCGACGCGCTTGCTCCAAGCCCTTCCAGTCAGCGGTCATCAGTCCGGTCATGCGGGCCGCCGCTAATGTTGCCAGCACGGGACGGGCGGGAACGTGCAGGATCTGCGCCAGACCGTCCGCCATGTCGGTCGGATCAATCCGTGACAGCAACACGATTGCCGGCATGCCGATTGCCAGGACGCGCAGAAAGATTCCGGCTGCCATCCACACGGAGCGCTCCGAGATGATTGCGGGACCGAATGACCAGAAGATTTCGCCCGCGGGGTTCGCGTACAGCAACATCGACAGAGCAGCCAAAGGCGCTGCGAGGAACAGTGGGATCATGCGGAACGCAATCGTCCGAGCGCGAATATGTGTCACCGGCAGAAGCAAAAGTTCCAGTACCAGCGCGATGCCGGCGGATACGACGTCGATCGACAGGATTAACGGCGTCGTCATCAGAATCAGGGACAGTACCTGCGTCACCGGGTTCACCAATTCGATAAAACGCTTGGGGCGCGTCGTCTCCGTGGCGGAGTGCTCGGCCTTCTCTTCCAAGGTGGCGTCCGATGAAGCATGGTCGGCCTCGTCCGCTGGGATCGAGGGCGCAAGCGACGAATTCGCACCCGCTGGCGCAACGCCGACGCTACCGAGGTCAATGACGTTCTGCCCCATCGCTTCGACGAAGGCGGGGTCGTGCGTAATCGAGACGAGCGTCGTTCCGAGAGCCTGCGCACGGCGAAGCAATCTGACCAACTCAAGCCACGTTGTGCGATCCTGACCGAACGTCGGTTCATCGAGAATCAGCAGTTCGGGTGCGCTGATCAGCGCGCTCGCAACAGAAAGTCGGCGCTTTTCGCCACCCGACAGCGTCATCGGGTTCGCACCAGCAAGTGCGGCTAGGCCCAGTGCGGCCAGGTGCTCATCAACGAGGCCGGCCAATTCGTCTCCATCGATTCCCTCTTGACGAGGGCCGATCTCAAGCTCACCGCGCACAGTTGTAGAGACGAACTGGTACTCGGGTTCCTGGAAGACCATAGAGATTCGGCCTAGGAGGTCTTTCGAACGCCACTCGTGCGGGTCAGCGGATTCGCTGGGAAGACCATCCTTCGGGGTGGCTCTGATTGTGCCTTCAATCTGCGGTAACAGGCCGGCGAGCGTCAGAGCGAGAGTCGTCTTACCCGCACCGTTCGCGCCAACGAGGCACGTCGATTGGCCTCGCGGAATATCGAGGCTGATGCCGGTGCGGACAGGATGCTCCGGTGAGTAGCCGATCGTCAGGTCACGAACTGACAGGATGGGAGTGGAGTCTGTCTGCCCTCCGTTATCGAGAGCCTGATTCTCTCCGTCGCTAGCTCCGAGCGCGGCAACAACATCATCGACGGGAAGCCAGATGCCACGCTGTTTCAGCGTCTCGCCCTGCTCGGCAAGCACCTGCTCAATTGGACCATCAGCTGCAACGGCGCCATCGAGGATCACGATCACACGATCAACGAGCGACGCCCACACATCCACGCGATGCTCAATAACGACCATCGTTGCGCCGCTCACAGCAAGGACACGCTCAACCGCGTCGCGAACCCCCGCAACGCCTTCCGGATCAAGGTTTGCGGTCGGCTCATCAAGAAGCAGAAGACCGGGCTGCATCGCCAAAATCGACGCGAGTGCGAGGCGCTGTTTCTGACCGCCCGACAGCATCGACGTATTGCGATCACGGCTGACATTCAGGCCAACCGCTTCCAAAGCGGCATCAACGCGCGGCCAAATCTCTTCGCGCACAACCCCGAGGTTCTCCATGCCGAACGCCACGTCATCACCGACACGCGCAAGCACAACCTGAGCCTCAGGATCTTGCATCATCAAGCCGATGCGACCGCGAAGATTCTCCGGCTTCTCGCCCTCGACCAATAGGGAGCCTCGCGCTTCACCCTCATCTTCCCCACCGAGCAGGCCAGCCAAACCCGCCATCAACGTCGACTTACCTGAGCCACTCGGGCCTAAAACCAGAACGCGCTCACCCGGGTTAATCTGCAGATTCACCCCATCGAGCGTCCACTTCAGACGACCGCCATGACGCCAACCCCAGTCTTCGATCACTACCGACGCGGGGGTACGAGGCTCCTTGGCATCCTCCCCACGTAACGAGTCAGAGTGAGAAGCAGGAACACCGGGATCAGGCAGATTAGTGCTCATAGTGCAACGCCCCAGAAAGAGTAGAGACCGATAAAACCTGGACCCGCTGGCGGTGGCTTGTGCCTTCGCCAGCGGGTCCAGGCCTCGTCAATTCATCAGACGCGAGTCCGAACCTCGCGACCGGCCGCGAAACGATCCAGCGCGCCAGTCTGCGCAAGACCGCGAACCAGCAGCCATGCCAGCAGGCCCGCAATCGCACCCGAAATGATCAGTGTGATGAAGTAAGTGATGTTGAAGCCGAAGGACTTCGCCATGTTGCCGAACGCCAGGAACTCAAGGATCCACGCGCCCACACCGGCACCAGCACCCGAAAGGGCGGCAATCGTCAGGCTGAAGCGACGGTAAACGAAGAGAGCGAAGATGATTTCGGCGCCCAGACCCTGAGCAAGACCCGAGTACAGCGTCGAAATACCCCACTGTGAACCCAGCGCAGCGGAAACCGAAGCAGCAATGACCTCAACCAGGATTGCAGCACCCGGCTTGCGGACGATCAATCCACCAATCGGGCCACCGATCAGCCAAATACCGGTAATCAGACCACCGAAACCGGGGGTCACAGCATCCAGAACGTCGTAGCCCAAGCCACCAACCTGGTTCCAGATCAGGAACAGCAAACCACATGCAACACCAAGAATCGCGGTGGTCACCATGTCAACGACGCGCCAATTCAGGCGGGGTGCGGATGCAACGTTGTCACTCATGCTGAAGAACTCCTCTCGTGTACAGCATGGTGCTCACGAGTAGGAAGCCTCCCTACGCCGGCATTATCCGGTTCAGGTTCGACGGTCGAAGGCACTTTGCCTTCCTCTCAACCCAGCACGCGTGCGGGTTCCCGTGGCACTGAAGTAAAGCCTAATCAGCGGATACACAGATTGCGAATTCGGGCGGTCGATATTTCAGAAAATGAAAGGACGTGCGATACGGAGACGCCGGATGTGCCGACAACAGGGGCGAGAAATCGCGTCTGTGCGTCAAACATCGGCGACCGCGTGATCGAGGGCGCCTTCCTCTGCGCGCTTCAACATGCGATGGCGATTGATCAGCGCAACACCGACGATAAAGACGATCCACACGAGGGACGTGAACAATCCCTGACGCGTGTCCTCAAACAGGATGAGGACGGCGACCATCGCCAGCATGAAGATGAAGACGATCCACGCGGATGCTGCGCCCCACGGAGCCTTGAAGACGGAGGCTTCGTGGCGCTCAGGGTAGCGACGCAGGTAAATCAGGTACGAGACAATGATGACGACCCACACGCCCATGAACAGGGTTGCCGACATGGATGTGACCAGCGTGAACGCCGCGGAGATTGACCCGCCGGACGCCATGACGATAATGCCGGACAGCAGGCAGACACACGACAGGAACAGAGCGTTCTTCGGGACGTGACGCTGAGACAGGCGGGCAAAGATCTTGGGGGCGTCTCCGCGCGACGCCAGGCCGAACAGCATACGTGACGTTGAGTAGATGCCGGAGTTCGCCGACGATGCAGCAGAGGTCAGAACGACAATGTTCACGATCGTCGCGGCCGCCGCTAGGCCGGTCATGGAGAACATGGTGACGAACGGCGAGCGCTCGGGGTCAACCTGGTCCCACGGGGTCACCATCATGATCGCGGCGAGAGCCGCGACGTAGAACAGCATGATGCGCACGGGGATGGAGTTGATCGCCTTGGGCAGAGTCTTTTCCGGGTCGGCGGTTTCCGCGGTCGTCGTGCCGACCAGTTCGATGCCGACGAATGCGAAGAGAGCAATCTGGAAGCCACCCAAGAATCCGATGAAACCCTTCGGGAAAACACCGCCGTGCGACCAGAGGTTTGATACCGCAGCGGTCGTGCCAGCTTCGGAGGTGGTGTGCATGGCGACCATGATGAAACCAACGACGACCAGCGCAAGAATCGCAATGATCTTGACCAGCGCGAACCAGAATTCTGTTTCACCAAACGCCTTCACGGTCATCGCGTTCAGGGAGAACAGCAGGACTGTCGTAATGACAATCGGGATCCACGCGGGCGTTTGTGGCCACCAGAATCTGACGTATCCGGTGATGGCGATCACGTCGGCGACGCCGGTGACGACCCAGCACATCCAGTACGTCCAGCCGGTGACGAACCCGGCCCAGGGACCGATGAGGTCGCGGGCGATGTCAGCGAACGTGTGATAGCGCGAGTCCGACAGAAGTAACTCACCCATCGCGCGCATGAACATGAACAGGATCGCGCCGATAATGATGTAGACCAGCAGGATCGAAGGGCCTGCTGTGGCGATCGTCTTGCCGGAGCCCATGAACAGGCCGGTGCCAATTGCGCCACCGATTGCGATGAGCTGGACGTGTCGGTTTTGCAGATTGCGTTGCAGGTGGCCACTTTCGCCGGTGTCGGCTCCTGCGCTAGGCGCAGGTGTTCCGGTTGCGCTCATGCCGTGACTACTCATCAGACTCCTTCCGCGTCGGCGATATCGCCGAGCGTGTGTGTCGGCGGTGATGACGCCGACACTACGGGTAAGCCGAGCACTGCTGCTGTGCAAGGTCCGTAATTCGCTAACAGTGCCCCAATAATTGTTTACGATACTTCACCTTCGCGTTACCTTTTCATGCGCGACACATGGCAAACGAGTCACGTCGCATTCACTCAACCGTGCCCCACCTGCGTATATGTGTCGATTTACATGATCTTGCACCTTCGCGTTTTCTCTTCCTCAATCACGAGGCCGCCCACACCACAAAGCACCAGGGCTTGCAGCGTGGGCGGTCTGAAGAAAGGTTCAGGCTTCGAGGTGAGCTTTGATCGCATCAAGCGCTTCAGCCCACATCCCCGCTTCGTCATCCCACATTTGGCGGGCCTCGTCTTCATCGTCGCTGACTGACGAGAGGCCGGACTCTTCGATGTGAACGTTCACCGAGTCGCCCTCTTCAGAGAGGGAGATTTCGACGCGAGTCGCGTATTCGTCGGGGAGCTCATCGGATGCGATCGGATACCAGCGGAAGGCGACGACATCCATCGGATCCTCGTCTGCTTTTTCAACCAGCCACTCGCCCGCTTCAGGGTCAGTCACGTGGTAGATGCCCTCATCATCAAGGGCGACCTCGTGGTCGTCGACCGGACCGTCATTAACCCACCAGCCGGGTTCGCTGACAACTGCCCACACGTTTTCAACAGAGGTGGCAATTCCACAGTCAACTTCGACGCGGTCGAAGTCCTCTTCCGGGGTGTTCTCATCATCATCGAAGAAATTCATACCTCAACGGTAACCGGAATCTTCCCACGTCACTAGATGAACGCGAATATGACTTTGGGGTGCGTCGCGGATCGCGACGCACCCCAAAGTGAGTGAATGATCAGGAAATACGCGTGACGCGGTAGCGCCAGTTTTCCGGGCCCGCTTCGATGGTCTCGACACGGTAGTGAGACTCGGAGCCCTGCAGGTGAGCAAACAGCGGGTCAGGCTGATGCGGAGCGCGGATCTGGATGTTTTCGCCTACCGGCAGAGAATCCATTGCCGCGAACAAGGTTGCGCGACGAACGACCTTCGGGATCGAGTGAAGAACGAGTTCTTCAACGCCCGCACCATGGCCACAGTGTCCGTGACCGTGATGGCCGTGTCCATGACCTCCGCGGCCATGTCCCTTACCACCGCAACCACAACCGCCTTCCGGCTTTGCCTCTTCAGCCTTATGACCGTGTCCACCACAGCCACAACCGGACGCGGTTTCTTCAACGGGGACCTCGTGGCCACGACCCTTGCCACCGCATCCTCCACCGTTTCCGTGGCCGCCGCAGCCACAGCCACCTTCGGACTTCACGTCTTCGGTGCCGGTTCGCGCGTCAACGAGCTTGAATGTCTGATGGTTCTGCGAGGGCGCTGCCTCGGGCAGGGCGTCGGCCATTTTTCCTCCAAAAGCTTGAGTCATTCACTCGAAATATACCCTATGGGGGTACCCGTTCACTACAGGACTTCCGCGCCATTTCAGCGCGAGCAGATCAGTCTTCGCGGAGCGCGAATTCTGCTTCGACCTCGACGGATACGTTCAACGGCAGGGCCGCAACACCGAATGCAGAACGCGCGTGTGCGGTGCCGAAGATTTCAGCGAATAGTTCAGACGCACCATTGATGACGCCGGCCTGGCCGTAGAAGTCAGGACGCGACGACACGAAGCCAACAACCTTGACGACACCTGCGAGGTTGTCGACGCCACCCGCCAACGTCGCGGCTGCCGCGATCGCATTGAGCGCGCAGACGCGTGCGGCATCATTGGCATCTTCGGGGTCAGTTGCATCCTCACCGACTGCACCGATGCAAACGGGTTCACCGTCAACAACAGGGAGCTGACCCGAGGTGCGGATAACACCGCGGTCGAGGACGGCTGGCACGTATGCGGCAACAGGAGTTGCGACGGGCGGAAGTTCCAGGCCAAGTTCGGCAAGTTTTTCAGATGGCAGGCTCATGACTGTCCTTTCAGTTTTCGCTGATCATATTCGTCGCAGGCGTCTGCCCGCTCCTTAGCGTCGAGCAACGCCGATTCCCTTCCAGGTTAGGTGTCTTTGCCATCGTCCGCGACCGCGCGAGGACGATCGTCACTGCGAGGACACCAATGTTCACTCCAAGGAATGTGGCGACAAGGTCGGCACACTGTGGAGGACATAGGGTTCACATAGGCATTAGGGCCAATTGACATGATGTGCACCACTCATCATTTTACGACACTTCGGTTGCACGTTTTTATGTCGCCCATCACTAACAATCTCACCTTTCGACACGTATAAACAGCGCTATTACGCGACTTTTTCAGGGCTCACACAAATTGTTGACAATCAACCTACGGTCGCAGACATGGTTGAAGTGAGAATCCACGGTCGAGGAGGACAGGGAGTCGTCACGGCATCCGACCTGTTAGCAATGGCTGCTTTTACAGACGGACACCACACGCAAGCTTTCCCGTCCTTCGGTTCAGAACGTACTGGCGAGCCCGTCCTCACAATGGAGCGCACTGCCTACGATGCAGCGAACGAGGTCATCGAATTCGGCACGCACATCTACAACGCGGAGCTCTACTCCTTCCGCTTCACACTTCACGACTCTCAGTCGAATTGAGCCATCGTCACAGGTAATCAGAGACGACGGGGCGCCCCCGAGAAGGCATGACGGGGATCTCCCGAGGCGCTTTCTAAGCGGTTCGCATGGGCCGGACGGATAGCGGAGGGGGCGGTCGGCGCCCCCTCCGCTCTACTCAGTTCAGTGGAGCCGTGATCACCGAGGGCACACCTTCGGGGACCTCCAGCCGAAGGAGACCATCCTCGAACTCGATCCGAGCACCGCGAGAGGTCGCGCGCGACCAGTCGACACCGCTGGGGAGACCGCGAACCTCGCTCGCGTCGGCGGAGACGAAGAGGGTCGCATGGTCCGCGTGCCGAAGACCCCGCGCCCATCCCGTCGACTCCAAGGGGGTGTCAAGGACGGCGCCGCGAACGGTTTCCGCCTTGTACGGTCCCATGAATTCCGCGAGGCCGTCGAGTGCCGCGATCTGCTCCTCGGGGATCGATCCGTCGGCCTTCGGGCCAACATTGAGAAGCAGGCGCCCGCCGCGTGTGACGACGTCGAGGAGATGCCGGACGGCCGCGGGCCCATCGAGGTACTGCTCGGGACCCTCATTGCGGTTGTAGCCGAATGACAGGCCCACTCCGCGGCAGTTCTCCCAAACCGAAGCCGACTCGGAGGCACCGAAGTGCTGATACTCCGAAGTGAGGAAGTCTGAGTGCACGCCGCCGTAGCGGTCATTCGTCACCCCCTGCGGGCACACCGCATAGAAGTGCTCCATCAGGCGACCGAGACCGTATTCTCCGAAGTTCTTCCCCTCGTCGGGCCAGTCGATGTCATTCCAGAACACGTCCGGGCGATAGCGGTCAATGAGATCCTTCGACTGGACGAATGCGTAGCGCGCGTAATCGCGGTCCTTGGGACGGTGAAGGTCGTTGCATTGCTCGTCAGTGACGATTGGCGGGAAGGGCCTGTAGTGCCAATCGAGTCCGCCCGAGTAGTAGAGGCCCAAGTGCAGCCCAGCCTCACGGGTCGCATCGGCGAATGCCTCTACGAAGTTGCGCCGCGGTCCGCGAGCGACCGTGTTTCGGGTCCCGGTCTCGGGGGCGTCCCACAAGGTGATGCCGTCATGGTGCTTCGTCGTCAGGACCGCGTAGTCGGCGCCAGCCGCCGAGAAACGGGCGAGCCAGTCATGGGCGTCGAATCGTCGCGCATCCCACATGTCAAGGAAGGAGTCGTAGTCGAGCTTGCCGTAGAGCTCCTGGTGACGAACGCTCGCGGGCGATCCCGGAATGCGGATCGTGTTGTAGTACCACTCGGCATAGGAATTGTGAGTGAACCACTGAACCCAGTCGGCCTCGGTGCCAAGCTCACCATGATCCTCGGCCCAAGCCGGCAAGGAGTAGGCACCCCAATGGACGAAGAATCCGAGGGGGGCGTCGGAGTACCACTGCGGGGTAGGTCTGACGAGATCCGACCAGTCGCTCGCTGAGTACTCCACGGTCTGCGGTGTGAATTCCATGTTTATCGACCTCCGAAGGCACCGAGAGCGACGCCCTTCTCGAGTTGTTTCTGAAGGAAGACGACGATGAAGATCGAGGGGATCGTCGTCAAGGTCACTGCGGCCATCATCGGGCCCCAATCCGTGCCGCGCTCCCCAGAGAACATCTGGAGGCCCAGCGGGATGGTGGCGAGACTCGAATCGTTAACGACGATGAGCGGCCAAAGGAACGTCGACCAGTAGTCGATGAAGGCGAAGACCCCGACGACCATGATCGGCGCCTTGAGGAGAGGCAGAAGAATCTTCGTCATGATCTCAAAATCCGAACACCCGTCGATCCTCGCAGCCTCCTCGAATTCGAGGGGCAGGGAAAGAAGGAATTGACGGATGAGGAAGGCGCCGAAAGCCCCGAAGGCGAAGGGAACGATTAGCGCGAAGTAGGAGTTCATGAGGCCGAGGCGTTGCATCCCAATATAGAGGGGGATAACAAGGACTTCCTGAGGAAGGACGAGCGTGCCGATGAACAGGAGGAACAGCTGGTCACGGAATCTGAAGCGCAGACGCGCAAAGGCGTAGGCCGAGAGCGTTGAAACGAAAACTGAAAGGAGGGCGCCAGCGATCGAAACGATGAAAGAATTGAGAATGACGCGGCCGAAAGGAATCGAGGTGAGAGCCGACGGGTAGTTCGACCACTCGAGTCGCGATGCGACGAGCGAGGCGCCCGACGAGAAGACCTCGGCAGTCGGCTTCAAGGAGGTAACGACCATCCAAGAGAAGGGGAAAAGGAATACGAGGGCTATGAGGACGAGGAGGACGGCGGAACCGATTCGACCGATCCTGCGTCCGAGGGACACTCGCGAGTTGTCACGCATCGTAATTCACCCACTTTTTCTGCTGGCTGAACTGGAGGGCAGTCAGCAGCATGACGACGACAAAGAGGACCCAAGCCAACGAGGACGCGTAGCCAAGCTTGTCGAAAGCGAAGCCGTTTCGGTACAAGTAGAGAACCATCGTATTCGTGTTCTCTCCCGGGCCTCCGGCGGTAAGGAAATAGGGCTGAGCAAAGACCTTGAATGCCCCAATGACTGTCATGATCGTGCAGAAGAAGACGGTCGGGGAGATCATCGGAAAGACAACCTTGAAGAAGCGCTGGAATCCGTTAGCGCCGTCAATAGTCGCAGCCTCAAGGACGGACGTGTTCAGCCCGTTGAGGCCAGCCGTCAGAACAACGATGTTGTAGCCCAGTCCCTGCCACAGGGACATAATCAGAAGAGAGACCATCGCGAGCACAGGGGTGTTGAGCCAGGAGACCGGCTCGACGCCGATGGAGCCGAGCCCCGCGTTCACAACGCCTTGGTCGGATAGAAGAAGACGCCAGATGAGCGCGTTGCCCGCCATCGGGGTGACGACGGGGATGAAGAAGACAACGCGCAGGAAGCGGGACCAGAAGTCTGGCAAGTGCTGAAGCCAGTATGACAAACCTAGCGAGATCACCAGGTTGAGGAATGTGTAGCTCAGCGCGAAGACGACGGTGTTGCGCATGACGATCCAGAACGCTGGGTCCTGTCCGGAGAGCATGCGGACGTAGTTGTCGAGACCGACGAAGGTCGCGCCCCCAAAGAGCGACCAACTGAAGAAGCTGATCACCAGCGAGGCTACGAGTGGGACGATTATGAAGCACACAAAACCGAGCATTCCCGGCGCAAGGTATATCGCAGCTCTCGCCGGGTCGCCCCGCCTCCCGGAGCGGGTCGCGGAGCGCACGGCTCCGCGACCCGTCCGGGTTCGAGCGTCGACTTTCCCGGAGGCCTCTAGTGCCATTCTCACGGGTTCTCTCCGTTCCTGTCGCCTGGGGTAATCACTGTGCAGAGCCGACGATCGACGCGAGGATGTCCTCGGCCGTGCGGGTCCCGCGGAAGCCCTCGGGGCTGTACTGAATGAACGACGTCGTGATCTGATTCCACGCCGGAGTCGTCACGAGAGGAGTTCCGTTCTCAAGGAGATAGTTGATCGCTGCAACCGAATCCTCGGGCTTGCCTGCCGCCCACTGATCGACAACCGAGGAGATCGAGGGAACGGTCCCGCGCGTCGCAGCGACCTTTCCGATGACCTCAGGAGTCACGAGCTGCATGAGAACCTTGAAAGCGGCTTCTTTGTCCGGGCAGGACTGGGCGATTCCGAATCCAGAGCCCTGGATAACGCCAATGGACTTACCTTCCGGATTCGGGACAACAGCGACACCAAGGTTCTCGCCAAGCTCCTTCTCGAAGGTGGAGTACATCCACGGACCATCGAAGAGCATCGCGGCCTTGCCAGAAGTGAAGGCACCCTGTGAGGGTGCATCGCCGTCGGCCGCATTCGGGGCGACCGCGACACCTTCCTTGGCAACGAGATCGAATGCGAACTGAACACCGTCGACGAACTTCTGCTCATCGATCGTCACTTTGCCATCCTTCGACACGACGCCGCCGAAGGAGTGCGCAAGGGAACCCGGGGCGTTGTCCATGAGGGCCGGCTTGACGGCGAGACCGTACTTGCCGTCGCTCGTAAGGGCCTTGAGGTCTGAGAGGAATCGCTCGGTGGAGTAGTCAGTACCCGGCTCCTCGAGGCCAGCATCCTTGAACATCTGGCGGTTGTAGTAGAGGACATCGGGTTCGGCGTCATACGGGAGAGCGACGATCTTCCCATCGAGGGTCATGCCCTTGATCATCGCAGCGTTGTAGGTCGAGGCTTCGACGCCGTTGGCCTTCATGAGTTCATCGAGTGGCGAGAGGATGCCCTGGAGCTCCTGGGCGCGGGCAGCCTGCGTCGTAAGAATGCACGGCGCGTCGGATGCGACCATGCGGGTCTTCACCTTGGTGAAGTAGTCGTTGTAAGAGGGACCCTCGAACTCCAACGAGAATTCGGGGTTCTTCTCTTTGGCAATGTCCACGAAGGCTTGCCACTGCTCACGGTCAGACTCCGAAGAGACCCACGCATACATCTTCGCCGTCTGGGCGGAAGAGCCGGCCTCCCCACTGCTTCCGCCGGAGGAGCACGCGGCAAGGAGCGATAGGGGCATGACAGCGGCCGCGAGAAGGGCGGTCCGCTTGATCGTGCGAGAAGTTCTCATGTTCAGTCTCTTTCTTGGGAGGGGAACGACACAGGAAAGACCCTGCGTCCGAGCCGGGAGAGCACCGCCCGGGAGAGCACGTCGGTGTGCGATCCAGGCAACAGCGTTCATCTGACATTCGACGTCAACACTCTTCATTAAATGTGACAAGCGCCATAGTACCATCCTTGCTTCATTAGGACAATTAGCAACTCTCCTTCGATCAAGGCGCGGGATTCGCAACCCCGACGCAAGTTCCACACCGGCGAACGAACCCTCACTTCCGAGAAGGAATGTTGCAATCTCCCAGCTAGACAGATATTTCTGCAACCCCATAGAACGAACGCAACACAATGCGCCCCCTACCAGGCGAACCATTATTTGATCTGACAAATATGTCACTCCTGCAGTAGGTCGTAGATGCCCGCGTGGGGACCAAACGTCGACACGGGAGGTGCAGTCCGGGTGAACGGCTACTCGGGCACTCGACCGACTGCGCCTCTCCTCGTGGGCGCAGTGCTGAGCGAGGGGCTCCCTTCGAGTTGGGGGTAAGCAGAGCCCTCAACAAGCTTCGTGGCGACTTCCTCTGCGTCCCTTTCGGCGCCACACCCGAAACTGCCGAAGATCCTGCATGCCGCCGGTTTCTCGTCACTCGGGCCAGATCCGAGGTGAAAGATGGCAGAAGATCCCGGCCTCGTACCTATTCACGAGGCCGGGATCTCTACTTAGTCGTACTCCTTACGAAGCCCGAATTACTCAGCGTTCAACGCACTCACAACCGCGGCGCGCAGGTTCTTTTGACCGTTCTTCAGTGCTTCTTCGAGTGGCTCAGCCGGATCACCGACCTTCACAATCTTGGAAACGCCGTGCTCAAGAAGGATTTCAGCACCTTCTTTAATTCGGCCAGCGAAGATCATAACGGGGACACCGGCAGCGCGCGCGATCGCTGTGACGCCAGCGGGGGTCTTACCGTTGATCGTCTGAGAGTCGACCGAGCCTTCGCCTGTGAACACCCAGTCGGCTCCCTGCACTGCATCGGCTAAGCCGACCGCGTCGGCGACAAGGTCAATTCCGGGCGTCAACTCCGCATGGAGGAAGGCACGTAGCGCAAACCCAAGGCCACCCGCGGCGCCCGAGCCCGGCAGAAGCGCGTCGTCTCCGTGACCACTGACGGTGGCGAAATGCAGGTGGAGGGAATCGAAGTATTCGACCTGTTCGGGCTGGACTCCCTTTTGTGGACCAAAGACTGCGGTGGCGCCTTCAGGCCCGTTCAGCGGGTTGGTCACGTCGCAAGCGACCTTGACGCTTAGTCCGTCCAGCAACGCGTCCAAGGCAGACGTGTCAACGCTCGCTACTTGGTCGAGGTTTTCTAGCTTCGGGGCAAGCTCTGCACCATCCGCATCGAGAAGACGTGCTCCGAGCTCAACAAGCATTCCAATGCCAGCGTCATTTGTGGCAGACCCACCGATTCCGATCAACAGTTCGCGTGCGCCACGCGACAGGGCGTCGCGAATAATCATGCCGAGGCCAGCAGTATTGGATTTGGCGACATTGCGTTCGTGGGGAGCGACCAGTTCAATTCCCGCACACGACGCAACATCAAGGACGGCTCGCCCGTCCGCGAGCGCGTATTCGGATTGAATCGGCCTGCCCAAGGCATCCATGTTGACGACCGTGATTCGGCGAGCTCCCCACGCAGTTGCAACGGCTTCAATGAAGCCTTCACCGCCGTCGGACATGGGGACGCGGACGCAGTCGGCATCGGGGTACACGTCATGGATTCCCTTTTCCATTGCCGTTACTGCTTCCAATGCAGTCATGTTCTCTTTGAAAGAGTCGGGTGCGAGGATGAATTTCACGGCGTTTCCTTGGGTGAGCAGGTGCCAGCACTGGGGTAGTACGGACAAACAGCATCATTACTGTTAACAACTAACAATAACGTGTATTGCCTGTTTTGAGAGCGGAATTGACTAGGCTGAGAACAGGAACTGCCCTAAAGAAAATTGACGAAGGAGTCCAGATGAGCGTTTCGATCGGCACCGGTAAAGTTCGCGCAACTATCCAAATTCAGGGCGCGATGACGACCGCACTTTTTGAGGCAGGAACGGATAAAGAGTTCACTCCCTCATACATTGCCACGTGGGAAGGTTTCCCCGAGGCCCCGATTTTGGACAAGCTTCGTGGCGACTTCCTTTGCGTCCCCTTCGGCGCCGCACCCGAAACTGCTGAAGAACTGCCCGAGGGATGGCGTAATGGTCACAACGGTGCCAGCCCCTGGATCCACGGCCCCTCCGCAAACCTGCGTTGGAACGTCGAGGCGCTGGAATCCGATTCTGCCGTACTCAGCCTGGACTACGCCGACGACGACCCGGTGAAGCGCGTGGAGCGTCGCGTGACCTGCATTGAAGGTGCTGTTGAATTCGAAGACTCAATCATCATGCGCGCCGATGCTCGCCTGCCACTTGGTCTGCATCCCATCTTCCATCTTCCTGAGAACCCGGGAGATGCTCACATTGAGCTCGGCGAAGCCGATGGATTCTGGGCTTTCCCAGCCGACTCAGGAACCACGGTTCTTGAACTTGGTGCGCGTTTCAGTGACCTTGCCAAGGCACCTCGAGCCGACGGTGGCACGATCGATCTGACTCACCTTCCCCTAACCGAAGAGGTTGACGAAATCGTTCTAACCGCGGGCCCCAAGGACGGGCGGGTCACCCTGATCAACGATGCTGAAGGATACAAGGCCACCCTTGAATGGGATCGCACCCTGTTGAATAACGTCATGTTCTGGATCTCCAACCACGGTCGTAAAGGTGCTCCGTGGGGAGGAAACAACCTCTGCCTAGGCGTCGAACCGATTACCTCGGCATTCGACTTCGGTGAAGGCGTTTCAGCAGCGACCAACCCTCTGACGGAAGCCGGATATGCCACCGCGATCGATTTAAAGGCAGGTCAGACCTACACGATTACTCACCGCATCAGTGCCGAGCGCATCTGAGGCCTAGTAATACGTTTGAGAAACAGCGCAAAGGCTGACAGACGCATGTGACCCCGAAGGAATTCCTTCGGGGTCACATTATTCAAGCCAGGTGTTTAAACCACCCTCTGCGATTAAGGCGTATCAAGCACGCGCTTGTTCAACCTCAGTTCTTCTTCGAGGAGATCAGGTCAACAGCGACTGCGAGAATCACAACGAGACCCTTGATGGACTGCTGCCATGCGGAGTCGACTGCCAGAATCGACAGGCCCATGTTCAGAACGCCCATGATGAGTGCACCGATGATGGCACCGGAGATCTTACCGATACCACCGGAGACCGCAGTACCACCGATGAAGGCTGCTGCGATAGCGTCGAGTTCGTAGTTGTTACCTGCGGTTGCGACTGCAGCACCTGCGCGAGAGGTCGTGATGATGCCGGCGAGTGCGGCAAGGAAGCCCATGTTCACGAAGACCAGGAAGTCAGTGCGCTTGGTGTTGATACCGGACAGCTGGGCTGCGCGGAGGTTGCCACCAACGGCGTAGATGTGACGACCGAACTTCGTCTTCGCCATGACGAACGAGTAGATGACCACCAGGACGCCGATGATGATGAGAACGATCGGGGTCCCACCGGAGGACAGGGAGAGCAGGTAGGTCACGAAGGCGATTGCCAGGGCTATCAGGACCTGACCGGTGACGAACAATCCGAACGGGATGACCGCTGCACCTGCCTTGATATCCTTTGCGCGACGGCGGAAAGAGGAGAAGAGCGCGACTGCGATCGTTGCGATACCGATAACCAGAGTGACGACGTCAAGCATGCCCGCGTAGCCGAGGAACGGGGGCAGGGATCCGGCTGCGATGGCCACGAAGCCCGACGGCAGACCGGAAACGGTTGCTTCTACGAGGACGATCGCGAGGCCACGGAAGATGAGCATGCCACCCAGGGTGACGATGAACGCGGGGATGCCAACGTAGGCAACCCAGAAGCCCTGCCAGCAGCCAATCAAGATACCGAGAAGCAGGCCGATGACCACTGCAAGTGGCCACGCAACGTGCATCTGGTACATGAGCAGTGCGACCACGCCACCGACGAAGGCGACGACAGAGCCGACAGCGAGGTCGATGTGGCGGGCGATGATGACCATGGTCATGCCGATGGTCAGAACCATCACGTACGCGTTCTGCTGAATCAGCGAGGCGATATTGTTCGGGGCCAAAAGGCGGCCACCGGTAAGAATGTTGAACAGGATGACAATGACGACGAGCGCACCGAGAATCCCGTACTGCTGGAGGCTGCCCTGCAGCCGTTTGGTCGACTCTTTCATCGTGCTTCCTTCACTCGTTCCTTGGTCATGAGCTTCATGAGAGATTCCTGTGTTGCTTCGGCCGCGGGAACGACACCCGTGATCATGCCTTGGCTCATTGTGTAGATGCGATCGCAGATGCCCAGAAGCTCGGGCAACTCCGACGAGATGACGAGGACAGCGTGACCCTCATCGGCTAGTTGCTGAATGATTTGGTAGATCTCGTACTTGGCACCGACGTCGATGCCTCGTGTCGGCTCGTCAAGGATGAGGATCTCGGGATCGGTGTTGATCCACTTGGCTAGGACAACCTTCTGCTGGTTGCCACCGGACAGGGACGACGCGAGTGCGTCGATCGACGAGGTCTTGATGCGAAGCTTCTGTCGGAAGTCTTCGACCAGCGCATCCTCGTCATGGGACTGGATGACGTGCCCCTTGATAATCTTGTCGATGGCTGCAATGGTGACGTTCTTGCGAATGTCTTGGATCAGGTTCAGCCCCATCGTCTTGCGGTCTTCGGGGACATATGCCAGGCGGTGGCTGATCGCCTTGGTCACGGTGGAGGTGTCGATGACCTCGCCGTTCTTGCGAACTTCACCGCTGATCGAGGTGCCGTACTGGTGACCGAAGATGCTCATGGCAAGCTCGGTACGTCCCGCACCCATCAGACCGGCCAGGCCGGTGATCTCTCCGCGGCGCAGTTCGAAGCTCGCGTCGTCGACGACCTTTCGGCCAGTGTCGATCGGGTGGTGAACGGTCCAGTTGGAAACTTCGAGGATTGTGTCGCCGATGGTCGGCGTGTGCTCCGGGAAGCGGTTGGACAGTTCGCGACCGACCATCTTGGCGATGATTTCGTCTTCGGTTACGCCTTCGGGGCGGTGCATGTCGATGTAGCCGACGGTCTTGCCGTCACGGATGATCGACGTGGAGTCGGCGATCTCGCGGATTTCTCCCAGCTTGTGGGAGATGATGATCATGGTGATGCCCTCTTCGCGGAGCTGACGCATCAGCTCAAGCAGGTGCTCAGAGTCATCGTCGTTGAGTGCTGCGGTCGGCTCGTCCAGGATCAGGAGCTTGACGTCCTTGGACAATGCCTTTGCGATTTCAACGAGCTGTTGCTGGCCAACGCCCAGGTCGACGACGCGCGCGTCAGGGTTGACGTCCAAACCGACCTTGTCGAGCAGTTCCTTCGCCAGAATCTTGGTTTCGTGCCAATCAACGAATCCGGCACGTCCCCGTTCGTTGCCAAGGAAAATGTTTTCCGCAACGGACAGGAACGGGGACAGCGCCAGTTCCTGGTGAATGATGACGATGCCGACATCCTCCGATTCACGGATGGACTTGAATCGGCACTCCTCACCGGCGTACTCGATCGTGCCGTCGTAGGAGCCGTACGGGTAGACGCCCGATAGCACCTTCATGAGGGTCGACTTGCCGGCGCCGTTCTCGCCGCAGATGGCGTGGACTTCGCCGCGTCGGACCTCCATCGTCACGTCGTCGAGGGCCCTCACACCGGAGAACTCCTTGACGATGTGCGTCATGCGCAGGACCAGTTCATCGGTCTGCATCATTCACCTCAGTTTCTAGGAGAGTTACTTACGTCCGAGGATCAGAGACCGAGGTCTGCTGCCGTGTAGAAGCCCGAGTCAACGAGCTTCTCTTGGACGTTGTCCTTCGTGATGACGACCGGATCGAGCAGGAACGAAGGAACAACCTTCATGCCGTTGTCGTAGGACTCGGTGTCGTTGACCTCGACCTCAGTGCCCTTGACGATCTGGTCGACCATCTTGGCGACGCGATCACCGAGAGCGCGGGTGTCCTTCCAGACGGTCATGGATTGCTTGCCAGCGATGATGTTCTGGACGTTTGCCTGGTCGGCGTCCTGACCGGTCAGGACCGGCCACGCATCGGCGGTGTAGCCGTCCGAGTCGAGCGCCTGGGAGATGCCGAGTGCGAGGGAGTCGTTCGGGGAGAGGATGGCTTCAACCTTCTTGTCGGAATAGAAGGAATTGAGGCGGGTTTCCATTTCTGACTGTGCGGTGGTGGACATCCATGCCTGGATGCCGATGGACTGCCAATCGTCAACGGATGACGGTGCCTTGCCGGACGGAACGGTCAGCATGCCGGATTCAACGTAGGGCGAGAGGACGTCCCATGCGCCGGAGAAAAAGAACTTGGCGTTGTTGTCATCGGGGGAACCGGAGAAGGGTTCGAAGTTGAACGGGCCCTTGCCGTCCTTGAGGCCGAGGGATTCTTCGATGTACTGGCCCTGCAGCTGGCCGACCTTGTAGTTGTCGAAGGTCGCGTAGTAGTCGACTGCTTCGGTGTCGCGGATCAGGCGGTCGTATGCGATGACCGGGATGCCTGCGGACTTGGCCTGTTCTAGAACGGGAGCCAGTGCGGAGCCGTCAATGGAGGCGACAACGAGGACCTTGGGGCCTGCGTTGATCATGTTCTGGATCTGGGTGATCTGCTGTTCAACCTTGTTGTCTGCGTACTGCAGGGAGACGTCGTAGCCTTCGTCCTTCAGCAGTTCTTCGAGGTGCGAACCGTCACGGTTCCAGCGCTCGAGGGACTTACTCGGCATTGAAACACCGATGAGGCCACCTTCACCGCCAGCTGCTGCGCCGGATTCGGACGAGCCACCGCGTTCTGCGGAGCAAGCGGCCATGCCAAAGGCCATGGATGACGCTGCAAGTGCAACGAGCGTCTTCTTTGCAATTCCTCGCATTGTTTGGCTCCTTCGCCATTGTGCGGTGTCGCTTCAGCACGACCCGCGGGTCTGTGATTCAAAATGGGATGTTCACGAATCTGGGGAGTATGCGTTGCTCCCCTTCACGCAGGGGGTACGAGGCCACCTGCGCATTCAGTCTTCAATTCTGGAGAACCGTGGAGGCTGGGGTGGTTTCTTCCTATAGCCACCGCTAGCCGGCTAGTAGGGAGGGTAAACCCCGATTCCCTTTTGTTCCCAAACAAAACATAAACGGTGACACACGCCTCGTCAAGACAAAAACAAACTGTCACCCGTTTTCACACGGTTTTCGGGGAACATTTACCCCTATCTTGGACTTTTGCGGACTCTGAAAAACTAGCCCTGAACTGCGATTTTTCCTGATTTAAGCACCGAAGTCACTATTTTCGATTGTTATGCAACAATTTCATAACAACACCTGCGTTTCACACTCCACAACTCAGTCGACAAGGCCCAAGAAGTCTTTCACCCACAACACCTGACGGTGCCACTGATACAGGCCACCACCCTCATGCTCGTTGAATGCGTGGGCATCAATCTGGGCACTCGGTCGCTGTCCGCCAGCCTCAACCACCTTTTCACCCCACCAGTTTTTCGCTGCATACACCGTCGACGGCGGGCAACAGATATCCATGAGCCCGGTCGAGAACAACGCGGGAATCGTCGCGCGCTTCCCCAGCG
The DNA here is from genome assembly GCF_000296505.1 of Schaalia turicensis ACS-279-V-Col4. Classification (GTDB taxonomy): domain Bacteria; phylum Actinomycetota; class Actinomycetes; order Actinomycetales; family Actinomycetaceae; genus Pauljensenia; species Pauljensenia turicensis_A. Next base: position 391,752 of record NZ_JH815208.1, read on the forward strand.
ACACAATGTCAAAGTAGGCGAGGGTCTCAAACACCATCTCGTCACGGCCACGGAACACGGACAGGTAGCGGACAACTTCCTGATAGGGCGTATGTTCGCTTAATCCGACCGCACGGCGGAAGTCGGCCATCCACGCAACGTCGGGCATCGTAGCCAAAACGCGCGGGTTCAGAACGCCGGCCACAACGGACAGTGTGCCACCCTGGCTTTGCCCGGTGACAATGATCCGCTTCTCGTCGCAGTGCGGAAGGTGCACAGTAGCCTCAACCGCGTGGTGCGCGTCGATATAGATCCGACGGAAGTAGTAGTCGTGAGGGTCTTCGATTCCACGTGTCATGAGTCCGAACTGACCAACGCCCAGGGGATGCGGATCGACGGTGTCCGCCCCTGTCCCCCAGTTTCCGCCTTGGCCACGGTTGTCCATGACTAGGTGCGCAAAGCCCGCGCCCGCCCAGCCGAGGTGCTCGTACGGGAGGCCTCGTCCACCGCCATATCCGCGGAACTCGACAATGGTGGGCAATTCTTCGCCGGGCTGAGCCGTTGCAGGAATTGTCAGCCACGCCTTGATCGGATCGCCCGCGTACCCGCCGAAGGTCACGTCGAAGACTCGGTGAGTCTTCACCACCAGATCGGTGACCTCTTCGATCTGAACGGACCTCGGGTCGAAAGGATTCTCTTCAAGAGTCACCGCCCAAAATTCATCGAAGTCTTCGGGCTCGAAACTATCGGGGCGATAGGTTTCCAACTGGTCCCGGTCAAGGTCGAAGAAGGTCGACATGTGTACTCCTGCGTGTGCAATCCCCCGTGGTGCACCGTCTTTGGCAAACATCGACAATGGGGGAAACGATTCCTCACACCTGTTTAGCAGATGGGACAAGCCTCCCGCCTTCTACACGCAGCGACTGGGCACAGTTCACCATCGCACTGCATCCCAGCTCTCCCTCAATTGACGAGGCCGGCCACACTTCAAAGCCCTCAGCCTATTGAAAGGCCGGCGGCAAAGAAGTATCAGCTGATATCAGTCCCGGGAAGCCAGAACCTTCGCAGCCTGCTTCGCCACACCGAGGGCGACGTATTCGGCGGGCTCGGGCAGTTCCACTGCAGCATCCAACATGTCTGCTGCCAGGGCCTGAACGGCCGGCGACTGCACCGCCGGAGCGCGGGATCCGGAAGGATCCGTCAGCGGTCGTGAGCTTCACGGCGTCCGTAGCCTGCACGTCGGCATCCGCGGCGCGCATCGAGGCCCCGGAGTGCGACGCCTACTGGGCGCTCCCCATCGATTCGGGCACCTCCGTCCTCGAGGTCGGCGCTGTCTTCGAGGATCTCGCCGCCGCTCCCCGCTCCGACGGATCGACCATCGACCTCACTCGAGTCCCGCTCGGCGTCGAGGTCGACGAGATCGTCCTCATCGCCGAGCCGAAGGAGCCTCGCGTCGCCCTTGTCAACGAGGCGGAGGGGTACCGCGTCGGCGTCGAATGGGATCCGACGTATCTCAAGAGCGCGATGCTGTGGATGTCCAACCGCGGGCGCAAGGGGCTGCCCTGGGGCGGGACGAACCTCTGCCTCGGGGTCGAGCCAATCACCTCGGCCTTCGACTTTGGGCAGGGCGTCTCTGCCGGCGACAACCCACTGGCGAAGGCCGGATACTCGACCGCCGTCGACTTCGAGGCCGGGCGGACCGCGGATCGGCTGAGACGCTTCATACCCCGGGTCTTCCGGCATCGAACACGCAACGGAAGGATGCAACAGTCATGCAGTCAGGCACGCGAGAGGGACGACGAGGACACCGTCGTCCCTTCGATATGCGGTTCGACCTGCGGTAAGCACGGCGAGGAATGACGGCTCGCCCATCCGCTGCGTGTCAACGCGATCGCGTAGGGCGGACAGATGCTTCGCCGCCTCATCGATTTGCGAACCGCCGAGCTTCACTTCGATCGGGGCCCAACGCCCATCGGCAAGGACGATCACCGCATCGGCTTCAAGTCCCGTTTTATCGCGATAGTGGAATACTTCGCCGTCGTTGTATTCCGCGTACACCCGAAGGTCGTGAACGCACAGGGATTCGAACTGGAGGCCGAAGGTCTCCATGTCCTTCAGCAGCGCCGCGGGAGTCGCGCGCATGAGCGCCACTCCGATCGACGGATCCGAGAAGTGACGGGTCGGACTCGTACGCACGGCGGTTTTCGAGCGTAGCGCTGGATTCCATGCGGCGAGGTCCTCGATCACATACGCGCGAGTGAGAGCATCGAGATAGTCACTCACGGTGTTCGGCGGCATCGCCTCATCATTGACCGCGAGGTCGGCCGCGATCGTCGTCTGCGCCGCCTCGGTCGAGACACGCCGAGCATACGCCCTCATAAGGGCGCGCATTCGAGTCGCATTGCGGTTCACGCCATCCATGCGCGCAGCATCCGAACCGATGAGCCCCTCGACATAGGTGCGTGCACGCCGCCCGACATCAGCAGTCGCCGCAGTGACTGCCTGAGGCCACCCTCCCCTACACAGAAGTTCGACAATCCTTTCGACGTCGAGCGGGGCGATGGCCGCGACGTCGCCCTCGCCATCGAATAGAGCCCTCAGGGAGATCTCCCCACTCGAGTCGCCAGCCTCCGCCAGACTCATCGTACGCATGACGAACCGCTCGATTCTGCCGACTCCCGAGTGGGCTCCCACGATCGAGGGCGTCGAAGACCCCGTGAGGATGAACTGGCCCGCTTCACCGCGACGGTCGACGCAAAAGCGCACCGCGTCCCAGAGTTGAGGGGCCATCTGCCATTCGTCGATCAGCCGAGGAATAGGCCCCTCGAGGAGCGCGGATGGCTTCACCTCCGCCAGCTGCCGGTAAGAGCTCGAGGTGTCGGGATCCTGCAAGTAGACGACCGATGCGGCGGCTTCCCGAGCGGTCGAGGTCTTACCACACCACTTGGGTCCGGCGATGAGGACGGCTCCGCTGGTTTCTAGCGATCGACGAAGCTGTTGATCGACGAAGCGAGGAATGTAGTCCGCCATCTACTTACCTTTCCCTGAATCTTGAGGAACAGTGTAAGTGATTGTGTGAGTTGGACGGCTTTCGTTGCGTGAGTTGGACGAATTCTATTGAGTGAGTTGACTCTGGGGCTTCGAGCGGCAAAGCTTCGGTCTTCATGGACGAGCGCGTGGACCAGCCCACGATCTTGCGAGAAAACACATCGGTCACGAACGCGGTGTACACAAACCCGACCTTCGTTCGCACGTACGTCATGTCCGCGACCCACAGACGATTCGGCCGATCAGCTGTGAACTGGCGGTTGACCAGATCCGCGCGCGTGTCTGCCTGTCTACCCTTGCGGGTAGTGATCGGGGCCCGGCCCCTGCGCACACCACGGATTCGCGCTGTCCGCATGAGGCGTGCGACCTGCTCACGCCCCACAGTCCAACCAGCACGCTTGAGGGCATGCCACATCTTGCGCACCCCATACACCCGATAGTTCGCCTCGAAAATCGCGGCGATCTCGCCTGTAAGGACGGCGTCATTGAACGATCGCGCGGATGGGGCTCGCGTATTTGCGGCTCGGTAGCCCCGCGAGGACAGAAAACCGCCCGCGCGCTCACGGTTCAACGTCTGACAGATGAACTCAACACTGAAACGATCACGATATGCGTCAATGAAGGCAATCATTTCCGACGTTGGGGGTCGAGTTCGGACGCGAAAAAAGCCGACGCCAACTTCAAAATCTCGTTCGTCCGCCGTAGCTCTGCGTTCTCCCGACGCAAGCGCTTGAGTTCGACGCTTTCCTCAGTGGAAACCCCAGGACGAACTCCCGCATCCACGCGCGCCCGCATTACCCACCGTCGAAGTGACTCCCTCGACGTTCCCAACTTCATCGCCGTATCAGCAATCACGCTTGTCTCAGACACTCCAGGATCATCCCGAAGCCGATCCTCAACAAGGCGTACAGCCCGATCCTGAAACTCTGTCGGATAGTTCCTTGGCATGCGAAATCCTCTCACAACAACCGAGGAACAAAACCCGGGGCGCTTCACCATGAACCAAACGCATGCCCCACAGCCTGCACCACAACAACACCGCCCAAAGAATTCTCACCAGCCTCCACATCGACTCCACACCATAGATATGGGTCACTTAAGTTGCACGAGTCAGGTTCAACATCAGGATTCTCATCGATTCATTGAGGGCAATTCGAATATTGATGGGGGCGGTCCGCCGACGCGGACCGCCCCCATCGCTGAGTATTTTCCGGTCAGCACTCACTCCTGTTGAGACAGGCGCGCAAGCGTCTCCTCGGTATCCTTGCCGACCTTGCCGCTGGGGTGCAGGTAGAGCACTTCCTCCCAACCGAAGCCGCGACGCCCGCGAACGTACATCGCCATCGCATCCCCCCATGCACAGTTGGACAGAGTCGACCCCATGGCGAGCACGCCTTCCGGATCCCCCGACATGAACGGGGTAACGCACACGAGATCAGCCATTCGCTCCAGGGTCGACTCCGGGTAGCACGTGAGAACAACGATCTTCGCGCCCCGATGCTTCGAGCGATCGACGAATTCCGATAGCTCGTCGGATTCTCCGCCCTTGGAGATCGCGATGACGAGGTCTCTCCCTGTTACGACCCCCAGACTGCCGTGGAGACCGTCTGCGGGATTCTGGTACAGCGCAGGCGTGCCGGTGACATTGAAGAGATGAGCCATGCGCCGAGCGATCGTGCCTGAAGTGCCCGATCCCGTGCACACCGTTTTCCCCTCCGTTGAAAGAATCGCCTCTGCCACCGCGACGAAGTCCTCATCGAGGCTCGCCGCCGTGTGCGCAACATCTTCGGCTTCTCGCATGATCAACGATCGGCACGCTTCAAGTAGTTCCTTATCGGCACTCATGTCCGACTCCTTTCCCCGACCCATCACGGCCAGAACACGATTGGTCGGGCTCATGCCCGACCTGAGTAGAGGCCGTGCGATTGATACGGCCCGACTCTCAGCTGTCGTTCACTCCTTCATGCAAAAGCGGCGACTCGATTGCGCGGGACCCCGTGTCGTCCCTTGTCCCGCGAAACACGTTCAGCTCGGTGCTTCACCTCCCACTGGACGACGAAGACGGACACGAGAATCAGGCCTTGGACGATCTGATAGATGTACGCCGAATAGCCGAGTGCATTGAGCCCGGAGGAGATCATCTGGAGGATGACGGCGGCGATAGCGGCACCGGGAATCGCCACTCGTCCGCCGAAGGGATTAACGCCGCCGAGAACGGCGATAGTGATCGCAAGCATGAGATAGGAGCCGCCGTAGCCCGCAGAGGCTGAAGCTGTTCTAGCGGCCATGAACACTCCTGCGAGCGACGAAAGGACCCCGCACAGGACATAGGTCTGCACGGTCACACCTACCCTGGAGATTCCCGAATAGTCAGTGGCTACGGGATTCTCGCCGAGCATCACTGCCCGTACGCCGAAGGAGGTGCGCCCCATGAGCAGGGCGACGACGACGACGACGACGAGGAATGCCCAGAACAGGAAGGGAATGCCCGCCAGAGTTCCTATTCCGAGAACATCGAGTTCAGGGGTGCCCCCGTAAAGGGGCTTTCCCTTCGTCAAAGCGATGGCGAGACCGAGGAAAATCTGCTGGGTTGCCAATGTGGCGAGAATCGGAGCGATTCTCACTTTCGCAACCAAGAGACCATTGATCGCTCCTGCGACTACCCCGACGACGAGCGCCGCACCGACGGCGATCAGAGTCGCAACAATCGATGGGAATTCCGCATCGACCAGCGCATCAGACAGGAAGAGGACGAGCAGAGCCGATAGATTCGCGACGGTCACCGTCGACAGGTCGATCCCTGCAGTAGTCATCGCCACTGAGATCGCGAGAGCCATCAATGCGATCTCCGGCACCGCGTAGGCGATGGAAGCGAGATTCAGCGACGAAAAGAAGGTCGCCGGAGCCGCCAATGAAAATGCGATCGCGAGAACCCCGGCCACTCCCAGGAGCCCGGCGGAGTAGCCGAAACGCGGCATGCGGTGAAGAACTTGAGAGGTGAGCATTACGCACCTGCCTCCTCGAGGATCTGCGGGCGACGAACGGCAAGAAGCGCAGACCGCGCCTGAACCGCTACGCCCAGGAGAATGACGAAGCCAATGACGAAGCTCTGCCAGTAGCTCGATACCCCGAGACGTACGAGCGAGTTCTGCGTCAAGGAGATGAGGAGAACACCCAGGAAGGTTCCCCGTACGGACCCGCGGCCCCCGGAATCAAGAGCACCACCGATCACGACGGCGGCGATGACGTTCATCTCCGTTCCAACAAGTTCGAACGGCGATGCGTGGCGCGACACGACCATGTGGACCATGCCGCCGAGGCCCGCCAGCACGCCCGCAAGAACGTAGATCCCCACTTGTACGCGTGCGACTTGGATGCCGATCCTGCGTGCCGCTTCCCGATCCCCGCCGATGGCGTAGATCGAGCGCCCGAATGTCGTTCGACTCAAGAGGAGGGCGACGAGCGCCGCGACGCCGAGCACGACGAGAACGGTGACGTTGATAGGGGATCCCCCTAGGCTCAGCACACTCGTGGCTCCGACGGAATCGAACAGTGTCGGTAATGTCGCCAGGTAAGTGGATCCGATGAAGGCGAGGAGCGCTCCTCGGATAATGACCTGAGTGCCGAGAGTCGCGACGAGCGTCTCAATGCGATAACGAGCGACGAGAAGCGCATTGAGGAGACCGAGCACTCCGCCCAGACCTGCAGCGGCGAGGAACGGCCAGACTCGGCCGTCCACTCCGCTGGAATTCATCACGGTGACCACCGTGTAACCGGAGAAGACGGCGATCGCCGTGAAGGAGACGTCCATTCCACCCGAGATGATGACGGGGAGGAGCCCCAGGGCGAGGGCCATCGTGACGATTCCCGACCTGATGATGTCCCCTGCGAAAGAGAGACTCATCTGTCCGGGTGAGATCACCGCCATGCCGACGAGGATCACGATAATGACGAGAAGAAGAATCCCCTCGTTGTTCCTGCCCCGCAGGGAACGAATGCTGAAGCCTGACTTCATTCTGCTTGAAACACCTCCTCGACGCGGTCCGTCGTGACCTCATCTCCGGCGAGTTCATCGACGAGCCGTCCGCGTCGCATGACGAGAACACGGTGACAGACCGAAACGAGCTCGGGGATGTCATCCGATATGAGTAGGACGCCCATTCCCGAAGCCGCGCGTTCCCGGAGAATGTCCATGATTGTGGCTTTGGCGCCGATGTCGACTCCGACTGTCGGACCGTTGAGAATGAGGACCCTCGGGTTCGTCGCGAAGCACTTCGCGAGAACGACCTTCTGCTGATTCCCTCCGGAGAGGGACGAGACGGGGTCCTTCGGCGATCCGACTTTGATACCAAGCTCCTCGATCTGTTGGTCCACGAGCTCGCGCGCACGGTTCCAGCGGATCCAACCCAGTGCGGAGGAGAGCGACGCAAGAGTCGAGGCGATGACATTATTGAGGATCGACTGCTTCAGGAAGACTCCTTGGGTCAAACGATCCGGCGGAACGTAGGCGATCCCTGCATCGAGAGCTGCGGCTGAGCCTCGGAATCGGACTACCTCCCCTCCTACGCTCACGCTTCCTCGATCCGTACGAATCTTGCCGACGACAGCTTCAGCGATTTCGGAACGACCTGAGCCGAGCAGACCGGTGATACCGACGATCTCCCCCTTCTTGACGTGGAAGGAGACGTCTTCAAAGAGACGATGGGCACTCAACGAATCGACACTCAAGACTTCCGGTTCGTCGGGAGCCAACGCGCTGACGCGGCGTTCCTCAGTCGCGACATAACCGAGAAGCGACTCTGCGAGCAGGTCGGGCGTGAATCGATCGCTCGGACTGTCCGCCACGACTTTTCCGTTGCGCATCACGACGATCCGATCCGAAACGGAAAGCACCTCATCAGTCTTATGAGAGACGAAGACGATGGCGACTCCCTGGTCACGCAGTTTGGCGACGATGCCGAAGAGGACCTGAACCTCTTTCCAGGTCAGGGCAGTCGTCGGCTCATCCATGAAGAGGACCTTGACGTCGCGGGCGAGAGCGCGAGCGATCGCGACGATCTGCCGGTCGGCAACAGTGAGGTCCTTGAGCTCAGCATCCAGATCCATCTCGACACCGAGTTCGTTCAGAACCCTCTTCGCCGTCTCGTGATCGATCCGAGGCTGGCGAGTGCGTCTCCCCTCCGCAACCCGTTCGCCGAAGCAAATGTTCTCGGCGACGGTGAGGTTGGGAAAGACCGACATGTCTTGGAAAATCACTTGGATTCCGAGGCGTATCGCGTCGAGCGCGCCAAGGCCGGTGACATCCGCTCCGTCCAGGAGAACGCGCCCTTCGCTCGGATGCTCAACTCCTGACAGTATCTTGATGAGCGTCGACTTCCCGCATCCGTTGGTTCCGGCGAGGCAGAGGACCTCCCCCCTGCGAATCGCGATCGATACGTCGTCGAGTGCAGTGACACCCCCGTATCTCTTCGTGATGCCCTTGGCCTCGAGAACGGCTTGAGACATGCCTACCCTCCCTTCATCGAGGGTCGGGGCAGTGCTGGCACCGCCCCGACCCCGCTCAAGGACGCCCGTCAGAACGGGTAGTCCTTGGTCGTTTCCTTGGTGATGTCGATCCAGGCGTTGCCGTAGAAGGTCGTCGGTGACTCCTTGTCCTGCGTGACCTTCTCGTAGCCCGGAACCCCCAGATCGGCGCCGTCCACGATTGATCCTCCATCGAGAATGATCTCGGCGGCTGCGAGCATCGCCTTGCCCTGGAGGGCGGGATCCCATCCGGTGATCACATCGACCGAACCGTCATCAATGAGGGAGCCGACGATCGCCGGAGTCGAGGTGCCGACGACGCAAGTCTGATCCTGCTTCCCAGCTTCCTGAATGGCACGACCGATACCAGCGACATCGGTGGACGCCGAACCGATGAAGCCCTTGATGTCGGGATAGCGCGCCAGAATCTCCTTGGTCCGCTGATAGGCGGTCTCCTGGGATTCATCCGAAGAGACCCTCTCCCCGATGCTCGTGATGTTCGGGTAGTCCTTGAGGTGCTCGGTGGCTCCATCGGCCCATTCGTTGTGCGACTTGACGGTGAGCGAGCCGACGAAGTGTGCGTATTGCCCACCGGCATCGCCCATGCAGGTGGCGAGCTGATCAAGCTGATGGGCGCCGTAGTCCTGGTTGACGAATGCCTCGACGTCGGCGTCGACGCCGTTCATGCCGGCGGCTTCGCCCGTGACGATGACGATCCCCGCCTGCTTCGCGCGCTGAATAACGTTCTCGAGGGATTCGGGGGAGTTCGGGACGATCGTCATCGCGGACGGCTTCTGGGCGATGAGATCGTTGATGATCGCGATCTGCTTCTCCTCGGAGGCGTCATCACCGGCGGTCTGAGTGACGCTGATGCCGTGCTCTTCCGCGTATTCTTCGTTACCGACCTGCATTCGGTTGAACCAGTCTCCGCCGGACAGCTTCACGACGTTGACGATGTTCCGGTCCCCGCTCGAAGCGGCGGGCGCCCCGGACTCCGCACCTGAATCGGCGGTACGGGCGCCCGTGGTCGAGCATGCTGACAAGGCGACGAGTGCCGCCAAGGAGACGAAGGCGACGGCGCCTTTCCTCTTCGTAGTCATGGTTATCCTTTCACCTGTGTTGTGTGGAAGCGACTGTCACTCGCGCCCTTGACGATGGAGAGTCCTCCACTCCTTCATGAGTTCGGGGTGTTCGACCCCGAACCAGTCATGCACGCTGCGCCAGCTCTGGCGCAGCCGTTCATACGCCGCGACCGCTTCGGTATCGGGCGTGTAGATCCGAGACGGAGCGCTGACGAGTGCCGCAGCTCGATCCCAGTCCTCGATCAGACCTGCGGCGAGGGCCCCGTGGAGGGCCGCTCCGAGCGCCGGCGTATTGGCGGATGCGCTGACTTCGATCTCGCGCCCTGTGACATCTGCGAGGATCTGCATGAGGAGGGGGCTCTTCTTCGACAGTCCTCCGCACGCGATGATCCGCTCGATCGCAATGCCGCATTCCTCGAAGGCTTCGAGTATCACCTGTTGACCGAAAGCCACTCCCTCGAGGAGGGCGCGATACAGATCGACGACGCTTGTCGTCAATGTGATTCCCGCGAAGACACCGGACAGATCCGCATTGATGAGGACGGACCGATTGCCGTTCAACCAGTCAAGGGCGACGACGCCTGTCGAGGCCGGCGCCAGCTTCTCCGCTTCGGCTTCCAGGTGGGCGAATAGGGATGAACGGGAAACGGGCTCGCCGCCGACCTGCGCCAAACGCAGCACGTCGACGAACCAGCTGAAAGCGTCGCCCACGCCCGCCTGCCCCGCCTCATACGCCCAGTGACCCGGAATGATGCCGTCACGAACAACACCTTGGATTCCTGCGACTCTTTCGTGACGCTCGTGCATGACGAGGTCGCACACGCTGGTTCCCATGACTGCGACGAGCGTTCCGGGTTTCGTGCAACCGACGCCGAGCAGCGCGACATGGGCATCCATATTGCCGATGGCGATGGGGAGGCCGGTTCGCAGACCGAGGCGCTCCGCCCATTCACCCGTGAGTCCGCCCGCGAAGTCGCCGGGATCGAGGAAGTCACGCCCGAGCCTCCCCAGGACTCCTGAGAATCCTGCTTCGACATCGTCGAGGACCGTCGCTTCCGGGTATCCCCCGCTTTCGACGCGATAAGACCCCTTGTATCCAGCAACGTGCCGACCTCGGACTTCATGCCCGACGAGCTGTGAAACGATCCAGTCCTCCTGTTCGATGAGAAGCTCCGCGCGATCCCAGACTTCAGGTGCACACCGCAGGATGAGCAGAGCCTTCGGCAGCATCCATTCGGGGGATAGCGCTCCTCCGTAGTCTTCAAGGAAATCCGGGGTATCGGCGAAGCGCCTATTGAGGTCCTCTGCGCAATCCTGGGAGGCATGATCCTTCCACAGCCTCGCCCAGGCCCAGGGGTTCTTTCGTAGGTCATCGAGACGAGAAAGCGGGGTCAGATCACGCCTTGCGGGCACGACGGTGCACGCGGTGGTGTCGATGCCCAAAGAAACGATGTCCGAGCCGTCGACGCCTGCCTCGCGAACCGCGCCCTGAATCGAATCAGCGAGGGCATCCATCCAGTCATCCGGGTCCTGAAGCGCCCATTGAGGGGGGAGAGCCTCACCTGTGACCCACAGTTCGCGATCCATGACGCCGTGGGTGTACATGGACACGGCGCTTCCGATCTCGTCTCCGGTCTCGAGATCGAGCAGGAGAGCCCGGGCAGACTCCGTTCCGAAATCGACTCCGCAGCCAATGCGCGACATCGCCACACCTCCGAGAGTTGCTCATTTGAGCGCTACATTACGCTCAGATAAACTAAAGATAGCTCCACTCACTTGTGAATGCAACACTTCTCTTATATGCTCATATGAGCATCTATGGAGAGGGGCCGGCGACAATGGAGACCTATGACGACGTATCCCCCTCGACAGAGCCCGACCGCGAAGGTCTCCTCGCTCGAATCGCACGCAGCTTCTACCTCGACGACATGAGCAAGGTGGAGATCGCCGCCCACTACGGAATCTCGCGCTTCAAGGTGGCTCGCCATCTTCAAGAGGCCTGCGAGCGAGGAATCGTCCGCATCACGATTCGCACGCCCAACGAACAAAGGACCGATCTCACGAGCGCTCTCGAAGGGCATCTCGGCATCTCCCATGTTCGACTCGTCCCCCCCTCGTCCGACATCGTCAAAGAACGTCAGGCACTCGGCGCGACAGCCGCAGAGATCCTCACGACCCATTTGCGCATGGGTCAACGGGTGGGATTCTCCTGGGGACGAACACTGCTACCGATCGCCGACTACCTGGGAGAGCTCCCCTCGGCGGAGTTCGTGCAACTCACCGGCGTCGTCGGCAACGATCCATCGAAGTCCCCGATCGAAATCATCGGAGCGATCAGCCGTCGCTCCGGATCCACCGCGAAAGCGCTAATTGCTCCCCTGTTCTCCGCATCGGCAACAGTGGTTCATGCCCTGCGTCAAGAACCGGCCGTCACCGAGGTTCTCGCACTCTACGAGAAGCTCGATATGGCCTTCCTGTCGGTGGGGTCATGGCGTCCGCGCGTGACTCAACTGGCTCAGCACATCAGCACTGCCGATCAGCTCGACCTTGATTCCAAAGGCGCCTGCGCAGACTTCGGCGGTCTCTTCTTCGACACGAAGGGCCGCTATGTGGATACCCCGATCAACGAATGCAGACTCTCCGTCAGCGTCGAACAGCTTCTCGCCACTCCGATGGTGGTCGCTGTCGCCGGACAGATCGAGAAGGTCCACGCGATCCATTCCGTGTGTTCATCGGGCTTGGCGACCCACCTTGTGACGACAACGGAGGTCGCTGAAGCACTCCTGGACATGGATCCCATCACGAAGACCGCGTACCAACGAAACTGAGCAATGTATCAGCACTGGGCCGAAACGACGCGTCCCGTGTCGGCTGCGCTTCAACCTTTTCCCAACTCGAAACGGAAATAGAAAGCAGGTGAGCTCTTCCCCTGCCCGGGAAGGCGCGAGCCATCGAGTCGATCGCTCGATCCGGGGTGATCTCCGCGCTCATCACGACAGATGAAGTCGCCCTCGATATCTTGGAGCGGAATTCGCCTGAGCCCGCGTCAAGAATCTGAGCGGCCGTGGGAGCTCCCCGCCGATCCGCGCGCGCCCACGCTCCGGAACGCACACTCGACACCCCTCGTGCCCGCCGAGCCACGCCGAGAGTACGAGCCGGTAAAGATCAGGTCCGGCTAGCTGTACTTCCTCGGGAGGTTGTGAACGGCGTGGATAGGTGAAGGCCTCCTTGGCAGGATGTGGGTTACCACACTCGCAACCTGTACAAGGAGGCCTTCGTGACACACGCTAATGCACCGTTGACGCCGGAGGGAAGGCGCCGCCTGGCGTCCTTGGTGGTTGATGAGGGGTGGCCGATGCGCCGGGCCGCCGAACGGTTCGGATGCTCGCCGGCAACGGTCAAGCGGTGGGTGGACCGGTATCGGGCGGGCGCGCCCCTTTCCGACCGGTCCTCCCGCCCCAATCACTGCCCCACCCGCCTGCCCAAGCGCGTCGAGCGGCGCATCATCGCCTTGCGTTTCACTCGCCACTGGGGCCTGCATCGCCTACCACCTGCATTTGGCCCGCTCCACGGTCGGGCGGGTCCTGAACCGCTACCACATGCCGCTCCTCGCGCACGTCGACCGGGCCACAGGGCTCGCGGTGCGCAACTGCCCGTGCCGGTCGATGAGGCGGCCGATAGTGGGCCCGATGACGGCGCCGGCGATCGACATCACCGCCGCGGCGACGCCGGCGCTCGAGTAGGAGCCGTAGACGTCGCGCGCTCCGATGAGGAGGGCCATGTTCACCATCGCGTAGGGGAACTGGATGATGACCCCGCCGAGGAGGAAGCGGGCGACATGCGGACGGCGGAGGAGGGCCGCGTATGCGTGCAGCCCCCCTCCTTCACTCGAGGTCATTCGACTCCTTGACGATTCACTCGGTCTCGGCGAGCACCCGGGCGGCCTGCTTCGCCATACCGAGGGCGACGTATTCGCCGGGCTCGGGTAGTTCCACAACGGCATCTAGCATGTCTGCTGCCAGGGCCTGGACGGCTGTCGACTTCACGCCACCACCGACAATGAGCACCTTGTTCAACGGGACACCAAGCGCGCGCATGGCATCGAGCGCGTAGCGCATGAGGTTGAGCAGACCTTCAACCGTGGCGCGAGCAACGTGCGCACGGTCGGAGTTAGCCAACGTCATGCCGCGGAGCTCCGCCGTCGCATCGGGCAGGTTCGGGGTGCGTTCGCCTTCGAAGTAGGGGATCAGCTCGAGGCCTCCGGCATCCGGGACAGACAGGGCGTATTCGTCGAACTCTTTATAGTTCAGGCCGGTCACCTTCATCATCGCGTCGATAATGCGCGACGCATTGAGGGTGCACGCCAACGGTAGCCAGTTGCCCGATGCATCGGAGAATCCTGTCACCAGACCGGACGGATCAGCAACGGATGTTGCCGACACTGCTGCGACCACACCAGAGGTTCCGAGAGACAGCAGGGCACTGCCCGGCTCCAGGTCGACGCCCAGCGCAGAAGCAGCGTTATCGCCAGCGCCAGGGCCAAGGACAATGTCTCCCCAGCCACGCTCAGGGTCACCGTGACCGACCACGTCCCACGGACCAGCAATGGTCGGAAGAATGATAGAGGCAGCCGTGGCCTCGTCGATACGAAGCGCAGAGGCGAGAATATCGCGACGGTACGTCGGGGTCTCGCGTGCCATGTAGCCGGTGCCCGACGCGTCGGAGCGGTCGGTTGCCAGCTGGTCCAACGCGGGCTTGCCCATGATGCGCCAGGTCAGATAATCGTGCGGAAGGCAGATTGCGGCGATCTTGGCGACATTCTCGGGCTCGTTATCGGCGAGCCAACGCAACTTGGTGACGGTCAACGATGCGACGGGAACGGAACCCGTGGCCTCGGCCCACCATGCAGCGCCCTCAGAGCTGGCATCGTCGCGGTCATCGGTGCCACGTTCGCGAATAAGGTCGCGCGCAGCACCAGCCGAACGCGTGTCGTTCCACAGCAGGGCGGGACGGATGACGTTGCCGTCCTTATCCAGGCAGACCATGCCGTGCTGCTGACCGCCGACGGACAGGGCAGCCACATCGTCCAAACCGCCGGCACGTTCAAGGGCCTCCTCGAAGGCATCCCACCATTTTTCGGGATCAACTTCGGTGCCATCCGGGTGCGAGGCCTTGCCCTGGCGGACGATGGTGGACGTAGCGGGGTCGTAGATGACGACCTTGCAGGACTGGGTCGACGTATCAACACCGGCAACGTAGGGGCGAAGAGTGCTCATATATGCTCCAAAAGTAAGGGCTTTTCGAAGTGGCACCGATGCCACTTTTCCAAGCGAAGGAAGCGAAAGTACCCAAACGGGCGGTCACCAAAAGCTGGCGACCGCCCGTAAGGATAGTGTCGATCAGGCGCGGCCCAAAGTATCGACGATGTAGTTGTTAATCGTAGCCTTCACAGACTCGAGATGGTCCGACTTCGTGGCTGCAACAAGGTCAGCCTGCGGAATGTCAAGTGAGTGTGCTTCCAGCGAGGCGAGGGAGGCTGTGCCATCTTCGACCGTCGCACCGATGCCCGAATCGAAGGACGAGTAGCGCTCGGAGACGAGATCTTCGATAAGTCCTTCTTCGTGCATGCGGGCTGCGACCAACAGGCCGGCTGCGTAGGAGTCCATGCCAACAACGTGGGCGCGGAAAAGGTCCTCAGCGGTGAACGAGGTACGGCGCGGCTTGGCGTCAAAGTTCAGGCCACCGTGCGGGCCGATCTGGCCTTCTGCGAGGACCTCCCACATGACTGCGGTGGTCTCGTAGAGGTCTGACGGGAATTCGTCGATGTCCCAACCGATGAGCTTGTCGCCCTGGTTGGCATCGAGAGAACCGAGCATGCCAGCTTCGCGTGCCACGCGAATTTCGTGCTGGTAGGTGTGACCAGCAAGGTTGGCGTGGTTGCCTTCGAGGTTCAGCTTGAAGTGATCCTGCAGGCCGTAGGTCTGGAGGAAGGCGATGGTGGTTGCTGCGTCGAAATCGTACTGGTGGCTCGTCGGCTCCTTCGGCTTCGGCTCGAGCATGAACTGAGCGTCGAGACCGATTTCCTTGGCGTAGTCAACGCACATCTGGAACATTGCTGCGATGTGGTCTTGCTCGCGCTTGAGGTCAGTGTTCCACAGGTTCTCGTACCCTTCGCGACCGCCCCAGAACACGTAGTTCTCTGCGCCCAGGCGCTTGGCGATTTCCAGGGAATGCTTCAGCTGTGCGCCGGCGTAGGAGTAGATCTCGGCGAACGGCGAGGTTGCTGCGCCGGAAACGAAGCGGCGGTTGGTGAACAGCGAAGAGGTGTTCCACAGGAGCTTGACGCCGGTTTCCTTCTGCTTTGCTTCGATCGCATCGACAACCTTGTCGAGATTTGCGTTGGTCTCGCGAAGTGTGTCGCCTTCGGGAGCGATGTCGCGGTCATGGAAGCAGAAGTAGTCAACGCCCAGCGCCTTGTAGAAGTCAAAGGCGTAGTCGACCTTGGCCAGTGCCAGATCGAGTGGCTTGGAGTACTTGCCATCGAAGGGGCGCTGCGCTGTGCCCTCACCGAAGGGATCGACGAGTTCGGCCTGGAAGGAGTGCCAGTAGGCAACACCGAAGCGCAGCCATTCGCGCATGGTCTTGCCGGCGACCACTCGCTCGGCGTCGTAGTAGCGGAAGCCAAGACCCTGACGGAGCGACGATGTTCCGACGAAGGGGATCTTGTCGATGTTCCAGAGATTCTCAGACATGGTTGCCTCTCAGAGATTCAGAGATCGATATGATCGCTTTTGTTACATAACAAAACATACTGTGTGAAATGTACTAGAGTCAAGAGCATGGCAGCAGCAATTCGTCGACACACGTCGGTTTCCCAGCGAGCACCCCAGCGCCCGTCGGAGCGCGCAATGGCGGGCGTGAAGGCTGAAAGCCTGCGTGCATTGAACCTCTCCCTCGCCCTGCGACATATCCTTGCCGCCCCCGGAGAGATCTCCCGATCAGGAATTTCTCAAGCAACAGGCATTACGCGGGCCACCATCTCGCGCCTCGTCGATGAGCTTATCAACGCGGGCCTCGTTCTCGAACTTGAACCATCCATCGGCGGACGAGGTCGCCCAGCCAATCGACTCACACCAGCCCCAGGAAGGGCGGTCGCGCTGGGGCTCGAAGTCAATATTTCCGCCCTTGACGCTGTTATCATCGATCTGAGTGGCAACGAAATTGAACGAAATCGCATCGAAGGCGACTTTGCGAACTCCGATCACGTCGAAGTGATGACCTCATTGGCCGACATGGCACACGCTCTCGTCGAGGAACATCTTCCCGATGGAGCAATTTTCCTCGGCAGTGGATTGGCTCTTCCAGGCCTCGTATCCCCCGACCGACTGGCACTCGCACCCAACTTGGGATGGCGCGACATCCCCCTAGAAAAGCTGCTCGCTCCCCTATCAGACCTCTACCCTGCGATCGTTGCCAACGAAGCCGACCTGGCCGCCTTCGCTGTCGCACACCCACTTCCCGGCGTTCCCTCGGGGCCCGCGTCATTCGTCTACATATCGGGCGAAGTTGGCATCGGCGCCGGCATCATTGTCGACCATCGTCCGTTCAGCGGAGCACACGGGTGGTCCGGCGAAATCGGCCACATCTGCGCAGACCCTTCCGGTCCCCTCTGCTCGTGCGGGACTACCGGTTGCCTCGAGGCATACCTCGGTCTGCGCGCCCTCGCTGAGCGCTCCGGACTTGATCGCCACGCAACCGTTGAAGACATTCGCAAGGCGGCAGAAAACGGTTCGAAGCAAGCACGTGAAGCCCTCGAAGAAGGCGGAGCAGCCCTTGGTCGAGCGCTTTCAGCCGTCATCAACTCTGCGGACATCCCGCTGGTTCTGCTCGGCGGAATTGTCGCTGAACTGAGCGAATGGCTTGTGCCCGTAGCTGAAAAGGAAATCGAAACCCGCGTTCTTCAATACGCCTGGTCTCAGCCGAAACTCGAAGTAATCCGAGATTCCCAAGGTCTTGACTCGCGCGGAGCGGCATATCGAATTCTGCAGCGCTTGGTCGATGACCCCATGGCATGGACAGCATGACAAACTCCGCAGAACATCACGGTTTTCATTCAGGGTGCCGCAATTTCACTCAATGTGCGGGTTAATCTGTATCCATGATCGGAGATGAGAAACCCCGCCCACGCCTTGTTGATGTCGCTCAAGCGGCAGGCGTTTCAGTTTCCACAGCTTCACGTGCTCTAGGACGAGGTTCCGAGCTCATCGGTGCGCAAACGCGCGACCACGTTCGAGAGGTCGCACGCAAACTTGGCTACAGAGTGAACCCCGTCGCCAGATCTCTTCGCCTAGCCAAAACGAAGCAGATCGGCATGCTCGTCCCTTCGATCTCCAACCCGTTCTACACGGACCTCATTGTTCAAGTCGAGCACCACTTATCCCAGCGCGGCCTTTCCCTGCTCATTTCCGATGCGGAAATGTCTGTCACTACGGAAGACTTGAAGCTTCGCTCATTCGAAGGGGGTTCGGTAGACGGTCTGATCATCGTGCCCTGTCACGAATCTTTCTCAACGCCCTCCCTAGAGCGCGCGGCAGCCTTGGTGCCAACCGTCCAGCTCGACAGAGCCGTCTCTTTGCCTCACATCCCATTCGTTGGCGTTGACGATGCACACGGCGTTCGCGAAGTCTTAGGACACCTGAAGGAACGCGGAGCACGTCGCATCGCGATGCTGTCGAATACGGGCTCTGATCTATCGTCCGTTAAGCGTGTGACCGAAGCGCGCCGGGCTGCTCCCGAGTTCGGGATGGAACTTGCGGACAGCGATGTCCTTGAATGCAACCATTCCGTCGAATCGGCACGTAGCGCAGTTTCAACCCTGATCAACGGGGGAAATCGCTGGGACGCGATCGTGTGTCTGAACGATCTTCTTGCCATCGGCGCAATTACAGAGCTCCGTCATCGTGGCTTCGGTATTCCCGAGGACATCATGGTCACCGGCTTTGACGATATTCAGTTCGCCGAACTGATGCGCCCATCCGTGACTACGCTACGCCAACCTCTTCCGGAAATTGCACGCCAGGGTGTAGAGCTTCTCCTTGACGAGTCGGACTCTGAGTTGCCCAAGCGTATCTTGGTTAAAGGTGAGCTGGTCATCCGGCAGTCGACGATCCCAGAATTTTAAACGGTCCGCAGCTGTACACAATCCCGAGGCTGAACAGGCCCAAGGGTTAAAAAGCCCAGAGTTTTTAGACCACCACTGTCTGAGCACGGTCGTCCGCGACCTTATCGGCATACTCGTACCGGCCTCGCGGCACCGTAGCACCTTGAGGCTTATAGGACAAATTGTGTTGATGGGTTAGTTCGGGGTGGGGTTTCATGGGGTGCAGGCATCGTGCCTGCCCCCACTGCTGAGCCTGGTTAATATCGAAAAGGGCATTAGCCCCTAATCCTGGTATGAACCTTCGTTTTGGTGATCAGGTGTTCAACCTGTTAACCCGTATCGCCTATCGACTTAGAACTTATAGCTGAATTTATGGTGGGGTCAATGCCTTCTTCAGGCATTGACCCCACCATAGGTTATCTGTCAGATTAAGACACGTTTTCTAGCGCGCGTGCTTTGGCTGGCGCCGCCGGGCAACCAGGTAGGCACCGGCACCCGCGCTGATTGCCGATAGCCCCAAAATGGTGGACAGGTCGTCGGCTCCGGTTTTACCCAAGCCGGACCTGGAGGCGTTATCCGGTTCACCTGCGTGCTTGCCTCTATAGGCTGACCCGGGAGCGATGCAGTCTTGATAGAGCTTCTCGTAGGTGGCTTTTGCCTTATCCAACTGAGTGTTAGCCTGCTGCAGGGCTGCTTCAAATGGCGCTAGCGCGGCTTTAGCTTCTTTATAGGCGGCCTCTAACTGCTGTACTTCCTCGGTAGCAGTATCTGCTGCCTGCGCGGCTTCCAGATAAGCTTGATACTTTGCGAGGACGTCATCGATCGCCTGCTGGGTTTCGGCACTAACGCGGGTAGCTGCCGGTGCACGCATCGCCATTATGCTCAGCAGTGCTACGGGAGCAGGTGCGCTACCAGGTTGTTGTCCTATCCAGGTGTCGAGGTCGGGTACTTTCTGTGCGCCGTCGTTATCTACCGCAGCCTGATCTTTAGCTTTCTGGGCAGTCTCTTTGGCCGTGTTGGCATCTACTGCTTCTTGATCGGCGGTGTCTTTAGCTTTCTGCGCATCCTCTACTGCTTTCGCCGCGGCATCTGCTTTAGCTTGCGCCTCATCGGCAGCCTTTTGGGCGGCTGCTTTGTCTGCGTAATCTTTGGCTGCCGCGTCGTTTACCGTCTTGGCATCCGCTGCTTTTTGATCAGCGGTGTCTTTAGCTGCCTGCGCATCTTGTGCCCGGGTTTCGGCCTCGGCAGCTTTCTGCTTCGCTTCATTTAGCTTGGTGGTGGCATCGGCTACTGCCGCATCAGCTTTAGCTTTTTCGTCTTTAGCGGTATTCAGGGCAGCGTCTGCCTGCTTTACTGCATTTTCTGCCTCATCCAACTGCTTCTTAGCGTCAGCCTTGGTGGCAACTACTGCGTCATAGTTCTCTTTGGCCGCATCCAAAGCTTTTTGCTTTTCGTCCACTGTTTTTTGCGCGTCATCAGCAGCTTGCTGTTTGGCGTTAACCTCATTTTGTGCCTGGGTGACTGCTTCATCTGCTGCCGCTTTAGCCTTTTCAGCGTTGACCAGTTCCGTGGCTTTGTTTTGAACTACACCGTCTTGAGCTTTAACAGCTGCCTTGGCATCTTTCAAAGCTTGCTCGGCAGCGGGAACCGCAACTTTAGCATTATTAAGTGCTGCTTCTGCTTCGTCCAGCGCTTTCTGGCAAGCCTCACAATTCTTCGCTTCCTTAGCGGCGTTATCCTTCGCGTTCTGTAAGTTTGTCTCTGCAGTTTTTTGTGCGGCCTGCTTTGCCGCAAGCGTGACTTGAGCTGCATTTAACGCAGTCTGCGCATCTGTAGTACCTTTAGTAGCTGTCTCCTTCAAAGGAGCATAGTAGTTTAGGAGTCTTTCCCTATACTCTGATACCGAGTAGGACTTTTCTGCGGTGTAAGTGCGGAACTGTTGAATATTTGCCATTGGATTCGAACCGAAACCAAAACCAGTATACAGAAATTCCTGTTTCATTAGCGATTCATAGTGTCCCGTGGTATTAACAATCCAATACCCGTACTTAGCTTTTTTGTTATCAGAGTAGCTAACCGGACCACCATTATCGTCATAAAAATGCTTTTCAGCGTTATACCAACCGTCGTAAGGATTCAAAGACCAAGCTAGATTTTCTCCACTTCTACCAACTTCTTGCAGAACTCCCCAGTTATGAGTGTGGTTCTTGGTAATTGCGGAACCATTAGCGTTTATTTGGGCAAGTGCCATTAACTGGTCCGTCACTCGAAGGGCATCCATGGAACCAAAGTTGTTATCCCCAGCTGTTCTAAAACCATTTCCTTGATCGATATAGTCCAGAGCTTTCAGCATATTTTCAAGCGAAGTCGCATCCCCGTCAGCACCTATATGAGTGTGGTTCACAAGGGGCGTATCACCGATTTTGTAATCTGTATTGAGCTCTTCCAAGGCCTTAGTTGCATTCATCTTTTCGAAGAAGCCTTTTGATCCTTTAGCAATCTGCGCTTTAGCATCAGCTTTGGAAGCTTCCAGAGCCTCTTTCGCTGCCTTAACCGCTGCTTCCGCGTCTTTGACTGCCTGGTCTGCGGCATTCTTTTCGTTTTGCGCAGTAGTTACCGCTGCATTAGCAGCGTCGCATTTTGGCTGCTGTGCATCCAAGTCTTTTTGCGCTTTATCTCTATTGGCTTCAGCCTCTTTTTGCGCCTGGACGGCTTCCTCATAGGCGGTCCGCTTTTCCGCCTGTGCCTGGCTTAACTTACCTAGCTCAGTCTTTGCATCTTCAAAGGCATTTGTCGCGTCAACAACCGCCTGCGCTTTCCCTGCCGTGGCATCCTGCTTTTCTTTCAGTGTCGCTTTAGCAGCCGCAAGCGCTTCATCTGCAGTTTTCCTAGCCTCGGCAGCAACGTCCTTTTCCTGTTGCGCCTGATCTACCTTTGCTTGTGCTTCACTGACCGCATCGTCGTTTTCCAGAACATCTTTAACGTCCTGCAATTTATTCTGCGCGTCAGCTAAGGCTTCTTCTTTATTTTTTACCTCATCCGCAGCGTCTTGAGCTTTTTGCTCTGCGTCTTGCTTGGCGGTTTCAGTATTCTTGGCATCCTGGTCTGCCTGCTCCGCAGCCTTGGTGGCTGCGTCCAGGTTAGATTTAGCTTCCTCGGCTTTTTCTTGCGCCGTAGCCAGAGCTGCTGCGGCCTCATCGACAGCTTTCTTAGCTTCAGCTACTGCGTCAGCTCCGGGGGCAGCCGCCTGCGCCGCAGTATTTGCTTCGTCCGTTGCCTTTTTGTTCGTCTTGGCTTTACTGAGGTTTTCTTCGGCCTGCTTTTGCTGCTGCTTAGCCTGCTCTAAGCCCTTTTGAGCTTTATCCAGATTAGCAACTGCCGCCACCAAGGCTTGTGCCGCCTGGTCCTGCATCTGCTGGTGCGCAGCGGTGGCATCATCGCGCTTCTGCTGCTGGTCAGCTTGTGCCTTCCGCAAGGTATCCTGAGCGCCTGCATAAGCCGCGAGGGGCTCTGCAATCTCGGGTTTGGATTGTTCAACATCCAAATTTGTGGCCGCATCCGTGGCTTGCTGCTGGGCGCGCAGATAATCCTGATAGGCCTTGTTGACCGCAGCTACGTCAACTCCGACGCGGCACTGCGAAACAGCTCCCTGAATATTCAACTTGCCCTGCGGTTCTGCTTGATTAATCCCGAATGCCGCTCCCGCCGGAGCCACCAGTGCGATCCCGGTGCCTACTGCAATCGCTACCTTCGCAAGCTGTTTGCGCGCCATATCAATCCCCTCTGATTGGTTTAGTATTTCGCTCGAAATAGGTAAAGATTATAGATTCCCTGTAACCCTAATCCTACCCCACGCATAAAAGTCCAGCCGCCCTTTGGGTATTAACCCCAAAATGTTACTTAGCCCGGAACAGACGATAAAACAAGGAAAAAATCAACACATTTTGTCCTATAACCCCACCTTGACCTATACAGCAATCGGCGGGCCCATCACTGTCGTGATGGACCCGCCGATTTCAGTTCAGACGATGTTCAAACCGTCAGGATCTGCGTATCTGAGTCTCAGTACGCAAGACCCTTCGGTTCGTCTGCCAGCACTGCCGACTGCGGGTTAACAACCTCGAAACCGTTTGCCTTGTAGGCCTCGTAGTCGAAGTTCTCGCACTCGTCGAAGCCGATGCGGTGGTAGGCGTAGAAGCCTTCCCAATCTTCGTAACCGCTGCCAAGCTCCGACTCGAGGAATGCATCCGCCATGGCCATACCCTTACGTTCAGCGATGTAGAAAGCGCCCATGGCCAGCAGGTTTGCGCTGTTTGCGGCAG
Source organism: Schaalia turicensis ACS-279-V-Col4 (assembly GCF_000296505.1). Lineage (GTDB taxonomy): Bacteria > Actinomycetota > Actinomycetes > Actinomycetales > Actinomycetaceae > Pauljensenia > Pauljensenia turicensis_A. Next base: position 414,866 of record NZ_JH815208.1, read on the forward strand.
CTGCGCGACGAGCTGACGCAACGGATTCGCAGACGGCTGCGTGAACGTGAGGAACCTTTGAGGCTGCGATGTGGATACCCATGCCGGTGCCACAGAATGCCAGTGCTCGCTCGAATTCACCTTCGGCGATCTTCGCACCCAGAGCAAAACCGACTCTGTGATACATGGGAGTCTTATCAAGGTCCGGCGTAATGTCGGTGACGGTCCACCCACGATCCTGAAGGTGCTTCTTCACGGCCTCCTTCAGAGGGAAACCAGCGAAGTCGGCGCCGACGACAACGTGCTTGCTTCGTACGGTCTTCATTACTTCTTCCTTCCCGCAAGGAGGCCCTTGAAGGGGTTCTTGCCGTTGAATTCATTCATGCTGATAACGAACAGCAGGACGCCGCCCCAGATGAGGGGTCGGTAGAAATTGGAGATATTCGGGAACATGTTGAGGCCCGAAGACAGGACCTGCAGCACGAGGATCGCCATGACGACGCCGGCAATTCGACCACGGCCACCGTTGGGGTTCACGCCACCGAGGACGACGATCAGAACGGTCAGCAGTGTGTAGCTTGCGCCGTAGTCGGCCTTCGCGGAGTTGTAGTTCGCCAGCATGACAATGCCTGCGACGGCTGCCATGATGCCCGACAGGATGTAGGTGCGCATCAGCAGGCTGGTGATCTTCAGACCGGCAAAACGTGCCGCGGTTTCGTTCGTGCCGATCATCAGGATCTTGGTGCCAAAGCCGGTCAGGGTAAGGATCAGGCCGACGATGACGCAGCAGATGATGAAGATGACAAGTGGCATGGGGACAAGACCGCCCAGATGGGCTGCGAATACCGAACCGAATGCGTCGGGCACGCCTGAAACGGGCTTGCCTTCAGTCAGGATGATGGCGACACCACCGAAGAGTTCGAGTGTGCCCAGTGTTGCGAGGATTGGTGGAATCTTCAGCATGGAGACGAGCATGCCGTTGATGGCACCGCAAATTGTGCCAACAAGCAGTGCGATAACCAGTGCGATCACGACGGCGAGACCTGCTTGGCCACCACCATCGCCGGTGAGCATTGCTCGCAGGACAAGGGCTGCGCTAATCGATGTCACGTTTGCGATTGCCACGACCGAGAGGTCGATGCCTGCGGTGAACATGGTCAGCATGACGCCCAGAGCCATCAGACCGAATTCAGGGAACTGGATTGCCATCGACTGCCAGGTACGCAGGGCGAAGAAGGGGCCCGGGCGAATCACGGCGAAGAAGATGAGGAGCAGAGCGAAGACGATGACGAGCCTCGTCATGTAGGCATCCTTCGTCATGAAGGACGGGAGTGCGAAAGAACGCTTCTTTACGGATTCAGTAGTCATTTCACGCTCTCCTTTCACAGAATCGAGGCTCGTTGCTTGCGGCTACGAGCAACCTGGATTGCTGAAACGCCGGTACCAACGATGATCAGCAGGCCGAGCGCGAAGCCCTGCCAGAAGGTGGGAATACCGGTCAGAATCATGGAGTTCTGAACGATGACGATCAGCAGGGTGCCAAGCACGACACCGGTCAGGGAGCCGGTACCACCGGTAATGGCGGTTCCACCAAGGACGACGGCCGCGATGACCATCATTTCCATACCAAGCAGGTTGGTCGGGTGCATCTGACCCATGGAGGTCGTACGAACCATGCCCGCGAGTGCGGCGATGACACCAACGATGACGTAGAGCCAGAACTTGGTGCGACGGACCTTGAAGCCTGCTCGTTCTGCTGCGGATTCATCGCCACCGATGGCGAAGATGCCACGACCGAACATCGTGTATCGGGTGATGAAGTAGGCAATGGCCAGGACAACCACGAAGATGAGGAAGCTGGTCGGCATCGCGGACTGGAGTCCGGATTGCGTGTTCGTCACCGTAAACAGTGAGCTAGCGCCGAAGGTCTTCATGGATTCGGGAATGTTCGGGATCTGCACCGAGTTCAGTGCGCCCTGCATGACACCGGAGAAGACGTTCGAGGTGCCGAGCGTGATGATCAGCGTGGGAACGGTCAGCCACGAGGTGAAGATACCGTTGAAGGCACCAAGCAGTGCACCAAGGAGCATTGCCATCAGGAAGGGGACGATGACCGGTCCGTTGAATCCCTGATCGACAAGGAAACGCGTAGTTGCGTAAACGGCAAGCGATGCGAGGGCCGGGAAAGACACGTCGATGCCACCAGAAACCAGAACAAGGTGGGCGGCGACGGCGAAGAGTCCGGGGACGACCATTGCGTTTGCCAGGTCAACAAGGTTGTTTGCCGTGAAGAACTGACCGCTTCGTGCCTGGATGACGAGTGCAAGGGCAACGATAACCAGGAAAACCCAGAATTCGTTGGCTCGCAGGATCTTTGTTTTAAGAGACGTCATGTTCATCACGCTCCTTGAGTAGCAACGTCACGCGACATCAGTTCGCCGAGTTCGGCTTCGGATGTCTGGGCGGGGTCGATCGATTCACGGATTCGGCCAGCACGCATGATGAGGACCTTCGAGCAGTTCGTCAGAACTTCCGCGATGTCGTCAGAGATGATGACGATGGCCATGCCTTCGCGTGCGAGGCGCTGAAGGATGGAGTGAATCGTGTACTTGGAACCGATATCAACGCCGACCGTCGGACCGTTGAGGATCAGGACATCCGGTTTCGTTGCAAGCCACTTGGCAAGAACGACCTTCTGCTGATTACCACCGGAGAGAGTGGAGACCGCGTTGTCAGGATCGGGGGTCGCGACCTCGAGGTCTTTGACCCAACGCTTCTCTTCTTCGGCGATGCGCTTCTTATCGAGAACACCGAGTGCGCCAGCGAATTCGTCCATTTCTGAGATGACAATGTTTTCGCCGATGGAGCGTGACAGGAAGAGACCTTCTGTCAGTCGGTCTTCGGGGACCAGTGCGATACCAGCATCGATAGCGTCTTGGATGGACTTCAGGGTGACGGTCTTGCCGTTGATGGCGATCGATCCGGCATTCGTGGGCAGGGCGCCGAACAGTGCAAGAGCGAGTTCGGTACGGCCAGAGCCGAGCAGACCCGTAATACCCAGGATTTCGCCACCGTGGAGCGAGAAGTTCACGCCTTCGAAAGCCCCTTCTGAGCCCAGATCCTTGACCTCAAGGACGGGGTTTTCGGTCAGGGTTGATGCTTCGAAGCGAGTTTCGTCGAATTCCTTGCCCGTCATGTACTTAGCGAACTTGTGACGGTCGAGTTCGGATGAGTCGCAGGTGATGACCTTTTCGCCGGAGCGCAGGATCGTGAAGCGTTCGGAGATTTCGAAAACTTCTTCGAGCTTGTGCGAAACGAAGAGGATCGCAATACCGCGTGCTTTCAGATCGGAGATGATCTTGAAGAGGGCGTTGACCTCGTTCTTCGTCAGTGCCGTTGTGGGCTCGTCCATGATGATGAGCTTGGCGTCTGACATGAGTGCACGGCAGATGGCGACCAGCTGCTTGTCAGCAACCGAAAGGTCGCCGACGCGCGCATCAAGGTCGACATTGAAACCGATCTTGGCAACTGCTTCTTCAGCGATCTTCCTCAATCGCTTCCAATTAACGAGCTTTCGTCCGGCTGCGACCTCCGTCGTCATAGCAAGGTTTTCCATAACCGACAGGTTCGGGAAGACGGAGAAGTCCTGATAGATAACCTGGACGCCCGCGTCGATCGCTTCGAGCGGCGTCATCTTGGTCCAAGATTTTCCGTTAATTTCGATGGTTCCCGAGTCGGGCTCGTGGACACCAGAAATAACTTTAATAAGCGTTGATTTTCCGCAGCCATTCTCGCCGGCAAGACAGTGGATTTCACCGGGAGCGATGTCAAGATTGATGTCGTGAAGAGCGTGCACACCAGCAAAAGACTTGTTGATGTTCTTCACTGAAATAAGCGGCGTTGTCATAAATCGATTCCTTCCAGCCCGCATTTAGCGCATAGAGATACGCGATCGCGATTTCAGTGCTTCAACAGCATCGGTGCTGGGCATCTTTGCCCAGCACCGATGCTGAGGAGCTATCAGAAGCCGAGGCTATCGACATTGTCCTTGGTGATCTGGATCCAGCCGTTGCCTTCCAGAACCTTGTCGGAACCCTCGGAGAAGTGCATCTCTTCATAGCCCTTGACGCCCAGATTGACACCGTCAGTGATCTTGTCACCGTTCAGGATCTTGGTGGCGAGTGCTGCCATTGCGTAGCCAGCATCTGCCGGATCCCACAGGGTCAGTGCCGCAACGAGGCCCTTATCGAGGATTTCCTTGTTGGCTGCCGGCATGCCGGTACCTGCGGTGAAGACCTTGTCCTTCAGGCCAAGTTCGTCAATTGCACGTGCAACGCCGGGAGCGTCGAACGAGGAGGTGCCCAGGATGCCCTTAATCTCGGGGTACTTCTTGAGAACTTCCTTGGCGACCTGGTAGGCGGTTTCGCCGTTGTCTTGAGACTCAACACGAGGTTCTGCCTCGAGCAGGGTCATGTTCGGGTAGGCCTCCTTCTGACGTGCAACTGCACCGTCAGCCCATTCGTTGTGGGAAGCGTTCGTCACGTGGCCGACCATCGTGGTGTAGGTGCCTTCTTCACCCATGGCTTGTGCAAGGTTGTCCATGATGAATGCGCCGTACTTGGCGTTGTTGAAGGCTTCGATGTCGTACATCGTGTTTTCCTGCGACGCACCTTCGTGTGTCACAACAACGATGCCTGCATCCCTTGCTTCCTTGAGGGCGGGCTCAATTGCGCCCGGATCAACCGGAACGACGCCGATTGCGTCAACGCCCTGCGCAATGAGGTCCTGGATGACCTGCGCCTGCATCGTGGCGTCAGTTTCCGATGGGCCCTTCTGGAACACGTTCATGCCTGTGTCGGCTGCGTACTTCTGAACGCCGGTCTCCATACGGACGAACCACGGGTTGGTGGCGTCCTTAGGAACGATGGCGATCGTGTAGTCGCCGTCACCCGATCCGCTTGCTGCGCCGGAGGCTGCAGTATCACCCGCACCACCGGAGCACGCTGCAAGTGCAAGTGCTGAAGTGAGAACGATTGCACTAGCGGCTACAATACGAGACTTCATGTTGACTCCTTGAGATTCACATCCACATTGATGAGGATCGTTGCACACGAGGTGCGTGGATCATTTCGTTGCATCACACCGCCATCATTAGCGGTATGTCATGCGCGAATGATCGACCAAATAGACAGCTATCCATCTGATCGTTCGTACGAACATGCTCGATGGTATATTGCACAGCACACACGAAGCAACCTTCTTCGCATGATGTTGTGCAATCGTTATCAAAGCCCAAATACCCGCGATGTTGCTAGGTTAGATCCGACCTCGGAAAGCCAGGCAGAGAACTCTTGCGCATCACGGTAGGATTTCTGAGTACCGCGACCCGTCACCGACAGTGCCGCGTATGCGTTTGCCAGTTCCAGAGCTTCGGCTTCGTTGAGCCCCTCAGACAAACAGTGCGAGAAACACCCAATGAAGGCATCGCCCGCGCCGGTTGTGTCAATCGCCTTCGCCGGGAATTGCTCCAAGCGAACGTCTCCCCCGTCAGCGGAGAGCCACCAGACTCCTCGAGACCCGAGCGTGACGATGACGTTTGTGCATCCGGCATCCAAAAGGACTTGCGCTGCAACACGAACCTCATCGTCGGTGGACGTCGGCAGTCCGGTCAGTAGCTCGAGCTCTGTCTCGTTGGGCATGACGTACTGGCACTTCGCCGCGAGCGCCAAGTCGAGTTCCTTCGTTGCGGGCGCGGGGTTAAGAAGAACCGGAATACCCAGGCGGTTACCCAGAGCGATTGCAGCCTTCACGGTTTCGAACGCGATTTCCAGCTGAAGAACAATCAGTGAGCATTCACTGATCGCGTCGGCGGCCTCTTCAAGGTCCTCCGGGGTCAGACCTTTGTTCGCACCCTTGACGATGATGATGGAGTTATGTGATTCCTGGTCAACGAAGATCGGGGCAACGCCGGATGTTCCGTGAACCTGCTTCACAAACGAGGTGTCGATGTCGTTGTTTCGGTAGTTCTGCAGGTAGGTCTCACCGAACGCATCGTCACCAACGCAGGTCACCATCGTGACTTTGGTGCCGAGTTTTGCGGCTGCGATTGCTTGGTTTGATCCTTTTCCGCCGAACCCGATCTCGAAGTCGAGGGCTTCGATGGTTTCGCCTTCGACGGGCATGCGGGTGATGTACGTGATCAGATCAGTGTTGTTCGAACCGATGACTGCGATGCTCATGGAACCACCTTGGTAAAGAGGTTGAGGGGTTAAGAGCGTATGTATGGGCGACGATGCCCACGTTTAACGCTGGATGAAATGATCCTAGCGCAAACGTTTGCGTTCTGTCATCCACTTGTCGTGTTGTTCTTCGTCGGAATCATTTCGTTATGAAATCCGCTTCGTCGTGCTCACCTTCAGCAGAAAAGAAGAACGAGGCTGCCCGCGCCTGCTGAAGCTGTGCGCCTCATTGGTGGACGCGGCCTCGTACCCCTCATCCTTGATGATTATCCTTGGTACTCGTGGCGCTTAGCTTCTAAGCGACGCTTCACTCCCCCGTTTGTCCATAACCGCCCGCCCTATTCACTATGTGGCACTCAATAGTGGCAGACTAAGAACCAGTGTTGCCTCGGTCACGACCATACAACGCTGGCTCACCGCATCCACGCGATGAGCAACCAAACCAAGAGAAGGAAGGTCCAGTGAGCACGCAAGCGCAGAATCCGGACAGCAATCAGCAGGGAAACCGACTCGACCCGTGGTTTAACGCCTACGCAGAGCGAGCTCACAACCTGCGAGCTTCCGAGATTCGCGCTCTGTTCTCCGTCGTCTCGCGACCCGAAGTTGTCTCCCTTGCCGGTGGCATGCCGAACCTGAAGGACCTCCCCCTCGACCAGCTCGCTGAATCAGCGAAGCGCCTGATCTCAGCGCACGGTGCCCAGGCCATGCAGTACGGCTCGGGTCAAGGCTGGGAAGTTCTGCGCGAGCGCATCACCGAAGTCATGAGCTACGACGGAATCGTCGGCGCTGATCCCGACGACGTTGTCATCACCACCGGGTCGCAGCAGGCTCTCGACCTGATGACTGAACTCTTCATCGATCCGGGCGACGTCATTCTGTGTGAAGCACCATCGTACGTTGGTGCACTTGGCGTGTTCCGTGCCCGTCAGGCCGATATCGCGCACGTCCCCATGGACGACAAGGGCATCATCCCGGCCGAACTAGAACGCGTCATCCGCGAGGTCCGCGCATCGGGTCGCACCATCAAGATGCTCTACACCATCCCGAACTTCCACAACCCGATGGGTGTCACCCTGTCGCTGGAACGTCGCCCGCAGATCACCGAAATCTGCATGCGCGAAGGCGTCCTCATCATGGAAGACAACCCCTACGGTCTGCTCGGCTTCCACTCCGACCCCATGCCGGCACTGAAGAGCTTCTCCCCCGAAGGCGTCGTCTACCTCGGCTCCTTCTCGAAGATGTTCGCCCCGGGCTTCCGCATCGGGTGGGCCTACGCGCCACACGCCATCCGCGACAAGCTGGTTCTCGCATCCGAATCCGCAATCCTCTCCCCCTCGATGATCGGCCAGATGGCTATCGCCGACTACCTGTCCAGCTACGACTGGTATTCACAGGTCAAGACGTTCCGCGCCATGTACGCCGAACGTTGCCAGGCCATGATGGACGCCCTCGAGGAATTCATGCCAGACTGCGAGTGGACCCATCCCGACGGCGGCTTCTACACATGGGTCACACTCCCCGAGGGCCTCGACGCTAAGTCCATGCTCCCTCGCGCAGTTCGCGCCCAGGTTGCCTACGTGTCCGGCACCGCGTTCTACTACAACGGCGAAGGCGCCGACCACATGCGCCTCTCCTTCTGCTACCCGACTCCCGAGCGTATTCGCGAGGGCGTCAGGCGACTTGCCACCGTCGTGAACGCAGAGAAGGAACTGGTCGACATGTTCGGTGCCGGCTTCCACCGTCGGAACATCGATGACGTTGGCCCAGGCGTAGCACCCGCACCAAACGCACTCTGACCTGCATAAATACTTCGGCGCATCGTCGCGCATCCACACATCGGCATACCACTATTACTAAGGAGTAATCCCGTGGCATTAAAGGTCCTCATCATTGCTGGCGGCCTCACACATGAGCGCGACGTCTCGGTTCGCTCTGGACGCCGAGTCGCAAACATCCTCACGCAGGCCGGCTATACCGTGCACGTTGCCGACGTTGATCACCAGCTGACCAGCGTCATTGACGAGTTCGCACCCGACGTCATCTGGCCCGTCGTCCACGGCTCCATCGGCGAAGACGGTTCTTTACAGACTTTGCTCGAGGCAATCGGCATCCCCTTCGTCGGCTCCTCATCCGTGCAGGCGATGCTCGCGTCGAATAAGCCGACAGCTAAGTCCTTGCTCGGTTCGGCTGGCTTGGTAACACCCGGCTGGGTTTCACTTCCCCAGATCCTCTTCCGCCAAATCGGCGCCTCCCAGGTTCTCGATGCTATCGAGTCACAGACTCAGTTCCCCGTCATCATCAAGCCGACCGACGGCGGTTCTGCTCTTGGCCTCTCCGCAGTTCATGACCCTGGAGAACTCCGTAGCGCGATGGTCGATGCCTTCGCCTACGGTGAGCACATCATGGTCGAGGAACTCATCAAGGGCCGTGACATCGCAGTTTCCGTTGTCGATCTGGAAAACGGTCCGGTGGCTCTCCCTCCGGTTGAGATTTCGACCGATGGTGGTCGCTACGACTACGCAGCGCGTTACACAACGGACGAAACCGAGTACTTTGTGCCCGCCCGCTTCACCGAGGAACAGCTCGATGTTCTACGCCAAGCAGCCGTCGAGGCACACACGATCCTCGGTCTACGCGACCTGTCACGTATCGACTTCGTTGTCGATGATGAAGGCACCTGCTGGTTCATCGATGCTAATGTCACGCCGGGTATGACGGATACGTCGCTACTCCCCCAGGCCGCCGACGCTGACGGTTCCTTCGCTGAACTGTGCACGCGCATCGTTGAGTTCGTTGCCGCTGACCGTCACGTTCGGATCATCGAAGACAAGGTCGACCCTTCCGCTTCCTATGACGACGAGGCCGGCCAGACCGAATAGGGTTTCACTTAAAACAGTGGCCGGATTGCGCATCGCAATGTGCGGTCCGGCCACTGGAGTATGTGATGATGTTTCACGTGAAACAATGACGTGCTCATCAACAGAAATGCTCGTGAAGAATTGGAAAAAGTTCGATTCAACCGACGCTAAGCGTTGGAATTCCGCAACAAATTGAAGATTACTTCAGCATCCCCAGAGCATGAAGATCCGCACGCGCCTGGGATGCATTTTCCCAGAGCAGGCCCTTCATTCCCAGAAGCTCCGCGGCACGAACATTCTTCTTGCGGTCGTCGATGAAAACAGCATCTTCAGCGTCCACGTCAAAACGTTCGATAGCTTCACGGTAGATCGAGCGATGAGGCTTCGCGGAACCAACCTCGCAAGAGAATACGAAGTCATCAAAGTGCTGTGCCCATGCAGTGACGCGGATTTCTTCAGCAATAGCGAAAGGCGCGTTTGAAAGAATGCCTAGGACGATGCCGTTTTCTTCCAGTTCACGAATAATCTGAACGGCCGGTTCGACGGCGTCGTGCATTCGAATCGAATCGTACGCAACCAACTGAGCAATCTGATCATCGGTGATCCGTGGTGCACCGCAGTCGCCTGCTACGCGATCCCAGAATTCACGATCCGAACACCCCTCGTCATAGCTGGCACGGTGTGCCCACATTGCTTGGTCAACAAGGGAAACGAAAGCATCGTCGGTCTGTCCGAGGATCTCGGCCACACGCTGAGGCTCGGGATGAGATTCAACCAGTACTCCACCAACGTCAAATAGGGCGACATGTGGTGTCTGCTGTTGCGACATGCGACCCCCTAGTGCTCGTGATGGTGTCTCCATTGTTTCCGATTGACTTCCGTTTAACCACTTTCGTGTCGAAAGACACGCCACATAGTGAACACCCGTCAGAAACCGCGCAATTGAACCGAAAGCACGGCTCATTACAGGGTTTGAGAGGAGGCGATTATGCATACTTTATGGAATGGTGCGCACTACCGATCCAGGCAACGACGACCCGAAGAGGGCGTATTCCAAGCAGGACAAGGCCAGAAACGTTACCGCTTCTGTTCCGCGATCAGGTCCGCGATACGTTGGAGATCTTCTTCTCCAGCAAACTCAATCACGATCTTGCCTTTACGAACGCCTTCCGTGATCGTCACCCGAGTCTCATAGACATCTGACAAAGAGCTAATCACCGCCTGCCCAAGAGCAGACACAATCTTTTCGCGCCTGCGCGTAGGACCCGTCTGAGCTTTTACCCGTCCCAAGCGAATCAATTCTTCAGTTGTGCGCACCGAAAGGCCCTCAGCAATAATACGTTGAGCAAGAGATTCCATCTCTTCAGGGCTATTCAATGCGAGCAATGCACGCGCATGACCAGCAGAAATAGTCTGCGCGGCAACCTTGCTTTGAACCGATGGGGGTAGTTTCAACAGTCGCATTGTGTTCGCAATTTGCGGGCGAGACCGTGCGATTCTCTTCGAAAGCTCTTCCTGAGTTGTGCCGAAGTCGGCCATCAGCTGCTGGTATGCAGATGCTTCTTCCAGCGGGTTCAACTGCGCACGATGAAGGTTTTCCAAGAGCGCATCGCGCAGAAGATCGGAGTCTTCCGTCTGGCGAATAATTGCAGGAACTGCCTCAAGACCAGCTAGCTCGGACGCACGAAGACGCCTTTCACCCATGATGAGTTCGAAACGAGCATTCGGCTTCTCTGCAAGAAACTCCTGCATTCGCTCAGTCATCGGAGCGTCAAAGTTAATCGGACGCACAACGATCGGCTGAAGAACACCGACCTCACGAATCGAGTCGCGAAGTTCGGCAAGATCATCTTCATCGAAAACTTCACGAGGTTGCCTGGTATTCGGAACGATTAGATCGTGCGGAATTTCGGCGAATGTTGCACCTGGAACCGGAACGAGGTTATCCAATGTTTCACGTGAAACATTCGCTTCATCAGACGACAAATCATGCTGATCCAGCTGCTGATTCGATTCCTGAGCACTGTGTTTATCGAAAGCATCGGCAATGGGGGACAGTCTACGCGGCTCCGATTTCGACTGAGTTGAACGCGCTTTCGTGGCACTCGAACGCATTTTTACGTTTTCCTCAAGGCTTTCTGCTGGCGAAACAGACGTGGACGTCTCAACCTTTTTAGTCCGTGAAGATGCTTTTTTCGTCGTCTTTGAAGCAGACTTTGTTGTCTTCGGATTCAGAAGAGACGCTGCTGAACCTCCGCGTTTACGTGACGCTGAAGGAGCTTGACCAGCCGGACGGGCGGGGAAGAACACATCGAGAGGATTTGATGGAACACTGGGGGATGACGACTCGGTCGATTGAGTATCAATCTGATTTGGAATCAAAGCACCGAGCCCCTTACCCAATGCTGAGTGACGGCCACCTGTGGTCGACTTCTTATCTGCCATCATTAACCTCCGTGACGAGTTTATGTTTCATTGTTTCACGTGAAACATCGATGCGCATATCTCGTAGCACGGGGTTGTAGAAATCTTCAGTGAGCAATTGTTAGATATGAATGCGTTCTTCGTACACGCAGAGAACAGGTAATCATCGCCATTGTTTCACGTGAAACATTGGAAGCAGAGGCATCCAGAAGTGCACAACGATGCACATTGCAACGTGATTGTTTCGCGTGAAACAACCTCTAAGGCCAACATCCGGCACACATAGAACAACTATTATTATCGCAGGTCAAAGGCTATTTGACCACGTCGAAATGGAGCAGGTAAACAAAAAACTACCCCAAAAAACCCCGGTTAGCTCTGCTGAGCAAGACGCAAACTGAGCTCCAAAGCGGCCTTGCGATACGCAAGTGCACCGGTGTTACGCGGGTCGTAGGTAACGACGGTCTGACCGTATGAAGGAGCCTCGGAAATACGAACGGAGCGGGGGATAACCGTCTGCAACGTCAAAGCGGGGAAGTGGGTACGAACCTCAGCTTCAACCTCTTCGCTGAGTCGCGTTCGCTTATCCATCATTGTCAGAAGCATCGTGGAAACGTGGAGCTTCGGATTCAGGTCAGAGGCAATGCGGTCGATGGTGGTCCAGAGTTGTGAGAGTCCTTCAAGAGCGTAATACTCGGTCTGAATCGGAATCATGACCTCGTGGGCGGCAACCATGACATTCAGGGTGACAAGACCGAGCGACGGGGGACAGTCGATCAAGACGACATCAACATCGCGCGACGTTGCAAGGAAATGCTTAACCGCGTCGGCTAGGCGAAATTCGCGGGACGGTAAATCAACCAGTTCGATCTCTGCACCTGACAAATCAATCGTCGCCGGGCACACTAAAAGCCCTTCAATATCAGGGCATGGCTGAAGGACCTCGGCCAGGGGAGTGCCACCAATCAGAACGTCGTACGTAGACGGTGTTCCTGCGGGGTGTTCAATGCCGAGCGCACTTGATGCATTGCCCTGAGCATCGGCATCGATGACGACAACCGACAGGCCACCCAATGCAAGACTGGCAGCAATGTTAACGGCAGATGTTGTCTTTCCAACGCCACCCTTTTGATTAGCGACAGCGATGACGCGAGTCTTCGAGGGGCGACCGAAGGTAGCAGCATCCAGGATCTTACGATCGTGCATATTCTGTTCGATCTGAGAAAGCAGGGGAGTATCACTCCGCTTACCTGAACTCATCTGAGATCCTCTCTTGAAACTGCTATCAACGGATGCGTGCCCTAGAACGAGTTCTAGGCGAACACCCTATGAAAGTCTACGGGCGACCATAGGTAAATTGAACGACAGACGCTAGGCGCCACAGCCCATGTGTCGAGAGCCAAAGCCTCACAGCGTTAACGACGGTGGCACACCCAGAGCCTACTTCTGACGCTTGCAGACAACCACGTATGTAGATTCTTCTTCCATGATGGAAGGAACCTCGTGGATTTGAGCGCGCAGATGATGGCTCTTCAATTCCTTGGCTGCCTCATCAATTTCGATGGGTGCACGGCGCCCCTTCAAAGCGACCAGTGATCCACCCGGAGCAATGAGCTTCGTTGTCATGCGGATCAGTTTCGACATATTGGCGACCGCGCGTGCGGTGATCACGTCAGCCTGGCCTTTGCCACGCAGTTCTTCGGCACGCACCTGGTGCAGAGTGACATTGTCCAATGCTAGGTGGTCAATGACATCGCTCAACCACTCGCAACGACGTTGCATGGGTTCAGCAAGGTGGACATCCAATTCAGGACGGCAGATCGCGATGATGATACCGGGAAGTCCCGCGCCCGAACCGATGTCGAGAATCTGCCCCGAGCGGGGAAGGAAGTCGAGAACAGCTGCTGCATTGACAGCGTGGCGCGACCAGAGTCGAGGCATCTCACGCGGACCGACAAGTCCTCGAATTTCGCCTTCTTCTTCGAGCATGTGGACGTATTCTTCGACGTCAGAAAAAGCCGGTCCGAAGAATTCGCGTACCTCATCGGTGGGCTGTTCCGGGATAAACGGATCGCCAACCTTGCGCTTCAGCGGGTCATGAAACTCGCCCTGATCAGCTGAAATGTCGAGTTCGCTCACTCGGCGTCGCTCTCTTCAATCTCGTCGGATTCATCGGCGGGAAGGATGACAACACAACGGTGGGGTTCGGAACCCTCGGACTCGGAACGCAGGCCCTCGGTGGCGACAACGTCGTGGCAGACCTTGCGCTCGAAGGGGTTCATCGGATCAAGCTTCTGAGCGACGCCGGTGGCGCGCAGACGTGCGATTGCTTCCATCGCGATATCCTGCAGTTCGGCCTTGCGGTCGGCGCGGAAGCCAGCAATGTCGAGCATCAGGCGCGAACGTTCACCGGTTTCGGTCTGAACTGCCAGACGGGTCAGTTCCTGAAGTGCGTCGAGGACCTCGCCGTCTTCACCAACTAGGCGTTCGAGTGTAGCGGACTCTTCGGAGATGATCTCGACGCTTGCGCGATCATTCTCAACATCGATCTCAATGTCGCCATCAAGGTCAGCGATATCCAGCAGCTCTTCCAGGTAGTCGGCTGCGAGTTCGCCCTCTTCTTCGAGGCGCTCAATCGTGGACTTGGTCTTCTCACTCATGTGGTTCTCCCTTAATTTTTCAGCTTGAGTGCAATGCGCTATTCACGAGGTCGGCCACCCGGACAAAACTGGGTATCTGTAAACGGGCCAGGCCTCGTATCCCTTAGCGCTTCTTCTTATTGGACTGGCGGCGGGCCTTGCGACGCTCTTGACGACGGCGCTCGAGCTCATCGGCTGACAGGCCGGAAGTGTCGGAGACAGCGGCTTTGCGCTCTTCGCGAGCACGATTGCGTTCAGACTGTGCCTTGCGCTGTTCGCGGGACATCTTCTTAGCCTGCTCGCGCTTTTCCTGCTGGGCGCGACGTTCATTGGCCTTAGAGGCTGCATCCTTGACACTACGCATCCACATTTCGTCGGGGAGCGTGGTCCATTCCTGCATGGACAGGTTGCGCAGGACAGAGACCTTTTCGCCGGCGCTCATGGTTTCGGGGAAGTCGGTGGCGACCTTCTGAGCCTTGGCCTTCGAAGCTGCTTCAGCGAAGGTCTTCTCATTCAGAGCGATAACCTCGGCGTTGTCAGCTGTTGCGGGCAGGGCAGAGCGTGCTTCGTCGTAGGAAGCGAAGAAGGGCTTTGCCCATTCGGCGTAGCGTGCTTCGCGGTGTGCGACGAGCTCCTTGTAGGCCGGTGAGCCGGGGGTCGGCATGACCTTGATCGTCCAGAAGGACTGACCGAGTGCCCAGAAGGAACCGGTCAGCATGTAGACCAGAACGCCCATTTGGAAGAAGGCGCCAGAGAACACGAACATCAGTGGCATGACGTAGAGCATGGACTTCTGCGACTGAACCATCGGGTTGTTCGGATCCATTGCCGGCGGCATGTTGCGAACCATGGACATGCGCATGGAGTAGAACTGCAGGCCAACCATCACGATGATCGCGATGACGAAGACGGCGACGGCAACAGTGCCATCACCGGAAGTAATGGTGTGCGACAGCGGGACACCGAAAACGGTCGATCCGTTGATGTCGGATGCGACTGCCTGGGTGATCGGACCGAGGTGGTCGGTTTCGATGTTGGCGTACTTGTAGGTGCCGGCTGCTAGGTCCTTGACCGCGTAGATGGCGCGGTACATGGCGAACAGGATCGGCATCTGGACCAGCAGTGGCAGACAGGAAGCAAAGGGGCTGACCTTGTACTTCTTGTAGAGAGCCTGGGTTTCTTCGGCCTGCTTCTGACGTGACAGCTGGTCGGTCTTGCCCTTGTACTTGGCTTGGATGCGCTGCATTTCAGGCTGGACAGCCTGCATGGCGCGCGAGCTCTTAATCTGCTTGAGGAACAGCGGCACGATCAGGATACGAACGATCAGGGTCAGCAGGACGATTGAAATCACCCAGGCTGCACCCGAACCGGATGAGAATCCGATCAGCTCAAGGAAATCGTGGATCTTCACCCATACCCACGCCACCGCTATGGCGAAGGGGTGAAGGATCTTGTCAAACATGCGCGCTCCTTCAAGAAGTGCGGACGCTGAAAGCGTCCTTCGGTCGTCCGGCGGATGCCGGGAAATTCTGGGGGGTGGTGAACGAAGCGTATTCGTCGCTCATACCCATGGGGGCGGGTCGCACGATGTCGGTTGCGTTACCGGCCCAATCTTCTGGTGGTACCCATGGCTCTGGTTTCCAGCGTCCAACTTCGGGGACGTAGTCGACTCCGCCGTGGCTCCAAGGGTTGCATCGAAGGAGTCGCCAGGTGCCAAGGATGATGCCTTTGACAACTCCGTGGATTTCGATGGCTTGGAGCGCATATGCCGAGCAGGTGGGTGCATATCGGCATCGTGGTGCAATTCTGAGCGAAATGTACCGCTGGTAGAAACGAATCGGGTAGGTGAAGATTCGCCTTACTAGTTCACGAGGCCGCGCACTCATCGAGCGTCCCACTTCTTCCAGGCGCGGTGAAGAGCCGAGTCTAAGTGTGTAGCGAGCTCGTCTGATGTACAGCCGAGGGCCTGGGAGCTTGCTCGAACGACGATGCGTGAACCGTCGGGCAGAGTGTCGAGCCGATCGCGCATGAGGTGCCGGAGCTGCCGTTTCACACGGTTGCGTCCCGTGGCCAGTTTGATTTCCTTTTTGGGTACGACGAAACCGACGAGGGAGTTCAACTGACCCTCGTCGGTTCGAGCGTGGACAATCAGGACTCGATCTCCGGCCCGTTTACCCTGTCGAAAGGTTGAGCGGAAATCGCCTGGATCGACCATCCGGTGTGCGCGAGGCAACACCAGTGCAGTCTCAGGCAGACAGCTTTGCGCGACCCTTGCGGCGACGCGATGACAGAATGGCGCGGCCGGCGCGGGTGCTCATGCGCAGACGGAAACCGTGCGTCTTGGCACGACGGCGGTTATTGGGCTGGAAAGTCCGCTTGGTGGTCACAGCTGTTCTCCTTGGCGGCGAGCACCAGCACCGCTGGCACTCAACTTGTCGGTTGTATTGGTTCAGGTTCCACCGCACTCGTTGTGCGCAGGAACCTCTTGCGCGCCCTTTTGCGTGGGCACAGACAGATATCCAGGTTAGAAGTTCAGGTTTTATCAGTCAATGTGATAGCGCCGTCTGTGACGAAGTCCCCGTATCCACAACTGTGGAATACCTTGGGGATAACTTTTCCACAAATGAAAATCACATGAATTTCTTTTCGTTAGCGTGAACGTCGATTCTTTGGCGGAACTACGCGCTGACACTTTTGTAACTACAAATATGTGATTTAAAGATTCTTATCCACAACTTCATCCACAGGCTGTGAATTATTCACAAGACAAGTAGAGTAGCGACGTCACCACTGCTCAATGAGGGGCATAATTCGGTGATAGACCTCACGCAACTTCGCACTATTTAAAGGATCGATTGTGGAAACTCCATCGTTGAATGCTGCTTGGACACAAGCATTGGAGTTACTTGCTCAGACAGGTCTTGGTCCCGCAGGCATGGGATTTCTTCAATCCACACGTCCTTTGGGCAATATCGAAGGCACAATTCTTCTGTCCGTTCCCAATGACTTCACGAAGAACTGGATTGAACGCTCATCGTCAAGCGTGACGGATGCTCTGTCCCAGACCTTTGGAAAACGCACCAGGATCGCCATCACCGTTGACCCGGACATGGAACTGCCAGAAACCGCCGACGAAAAAGAGCATCAGGCGAAGAATGTAGAGGTGGCCTCGTCAACCGAAGATAATCAACCAACTACCAATGAGGTACCCAGCGCGGGGCACCACCAGACCGGCGATACACCCACCTATGCACAGAGCTTTTCGTACCCGTCGGCAGAAGAACGACTTCGACAGCTCGACGGCGTTGAAGCCATCAATGACTTCCCAGATTCTTCGTTTGAAGAGCACGATCCCAAGCGATTCTCATACGTTGCGCCTCAATCAACCGATCGCGCACTCGATACCTCGTCAACCAGGCTGAATCCAAAACACACATTCGATACCTTCGTTATTGGTCCGTCGAACCGCTTCGCTCACGCGGCAGCTGTCGCCGTTTCGGAATCTCCGGGAACTGACTTCAACCCGCTGTTTATCTACGGCGAATCCGGACTGGGCAAAACACACCTTCTGCAAGCAATCGGCCACTACACTCTGTCGCTCTACCCAAACCAGAAGGTCCGCTACGTATCATCCGAGGAATTCACCAACGAATTCATCAATGCAATTCGTGTCAACAACCCCAATAACTCGGCCGTTGAAGAATTCCACCGTCGATACCGTGAACTCGACCTGCTGTTAATCGACGACATTCAGTTCCTTTCTAAGAAGGAGCAGACGATGGAAGGTTTCTTCCATACGTTTAATGCTCTCTATCAGGCCAATAAGCAGATCGTCATTACCTCGGACGTTCAGCCCAAGCACCTCGAAGGCATTGAGGAACGTTTGAGGTCACGCTTCGGATCGGGTCTGCTGGTTGATGTTCAGCCACCAGATCTGGAAACGCGTATTGCAATCTTGCAGAAGAAGACCGCGGACGAAAATCTGGATATTGACCCTGAAATCTTCACGTATATTGCTGAACGTATTTCGTCGAATATTCGTGAGCTCGAAGGTGCCATCCTTCGCGTAGTCGCGTATGCGAACCTCTACCACGAGAAAATTGACCTGGCATTGGCAGAGATGACCTTGAAGGACTACATCTCTGACCCCGACGACACTGAAATTACTATTCCGCTGATCATGGGTCAGTGTGCAAAGTATTTCAACGTCACTATCGACCAGCTGTGTTCAACTGATCGCAGTCGCGCGATTGTCGAGGCACGTCAGATCGCTATGTATCTCTGTCGCGAGCTCACCGAATTGTCTTTGCCAAAGATCGGTCAATCATTCGACCGTGACCATTCGACGGTCATGCATGCAAATAAGAAGATCCTGGAACAAATGAAACAGCGTCGCGAGGTCTATAACGACGTCACTGAATTGACGAACCGTATTAAGAAGGTAGCGCGAGGCGGAAACTGACGACTCGACCTATCGCGGTCACCCTATTCGAAGTCTGTATCCCTTCAAGGATGTCGAAGGGCGGAGCTATACCTGCCTGCCGTCACTGCACATCACATATCAGAGCTTTCCTCGGTGTGAATGACACAGTGGAAAACGTGTCATTTGCTGATGATGGAGTGGGCTTACGTGTGAATGACAAAAACCAGTCATTTTTCATCCACAACTGCTCCTGTGTCATTCACACGATCGTACTCAGCTCTATCCACGATCAGTGTGGCTATATTCCAACGAAAAACATAGTTCTCCACTGTGTACACAACACTGATGATGAAGGTTCCTTTTAAAAAACGCGTAGCGAAAAAATCAACCGAACAGATGTGAGCGTGCCACCTTGTGGATTCACGTTGAACGAGTCAATTGGAATCTATTGCGTTGAACGCGGTGAATTATGGGTAATCAAACAACGATAAAAAGTGTCAGACGATAGTTATTCACAACAAAATATTTTCTAGGTGAATAGTTGTAGTGCATACAGGTAGAATGGCGAGGCATGTGTCGTACGTACGTTGACCGAGTTTTTAATTGGAGGCCGGCATGAAGTTCACCGTCGCAAGAGACGTTCTTTCTGAGGCAGTGTCTTGGACTGCTCGCGCCCTGCCTGTTCGCCCAGCTAGCCCCATCCTTGCCGGTGTGCGTATTCATGCAGACAATGAGGAACTGACCCTTTCATCATTCGATTACGAAGTCTCCGCTAATTCGCGTATTCCGGCCAATGTGGAAGAAAAAGGCGAAGTTCTGGTTTCAGGTCGCCTGCTGGCAGACATTTCCAAATCGTTGCCGAATAAGCCAGTCACCATTGAACTTGATGGTCAGAAGGTGAATATGCGATGTGGTTCTTCGCACTTCACGCTTGCTGTCATGCCTTTGGATGAATATCCGTTGCTTCCACTTCAGCCACCGCTTGCGGGAACCGTTGACTCCGAGGTTCTGACACAGGCTATTTCCCAGGTTTCTATTGCCGCATCGCGCGATGACACTCTGCCGATTCTGACCGGTGTTCGAATGGAAATCGACGGCGAACACATGACCTTGCTTGCCACTGATCGTTATCGTTTGGCAATGCGTGAACTTGATTGGGAGCCTGCCGATACTTCGATCGAACAGGTTGCCCTCGTGAAGGCTCGCATTCTTCAGGATGTTTCGAAGTCAATGACGTCGGGTGCCAAGGTTGAAATTGGTCTGTCTAATGAAATGGTTGCGGGCGGAGCCTCATTGATTGGCTTCGCATCGTCGAACCGTCGGACCACGTCGACCATGATGGACGGCGATTACCCGCCGGTTCGCGGCCTGTTCCCTGAATCTACGCCGATCACCGCAGTGTGCGACCGCCACGAACTGCTTGAAGCTGTGAAGCGTATGTCGCTGGTTGCAGAGCGCAAGACCTCGGTTCGCCTGTCTTTCTCGGATGGTCAGCTGGTTCTCGAAGCCGGTCAGGGAGATAACGCTCAGGCATCCGAAGCAATTGAAGCTCACCTGAATGGTGAAGATATTGCGACCGCGTTCAATCCGCAGTTCCTGCTTGATGGCCTGGGCGTTCTCGACACGGATTTTGTTCGTTTCGGTTTCACTCACCCGACCAAGCCCGCCGTGATGACCGGCCAGTCGAAGGTGGATGAAGGCGAAGTGACGCAGTTCCGCTACCTGTTGATGCCGATTCGCTTCGGTGCCTGATCTTCATGCGCGTCTCGCACGTCGCGCTTGATGATTTTCGATCATGGTGCCACGTCGTCATTGAATTACCGGCTGGTCCCACGGTCTTTCTTGGCGCCAACGGTCAGGGGAAAACAAACCTCATTGAGGCTATCGCTTACCTGTCGACATTTTCTTCGCACAGGGTGTCTGCGGAGTCCTCGCTGGTTCGTATTCCGTTAGATGTCGAGGAGCGCCCGCCGGCTGGAGCGTTTGTCCGCGTGAAGACAGCCTTGGAAGACGATCGCTCCCAGGTTCTTGAGCTTGAGATCGTGCGTGGCAAGGCAAATCGGGCGCGAATTAATCGCACGAACGTGAAGCCGAAAGACATTCTGGGTCTCGTTCGTACGGTTGTCTTTGCACCCGAGGACTTGCAGATTGTTCGTGGAGATCCCAGCGTACGCAGGGCATTTCTTGATGATATTGCGGTTCAGATTCACCCCCTGTATTCGCAGACGAAGTCTGATTTTGACAGAGTGGCGCGCCAGCGGGCTGCGTTGATGAAGCAGGCGCAGGTGGCATTGCGACGGGGTCGCATCCCAGATATTTCAACGCTGTCTGTGTGGGATGAGCGGTTCGCTGAATTGTCCAGCCAGGTCACGGCAATGCGAGCATCTCTTGTTCGTCGATTGTCTGATCCCGTGGCAACGGCATATGACGATGTTGCCGATTCTCCTCGCCACTTGGTTTTGGCGATGGATGCGTCAATCGACCGAAAAATCGGGACGAATCCGGACGATCCGACAAGCGCCGACTTGGAGAATGTTGAGGCGCAGACTCAGCGTCTGTTGGCCGCCTTAGAACGTATTCAGGATCAAGAGATGGAGCGGGGAGTGAACCTTGTGGGTGCTCACCGTGATGATCTGTCATTGTGTCTTGGACATATGCCTGTGAAGGGCTTTGCGTCCCACGGCGAATCCTGGTCGGTGGGGTTGGCTCTGCGTCTTGGAGCTTTTGATCTTCTGGCTGATGACGGTGAAACCCCGATTCTGATCCTCGACGATGTGTTCGCCGAACTTGATACGAAACGGCGAGCTGGACTCACCACGCGTATGGATAAAGCGGATCAGGTGCTAATCACCGCTGCTGTTGAGGGCGATATTCCTCCCGAATTGGATGCACACGTTGTGAAAGTGGCGTGGTCGGTCGACAACGGCTCGGAAGTCCAAGAATGAACGAGCCCGAAGAAGACTTCCTGGCAGCGGCCTTGGCGCGTGCTCAGATGGATGCGCGCGCACGAGGTTTCACGCGTTCACCCGTGCCCACGTTCGTCATGCAAGGAGTGAAAGGTCCGACTCCGGGGGCACTTGTTGGCGCGAATGAAGATTGCGCGGTGGATATGTCTCGTGGTCAGGCAGATCTATCAGCCGAATCTGATTTCAGCGACAAGATGGCTGAAGCCGGCGACTTGAGTGGCATTGTTCAGGCTCAGCGCCATCGCCCAGAGGTGTGGGTAAAGACACCGGGCATGGCGGCCATGCATCGCTCGTATCATCGGTCTGGGCGTATTGATTCGATCCTGAGTTCGTTTGTGAAGGATAACAGCTGGTCGAATCAGATCCAGATTGCGTCGGTGTCGAATCGCTGGCCCGAGATTGTTGGTCCGAATATTGCCGAGCACACGCACATTGAAAGCTTCGAAGGCAAGAAGATTGTTGTGCGCTGTACGTCAACGGCGTGGGCGAAACAGCTGCAGTTATTGCTCCCCAGAATTCTGCGTCGCATCAGCGAGGTTGTCGGTAGTGGCGTGGTGGAACAGGTTGTGGTTTTGGGGCCGGTGGCGCCTTCGTGGAAGAAAGGTCCGCTGTCGGTACGAGGCCGGGGTCCGCGCGATACATACGGCTGATTGGGGCCGGATCAGGTGACGATGATGCGACCGGAAAATACACGTGTTTTTTATGGTGTGCGCGTCGATGGTTGTCTGTTTCTTATCACGGTGAGGGTGTGACTGGTCACATACCTATATTCGCAGGTCAGAAGATATTTCATTGCCTTTGTCACGGCGTGAGTTTCCCCGGTTTTATGGTCATTTTTGGTAGAATTAATGCGTTAAATCGTTGGGTTTTTCAGGCCCAGCTTGTATGAGGGGAGCCGCGTGGCTGACAACGAAAAGACGACAGGCGGGGCTGAAGGCTACGGTGCTTCAGACATCACCGTTCTGGAGGGGCTTGAGGCGGTTCGTAAGCGTCCAGGTATGTATATCGGTTCAACCGGTGAGCGCGGTCTGCACCACCTGGTCTACGAGGTCGTCGATAATTCTGTTGACGAAGCTCTAGCTGGATATGCGGATCACATCGAAGTAACAATTCTTGCCGATGGTGGTCTTCGCGTCGAAGATAACGGTCGAGGTATTCCCGTTGATATTCACCCGACCGAAGGTAAGCCCACGGTTGAGGTTGTCATGACCATCCTGCACGCCGGTGGCAAATTCGGCGGTGGCGGATACGCGGTGTCCGGTGGTCTTCACGGCGTCGGTATTTCGGTTGTGAACGCGCTGTCGACCCGCGTCGACACGATTGTCCGTCGTCAGGGGTATGCATGGCGGATGTCCTTTGCCAACGGCGGTACGCCGATCACGAAGCTTGAACGTGGCGAAGAAACCACCGAGACGGGCACAACACAGACGTTCTACCCGGATCCAAATATCTTTGAAACCACCGAGTTCTCCTTCGAGACCCTGCGTCAGCGCTTCCAGCAGATGGCCTTCTTGAACAAGGGTCTGCGTATTTCGCTGACCGATGAGCGCCCCACCGCTGTTGATGAGGGCGACGAGATCACCGGCGATGAAATGGGTCCCGCAGACGATCCGGTTCCCGGTCACCGTCAGGTCACCTACATGTACGAACACGGTCTACGTGACTACGTCGAATACCTGGATTCGGCGAAGAAGATCGAAACGATCAACAATGACATCATCGACTTCGAATCGGAAAACGATGAAGGCACGATGAGTGTCGAGATTGCGATGCAGTGGACCACAGCCTACTCGTCCAGCGTCCACACTTTCGCGAATACGATTAACACGACCGAAGGCGGTATGCACGAAGAAGGCTTCCGCACGGCGCTGACGACCATTGTGAACCGCTACGGTCGCGATAAGGGAATCATCAAAGAGAAGGATGACAATCTGACCGGCGATGACGTCCGCGAAGGACTGACAGCCGTCATTTCGATCAAGCTGACCGAACCGCAGTTCGAAGGCCAGACGAAGACGAAGCTCGGCAACACCGAGGCACGTACCTTCGTTCAGCAGCAGGTATATTCCCAGCTCACCGACTGGTTCGATGCTCACCCCGCAGACGCGAAGGCGATCATTAACAAGGGTCAGCAGGCGCAGCAGGCACGCGTCGCAGCCCGCAAGGCTCGCGAAGCTACCCGCCGTAAGGGTGTCCTTGAATCAGCGTCCATGCCGGGCAAGCTTCGTGACTGCTCCTCGCGCAAGGCTGAAGAGTGCGAAATCTTCATCGTCGAGGGCGACTCCGCAGGTGGTTCCGCCGTTGGTGGTCGCGACCCCGAACACCAGGCGATCCTGCCGATCCGAGGCAAGATCTTGAACGTTGAAAAGGCTCGCCTCGATCGCGCGCTGTCCTCTGACACGATCCGCTCACTCATCACAGCGTTCGGTACCGGTATCGGTGAAGACTTTGATCTTGAAAAGCTCCGCTACGGCAAGATCGTTATCATGGCCGACGCCGACGTCGACGGTCAGCACATCGCAACCCTGCTTCTCACTCTGCTGTTCCGCTACATGCGACCGCTGATCGAACAGGGCCACACCTATATCGCAATGCCTCCGCTCTACCGCATCAAGTGGACGAACGCCGAGCACGAATTCGCTTACTCAGATAAGGAACGTGACAAGCTCCTCGCAGCGGGTCAGGCAGCTAATCACCGCCTGCCCAAGGAAGGTGGTATCCAGCGTTACAAGGGTCTGGGCGAAATGAACGACCACGAGCTCTGGGAAACCACCATGGACCCGGCTCACCGTATCCTCAAGAAGGTCACCCTCGATGAGGCCGCCGACGCCGATGAGATCTTCACGATCCTCATGGGCGACGACGTCGATCTTCGTCGTTCCTTCATCCAGCGCAACGCCTCTGACGTGCGCTTCCTCGATATCTGATCTAACAGTCACGCACCGGCCGCAGGCCGGCCTCGTCAATAAAACTTAAGGAAAAACGTGAGCGACGAGCTAAACAACACAACCGACGCGGCTGTCGACTACGACCGTGTCCTGCCGGTTGACCTGCAGGTAGAAATGCAGCGCTCCTACCTCGACTACGCGATGAGCGTTATCGTCGGTCGAGCCCTCCCCGACGTGCGTGACGGCCTCAAGCCTGTTCACCGTCGCGTGCTCTACGCGATGTACGACGGCGGATACCGACCCACTTCCTCCTTCTCCAAGTCGTCCCGCGTCGTCGGCGACGTCATGGGTAACTACCACCCGCACGGCGATGCCGCGATCTACGATGCGCTGGCACGTCTGGTGCAGTGGTGGTCGTTGCGCTATCCGCTGGTTGCCGGTCAGGGTAACTTCGGTACGCCGGGTAACCTTGGCCCCGCAGCACCCCGTTACACCGAATGTAAGATGGCGCCTTTGGCGATGGAAATGGTCTGCGATATCGATGAAGAATCCGTCGATTTTCAGGACAACTACGATGGCAAGAACCAAGAGCCGACCATTCTGCCGTCCCGCTTCCCGAATTTGTTGGTCAACGGCTCCGAAGGTATCGCGGTCGGTATGGCGACCCGCATCCCGCCGCACAACCTGCGAGAAGTTGCCGACGGTATCCAGTGGGCGCTCGAGAACACTGAAGCATCCCGCGAGGAACTGCTTGAGGCTCTGATTCAGCGCATCCCCGGCCCGGACTTCCCGACCGGCGCTACGATCCTCGGACGCAAGGGCATCGAAGACGCTTACCGAACTGGTCGCGGTTCCATCACCCAGCGTGCAGTCGTCAACGTTGAGGAAATTCAGGGACGCCAGTGCCTGGTTGTCACCGAGCTTCCCTACCAGGTGAACCCCGACAATCTTGCCGACAAGATCGCTCAGCTGGTTCGTGACGGCCAGATCCAGGGTATTGCGGATATCCGTGACGAAACCTCGGGTCGTACCGGCCAGCGCCTCGTCATCGTCTTGAAGCGTGACGCGGTCGCCAAGGTCGTTCTCAACAACCTGTACAAGCGCACTCCGTTGCAGGAAAACTTCAGCGCCAACATGCTGGCGATCGTCGACGGTGTCCCGCGTACGCTCAGCCTGGACGGCTTCGTTCGTCACTGGATCACGCACCAGATTTCCGTCATCGTGCGTCGCACCCAGTTCCGTCTGCGCAAGGCTCAGGAACGCCTCCATATCTTGGAGGGCTACCTCAAGGCACTCGACGCTCTCGACGAGGTCATCGCGCTCATCCGTCGTTCGCCGACTGTCGACGAAGCACGTAAGGGCCTCATGGACTTGCTCGGTGTGGACGAGGTTCAGGCAGACGCGATCCTCGCCCTGCAGCTGCGTCGTCTGGCTGCTCTGGAACGCCAGAAGATTATGGACGAGCATGCCGAACTGACCGCGCGCGTCACCGATCTGCAGGACATCCTCGATACGCCGGCGCGTCAGCGTTCCATCATCTCGAGTGAACTGCAGAAAATTGTCGACAAGTACGGCGATGATCGTCGCACGCGCATCGTAGCCTTCGACGGAGAAATGTCGATGGAAGACCTCATTCCCGAAGAAGACGTGGTCGTCACCATCACCCGCGAAGGTTTTGCTAAGCGTACGCGCACCGACAACTACCGTTCGCAAAAGCGCGGTGGCAAGGGTGTTCGTGGCACGCAATTGCGCGGAGATGATGTTGTTGAGCACTTCTTCGTCACGACCACGCACCACTGGCTGCTGTTCTTTACGAACCTCGGCCGCGTGTACCGTGCGAAGGCATACGAGATCCCCGAAGGCGGTCGCGATGCCAAGGGCCAGCACGTTGCAAACCTGCTGGCATTCCAGCCGGAGGAACACATCGCGCAGGTCCTCGCCATCCGCGACTACGAGGTCGCCGACTACCTTGTCTTGGCAACCAAGTCCGGTTTGGTGAAGAAGACTCCGCTGAAGCTCTACGAGTCCTCACGTACCGGTGGCATCATCGGCATCAACTTGCGTGAAGATGAGGCCGGTAACCCGGATGAGCTCGTGTCCGCACAGGTCATTAACGCTGATCAGGACCTGATCCTGGTCTCGCGTGATGGCCAGGCAGTCCGCTTCGCCGCCACCGACGAGCAGCTCCGCCCGATGGGTCGCTCCACGGCGGGCGTTCGTGGCATGAGATTCCGCGGTGACGACGAACTGCTGTCCATGGAGGTTCCGCGCGAGGGCGCTGATCTGCTGATCGTCACTGACTCCGGTTATGCGAAGCGCACTCCGGTTGAGGAATACCCAACGAAGTCCCGTGGCACGTTGGGTGTCCGCGTTGGCAAGCTCGTTGATGAACGCGGTGGCCTTGTTGGTGCACTTGTGGTCAATCCGGATGAAGACGTCATGGTCATCACCGAATCCGGCAAGCTGGTCCAAGTGAACGCCTCGGACGTTCGCCCAACGGCACGCAACACGATGGGCGTTATTTTCGCTCGCCCGGACGAGGACGACCGCATCATCGCGATCACTCCGAACCCGGAGCGCGATATTGATAATGAAGATGGCGAATCTGAATCTCAGGACTCCGATAGCTTGGGTGATGAAACGCCGACAAACTCTTCGAATGCTGACGAAAGCGCTGATAACACTGTAGCGTCAGAGCAAGAGTCCACCCAGGAAGGTAATGACGAATGAGCGACGCGCACGGCATGTATTCCATCAATGACACGCCTCGTCGAGTTGATATCGCTATCGCGCGAGTCGATGCGTGGACGGTAATGAAGGTGAGCTTCCTTCTTTCCGTCGCATTCGGCATTGCCATGGTGATTGCAACCGCTGTCTTGTGGTTCATGGTTGACGGTATGCATGTCTTTTCCACCATCGAAGACTTCATGAAGACCATCGGTGGTGAAAAGTTCATCCCGTTCCTTGACTATCTGCGTCTTCCCAAGGTTCTGTCCTACGCCACCATTGCCGGTGTCGCGAATGTTGTTCTGTTGACCGCCATCTCAACCCTTGGCGCCATGCTGTACAACCTCATCGCGTCCCTGGTGGGTGGCGTGAAGATCTCCTTGATGGACGAATAATCGTGTGGTGCGCTACATCACGCCATTCAATTTGAAGTTGGACGGTGGGTGTGCGTAACATAATCGAGTGCTCTTCGGGGTACAAGGTTGGGCCTATAGCTCAGTAGGTTAGAGCGCAGTCCTGATAAGACTGAGGTCGATGGTTCGAGCCCATCTAGGCCCACGTTCCGCAATCGCAAGAAAGGCGGAGATCCAATGAAGAAATGGATCACAGCACTCAGTGCGGTGGCTACGGCTGTTGCAGCGGGTATTGTTGTGCGACAGATTCTCGAAGATCTCTCCGACAATGTAGAGTTGTGGAAATCCGTGACGGACAATCCTTTCCAGGATTGATGTCATTGGGGCTATGGCGCAATTGGTAGCGCACCTGCTTTGCAAGCAGGGGGTTACGGGTTCGAGTCCCGTTAGCTCCACACATACCCCGGTACATTTCGGTGCCGGGGTTTTTCGTTTGTTGCCGCTGATTTGGGCGCGCACGGGCGTGGCACATACATGTTTGACTAAGCGGACTGGTCAGAGTTTCCGCGCAGTTCAATGGTCGTACTTGTGGCCGACAGAGCCTGAATCAGCAGGTAAAGGAACACTGCGACAGCAAGAAAGAACGCGCCGATAATGACATAGCCATGAGCGCAGATACGGTAGGTGTCAGCTGCGGCGACCTCGGTTGAAAATGTTGTTGCAATCAGGATGACGACCCAGCCTGAGAAGAACGCGACAAGCCACCGTAACACCAGAGACATCGGTGTCTCCTTTCATCCGGGATAGTCCCAGTATGGCCGTGACATGGTTCACTGTCTAGCGTGTGTGGACGCTGTGGCGGCTCAATAAAAGACCTCCCAAGATCAGCGCGGTACCTGATCCCATCAGCGCTCCACCAATGATGTCTGTTGTCCAGTGCGCGGCCAGGTAAATGCGTGTTGTGGCCACAAGCGCCACTAATGAGATCGCGAGCGCCCAGATCAGGCAGGCGTAGCCTCGTCGATTCCATGAAAGGCGGGAGTCTGCGATACCGACATTGATCAGGGATAGTCCCCATGCATGTAACGCAAGCAGAGCAGCACTGATAGCGAGGGCGGAGGCGGCGGTGGTGTGACCGGATGGGAAAGAATGGGAGAGTTCGACGACGAGGCGCTCTGGGATCGGTGGGCGGACTCGTTCGATACCAAGCTTGACCAGCGACGTTGCAACCGCTGACACCGCCATCACTAGAGGAATAAACAGCCCGAAGCGCCACGACTTTGAGACTGCCCAGATCAATAGTCCGATGACGACCGCTTCGATCACGGAAACGGTCGGGGAGAAAAGGTGGGTCACCGCTTTCATGAACGCGGTCAACGCATCGATGCGGATCGTGAGCACCCAGTTCAGAACCGCCTGATCAAAGTTCGCAACAGATTTCAGGTGAATGAACAGGCCCAGGATGATTGCGCCGAGAATCGCCCAGTTGCCGACAATAATCCGCGTCCAGCCGATCAAGCCAACTGAGTGGACAAGGTCGCGGAGCTCGGGGTGGATGTGGTCGGTGTGGGTGTGGTGAAAGTTCACATTATCGTCCCGTCGACATAGACCCACCGGCCACCGCGCTTGGTGAAGGTGGAGCGTTCGTGCAGGCGGTTGTGGCCTCGTGCGTGGGTGAAGTCGGCGATGAACTCGACGATGCCGTCCTGGTCATTTTCGGTTCCCGTGACGGTGTCGACGATGGTGAGCCCGTTCCATGTTATTTGCGGGTCAATGTATGGGGGAGTGGGGCGTGTGCGCGGATGCCACGAGCGGAAAAGATGGTTTTCGTTGCCCAGCACGAAGGCGGAGTAGCGCGAACGCATGAGCGCTTCGGCGGTGGGTGCCGGCTCGCCGTCAAGGATCGGGGAGCAACACGCGCGAAATGCGATGGAAGAACCGCAGGTGCACGGGTCAGTGGGTGCGAGGCCCTGCGCGGATGCTACGCCTTTACGTGGCACGTCAGAAAACGTCATACGAATCAGCCTACCCGGGCAGATTTTACGAGGAGCGAACAGGACAGGGGTGTGCCCGTCGCTGTTTTCACCACTATACGAGGGCGACCACACTGGTCTCACCCCACGCCAGCAAGAGGGCGGTAGCGGAGGCCCTCTGTTGACGGTAAGCGAAGAATCAGTGCGCCAGCATCACGCCGATGAAGCCAGTCAGAGCAACAATGACAGTCGTCGAGGTAGCAAGAATGAACGGCTTCGGGCCAACGGACGCAAAATCACGCAGCTTCACGGACGTGCCCAGTGCGAACATCGCCGAGGCGAGTAGCGCCGTCTGAATAATCTTCAGAACCGCAAGCCACGACGCGGGCACAATCCCGGTCCACCGCACGAAGACCATGACGATGAATCCGAAGACAAACAGTGGCATCAGAGGCGGAAGTTTGCCACCCTCGGAACCCATACCGGGGATCTGAGCTCCCGACGCCATCTTCTGACGCCTCCAGATGCTGATCGTCGCCATAACGGGAGCGAGCATCAGCACGCGAGCAAGCTTCACAACAACCGCACCAGACAGTGCCTCGCCACCTCCCAACGCACCGCCAATCGCGACAACCTGGGCAACCTCGTGTGTGGCTGCGCCACCCCACAAGCCAGTGGTTAGCGGATCCAAACCGAACAGCGTGCCGAGAATCGGGATCAACGGAATCAGCAGCGTGCCAAAAATGACGACCTGCGCAATAGCGGTGACAACCTCTTCGCGATCCTGAGCTTCAATAACGCCATCAACCGCGGCAACAGCGGCCGCACCGCAGATCGAGAAACCGCACGCGATCAGCAGTGTCTGCGTGATCGATAGGTGCAGAGCTCGCCCCACAAGAAGCGTCGACACAATACCCAAGACGATAACCGCAACAACAACACCGATCATCCCAGCGCCCAGTGCCACGATATCGGCTACCACCAGCTGTAGGCCCAATAGCACAACGCCAGCACGCAACAGACGCTTGGAAGTGAAAACCAGACCGGGATCCAGGACCGCGGGTAGCTGTGCGATATTCCGCAGAAAAACACCCAGAATGATCGCCACCAGCATTACCGACAGCGCCGGCACAAAATGGTTGATGAGCAATGCCAGTCCGACCGCAACGAAAGACAGTGCGATGCCGGGCAACATACGCATCAACGAGGCGGACCGGCCAGACTGAGTCGCCGTGGCTGGCGCAGGGGTCGGAGCAGATGATGATGAAACTGAAGCTGGGCTCATACAGATAACTGTATGAGCCCAGCCGAGCAGATTAGGAGATGAATGCCCGTTTTTACCTTGATGTGCGCTGTTGCACGCGCTCACACATCACGGATAGATGATCAGTCGCTCTTCGATGCCAACCAACGCTCGGCATCAAGGGCCGCGCGGCAACCGGAACCGGCAGCCGTAATCGCCTGACGGTAGGTGTGATCGACGGCGTCGCCACAGGCGAAGACACCTGTTGCAGAGGTGCGCGTTGATGGTTCGTCGACCACGATGTAGCCGGCGTCGTCCAGTGCGACGTCCGTAGCGAGGAACGACGTGCGTGGCAGGTGACCAATCGCCACGAACACACCATTGACATCAAGGTCGGACAGCGTGCCATCAACGGTGCTCTTCAAACGCAGGCCCGTGACCTCGTCGGTACCCAGGACCTCGTCGACGGTCGAATTCCACACGAACTCAATCTTCGGGTTTGACTTCGCACGGTCAGCCATCGCCTTCGAAGCGCGAAGCTCATCGCGACGGTGCACGACGTACACCTTGGAGGCGAAGTTCGTCAGGAAGGTTGCTTCTTCCATTGCCGAGTCGCCACCACCGATAACGGCCAGCACACGATCCTTGAAGAAGAAGCCGTCGCAGGTCGCGCAGTAGGAAACACCGCGACCCGACAGCGAATCCTCGCCCGGAACATTCATGTGACGGTACTCAGACCCGGTCGCCAGAATAACAGCCTTCGCGTACAACAGTTCGTCGTCGACGGCCACAACCTTCACATCACCCGACAGGTTCACCGCGGTGACATCCTCGTAGCGAACGTCCGCGCCGAACTTTTCTGCTTGCTCACGCATGTTATCCATGAGCTCGGGCCCCTGAATACCTTCGGGGAAACCGGGGAAGTTCTCAACCTCAGTCGTCGTCATCAGAGCGCCACCGGCAGCGAGAGCTCCAGCGATCACGATTGGCTTCAGGCCGGCGCGAGCCGTGTAAATCGCAGCCGTGTAACCGGCAGGACCAGAACCAACGACGATGACATCGTGAATGGTCGCATCTGCGGGAACCTCACCAGACGGGCGGGTTGACGGTGTGGTCGAAACGGTCTCGACCTCGGCATCAACCGTGTTCACGGCCAGCAGGTCAGACGTCACTGTAAATTCCATCATTACCTTTCGAAAAGATCGCCAAAAGTGTCAGGCTTCAGGCACCTATTGACCCTCATCAGCCAATAGTGTGCTTTGCGGAAATCGCTACTGAACGCTGAGTTCGCTCACCCATGCCCAGTTGTCACCGTCGACCGAAGTCGGCATGGTCGCGAAGGACAGAGCAATCTGCGACGTGGTGACGGGTTCAGGAAGGGTGATCTCCGTTGTAGGACTCAACGCCCCGCGAGCCAATTCTGTTCCTCTCCGAGGAGCATCGGCATCCGTGACGTTGCGCACGACCAGTTCACCACCGGACGTGGACGGATCCATGTTCAGCGTGATCTGAGAAACCGTTGCTTCTGCAGAGAGCTTGATAATGATGGTGACAGTGTTGTCGTCAGTGAAAGAATTCGTGTCGTAGTAGCGAGAGTGCCACGTGGTTGCTGGGTCGCCGTCAATCATGTTGACCGCAGTATCCGGGTGATCGCCGTCATCGTTTGACCAAGACAGAACGGATACGGAAGAAACAAGCGGAGAAGTCGTTCCCTGCATTGCCGATTGGTCGTCGGATTGGATGTGGTTTGCCGATTGTGCGTCTGCGAGCGACTGCGCCAAGTCAGGCGAGCCAACGGGTTTCAGCAGACCCACCGTGCCGAAGATCGCAGCGAGAATAGTCAAAACAGCCGCGAAAACAAGAGTCGGCTTCGTCGGATCAATCAGCCCTCGCTCACGCTGAGGCTGGTCCTCTTCACCCGCGGAGGCCACAAGAGCCAGATGGTCTGTGGGACGCTCAACAATCGGGCCGGGGAAGGAAGTCGTCACATCGGCCTCGGGTGCCAGTGGCATGTCAACGGGTGCCACCAGCGGGGGAATGCCCGTGGAGTGCTTCGATGTGACAGTCTTGTCAGCCTTTTCGGCTTCGTTGTTTTCCTCATTGACGAGGCTGCCTTCATCGTCGTTCCCCCGATCTTCTTCAGGGGCGGAAGGCATGGATGAATTATCTTCATCGGATTCGTCCTGAGCGCCTTGGTCGAGGTCGCCGTCTTCGCCAGACTCAACAACGTCATCTGTCGCTTCAGGTGTTTTCGAAGCGGACAACTTTGCTTTGATCGTGGCGATCAGGCCAGCAAAACCCGTGAGCGCCACGCCGCTTTCAGTATCAGATTCTTCATTTTCTGATTCGTCAGAACTATCGTCGCTCGACTCACGGTCTTCTACGTCAGTGTCGTCTTCAGCGTCCTTATCCTGTTCGGATTCAGCATCGTCGGCGCCATCAGAGACATCATCGATTTCTTCGACGCGCTCCTCATCCTGATCAATGCTTTCCGGTTGCTCGCCTAGGAGAGGTTCTTCAGGCTCATCGATAACGACCACATCATCAAACTCGGGTGAATCCGCATCGTCATCGTGGCTTTCATCAAGCTGGGTGTCTGAAGAGTCGACCACGGCCTCGTCCCCATCTTCCACTTCAGAATCATCAGACTCAGGGTCTGCCAGAATCTCGTCGAACGAGGGGAGAGCGGCGGCCAGCGCAATAGCAATCTCACGTTCGGCTTCGCTCAACTCAGGGTTGGGCGACGCAAGAGTGGGTGAGTTTTCAGACGACGTACCGTCCGACAATTCATCGTGATCGGGCTTGCCGTCCGTGCTCATGGGGATCCTCCGTTGAAAAAGTACGAAACTCAATCCATTATCGTTGAAGAAGTCGATTTCGGCTGTATTGGCGTGGCAAGGATGCGCCGCAAAACCAGTGGAACTCGCAACCTTTGAAGTAGCGGAGTGATTGTGCGCGCGCTTGTCGACGGCGAAATCAGCTTCAGAACAACCATGTACACAATCGACGCGACCAGTGAAACCATGATCAGCTTCAACGAAGCGCCACCAAAACGAAGCAGGGTCGATGAAGTCTGGGTCTGCGCTCCCACCAGCTTTAATGCGCCGAATGAAGACAGCGCCGCCAGCACGGCAGAAACCACAAACGCGCTGTAGGAACGCAAAAGCAAGGCACGATCCACGTAGGAATTACGACGCGACACCCACGCCACCGCAATCACGCCCTGGACAATGCGACACGACGTTTCACCAAGAGCAGCGGCAACAACCCACCACTTGGCACCCGTCATCGCATACATTCCCCACCCGACGATGACCTGAAGAATGGTCGGACCAATACCCATCAAGAACACTGGTTTAACGTCTTCATAAGCGAAGAAAACACGTTGACTCATCAAGACCATGCCCGTTGAGGCCACACCCGGCATTAAAGCAACAAGGACCCAGGCATACGCGGTGATCACTTCCTGGTTCGTCTTTGAGTACAGAACCATCTGCATCATTGGCACCGAACCAGCCATCAGGATCGCAGCCGCCAGCAGAGTCAGGGACGTAATCGTTTGGACGCCCAGGTGGTAGCTCGCTGCCACGGAACGATCATCATCATCGGCGACCGCCCGCGCCATTTGAGTGAAGATCGCTGTTGTCAGCGACACCGTGATCAGCGACTGCGGAACCATGAAAATCATGAAAGCGGTTGCGTAGGCGTTAATACCGACGAGCACACCGTCATGCGTCTTCGCGTACGCATCGGCCAAAGCGGCCAAGTTATTCGTCGACAGGACACCAATCTGGCTGACCCCCAGCGTCGCAAACGTCCATCCGGCCACCTTCGACGTGGAGCCAAATGACGTGCCTCGGAAATGGAAGTCAGGCTTGAAATGAACGCCCGATCGTTTCATCGGGATGAACAAGACAAGCGCCTGAGCAATCACGCCCAGCGTCGCCGACCCACCCAGTAGCCAGAATTGTGTCGCGGAAAGATCCTCGACATTGATGCGCCCTTCGGTGCCACCCCACAAAAAGAGGAATGCACCCAAACCGGCGATACCAACAACGTTATTCACCACCGGCGCCCACATGTAGGGGCCGAATACGCCACGCGCATTCAGTAGCTCACCCAGCAGGTTGTACAGGCCGTAGAAGAACAGCTGCGGTAAACAGAGCAAAGCGAAAAGAATCGCCAACGTGCGAGTTTGAGCATCGTAGCCGGCCGCCGTGATCACGACCAACAGCGGAGCGGCAATCATCGCCACGATCGTCACGATAAACAGAAGCGTCCCAGCAAGAGTGAGCAGACGATTCACATAGGTTTGACCATCATGCTTCCGCTTCAGTGCTCCAACGATCTGTGGAACAAGAACCGCATCAAAAACGCCGGACGCCAAAAGATTAAAGACTGTATTCGGCAAAGTATTCGCCGTTTGGAAGGCTGCAGATACGCCACCGCCGGCTGCTCCAATCGCAGCAAGAAGCATTGCCGAACGAACAAACCCAAGGATTCGCGACACCATCGTGCCCGACGCCATGATCGCGCTGGCCCTCAGGATGGATCGGCTCCGAGGCTCCTGAGGCGCTTCAACCGAAGAGTTCGACTCGGTCATTTGTTCTCCTCTTCTTCGCGCCCAGCACGGCGCTTGCGTACCGACCTGACTAGGCCGATCACAAACAGAAGACCAAAAGCAATCGCAACCGTAATAGTAAAAGCATCTTCCCAGCCGGCACGCATACGAACAAGAACATTATCCGAAATGGTAAGAAGCGTGCCGTCGGCAGTATTGATTTGGTAGGTGACTTCAATATCGCCCGAACCGATGGCATTCACGGGAACGTTGACCGCGGTGACCGTTTGCGCAGGAATGGTTGTGATCGCGGACTGGCGAACCTTCAGCCTGGGATCGGATGGGTTGATCGTGACCGTCACATTCACATCCCACGCCAAATCATTACGAACACGGATCGGAAAATCCGCGGACTTGTTAATCAGATTCACCGTGTCTGAAGGCACCAGTGACACCAGAGAGCGGAGGTGCGACACCTTCGCGCTGAACTGGGATGCGCGCGTCACCTGCTCATCGGCGCTGATCGACGCACTCACCGTCGGCAAAATATCGTCGTGGAGAGTCGCGTTGACCGCCTTCGGGTCAGACGTTGAATCCGCAAAAGACTTCAGTTGTGCCAGTGCATCGCCAAGCGTTGTTAACGCTGCGCTTGTTTCAGCCGACAGCTGACCGGGTCCAACAACGAAACGCTCAACGTCAGTCACCTGCGACGACGCGATCTGGCTAAACGACGTGGGCTCAACCCACCGCTGTTGGAGCAAAGAATTCAGACGCTGAACAAGCGAAGCAGACGGGGTCAATGTGCGCGACGCCGTCACCTCAACCGTTCGAGACACACTGGGACGCTCACGCGTAATAATCGCAGACACGCCAGCAAGTGCCTGGTCAACATCAAGAGCGTCCGAGCTGGTCGACACTTCCCAACCCAGCAGATCGTTCAACGTCTTATTCGTTGAAAGAACAGTCGCCGTCGAATCCGTCGCCCCCTGCGTGGACGTTTCACCCGTCGAATAATTCACTTCAACGGGAGCAAGGGACGTAAACGACACCTCGGGGTCCGGATCCAACGCACCGCCCGGAGCGATCGTCACCTTATCGGAAGCCAAGGCCAGCCCGGTCGTACTGAACGTTTCAGCTTTCGGCCACTCCACATTCTTCACAATCGTTGCATTCGCGTGGGTTTTTGACGCCTTCTGCGCAGCACTTTCGTTCGAGGACTGAGAATGTGAACCGTTTGGCTTACTGTGCGACGCCAAATCATCCCGGGTTTGGGTAGCCCCCGACTGGTCAGAGCTCTGCGATGTCGCGCTCTGCGGGTTGGATTCGGCTAAGTCGGTAGACGCGGCCTCGTACCCCTTAATCGCGACGCCGGTTGCGCTCCACCCAGCTGCTTCCACCGACGTCGGGAAGGATTTGATCGACGCGGACATCAGCGCAGACAGCTGATCGTTTGCCGCCAACGCAACCACGCCGGGATCGGCATCCCCCGTGGGAAGCGCGATGATTTCACGTTCAGCCACCAATAGCTTCGATGCGAACAATCCGTCAGCATCCGCCTTCGAAGTCGACGTGTCACGAGTTGGACGAGGAATCACCGTCGAATCAAGAGCCAGCGTCGTACCCGGGATCTGAGCAATCTCAGTTATCGCCGAACGCTCTTTCACGGTATTGCTTGAATTCGACGCGGTCCACGGAACAACAGCGTTCACCCGTGTGGGCTGGACTTCCTGGCCGGAATCCCAAATAAAAATCGTACGATCCGCGCCACTGCGATCCCCCGACAGCACGTCGACGCCGAGGGCTCGCGGACCCCACTCATAGGACGAATACAGGTCGAGGCGATCAACTGGAATATGAACCTCGAAGGGGATGGTCTGCCCGCCGGGAATGTCCGTGCTGGTTTCTTCGTAGCTGATCAGACGCCCAGGACGCGTCGACGCATCCAAAGAATCAGCGAGTTCACGAATACTATCGGCCGGATCAAAGGCCATCGAGACCATCAGCAAAGGGGCGGAAAGCGCTTCATCACCGGTGTTCGTGATTGTGCCCGAAACAACCAGCTCGCTTTCGTTCGTCAGAATCTTCGGGCTGAGCTGGTCGATCGACACGGTCAAGCCGTTCGATGATTGCGATTTGGCAAACAGGTCCGGGACAGTTGCCTGCGTTCCACCTGCCGTTTCATCGCCGAACGAGGCCGGTGCGACCACACTGCTTTCAACCATGGCAAGGCCGGCAAGGGTGGCGGTTGCTAGGGCGACGCTTCGGATACTCGTGGCGAAGAGCCGACGGGCGAAAAGTCCGTGCCTCATCTATTGCCCCTGATAGAGAAGATCAAGGGCCAGAGAAACGATGCGACGCTCATTCGGGTAAGCGAGCTGGTGAGGAAGATCTTTCAAACGAACCCATGCGGCAGCTTCCGCTTCATGATCAGGGTCATTTTCAACCGTGATTTCGCCCGAAACGTACTGCATCAGGTAGTGGTGAACGACCTTATGAACCCGGCGTTCATTGCCTGAGAACCAGTAGTCGATGCTGGTCAGGTGAGTCAGAATCTGGCCGTGGATACCGGTCTCTTCCGCTACTTCACGAAGAGCTGCCTGCTCGGCCGTTTCCCCGGGTTCAATGTGCCCCTTCGGAAGACACCATTCGATGCGACCCGAACGATTCCTTCTGGCAATCAACGCGGCGTAGGGAATTCCATCCACAACGTCAATGACGATGCCACCGGCCGACGTTTCGGATGAAACGGGAAGATGCGATGTTGACGAATGAAGCTGGCGCGTATGACGAATCGGGGGTCGTGGGACCCCCTGTCTGTGATTCGTCGGACGCATAGGCATACGTCCACTTTAGTTGTCCGATGGCAACGTTTTGTGACAGACCGCCCTTGTGTGCAGACTCGTCACCAGATTCACGCGCTTCTTAATGGCAGTTTCCCGCCAAAACGTGGCACGCTTAGGGGTGATGAGTGAAAAGACGACACTTTCGAATCAGCCTAACTCGCGCCCTCACGCACGTGTATATGCGGATATCTCTGCTCGCGATATTCCATCGCTGATGGTGAATGCTCGAAATGCCTTCGCCAATTTGCCATCGGAGATTCTTGAGCTTGGACGCGTTTTTGAAGATGCAGGAGAAGAGATCGCCCTAGTCGGCGGTCCGGTTCGCGATGCCTTTCTGGGTGTGGACCCGCATGATTTTGACCTGACAACGTCTGCGCGCCCAGATAAGACCGAAGAACTTCTGGCCATGTGGGGCGACGGCGTATGGGATATCGGCAAGGAATTCGGAACGATCGGTGGACGCCGTAAGAATGTGGTCGTCGAGGTCACCACGTATCGTACGGATTCGTACGAGGTCGGTTCACGCAAACCAGAAGTTGCCTTTGGGGACACTCTGGAAGGCGACCTGACCCGTCGTGACTTCACCGTGAATGCGATGGCGATGCGTCTGCCGTCCATGACGCTTGTTGACCCGCACAACGGTTTGGAAGACCTCGCGGCCTCGCGCCTGCGTACGCCGGTGACAGCTGAGCAGTCCTTTGATGATGACCCGCTCCGCATCATGCGCGCTGCGCGTTTCAGCGCTCAACTAGGTATCGACGTTGACATGGATGTCATGGATGCGATGGAAATAATGGCGTCCCGTCTTGAAATCGTGTCAGCAGAACGAATTTGCGCCGAACTGCAACGTCTGATCATTTCTCACTGGCCTAGGCGTGGCCTCGAATTGATGGTTCACACGGGAGTTGCCAAGATTGTCCTGCCGGAACTCGCCGCGCTGGTGGAAACTGTGGATGAGCACAACCGCCACAAGGACGTCTACGAGCACACTCTGACCGTCCTCGACCAGGCGATCGCGTTGGAGACCGGCCCGGATGGTCCAGTGCCCGGCCCCGACTTCATCCTCCGATTCGCGGCGTTGATGCACGATGTGGGCAAGCCCGATACGCGCGTTTTCGAGAAGAACGGGACCGTCTCGTTCCACCATCACGAAATCGTGGGTGCGAAGATGACGCGTAAGCGTATGCGCGCTCTGAAGTTCGACAAGGCGACAACCCAGGCGGTTGAAAAGCTCGTGTCTCTTCACCTGCGTTTCCACGGGTACGGGGAAGTAGCCTGGAGCGATTCGGCAGTTCGTCGCTATGTTACTGACGCGGGTGACCAGCTTGAACGTCTTCATCGTCTGACTCGCGCTGACTGCACAACGCGTAATCGTCGTAAGGCAATGATGCTGTCAAGCGCCTACGACGATCTGGAAAACCGTATCGTTGCTCTGCGCGAGCAGGAAGAGTTGGACGCGATCCGCCCGGACTTGGATGGTGACCAGATTATGGAAATCCTGGGATTGCGTCCGTCACGTGCGGTCAAGCTCGCGCGCGACTATCTGATGGAGTTGCGTCTGGAGAACGGCCCGATGGGTGAAGAGGCGGCAAAGGCAGCTTTGCTCGACTGGTGGTCTTCGGAAGAAATCCGCGAGATTGCAGCGGAATATCAGGCTCAGCAGGCGCACTGGGAGTCGCTTGTTGCGCAAAAGCGAGCAAAGAAAGCTGCTGCGAAAGCGAAGCGACAATCTGAGTTGGCAGATGAGACAGTGCCAACATCAGCGGATTAAGTTTCGCCCTAGTTGCTGTTTGAGTGTGCGAACTACGAGGTCTTAACTGCATCTCTTCACTGTGCAACCTCGGCCCAAAAGCTCAGGGATTCCATCTTCCATGTGACGGGGGCAATCACCTTTCTTGTTGGGCGCGAATTATCTCGCGTGAGACTCAAGATGATTCGGTTGTCCCCGTCACTCTTCACGCAGATTCTCAGGTTTTCTGCCTAGGCTGGTGGTAGAACTGTCCGACGAAAGGCTCAACCGTGGCACAATCCACCGGTCATAACCCGGGCTCACCTCTGCCGAAGCGCGCTGATTATGCGCGTCAGCGTCGCGCCGCGCAGGAAGTGGCCGACCGTGAAGCGGTAGCGAAGGCCCGTAAGCGTCAGTCGCAGCCACCCAAGCAGGCGCCTCAACCGCCTCAGCGTCGTTCGGTGGGCGCGCAGGCGAGCCAGGGGTATTTTGCTCCGGTCACTTCTGCCACCGCCCGCCCGGCTTCTGCGTCTTCGGCTTCCGCTCAGTCACGAGGCCAGTCAACCAAATCAAAACCCGTGGCGAAGAAGAAGTCCGGGTGGGGTCGACGCATTGGCCTGACCATTGTTTTCGCGTTCTTGCTGTCGGTGATTGCTGGCGCGAGCCTGTTCCTTTACATGTATTCACGTGCGACGATTCCTGCCGCATCTGACTTGGCGCTCGCTCAAAAGACGAGCATCTACTATTCGGATGGCACGACCAAGCTCGGTGATCTTGGTGAAGTGAACCGCGAGATCATTGATACGACCACGCTTCCTGACTATGTCGGCAAGGCAATTGTCGCGTCGGAAGACCGGACCTTCTACACCAATTCGGGCGTTGATTTGAAGGGTATTGCTCGCGCCCTGTTCAACAACGTCACAACGGGTTCACGTCAGGGTGGTTCAACGCTGACTCAGCAGTACGTTGAGCGCTACTACACGGGCGAAACCACCTCGTACAAAGGTAAAGCAAAAGAAGCGGTCCTGGCGATCAAGATCAATCGTGAACAGTCCAAGGACGAAATCCTGGCAAACTACATGAATACGATCTACTTTGGTCGTGGCGCATACGGTATTGAAGCGGCAGCAAAGGCTTACTACGGTCATTCGGCTGCTGAAATGACGTTAAGTGAAGCAGCAATGATTGCGGGCATTATCCCAGCGCCTTCCGCGTGGGATCCTGCAGTTGATGCAGACCAGGCGAAGACTCGCTGGGAGCGCGTGCTCAACCTCATGGTCGAAGATGGCTGGATTTCGCAGGCGGAAGCTGATGAGGCAACCTTCCCTGAAACCATCGACCCCGCAACTTTGGAGACTGAATCAATGAGTGGTCCCAACGGCTATCTGATTCAGCAGGTGAAGGAAGAACTGCTCGCCACGGGCGCTTTCACGGAGGAAAGCCTCGACGAGGGTGGCTTGAAGATTACCTCCACCATCGATCAGACGAAGCAGGATCAGGCGGTTGCAGCCGCTCAGACGATGTCGTCGGTCAGTGGTTGGGATCCGGCGACAATGCACGTTGCCCTGTCGTCCATTGACCCTGCAACGGGTGAGATTGTTGCTGAATTTGGTGGCGATGACTACTTGGCTCGTCAGCAGAACGCTGTGACGCAGGATATCGCGATGGCCGGCTCCAGCTTCAAACCGTTTGCGCTCATCGCAAATGCGCGAGCCGGCGGATCTGTCTACGACACATACAGCGGTTCTTCTCCGCAGTCGTTCCCCGGGCTGCCCGAACCCGTTCAAAATAATGCGAACGTGTCTTACGG
Source organism: Schaalia turicensis ACS-279-V-Col4 (assembly GCF_000296505.1). Lineage (GTDB taxonomy): Bacteria > Actinomycetota > Actinomycetes > Actinomycetales > Actinomycetaceae > Pauljensenia > Pauljensenia turicensis_A. Next base: position 456,521 of record NZ_JH815208.1, read on the forward strand.
CAAGATCAATCTGATCACTGCAACCGAGTATTCGGTGAACACCTCGTTCGTCGCCTTGAACAAGGATATTGGTCCGGCTTCCACGATGCAGGCAGCCATTGATGCTGGTATTCCCGAATCTACGCTCGGCTTGGAATCGAGCCTGCTGAACGTGCTTGGCTTCGCATCACCCCACAATATTGATCTAGCAAGTGCGTACGCGACGATCGCCAATGGCGGACAGCGCATGACCCCGCACATCGTTCGTTCCGTGGCTGACTCAGCGGATAACACGATATTTACGACGACCGTTGAAGCTCGCCAGGCATTCTCGTCAACCGATGTGTCGGCAATTATGCCGGCTCTTCAGGCCGTGACCGCTTCGGGTGGTACGGCTGAAACGGTGTCGTCCACTCTGCCAGGTTTTACGACTGCAGGTAAGACGGGCACGTCCAATGACCAGCTTTCAGCCCAGTTCATTGGTTTCGTTCCAGAATTGGTGACCGCTGTTTCGATGTATCAGTCGGACGAAGAAGGCAACGCTGTGTCGCTGGCGAATATCGGTGGCTTGGACCAGTTCCACGGCGGTGACTGGCCTGTGACCGTGTGGAACACATACATGTCGGCGATTTCGTCGACGCTCAGCCAACAGACCTTCTCTTGGTACGTTGCACCGAAACGCAAGTCGAATCAACAGAACATGAGCCAGAGTGGTGCGCAAGCTCCTCAGACTGAAACTTCGGAGCACTCGACCACTGAGTCGAATGACACCCAGGGGCAGACCACGGAGCAGACTCCTGCCCCTGCAACTCCGAGAACCGATCAGCAGAACCAGAACGGGACTGACAATTCCGGACAGAACCAGGGTGGCGGTCAGAACGGTCACAATGGGCAGAATTCTGAGCAGCCTGCGGATAATCCGTAGTCCAAGCATCTAGCCGGTAAAACAGCGGTGGGGCCCTACCAACTGGTAGGGCCCCACCGCTATGTGCTGGCTGTTTACTTCACTCACTCAGCGGTCAAGTAAACAACCGGCGGATGCCAATCACTCAGCGACAACGCGGACCTTGAGGTTCGCGGAAACTTCCTGGTGGAGGTTCACTGAGACGGTGTACTGACCAACGGACTTGATCGGGGCTGCGATGATGACACGACGACGATCGATGGTCTTACCGAGCTGTTCCTTGACGGCGTCAGCAATCGAAGCTGCCGAGACTGCACCGAATAGGCGACCGGACTGGCCGACCTTGCCGGAAACGGTGATGGGCTCTGCTGCCTGAAGGACGTCGCGGAGTTCGCGAGCATCGTCGACAGTTGCGATCTCGTGGCGACGACGTGCAGCTGCGATCTGATCGATCTGCGACTGTGCGCCCTTCGTCCACTTGGTCGCGTAACCGCGGGGAACAAGGTAGTTGCGTGCGAAGCCAGCCTTGACCTCGACGACCTCGCCTGCGTTGCCAAGGTTGGCAACATCGTGGGTGAGGATGAGCTTAGTGGTAGCCATAATAAGTATCCTTCCCCGAATCAGCGGCCGGTCGACGAGTAGGGCAGAAGCGCCATTTCGCGGGCGTTCTTCACTGCGCGGGCAATGCGACGCTGCTCCTGGACGGAAACGCCAGTGACGCGACGTGCACGGATCTTGCCACGGTCAGAGATGAACTTACGCAGAAGCGCAGTGTCCTTGTAGTCGATCGATTCGATCTTGGCCGACTTCAGCGGGTTGGCCTTTTTCTTGATGGGCTTATTGCGAAGTTGAGGCTTCGCCATGATGGTCTCCTTGGATCCGGACGGAATGTTCCGCCCAATTCATGTGATGTCTATGTGTCTGATGTGGGCCCGTGGGCCACCAATCAGAACGGGGGTTCGCCGAACGAGTCACCCTGGGAAGTGCCCCACGGATCATCGTTCGCGCCACCCTGAGGTGCGCTGTAGCTGGCTTGGTTCGATACGTATCCGCTACCGGACTGACCGGCGTTACGGTTTCCACCCTGGTATCCGCCACGTCCTTGGCCGGAGCCGGAACGTTCCTGACGAGTCACCTCGGCGCGGGCCCAACGCAAGGATGGGCCAACTTCTTCGACGCGGAGTTCAACGACGGTGCGCTGAGCACCCGTACGGTCTTCGAAGTTGCGCTGAACCAGGTTGCCCTGGACGATGACGCGCATGCCCTTACGGAGCGATTCGGAGATGTTCTCTGCGAACTCGTTCCATGCGGAGCAACGCATGAACAGGGTGTTGCCATCGCGCCACTGACCAGACTTTGAGTCGTACTGGGAGGGCGTTGAAGCAACGGTGAAGTCGACAACGGCTTGGCCGCTGTTAGTGAAACGAAGTTCGGGGTCAGCGGTGAGGTTACCGACGATCGTGATCTGGGTATCTCGTGCCATGTCAACTCCTAATGACGGTGGTGGAAAATCGAACTGAACTCAGTGAGCGTCGGGGCGCTGGAGCTTGGTGCGCAGGATTGTCTCGTCGAGACCCATGCGGCGGTTGAGCTCGAGCGCGACATCGGGAGTCGTGGTCATGTTAATGACAACGTAGATCCCTTCGGAGCGCTTGAGGATGTCGTATGCAAGACGACGCTTGCCCCAGACGTCAATGTTCTCGATCGAGCCACCGTTTGCGGTGACGGGTGCGAGGTACTTTTCCATCGTGGGGGCGACGGTGCGCTCATCGATCGAAGGATCGAGGATCACCATCAGTTCGTAGTTACGCACTGTTAATCCCACCTCCTGTGGTCTTTGCGGTCACGGACGGTCCGTGACAGGAGGGTAATGCGTGTGCATTTGCGGGTTGCAAACGCGTGGAAAGTCGCTACTGGTGCAACGACTTTCCAAGACTCAAGATTACCGTCAAAATGAGTCCGCGCGCTAGTGGAGTCAGGTAGTGCTGTGTCACTCACTTCCTGCGATGTGAGTGCTTTACCGGGCCTCGTCAATCACCTATGAGGTAGCTGACATTGAACGCAAGAGCCCGCCTTCGGAAAACCAGGTGCGCCAGATGTTCGCCGCGAATCGCGCACCCAGGTAGACGAGGGCGTAGGCCAGCCAGACTCCCACGACGATGGTCGACGAGGCAGCGCCCGCCTGCCTGAGGTATTCGACAACTCCAAGCGCGGGCAGAAGAATGGCCAGCTGGAGGGGACCCGCAATCGCGAAAAACATGTTGTCACCAGCGCCGAGCAGGACGCCGTCAAGCATGAACACCACACCGCAGAATGGGAAACCAAGCACGGACGCGGCCAGTCCCCACTTTGCGAGCTCATGCATCACCGGGTCCGAACCGAATGTCAGGGGAAGCCAAGGGGACAAGAACGCGATGAGCACGGTCAGGATGAAGCCCACTCCAAGACCCCAGATGGTCAGTACTTTAAGGAGCTCACGGAGTTCGGACGAGGACCCCTTGCCGACCGCGAACCCAACGAGGGACTGCGAAGCGATTGCTAACGAATCAAGGATGAAAGATGCGAGAGTCCAGATTGTCAGGACCACCTGGTAGGACGCGACTTCGCTGGCACCAAGATGGGACACCGGCCAGATCGTTGCGAGTCCAGCGACGCGCAGAGCAACACCGCGGACGATCAGTGGGGCGCCTTCAATCGCTGCGTGCGCGATGCCTGAGGCGTCGGGGCGAAGGGTGATCTTTTCGGCTCGAGCATGCGAATAGAGGATCGCAACATACGCGCTCGCCATGCCGATCAATGAAACCGAGGTGCCGATACCGGAGCCTGCGACACCCAACTTGAAGCCGTACATCAGCGTCGCGTTCAAGGCGATGTTGACGAGTGTGCCGACAGCGGTGACGATCAGCGGTGTGCGCGTGTCCTGAAGGCCACGCAACATTCCGACTACGGCGAATCCGACCAGGGTGCCGATCAGGCTGGGAGCTGACGCGATCAGGTACATGGTCGCCTGATGGGAGACCTCGGGATCTTGGGTCAACAGACCCACAAGGGGCTTCGCGCTGGCAATGAGAGCGACGGTGGAGAGGATGCCTAGCCCCAGCGCCAAAATCGTGGCGTTCATGCCTTGTGCAAAAGCGTGCGCTCTATCCCCCGAACCGAGCGCCCGAGCTGTTAATGAAGTTGTGGAATACGCCAGAAAAACGAATAAAACAATGACTGTTTGCAGGATCTGGGAGGCTACGGAAAGCCCTGCGAGCTGCTGTGTTCCCAGGTTTCCCACCATTGCAGAGTCGATGAAAGTAAATAGGGGTTCGGCGATGAGAGAACCGAGAGCGGGGATTGCTAAAGTGAAGATTTTCCGCGTAATACTGCGGTATTTATGGGGTTGGATCCTGCCGTTTTTGAAGGGGGTTTCGGCTTTTTGGTCGGATGGTGTGGAGGGTGAAGACAGTGCCGCCGAAGCCTCAAGTTGGGGTTGAGAGTTCGATGAACCTTTGGGCGTGTCGTCCACTATTTTTCCTTCACTTTGTTTTCCACAATCTGTGCACATATCTGTGGACAACGTATACCATTGCTTTCGGTAAATCGCGCCGAAAAGACTTGTGTAGCATTCTTCAACAAGTAAAACTATCCACATACTGTCCACACCATGCTGTGGATAACACGCTGTATTGTCCACACCTTTTCCGCACGTTATCCCCATTCAAGTTCACCTTGAGAGTGGGCAGAACGTCCATGCGGGGTTATGCTCGCGAGACACCGAAGTATCACGATACTGGCGTAAGGAGAAGCAGTGGCAGAAGAGTTTGATCGCGTCCAACCGCATGATAACGAAGCTGAAGTTGCTGTCCTTGGCTCCATGCTCCTGACCGTTGACGCGATCGTTGATGTCACCGAAGAGATTCGTGGATCTGACTTCTACTCGATGAAACACGAGATTGTCTTCGATGCGATCGTTGAACTCTTCGGACAAAACCAGGTTGCCGATCCCATCACGGTGTCTGACAAGCTCCAGCACGATGGCACTCTGACAAAAATTGGTGGCAGGCCCTACCTGCACACATTGATGGCATCGGTTCCTACTGCCGCCAACGCCGGCTACTACGCGCGCATCGTTCGCGAAAAATCCATTATGCGACGCTTGGTCAGTGCCGGAACGCGAGTCGTTCAATTGGGATACTCCGAAGAAGGCGCGGAAATTGATGAGCTTGTCGATCAGGCTCAACAGGAAATCTTCGCCGTCGCTACCGACCGTGCATCCACCGACTACGTGTCGATGAACACGATGGTGAATTCGCTGGTTGAACACCTTGAAGCCATTCAAAAGAACGACGATCTATTCGGTGTGCCCACCGGCTTTACCGACCTGGATGACCTGACGCAGGGCCTCAAGGGTGGTCAGATGATCATCGTTGCAGCCCGACCGGCAATGGGTAAGTCCACATTCGCACTGGACTTCTGTCGCTCGGCGTCAATCAAGCACGACATCACGTCACTGATCTTCTCGCTCGAAATGAGCCAGCAAGAAATCGCCATGCGTATGGTGTCCGCAGAATCCGGCGTACCACTGACAAAGATGCAGAAAGGCACCATGAACGATGACGATTGGCGCAAGGTCGCCAACACCATCGGCAAGGTCGCACAATCTCCCCTCTACGTTGACGACTCCGCCAACATCACGATGACGGAAATTCGTTCAAAGTGCCGTCAACTCAAGCAGGAACAGAACCTTGGATTGGTCGTCGTTGACTACCTCCAGCTGATGACAACTGGTGGCAAAGCCGAATCGCGTCAGCAGGAAGTCTCGCAAATCTCGCGAAGCCTCAAGCTTCTGGCGAAGGAAGTCGACGTTCCCGTCGTCGCAGTCGCCCAGTTGAACCGTAAGTCCGAAGAACGAACCGACAAGCGCCCCATGATGTCTGACCTGCGTGAATCCGGATCACTGGAACAGGACGCAGACATCATCATGCTGCTTCACCGCCCCGACTACTACAACGAAGACGATCGTCCGGGCGAAGCAGAAATCCATGTCGTCAAACACCGTGCGGGCGCAACGAAGACGATCACTGCGCTCTTCCAAGGACACCTGGCGCGCTTCGCCAACTACACGCGTCGCGAAGAAGACTAATCGGCATCGGCCCCACCCGTCGCGCGCCACCAACGGTGAATCGAGATGTGTGGGCGAGCGTGGCCTCGTCAATCGGCGTCAGGCGTACCGGCAATCTGCTCGCGCACCTTGCGCATCTGCTTACGCGAGCGACGCGACGTGAATGGGGAAGCCGGGCGCCGGGGAAGCAACGTGTGTCAGGGAAGTTGAAGAGTGGTTCTAGAGAAGCGGAATGCGGACGAGCCGGAAGAAGGCAAACAAAAAGCGCGACGAACTGGCGTCGCGCGACTATGCGGGGGCGCGCCTCTTTGCGCGCCCCGAATTACCTATCAGAGAGTTTCGTTCTGCTGCTGCGAGATTGCGTAGGTTGCGGGAACGAACAGGATTGCAGTCAGGCCGACCAGCGCTGCGATTGCAACGGAGAGGGGGGAAGATGCGGCGAGGGCGCCTGCAATACCGAGGGTTGCGAGGATGACGACTGCGACGACCAGAGCGGTGACATCAGCGGTGGTCTGCCAAGAGGCGCGGGAGATTTCAGACTTGACGATGTGAGCCATGGTGGTTTCCTTTGTTCAGCGCTATGCGAAGCACTGAACATGCCCCGCACGGCAATGTGTCAGTTTCGCTACCGAGGAACTAACCTCGTCCAGCACCATTTAATTTAGCAAAGTGTCGGAAACGTTTCCACTGTTGAGCCTGACATCACATCTTTGACGCAAAGCTACGGCCTGCCAAGCATGTGTGAGGCCAAAGTGCATACAACAATCCCCGAGCTGTAAAGCTCGGGGATCCTCTGTCCTGTTTCGGCTATCTGTGCGCGAGCATGCGATCACGATGATCGCTACCGATCACGCCAGTATGCGCCGAGCAGTGAAGTGAAAACGTAGAGTTTCAGCCGAGACGCTGGATGTTCTCAGCCTGCGGGCCCTTCGGACCTGCGGTGACGTCAAACTCAACCTTTTCGCCTTCGATCAAGGTGCGACGGCCAGACGCCTGAACGATGTTTGAGAAGTGAGCGAAAGCGTCTGCGGAGCCATCATCGGGAGTGATGAAGCCGAAGCCCTTGTCGTCGTTGAACCATTTCACAACACCAGTGGTCATGGGTGTTTCCAATCTGTGTGCGCCCCAAGCAATAAGGAAAGAACTAGGAGCAGTCGTACCGTGCCGAGTTCGGCGACGGCATAGTGACCCAACCTCCTGCACACACAACGAAAAACACTTGGAAAAACGTGGGGTACTGCAATGAAACTGTGTAACTACGCGTTTAACGCTACCTCACCCCCATCAATAAAGTGCTATCGCGGGCACTTTCATGGGGCATGTCATGTAATTGGTTTCGCGCCCACTTTTAGTGGTAGGGGTACGCCGGTGTGCGTGGCCACGTGAATGATTGACGAGACCGTCGACGTCTGCGAACTTCATCTGCGCCCGCAGGGAAACCTCGGGTGTAACGAAAAAGAAGGGAAGAAAAGAGGATGTACTTCACCCAAGGGTGAATATAGGGGGTGCCGGCAAATCTGCCGAAGATAGCTTTTCAGCTAAGAAACACGTGGTGCGCGAGGGGGGAGTTGAACCCCCACCCCATTTCTGGGACACGGACCTGAACCGTGCGCGTCTGCCTATTCCGCCACTCGCGCGTGCGTTGAAAAGATTACGGGCAAAAGTGTGTGCACGTCAAATGGAAGATACTTCCTGTCCAATTATGTTGGAATATCGGGGCGTGCACGCGCGTATCACACCAGCAGGTGCGCTGCGACAATTCCCGTAACGTCGGCTACGACGATGAGGATGACGACGAGGTCTGGCCAGTTCAGTTGACTGCCTTTTCCGCGGGTGAACAGGGTGCCACCGCGAAGACTCATTGCGCGTCCCGTGTCGACGGCGCTTCGCGATGCCGCCGATAGGCACGCCGTGATGATGTCGATCCCGGCTTTCACTAGCGTCGTAAACGATGCTCGCATGAGATCGTTGCCCATCCTGAGGCGCGCAGTGTCTACGACGGCGGATGCTTGATCGCCCAATATGGGAAGCGACTTGAGGGCGAGTGCCATCATCGCAGCCCACTCATCAACGGGAGCACCAATCCACTTCAGTGGATAGATCAGGTGCGACAACGCAGTTGCGAGGCGCGCGGTAGAGAATGTCCACGCCAGCAGGTACGTTCCCCATAACACGAGCAGAGCAAGCACGCAGAGTCGCAGGAAAACCCAGAAACCTCCGCCGATCGACGCGCCAATGAATCCGCCGATCACGCCCGACCAGAACCAGAGTGGGGGAATGCGAACGGCCTTCGGTGGAACGCGTGAGATCACGGTTGCCAGGATTAGGGGGATAGCGACCAGTCCAAGCGTCGGCCACTTCGGCCATACGAGCAGGAACGATGTGAGTACCGTCCAGCAGACGATCATGACTTCCGGGCTGGTACGCGTCAGAGGCGACGTCCATGGAAGCGGGCGGGGCAGAGTGAATCCGCTGGGGCGATATGTCTTACGTGAACGCACGCGCGTCATCGGATCACTCCCTGGGCAAGATGCAGGTGATTATCGACCAGATCGATCAGCTCATCCGTATCGTGCGAAATGATGATCAGCCCAAGCCCGTCCGCTCTCCGCTTTCTCAACACGTCACTGAGTAAGCGTCGCGATTCGACATCAAGCCCAGCGAAAGGTTCATCTAGCACCAACACTTTCGGGTGTGACGCTAACACTCCCGCCAGGGCGACGCGACGCATCTGACCGCCGGAAAGATCATCAACGTTGCGCGATGCAAGGTCGCCGGGCAGTCCCACTTCGGCCAAGGCTTTAGCGACAAGCTGGTCAGAATCAACCAGAGTCGACGAGGCGCCTCGGTGGCGGCGAGTCGAATCGGACGAGCCGACAGCTGCACCCACTTTCGCGGCCGCCAAAATATCCTTTGCGACCGTTGGACGTTGTAGTTGTAGGCGCGCGAACTGTCGCGCTAACCCGACGTCACCCACTCGAAGAGAAACAGGGGAGCCACCAAGCGTGCACTCGCCCCACGTTGGTCGCATCAACCCGGTTAGAATCCGTGCCAAGGTGGACTTGCCTGACCCGTTTTCGCCGGTGATCAGTAGTGCTTGACCGGGCGAAACAATAAATGAGACGTCACTGAGAACCGTGTTTTCCCACGGGGATCCGACATCGTAGGCGTGCCCGACATTCTTCACCCACAGGTGGTCAATTGACCCGCCTTGATAGGGCTGAGGAGCTGCAATGCTCCGCTCAATAACAGGTGTGACCTGCGAGTACGTATCTTCAAGAGGGTCCGGTGCATCAGAAGTATCGATGTGCCCATCGCGCAGACGAATCAGCGTGTCAGCACTACTTGCTTCGGTTGCATCGTGCGTAATATGAATGACGGACGTTCCTAAAGCGGGCAGACCATGCAGAACCTCAAGAAGCTCGCGCCGGCCACGCGAATCAATCATCGCCGTGGATTCATCGGAAATGAGCACGCGAGGCTTACGCGCAAGAGCACCAGCCAAAGATAGGCGCTGTAACTGACCGCCGGACAAACGTCGGGGAGAAGCATCTTCAAGGCCCTCCAAACCGACAGTGTGAAGAAGCTCGGGAAGGTCCAGCGAAGCACGCTCATCGTCACTCATTCCCCATGCAATATCCTCGGCCACCGTGTCACCGAGGAACTGCAACTCAGAACGTTGAGCGACAACAGCAGTTCCGGCCTCGTCCCCCAAACCGACACCACCAGGTCGAATCACCTGCCCGCTTGTCGGTTGCGCGCCAGCGAGGACAAGGGAGAGGGTGGACTTGCCGGATCCGTTCGGGCCCGCGATCACCGTGAAGCCATCACTGATATCGAGGGTGATCCCTCGCAAAGCCGGAGTATCAGACCCCGGGTAGGTGAAGGTGACATCACGCAATGAAATAGGGAACGGGTCGGGGGTAGTCGGGGTGTCAGTGCGCTCGCGGTTTGCCGTGTCCACCAACGGATCCCACGGCGCAGTAATCGTGATACGACGTAGAACCTTCATCGTCAGCCAGTGAGCAACTAGCGTCAACACAAAAATGCCAAGAGCTCCAAGGGGTGGAATCCAGTAGTACCAGTGCTCAATCCAGGTGTTGATGATTGCCTGAACGGCGTCCGTTTGTGGTGCCAGCGCGGGAATCTTCCCGATCAGGGCAATGTACCCGTTGGTCGTTGTGCGCAGTGATTCAAGGACGAGGTTCCGCGATTCAGAAAGTACAAGAAGCAGGAGCCATGTGAGGGCCCCGCCTGCGATGCCAAGCAACAGTGCCGCGCCGTAAACGAAAGCGCGGTGGGCTTCTTTGCGCGCGAGGTAGCCGACAACAAGGCCGACGGCGACAGCCTGAGCGACGGTCTGCGCGCTTTGGATACCGCCGACTGCCAGTGACATCAAGATCGTGATGAGAGCGGTGCCAAGGCTGGCGCGCGGGCGCATATGGGCGGTGATCATCGCAATCGGGATTGTTGACCCGATTGTGAAGAAGATGGAGAGCACGGGTATGACCGTTCCTGCGAGTCCGAGTGCAATCGACAGTCCCGCCAGAATGCCGCCGGTTGCGACTTCTGCGGGGGCTAGGGGAGTGCGCCGTTTACTCATGGTTTAAGTGTGCCTTGAACGGGGCGTTTGTGCGCAGTGGGCTAAGCACGCCCGCGGATATCGGTTATTTGTTAACAATTTCAGCATTGTTGTTCGACCAGCAGATTTTCTGTGATGGGCAACATAAAATCGGCGTGACGGTCGGCATTTTCAAAGACAACGAGGTCTTCATCCCATGAGTCGCTCTCATCACCTTCATCATTCGCGCCACTCACATGTAGAAGTGAATCCGCGTTCTGCCCAGAACATGACTACGCGCCAAAAACCGAAGAAAGAAAACGGGATTAGCCCGCTGAAACTCTTCGGACAGATGAGCGCAGCAATCGCTATCATCACCTTCCTATTCGTGCGTCTTCCCGGGCTGGAAGTCGAAGGCTCGCGTATGTTCGGCATCTTTCTTGCCGCGATCCTCCTCTGGGTGACCGAAGCGATTCCGCTGGCAGCGACTGCGACGCTGGTGATTTTTCTCGAAGTTCTTTTCGTGTCCGACCATGCGATTATTCCCGTCGGTGAAGAAGCACCCAAATACACCGTCTTCTTCGGAGCGCTCGCCAACCCTGTGATCATCCTGTTCTTGGGTGGTTTCATGGTGGCCGATGGCGCGGCGAAATATAAAGTGGACCGCGCGCTTTCAGCTGTCTTGTTGAAGCCATTCCTGGGCAAACCACGCTTGACGGTCATGGGCGTCATGCTCATTACCGCTCTGATGAGTATGTTCATGTCGAATACGGCAACGACCGCCACGATGTTCGCGGTCATGATGCCGGTCATCATGGCGTTGCCCGTAGGTAAGGCAAGAACAGGCATTGCACTGTCGATCCCCGTCGCCGCCAACGTGGGCGGTATGGGAACGCCGGTCGGCACGCCCCCGAATGCAATCGCCCTGGGCGCACTGCAGACTGCGGGTATTTCCGTGACGTTCCTTGACTGGATGATCGCCGCTGTTCCGTTGATGCTGATTGTTTTGGCGGTCTCGTGGTTGTTTATTTCGTGGCGCTACATTCCCAAGGATGCGCAGTTCGACATTGATATGACGGCCAAGTTCGATATGTCGCGAAACGCGAAGATCTTCTATGTCGTTTCGCTTCTGACGATCCTGCTCTGGATGACTGAATCGCTCCACGGTGTGTCGGCGAATATCGTTGGTTTCTTCCCTGTCGTTGCACTGATGGTCTTTAAGGTTATGAGCGGTGACGACCTTCGAGCCCTCGACTGGCCTGTGTTGTGGCTGGTCGCAGGTGGTATCGCTCTTGGGTCCGGCGTTGGTAACACGGGCTTGGATAAGTGGATGCTTGGCTCTATCCAGTGGGGATCGATCCCGACGATCATGCTCCTCTTGGTGCTTGCCCTGGTTGGTTGGGTGACCTCGAACGTTATTTCGCACTCTGCGTCGGCAAACCTCTTGATTCCAATGGGTATGGGCTTGGCTACGACGATTTCAACGCCGGCTACCGAAATCGCCATCGTCTTGGCACTCGGTTGCTCGTTGGGTATGTGCCTTCCGATTTCGACTCCGCCGAACGCGATCGCCTACTCGACGGGGACAACGCCGACTCGCGAAATGGCGATCGTTGGCATCGTTGTTGGTGTCTTGGGCGTCGTCCTGCTCTCTTTCGTTGCACCGCTAACGTGGGGCGCGCTCGGAGTGATCTGAGATGGTCACCTTGGGTTCTGATTCACTTCCGCCCGGGGGCGAGGCCCCGCGAGGTCTGCATAATTGTGTGCTGAACAAGCAAGATCCGTGGGAGCGCTCGAATGTCCGCGAAAGAGGGCACAAGCAGGATGCGCACGTCCACATCCTTGTCATCGGTGATGACTCGAGGGGTCTTGCTCGCCAACTGACAACGGATATGGGGATCGCATTCCCGAATCTTTGTCTGGATCGCATCGATTCTGGCGCTGACCTGAATATTTACGATGCCTCCCTGGGCCCGGCTGACCACGTGGTCTTAGGTCTGGTGACGTCCGAAGTCACTCAGATCGATGATCTGCTGGATCAAATGGACGGTCGTCCAATTCTGGAGCCCACCCGCTGGCTGGTGGTGACGGATCAGGACGAGCACACCGACTTGGCACGAGCGACCACGTCCGACCGTTTGGCGTCCGTGATTTCGGTTCCCTGGACTGTTCCGCTTCTTCTGGGCCAGTCATATTCGACGATGGTGGGCCACCTTGAAGCAGACGGTCGAACTGATGACGAGATCCATCTTCTTCTCGGTGATCCACCAGCGAACGCCGTACGCGGTCCGTTGCTGACAGGCCTTGATCACAGCGAGCATGATGTTGTTCGCGAGCTTCTTATTGGCGTTGAAAAGGTTCTGGGTCCCAGACCGCGCCTCGTTATTGAACCAGGAACGGAACTTGCCGTTCAGGGCCAGCCGGTTGGCGCTGTCCACCTTGTGCTCGACGGCGATGTTTCACTGCACCGTGATTCCAATGGCGGGGAAGTCCTTGCGCACCTTGCATCATCCGGCCCTCTCATTGGTCTCGTCTCCCTTGCTCGACGAGAAAACGCATTCTTCACGGCGACTGCAACGTCGACGGCCCGAGTTGTCCGGCTGACCCACGAACAGCTGTCGATTGCGTTGCTTGAAGAACCGTCTCTCGCGACCCCTCTGGCCGCGCTTGCGATTCAGTCGCTGACTCGCAGACTGATGCGCGCCGAAGACCTCCACTTGGAAAACGCGATGCTTGCCGCCGACCTTGAGAGGCAGAAGCAGGAATTGGCGCGCACACTTGAAGACCTTCGAAGCACCAGGGCGGAATTGGTCAATAAGGCGAGGTTCGCGATGCTCGGCGAACTGTCGGCAGGCATAGCGCACGAACTGAATAATCCGATCACTGCGCTGGCGCGCGCGGCAGAACACTTAAATGAAGACATCGACCGTGTTTTGTCTACGTCGCCATCGCTTGAGCCAGCGCGCACGTCCATGCGCTCTGCGTTGGAAGCTCCTCCTCGCTCAACGGCCACGGAACGCGAAATTGTGAAGTCGCTCTTGTCTTCGGCGGGCGGAGACCGGCGCTTGGCGCGTCGCCTCATGCTTGCCGGCGTGACGGAGGCTGCGACGGCCAAAGCTTTGGCGCGCGGGGGAGACGAGGCGCTTAATGTCGTCGAATCCGGTTCAAGGATCGGTTCATCGCTCCGTTCTATTCGCGCAGCCTCTGACCGCGTCATCGATCTGACGAAGTCGCTCAAGGGGTACGCGCGTCCCGACGCGGTAGAACTGCACCCCATCGATGTGCGTGAAGGAGTCGATGACGTTATTCGGTTGACCGGATACAGGATGCGTGACATCGTCGTTACCCGCGACGAGGAAGATGTTCCACCGATCATGGGGATTCCCTCGAGGCTTCAGCAGGTGTGGACCAACATTCTGGTCAACGCTGCCGAAGCGATTGACGATGAGCGCGACGCTATCAAAGATCGGCGAGCGAAAGGTGAAGAATGTGCGCCTGCCCGCGGTGAAGCCCCCGCGCAGATCGACATCACCACCCGGGTTGAGGATGGTCACGTCTGCGTCGTCATCGGCGATAACGGGCCTGGCATTTCGCCGGAACTGGTGGATAAGATTTTTGAACCACACTTCACCACGAAGGCGGGCATGGTTCGATTCGGCTTAGGCATGGGAATGTCCATTGTTCGGTCGATCATTGCCGACCACGGTGGCGAGCTCACCGTTGAATCTCGCCCAGGGCGCACGGTGATGACAGCCCGATTCCCGATGATTGGTGATTCTGCTACTGAGAGTGTCACTGGTACCCATTCTTCTCAGACCGGCGCAGATTCCCCCGCCGACCATTCAACCCACGAAGCGTCCACACCAATGGAGGTAGAACGATGACACTGGCAATTCTGGTTCTCGAAGACGAAGCAGACGTGCGCGACGCGATCGAGCGTGACCTTGAAGAATTCTGGTCGAAGATCAGGCTTGAGGTCGCCGAAGATGCGGACGATGCGTGGGCTGCGGTGGAAGATATCGAGGCGGACGACGATCAGTTGGCGTTGGTCTTGTCGGACCATCGGCTGCCCGGTCGTTCCGGCGTTGACTTCCTCATTGAGCTGACGAAGGACTATCGCTTCGAGCTGGCTCGCACGGTCTTGGTTACCGGTCAGGCTGATCAAGATGACACGATCCGTGCACTGAACGAAGCAGGCTTGGACCACTACATTTCCAAGCCGTGGGATGCAGATGCTCTACGCGCCGTTGTGCGTGATCAGTTGACAAGTTTTGTCCTTGAGGCTGAGGTTGATCCGCTACCGTACATGCCACTTCTCGATGGTGTGCGAATCATGGAGGCTATCCGCTAGTTTCTGTATTCACGAGGACGGGGCCGGGGGCGTTGCACCCCGGCCCCGCGTCGTTTCAGCTAAGACTGTATTCGTTGCCGTTGCGACGAGTTGTGCAGGTGTCTTCTGGCTGATGAGCCCCGTGGAGCTCGGTGTGGTGGGTGCATCCATATGAAACTCGGGGGCGGGTTGCTACGGCAACCCGCCCCCGAGGACAGTCGTATTGAGTTCAGGTGATCGACTCAGCGAGCGCCCGGAGTAACCGACAGGTCGAAGGTGATGGTTTCACCCTCGGGGGAGGTCAGTGTTGCGGTCGTGTCGCCTTCAGCCAGAGGCTTGATCATCGGGGCATCGGAATCGGTGCCGGCAACAAACTCTGCGATCGACGCGTCTTCAACGGTGCCGGTCCAGTGTGCGGCAGCTACCTGATCAACCTTGAGAATCAGGACGCGCTTGATCGGAAGAGTCACCAGCGCACCGGAAATGGTTGCGGGATCCTTTTCGATGGTCAGCATCTGGGTCGACGCGGAAGCGGACTGAGACGTTGCAGCGGAACCCGAAGAATCGGCGGTCTCGGTTGAAGCTGACGAGCAACCTGCAAGAAGAGCGGTTGCGAGAGCAATTGTGCACAGAGAAATAGAGGTTTTCTTCATCATCTTTCAATCATACGGGTGCATTATTCTTGAAAATCCGCAGAGGTCACGTTTGAGTCCCATTTAAAACGTGACCTTTCATTCATCATTGCCAAGACCTAAAGATTAAGGAAAGACCAGTAAAATCAGGCGGAAAGTATCGGAATAGATTTGACCTGCATCGTGCGTGTATCACCCGATCATCGTCGAAAGCGTAGATGCTTTGCAAGAGCCTCGAAGAACATGGAGAAGGACATGGTTGATCTGAATACCCGCCCATCAGCACCCATCGAAAACGACACGATTGCCACTCAGCTTGGGCACCGGACAATCCGAGCTTTCACTGACAGGGCGCTTACCGAAGAAGAACTGACAACACTGTTTGAGGTTGCACGTCAGACTGCCTCTTCTTCATTCCTTCAGCAGTGCACCATCCTGCGGATCACGGATCCTGAGGTTCGTGAGAAGCTCCATCAGGCTTCCGGACAGCCATATGTTGGTGGCACGAAAGGCGAGCTTCTGGTTTTTGTCGCTGATCAGTACTGCAATGCGCGAATTCGCGAAGAAGCGGGGATCGAAGACACCCCACTTCACACGGTCAACTTGTTTCTCACCGCCCTTCACGATGCTCTGCTCAGCGCGCAAAACGTTGTTGTCGCTGCTGAATCGATGGGCTTGGGAACGTGCTACCTCGGCTCAATTCACGCGAATCCGGAACTGGTTATCGAGGCCCTTAACCTGCCGAAGCTAACCTTCCCTGTCCTCGGCTTGCTCATTGGCCACCCCGACCAGTCGCCTCAGTACAAGCCTCGCCTGCCCCTGTCGGTCACGGTCGCCGATAACACGTATCCGTGCTTGGACTCGTATGAAGAAGCTTTGGCTGAATACGACCAGAGGATCACCGAGTACTACGACCTGCGTGATACGTCCAAGCGCGTCGAGTCATTTTCTACTCTCGTACGTACCAAAGTTGGTATCGGCGGTGCACAGGTTTCAGACATTCTGAGAGTTATCCACAAGCAGGGGTTTGACCTCTAAACAAAAACCATTGTTTCGACTACATTCAATCTCAACAGATTTGATGTAAGCGCCACGCAACACCTGAAGCAATTCGGGGGCGTTTCATTCAATGACATCGAATGAGATAAACAACGGTAGTTTCTCGCACAACAATGCGGGTGACACAACGACCTTGAGGATGTGCGACATGGAAGGCTTCGCCTACGGATTCTCGACCTACGTTTTTATCGAGCGAAACTCAGCCAACTCGGCAGTACTTCATCCCTATCCGGAAACCAAGATTGAAGCAGTCCGAGATGCGTTGGATGATGCTGGCTACGATATGGAGATTCTCGGCAAGGGAGATATCAACACTGGGCGCGAGCGCGCTGGTGAGGGCATCTACTTCACCGAACAGCCTTTCCCTGACGAGGTCCTCGGTGACTTGGCAGACGCTCTGATTGTTCGTGGTTTCGGTGCCTTTGCGTACTCGTTGATTGAATCCTCCTTCGATTCGGGCGCAAAGATCTCGCTCTTTACCCGCATGGGGAAGAACATTGTCGAGGCCGGCAATCGTGTGATTATGACCCACATGTATATCGGCGAGATCGAAGGTAGGAAGGAAGCGCGTACCTGGTTTTTCGGTTCCCCGACCGATTTGGCTGAAGCTGAAATGCTGTTGCTGTCTCGTTTTTCCACTCAGCCGGTACATGACGTTCACGGCATGGCGGCAATTGAGATCGTGCACGCGGACTACTCACAGGGCTTCCTGTCCCACACCGAATTGATGAGCGCGATGCTGAATGTGCTTGGCAAGTCCGGGTATAACGGACCCGCGTTCGTCACCGATTCGTCCATTATCTAGCGGGGGTTATGGGCTCTCGCCCAACACATGTCCTGAACATGGATGTGGGGCTCCGCGCCTTGGCGCGGAGCCCCACATCCATGTTTTATTCCTGCACGTACCTGACAGCGTTAGTGCAGGATTCGTGACAGGAAGTCTCGAGTCGCGTCTTCCTGAGGATTGTCGATCACCTGCGAGGGTGTTCCCTGCTCGACGATGCGACCGTGCTCAAGGAAGACAACGCGGTCTGCAACGTTGCGCGCGAAGCCAATTTCGTGCGTGGCCATGAGAATCGTTGATCCTTGCGCTTTGATTTCGCGGACGAGGTCCAGAACTTCGCCGACCAAGACGGGGTCAAGTGCGGATGTGATCTCGTCCAGCAGAAGTAGTTCGGGGTTGGTGGCAAGCGCGCGGACGATAGCGACGCGCTGTTGTTGGCCACCGGACAGACGATCGGGGAATTCCTTCGCCTTGTTTTCCAAACCAATTCGGCTGAGAAGTTCCATGCCACGCTGGTCAGCCTTTTCGCGATCCCATCCGTGGACCTTGCGTGCCGCCAGAGTGACGTTGGCAAGAACGGACATGTGGGGGAACAAGTTGTAGTGCTGGAAGACAACACCGATACGTGAACGAACCTTGTCGACGTTCACTGACGGATCAGTGATGTCTTCGCCAGCAAGGAAAATCTGGCCGTCGTCAACGCGCTCAAGCAGGTTGGCGCAGCGCAGAAGTGTGGACTTACCGGAGCCGGATGCACCGAGCAAGACGACGACTTCGTGCGAATTGACTGCAAGGTTCAGCCCGCGAAGCACGACGTTGTCGCCGAATCGTTTGACGACGCGCTTGGCTTCAAGGACGGGCGTGCTTGCGGTGTTCAAAAAAACGTGGGCTGTGGGGGTGCTCATCAGACGGTGCCTTCCATTTGTTCGCGCTGGCGCAGGCGTGCCGTGTACCAGTCAGACAAGCGGATGAAGGGGAATGACATGACGATAAACAGCAGGCCAGCAACGACGTACGAGGTGAAGTTGTACGTCATTGCCTGGTAGATCTGCGCTCCGCGGATCGCGTCGACAGCGCCGAGGACCGAGATCAGGCCGACGTCTTTCTGCATTGAAATGAAGTCATTCATCAATGCCGGCGTGACTTTACGGATTGCCTGCGGGACGATGATGTGGCGCAAAGTCTGGCCGTGCGTCAAGCCAAGCGAACGCGCAGCGTAACGCTGGGACGGGTGAACCGATTCCAGACCTGCGCGCAGGACCTCGGCAACATATGACGTGTAGGTGAGGATCAGCGCGACCGTGCCCAAGAACGCGACTGGGATGCGCGTTGTCGGGTTGAGTGCCGGAATACCAAAGCCAATCAGGTAAAGAACCACCAGGAACGGGACACCGCGGAAAATATCCGTGTACGCAGCCGCTAAGAATCGGACGGGGAAGAAGATCGGGCCACCCAAAGTGCGTGCCGCAGCCAGTAACGTTGCGAAGAAGGCAACGCCGATGACGGACACCAGCAGAATCCGGATGTTCAGCCACAAGCCTTCGGCAACCTGCGGGAGCGCTTTGATGAAGTGCTCGCCTGAGAAGAAGGTTTCCTGCGTGCGTTCCCACCCGGGAGAGCGGGTGATAACGAACCACATGACCAGTGCGAAGACCAGTGTTGAGGCCATGGAGATCAGAATCGATCGTGTTGCACGCTTACGCCGATACGCGCGACGGCCGAGTTCCACGTCAGAAACGGGGAGCCCGGCCATCACGTCGGTAGCATCAGTGTTTACTGCTGGGGACACGTATTGTCCTTCGTTATCAGTGCCGGCTATCGTCCGAGCCGGCAGTCAAACTGCGGTTGACGAAACGTCACTTGATTAGCGGGACCGCGACACTTTCAGAGAGCCACTTGGACTGGAGTTCAGAAAGGGTGCCCTTGTCACGCAGGGAATCAACGGCTGCGGTGACGGCTGCGGTCAGCTTCGATCCCTTCGGCAGAACAATGCCATAGTCGTCGCCATTGGAGGTGGCCTCGAACTGGCCGACAATGACGCCATTATCGATCTGAGCGCTGGTCATGTAGAACGCGGTCGGAAGGTCGACGACGATCGCGTCAACCTGGCCGTTCTGCAAGGCAGCAAGAGTGTCGTCGGAGTTGTTGTAGATCGAAGCCTGCTTGGACAGCTGATCACCAAGCGTGTTCGTGATGAACTGCTGCGAGGTGGTGCCGGCCTGAACGCCGAACTGAACATCCTTCAGTTTTGCGATGCTCTGAGCGGAGGCGGCAGCGGAGCCTTCAATGGCAACAACAGCCTGAGAGGTCGTGTAGTACGGGCTGGAGAAATCAACGGCCTGCTTACGCTCGTCCGTGATGGAGAACTGCTGAAGGTTAATGTCCCAGTCCTTTGCGCCCGGAGCGATAGACGAATCGAAGGTTGCGCGGGTCCACTGGACGTTTTCCTTGCTGTAGCCGAGTTCTTCGGCGACAGCGTATGCGACGGCTGCTTCGAAGCCTTCACCGGATTCGGGAGCGTTATCGATAACCCACGGGGAGTAGGCTGGTTCGCCGGTGGCGATGGTCAGCTTGCCGGGGGTGACGGTTTCAAGCGCACCAGACTGAGTGGCGACCGATGTGGCAGATTCCGACGACGTGTCAGCAGAACCCGAGCATGCGCTCAGGAACAGTGCAGCAGACGTTACCAGCGCGAGAGCGGAGAATGAACGGACAGAACGGCGCATCAAATGCCTCCAGTTAGCCTGATGGGAAACTCAGTCGCAGTTTTCCGCGACCTCTTCAGCCTACGGGCGACCATGTACAGATTCGTCTGCAATCTTGCTTCACGGACGTTTGTGACAAGAAAATCACACGTTTTCTGCGAGTCTCCAGTCTTCGTAGGTGAATTCGGGTGAGACAACACACGTTGCCAATGCGACGCTATCGCGTGCGAACGTTCGCTGCCATGTTCCTGCTTTCACCAGGACCTGAACAGGGTTCGCCGCGTCGGTGGGCACCTGCGGTGTTCCGGCCTGATCAGGTGAAGGCGATGCGGACTGGGTTCCGGCCTCGTTCACCGTCGAAACCTGGGGTGCACCCAAGATGATGGTTTCGGGTTGGTTGCATGGCGCGTCCCCGGTTCCGCCGAACTGGATTTCGAGCGCGCCCGGCCCATGCCAGAGCCACAACTCATCGGAGCGGACGACGTGCCAGCGGGCTTCCATGTCCTGGTCGAGCAGGAACAGGATCGCGGACGCGGTCGCTCGTCGCCCACCCTCCGTTTCCACGACCGCGGGCGCTGTCCATGTTCTGCGGAACCAGCCACCCTCGGGGTGTGGCTCAAGGCAAAGAGAGTTCACGAGGCCGATCGCCTCGGTGGAAACGTCTAGCTGATCGGTCATCGGAGGCTTCCGTCGCGCGAGAACCTGACCTGACCTGCGATCACTGTTTCAACTTGACGACCCGCGCCGTAGCGAACAACGTCTTCGATTGAACCCGTGATGTCGGAAACAGGGACATCGATGACGCACAGGTCTGCCACCGCGCCCGCTTGAAGCTGACCAACGCGATCCGGTCCCGTCGCGAGTCCCATGGCCCACGCACCCCCTAGTGTTGCGGCGTTGAGTAACCTACGTGCCAGGTCGGACGCGCGATACCCCTGGTTGCGTGCGATATCGAACAGGACGGCAACATCTTCCATTACGTCCAGCGAGGGCGACGATGACAGCGAGTCGGTGCCGACAGCAATCATATTGCCCTCATTGAGGTAGGCGGCCACGGGTGGCGCATCCAAACCAATGACACGGTTCGAACGCGGGCAAAGCGCCACGGCAGTCGAACGAGAACGCAGACGGCGACGATCATCTGCCGTCATGTACACGCCGTGCGCAACGTGGCAGTCGGGGCCGAGAACTCCCAGCTGGTCAACGAACTGCGTCGCTGAGAAACCGCCACCGCGAGCGCGCATCGCCGTGAACGACGACGAGTCACCGGTGCGCCAGAGGTCTGAGAGTTCGCCCGTGCGGCCTTCAGCCCATTCGGCTTCCGAGTGTGATTCACCGAGGTGAATGTGCAGTCGAACTCCGCGCCTGCGCGCCAAGTCGGGCAGATCGAGTAGCGGGTCAGCTTCGAGTGAGTAGGGGGCGTGTGGCGAAATGCCGACGGCAGGAGGGGTGGGCATTGCGTCGAGAGCCTTCTCGACGGTTGCGGGCCCGCGCTCTTTCCAGTCGTCGTTCGTCCAGTCCATGACCTCCCAGTAGGCGACGCCGTGTAAGCCAGCGTTGTGAAGTGCGGACGCGGCTTCGGGATCGGTCACTACGTCGGCGGCGCTGGTCGTGCCCGCTTCGAGGAGCATGTGCGCGCCGGTCGACGCATCCTTACCCCAATCCAAACCGCCTGCGTCGTAGACGGCGTTGAACCCGCTGATCCAGTCGGGCATCCCTCTGTATTGCTTGACACCAACTTCGGCCATTCCCGTGTACTGCAGGTGCGTGTGCGCATTCACGAGGCCGGGAAGCAAAACCCCATCAAAGTGGCGCTCCGAATATGACAGTCCGCGCTCGGCCAGCGTTTCCAGAACCCAGTCGCGCGCCCCAACGTGCTCGATGCGACCATCTTTCACTGCGACAGCGCCATCCATGACGGACGGAGCGGTAATCGGGATAACCAGTCCGGCAGACCAGACTTGAACGTTAGACATGAGTTTCCTTCGCGAAAGAAATCGGCTGGGGTTCGGTCGTCCACTGCAGGTCGAGCGCGCGCCGTGCGACCAGATTATCTGCATCCTCGGGCAGGGAGTGCACGCCTGGTGATAACGGATCGTGTGTGGGGTTCTCGTGCGTGAGCAGTTCGCGCAGTGAAGACACCTGGACGGCGAAGCTCATATCCATGATTTCGATAGCGTTGCCTTCGCCGGCTGTGCAGTTAATGCACCCGCCCTTGTCGAGGATCGTGATGTGGCGGTGGGTGGCCTCGTTCCCCTGCGCACTACCTGGGAGAGCAGGATCTGTAGCCGTCGCGGGAACGTAGAGCAGACCGACTGCGCGATCATCGCTATCTACCCAAGTCCAACCGGCTTTGAGAGCCTCTGAAAGGGCAACTTCGTCGGTTACGCCACCGGATACCGTCACCACGCACGCGTCGGGCATTGCAGTGAGGGCTTCGAGGGTGATCGTGTCACGTTCGCCGGTTGCGCTCATCACCCAATCGGCGTTCGCGCAGGCATCGAGAAGCGAGGCTGTCTGGAACCCATCCATGCGAGCACGCAGTTCGCGCACCGGATCGAGCTCCACCACTGTCACCAGAGCGCCACACGCGCGGGCAAAGCGAGCACCGCCCATGCCAACATCGCCGTAGCCCACAACCACGAAACGCTGATTCCAGAGCGGAACCCCCTGTAACTGCGGATCAACGAGGTCCAGAGAAGTCAGCAAACAGGACTGGCCCGTCGCATACGCGTTATCGAAAAGAGTCTTCGAGCGCGCATCATTCGATGCCATCACCGGGATGCGTAACGGAAAGCCCCGAAGCGGACGAATCCCCGACGTCGTCTCTTCCGCGGCACCCTTCAAGGTAGTCAGAGCGTTAGGAGCGCGCGTCTCGTCATGCGCCATGCGGATCAGATGCGATCCATCATCGAGCAGGAACTCGATCCCACTGGTCAGAAACTGGCGAGCAAGCTCTTCTTCACGCTCCGGTGTCGCGCTCGACTCCGCAAAGACGGCAAGCCCTGCCGCACGAAGCTGATCCGCCACATCGTCCCGAGTTTCATCTGCGTGCCCAAACACGCTGACCGTCGCGCCCGCTTCCTTCAGCAGGAGAGCGAGCACCGCCGTCTTCGGCTCCAATACCAACGCGAGCCCGACATGACGACCCTTAAGAGCGCCCGTTGCTACAAGATCACTGACCGTCGCACGCGTCACCGGCATGAATGATCGCGCCCACGCCAGACGACGCTGCGCATAACTCGCATCATTCTTAGGATCATAGGGATCCCGAAGAAGCTTCCCATCCGAATCAAGAACCTGAACGTGGGGAGGAATCTGGCGAACATCAGGCTCCTCATCCACATTCACATACATGCCAACCTGCGACGGATTCACACGCACAACGGGCGCCTCATTCACGCCCACCACCACACTAATGTGCCCTAACGACTGTTCGGCAGCCTCTTCGGGACGTACAACCACCGCGTCAGCGGTGGCCTCGTCAACCGAATTCACAAACCTGACATGCGCGCCAAACCCCGAGAGCAACGACCCCAGTGCCTCGTACACCTCGCACCACCATGGCGAGGACGCGCTCGCGGACGTCAGAATCGCAAACGAGCGACCAGCAACCAGCAGATTCGTCGTTGCCGCAAAACGACGCACCACAACCTGCGCGATGGCACGCGAATCAGAAGAGGTCGAAGCAAAAGGACGAACATATTTCATACCAACGACGCTAGCAAGACGTAGTCTCACGCACAGTCAGAGCACAAGAATTCGAACACAATCGCATAAACGTCGACAATCTCACGCATGAAATGAGACCAGGAACAGCTTTCGTGTCGGATACGTCCCCAACAATCGGGGACAATCGAAGCATGACACTGCTTGAACCCACCGACCTGTCATCCCTCGCTACCGACTGCGACCTGCGTCTTGTCGCTGTCGACATGGACGGTACCCTGCTCGATGACGACAAAAACTTCCCCGAGAGACTCCCTGAACTCCTCGACATCATGGATGAGCGTGGGATCGTGTTCGCCCCATCATCAGGACGCCAAGCATGGACGTTGCTCGACATGTTCCCCGGACGCCCCGGAATGACAGTCATCGCTGAAAACGGTGCGATTGTCATGAAAGACGGCAAGGAAGTTTCATCCAGCCCCATCGATCACGAAACTCTCCACCGTGCCATCGACATGGTGCGCGACGCCGTCGCAACCGGAATCAATGGTGGCCTAGTCATGTGTGGCAAGCAATTCGCCTACGTTGAACGCACGGACGACCTATTTGTTGACGGCGTCTTGCCCTACTACCACCGCACCAAACGAATCGCCGATCAGCACGAGATCATCGACATGATCGATTCCGGTGAAATCGACGACGACATCGTGAAGCTCGCCGTCATGTGTCTTGACCCGGTGGGCCCGCTGGCTGAAGCAACACTTGCGAACTTCGCGGACACTCACCAGTATGCGGTTTCCGGAGATAACTGGGCTGACCTGCAGATTCGTGGCGTCGACAAGGGTGATGCTGTGCTCGCACTGCAGGACGCTCTTGGTGTGACGCCCGCGCAGACCGCAGCATTCGGCGACTTCCACAACGACATCTCCATGTTCAAGTACGCCGACTGGTCGTTCGCCATGGCGAACGCTCACGCTGACGTTGTTGCGGAAGCCCGATATATTGCGCCGTCCAACAATGAAGATGGTGTCGGCCAGGTTGTTCGCACCCTGATAGGAGATGACTGATTTTCGCGAAGTGACCCCGGATGCGCTTGATGCGACACTTTTGTCCTGAAATGTGTGGTTGTGTCGCGTGAGGTGTAGGTGGTGACGCGCGACGAGAGAAACGCGCGAGCAAAGCTGGTGACCCACAAACGCACAACTGATGCTTCTCAAACACAAAACTGGTGGTCACGCGACATCAATCGCATGACCACCAGCTTTAACGTGTGATGGCGAGGGGTGTGAGGCTCAGTTGCGCTCTTCCGAGGGGTTCACTTTCCCGTGAATTCCACTTCGCTGTCATCTTGTTGCGCCGGAGACTCACTTCTGAGTGAACTCACTTCGCCGAGAGCTCACTCTTCGGTTGCGGTGTCAATCTGCTCGACGCTTTCAACCTCTTCAGGTTCGGTGGCGGGCAGGTCGACAGTCGTTTCCAGGTCGGCCCAGTATTCTTCGGCCCATGGATCTTCGATCGGCTGGCTACGCTTCCAGAGCACGTAGCCGGCGCCGGCGACGGTTGTTGCCAGGGCGGTCCACCCGATGGCGCGGAGGAAGCGGTGTTTCTTCACGATGACCTTCTTTGTCGGGGTGGTGAGAGCTGCCTGCGATGCTTCGCTGGCGTGACGTGCGCGTTCAAGCAACGGCGTTCCCTCTGCGGCGAGCGCTGCGCCACCTTCGTGGACGGCTCGCTGGATGCGCGGAATGTAGTCTTCGACGACCTCTTCGCGTGCCTTTTCGAATGCGGGGCGTGCACGGTCTGCTGCGTCAACGGCGCGAGCGGTGACGTCTTCGACGACTGGTGTTGCGCGGTCGATTGCTTCGTTCAGTGCTGCTTGGGCGCGAGGTGCTGCCCAGTCGATGCCCTGTTCAGCGAGTTCGGTGGCTTTCACTGCCACCCGTCCGGCGTGCACGGCGACCGCGTCGCGCAGTTGGAGTGCTTCGTTGCGAAGTTTCTCCGTGTCGAAGTTCGGTGTGTTGGCCATAGTCCGAATCCTTCCAATAGTTGCTGCGGTTTGTACCGCGTCTTCCTATTGTGCACCGAAGTTTTGTGATCTGCACCCCTAGCGACAAAATCGGATGGCTCCAGATCATGCCTTTTGGCGCCTTTTCTGGGACGATGAAGACATGGAAGCAACACTGCACACCTCTATGGGTGATATCAACATTGAACTGTTCCCGAACCACGCACCGAACACGGTGAATAACTTTGTCACGCTGGCTCGTGGCGAGCGCGAGTGGGTTGACCCGATGACCGGCCAGAAGACGTCGCGTCCGCTTTACGACGGCACGATTTTCCACCGCGTTATTTCGGGCTTCATGATTCAGGGTGGTGACCCGCTGGGCACCGGTACTGGTGGCCCGGGCTACCAGTTCAACGATGAGATCCACCCGGAACTCAACTTCAACAGCCCCTACCTGCTGGCCATGGCGAATGCTGGTAAGCGTATGGGCAAGGGCACGAATGGCTCGCAGTTCTTCATCACGGTTGCGCCGACCCCGTGGTTGCTGGGCAACCACACCATTTTCGGTGAGGTCAAAGACGAAGAGTCGAAGAAGGTTGTCGACGCGATTGCAACGACTGCGACGGGCGCGAATGATCGTCCAGTGAATGACGTTGTGATCGAGTCGGTTTCGATCGTCGACTGAGTGTGAGGTTGGCGTGTCTCGTGTTCGGCGTGGTTTCCCGCGTGGGTAATTGTTGCTGATTGGCGAGGCCGCCTCCACTTGATCGGTCACGTTTTCTTCATTGTGGGGCGGATGGGGGAGCGGATCCAGTGTGGATTCGTGCGTCTGTCCGCCCTAGGTGTATTCAGACGGTAAGAGCGATTTTGGTTGCTCGTGAGCGTCGGGAGCGGGATGGTGTGTCTGGTTTCTGGCGGTGTGTGGAGGATATAGAGCATGTCGACGCCTTTGTATGGACAGCGTTCGAACCCGTATGCGGCTCCTGAGTGCCCGCGTCACCCGGGTGTACGTTCGGTGGATTATTGCAAGAAGTGCAATCGTCCGATGTGTGTTGATTGCACGGTGCGGACCGAGGTTCGTTCAGTGTGCGTGGAGTGCGCGAACGTTCGCAGGCCACGTGTTCCCAGTGGTCAGCCGGTTGTGACGTACACGCTGATTGGTATCAACGTTGCGTTGTTCATCTTGTCCTTCGTGTTGCCGTTGGTGGGGAATTGGCTGTTCTTTAACCCTGCGGTGGGTTACCGCCAGGTGTGGCGGTTCTTGACGACTGCGTTCCTTCACAGCGGGTTCATGCATATTGCGTTCAATATGTTGGCTTTATACTCGGTGGGTGTTGAGCTTGAGCAGGTGTTGGGGCGTACCCGGTATTTGTCTGTTTATCTGCTGAGTGCGATTGGTGCGTCGCTGTTTGTTTTGGCGTGGGTCTTGATTCAACCGTCGTCGCTTGGGACGGTGACCGTGGGCGCGTCCGGTGCTGTGTTCGGTTTGTTCGGTGCGATGTTCGTTTTGCAGAAGCAGTCGGGTATGGATACGAGGGCCGTTGTGGGCCTCTTACTTGTGAACTTGCTGATCGGTTTTATTGTCCCGAATGTGTCGTGGCAGGGGCACGTGGGTGGCCTTGCCACGGGCGCGTTGGCGACGTGGATTTATTGGCGTCAGGGGCGTGCAAAGCCTGGAATTACTGCGAAAAAGCAGGAACGTCAGGCCTTGTGGATAACTGTGGGTATGTATGTTGCTGCGATCGCCTTGATTGGCTTGACCTACGAAGTGATTTTCGAGGTTCTCGGATAAATTCGTTGAAATCTCGAGGTTTATGCGAGTTATCCACAATCTGTATGATTGTCTAAGTTACACGGATGTAATTTATCCCCAGGTGTGGAAACACCTGGGGATAACTCTTGTGATTGTTGAAATCTAGCGGGAAACCTTTATCAACAGGTCATCGCCAGCGGAGCGTCATCAGGAAGCCCACCATCATGATGCCCAGGCCGATCACCATGTTCCACCAGTTGATGCCGGGAATTGGGTAAACGCCTGAAGAAATGTAGTAGACCATCAGCCACACAAGGCCGATGAGAAGAAGGGCAACGAAAGTCGGTGCCCACCAGCTGGGGCTCAGCGGAATACCTGCGGTCCAGGCGTTGAGATCCTGATCTTCAGGAACCTGGTGCTTCGTATTCTTGCGCTTTTTGTTCTCAGCCACGTTTCTCCTCAATTGAACTTTGGTGCCCTTGCCGACTACTTCTCGGAAAGGCATCGCAGAACGCTAACCCCTTTAGCGTAGTCTTCCAAGTAACGACAAACCAAAGTGCAACGCGGGAAGGAGGCATTGATGGCACACAAGCAGGACGATTCGCCCCATTTGACTCCACCCGAGGCATCACAAAAATCCGATTCCTCGACCCCACCCGCTTTTGAACCGAGGTCGCGTTCGAAAAAGAAGGCGGCCTCGTCGATGAAACCCAAGCCCCACATTTCGCACTTCGACGGCCCCTGGCACGTGGCCCTGCGCAAGCTACGGAAGTTTGCGCCACTGTCTCCACGCGCGGCCACATCCGTTTTTATTGTCACCGCTGCTTGCGGCTTGCTGTTCATCGTTTCAGCGCAGGCGAAGAATGACGCCGACAACCTCGGGCGAGATACCAACCTGATTTCGCTGGTACGAGCCTCGCAGGATGAAGTCGAAACGCTTGATTTTGAAGTGAGCGCACTGCGCGACATCGTCTCTCAATACGCCAACTCGTCCGGACAAACGCAGACCGAGGATACGTCCATTACCTCACTGGCAGCGCAGCCCGTGACCGGCCCAGGTGTGACTATTACGCTCACGGACGCACCCCAGCAGGCGATTCCCGACGGTGCTACACCGAACGACCTAGTCATTCACCAGCAGGACATTGAAGACGTGATGAACGCGCTCTGGAATGGTGGCGCGGAAGCCATGACTGTCCAAGGAGTACGCGTGACCGGACAAACAGTGATCCGATGCATTGGCAACGTGATTCTTGTTGACGGACAGCCTTTTTCTCCGCCATACGTGGTGGAAGCCATTGGTGATCCGAACGCACTCACAGAGAAGGTCAACGCAAATCCCCGTATTGTTAATTACAAGGCCTACGTTGCTTTGTATGGCCTTGGCTGGGATCTGGAGACGAACAAATCCCTTCATCTTCCCGCGGCTAGCGTGAAGACATTTAACTCATACGCACAGGTGGTGGACTAAAACATGACAAGGCGTTCCATGGCAGGCGCACATATTGCACCCCAAAAGAAGGCCTCGCCGCTCAGCGTCGCTCTTGGAGTGATTGGTGAACTCTTCATTACCGTCGCCATCGTTTTGATTGGTTTCGCACTCTGGCAACTCTACTGGACGTCTTTCAAAGTTGAAGGACCTCGCCAGCAAGCGATCGAAACATACGCCCACGCGCACGCGCCCGCTACCACAAACGTTGGTGAGGAACGCACGGATGAGCCGCCGTCAATGACCACCAGCGTTGACCCGAACCAGATCTACGGTCTTATTCATGTCCCAAAGTGGAACTGGATGAAGATTCCGTTGGCGGAAACCACGTCGACATTCGTCCTAGACCAGGGTTTCGCAGGCCACTATGAGGACACCGCTCAGCCCGGCGACATCGGCAACTTCTCTGTTGCCGGCCACCGTCGCACCTACGGTAATAACTTCCGCTGGATCGACCGCCTGTCCGTCGGCGACCCCGTTGTTGTCGAACTCGACAACCACTACGTCACGTACACTATGGAAACCAGCGAAATCGTTGAGGCCAATGACCCGGACAACTACCGCGTCGTCGCCCCCGTGATTGATGATGTCACGTGGAGCCAGGTGCCCACGGAACGTTGGATGACCATGACTACGTGCCACCCCGAATACGGGAACTCGCAACGTTTCATTGTTCACCTGAAGTTCAAGTCATGGACTCCTAAGGACACTGGCGTGCCCAGTGCGCTGGCGGACGAACCCGCAGCCTGATCCCATTTTCTCCGCTTGAACATCGCTTGAAAAGGACATTTGATCCACATGTACGCTTGGATTTTTCGTCATCTTCCCGGACCGACATGGTTGAAGGTGATTGAGTCGTTGGTTCTGATTGGCCTTGTTGCCTACGCTCTTCTTGAGTGGGGTTACCCGTGGGCCCAGGAATACTTAGAGTTGGGCGAAGCGTCCGTCTGACCTGTTCACCCGTTGACGCTTTCGCCGTTTCAGGTGGCGTTCGGCTGATACTTTTCCGCATACGCGCGGATGGTTCGTGCCGGTTCGTTTGATCTTGGTGTCGTTGTGACGCGTTGCCAACGTGTTCTGGCGCGTGGAATCGGCGTGATTCTATCAGGGTGGCTTAAGGGGGACGAGGCCACGCCTGGACGGGCGCGGAGCTTGAAGCCTGTTGTAGCTGAGCGGAAATACGCCACTATGAGTGAGGGCGCATAGTTAAGGTTTGCATCTGTTGATGTTGCGGTGAAAGTTCCAACAACCTTCAGCGTAACCTGGCGGGGATCATATGATCCCCGCCAGGCCTCGTCAATCAAATCCACCCACGGTGAATCGGATAACTACCCACTAGCTACCCGAGTTCGCCTGACCGGAATTGTTCGGATTAGCCGGAGGAGTCTGCGGACCCTTCGACACCGTAAGGTTCACGGTCGAACCCTGGGCGACAACAGAACCCTCAGTCGGATTCACCGCCAGAACACCGCCAGCTTCCAGATTGTTCGAGTACTGCTCCGTCACCGATGTGCGCAAGCCAAGCTCCTGCAAAGTCTGAACAACATGCGCCTGGTCGTAACCAACCAAACCTGAAGGAATCGTGATCTTGCCAGAAGACACAGTCAACGTGATCGCCGTGTCCTTATTAACCGACGTGCCAGCAGCCGGGTTAGTGGAAATCACTAGACCTTCCTTCTGGCTCGGGTCATCCGACACCTGAACGGAACCAACCGTCAAGCCCTTCGCAGCCAGAGCCTCGCGCGCCTGATCCTGCGTCATACCCGTAACATCCGGAACCTCAACGCTCTTCGGGCCCGACGACAGACTGACCTTCACGGTCGATCCCTTCTTGACCTTCGAACCAACCGACGGGTTCACCTGAGCAACCTTGCCTTCTTCCACATCCGCAGAAGCAACAGGGTCAGCGGTCTGTTCATACACAAGCCCCAGAGCCTCAATTGCCTGCTTCGCGGCATCCGGGCTCATACCCACTAGATTGTCAGGAATAACAACGGATTCAGCGCCACTCGACAACTTCGCCGTCACGGTCGAACCAACCTCAACCTGATCGCCCGACGGCGGATCAGTCTCGGCGACCTTGCCTTCTTCAATCTCGTCAGAGGCAACCGTCTCATTCGAAATCGCGAACACCAAGCCAACAGACTCAACTGCGGACTTCGCCTCCGCCTGCGTCATTCCGATCAGATTGTCGGGGACAGCGACCATCTCTTTATCCGAAGAAGCATGCGACAGTGCGTACCAAATACCGCCCATCAGTAGCAGAGCCACAATGACAAGCGCGACAATAATGCCCTTCTTCGACTTCTTTTTCGGTTCTTCCTCAAACTCCTGCGTCGCAACGGGCGCAAAGGTCGTTGTCGCATTTGACGGGGAAGCAACTGCCGGAGGCAACGTTTGAGTCGGCTGCGAATTAGCTACGTTTGCCGCAGCCATCGGAACCGTGTCCGCCCACACCGCAACGGCTGGAGCATTCACGTGGCCACCGTGCGACGCTCGCATCAAATCAGCCAGCATAGAGGCAGCTGACGTGTAGCGGTCTGTGCGATCCTTTGCCAGAGCCTTCATGACGACGCGATCAAGTGCCTCGGGAACATCCGGGGTGATCGACGACGGTGTGGGAGGCAACTGCTGAACATGCTGGTAGGCAACGGCAACAGCCGAATCGCCGGTAAACGGCGGACGACCGGTCAGCAACTCAAACAGGACAACGCCGGTGGAGTACAAGTCGGAACGCGCGTCCACCTGCTCACCGCGAGCCTGCTCGGGCGACAGGTACTGGGCAGTGCCAACGACAGCGTTCGTCTGCGTCATCGTCGCCTGCGAATCGGTGATCGCACGCGCGATACCGAAGTCCATGACCTTCACCTTGCCATCATTCGTCAACATGATGTTGCCCGGCTTGATATCCCGGTGCACCAAATGCTGCGAATGGGAGTATTCAAGCGCGCCCAACACGCCGGACACGATGGCAACAGCCTCGTTGATCGGCACCGGAGTACCGTCAGCGAGCAGTTCCTTGACCGTGTGCCCCTCGACGTACTCCATCACGATGTACGGCACGGAGATAGCGCGACCGTCAGGGCCGGTCAGCATTTCCTCGCCCGTGTCGTACACGGCCACAATATTCGCGTGGTTCAAAGAAGCAGCCGACTGCGCTTCACGCCTGAAACGCGCCTGGAACACGGAGTCTCGTGCTAGGTCAGAGCGCAGCATCTTGATTGCGACAACGCGTGATAGGCGCGTATCGAAGCCCAGGTGGACTTCCGCCATCCCGCCGCGCCCGATCAGTGAGCGAACCTCGTACCTGCCGGCTAGACGGCGGCCCATGGAGTCTGCCATGTCTGAACCTCCTTCGTGGTGGGGAGCCCGTCACTGAGAAGCGACGTGAGTGACCCGAACATGTGCTGAAGAATGAAATATGCGCCCGCGAGAATCGCGATGATTATCAGGGCAATGATGATTGCTTGGATGATGCGTCGACCCTTTGAAACAGGTGGCGCAACCACCGACCTGTTGTACTGAGTCGGAGTCGGGGGCACGGTGCTCACCGGTGGCGCATTCCGCTTCGACACGGAGTACCAGACCTGCCTGCTCGCCTGGCTCGACGGCTTCGGTCTGACCCGCTTGGGTGGTGGCGACGACAGTTTCTGCTGGCGCATCTTCGTCTGGGGGGACGAGGTCAGGGCCTGCGTTCCTGAGCGCTTGGCTGAATCGATGGCCGAACGTTTGTCGGTGAGAGCCGGTGGTGGTGGAAGTGTCGGCGACACCGAAGCGTGAGCCGTGTCAGCCTCTTCGCGGACACGAGCACGTTCCTTCAGTCGTTCACTGAGCTGACGACGACGCACCGCGGTTGGATCTAAGTCCACATCCCCCTTGTTCGATGGCATGGCATCTCCTGAGAGCGACTGTGAGTGTTCTGTCTGGGAGTTTACGTTTTGAGGATCCTGCGAATCTGACTGTTGCGTAAGGTTCTGCGGATCCGTTGGAGTATCAAGGCCCGCTGGGCGTTCCAGCAGTTCCTCGGGAAGACTGCGACGCTTCGTGTGATGAACCGGCGCTGCCACGGGAGACGGGTGAACCTGCGTCGGCTCCATCTTCGCCTCTGGGAATGGGTCGGGAAGCGGATGAGTTGCTACAGAAATACCCATCTGCTTTGCCGCCTTCGACAGCTCGCGGACCAGCGCCACACCAGAGTCGGGGCGCTTCTCCGGCTTCTTTTCCAAGAGGTGACAAATGATGTCAGCAAGCGGACGCGGCACGTCAGAAGGCAGGGGAGGAACAGGATCATTCACGTGCGAGAACGCAATATCAACTTGCGTCTTGCCAGTAAAGGGTCGCTGCCCGGCAGCAGCCTCGTACGCAATCACACCCAAGGCGTATAAATCACCCAACGATGTCGCGATTTCCCCCATTGCCTGCTCGGGCGGAAGGTACTGAGCCGTGCCCATCACCATTCCCGCGGCGGTCAGAGCCGCCTGATTATTCGAGCGCGAAATACCAAAATCGGTCAGCTTCACGATGCCGTCGGGGCGCACCAGAATATTCGCGGGCTTAATATCACGGTGGACAACCCCGGCTTCCGACGCTGCGCCGAGCGCCATCGCGACCTGCATCAGCACGGGGACGAGGTCCTGCGTGGCAATGCGATGACCGTCTTTCAAGTAGTGATTGAGGGGCTTGCCTTCAACCAGCTCCATGACGATCCAGCCGCGACCATCCTGCTCGCCAGAATCCTGCACGTTCGCAATATTCGGGTGCTGGATACGCATCGCATTATTCGCTTCGATACGCAGACGCGACAGGGACAACTCTTCGCCAGAGAACTCCGGGCGCAATACCTTTGCGGCCACCATGCGACCGGTCACCTGATCGCGGGCCTTCCAGACCTCGCCCATGCCACCTTGAGCAATCGGCGTGAGTAGCGTGTAACGACCGCCCAGCTTCTTGCCCGCTGAATACTTTGTGGAAGAACTCATTGGATACCTGCCTCTAGAAGCGCGCGAGCAATTGGGCCGGCAACGGTTCCACCGTGAGGAGCTGGATCCGTATCGTCACCCTCGACAAGGACAGCGAAGGCAATCTGCGGATCATCAGCGGGAGCAAAACCCACCGCCCACGCGTTCGCGTGTCCGTTAGTGCCCGTTTCCGCCGTGCCGGTCTTCGCCGCCACGGAAATGCCGTCGATCGCCATGGATGTGCCCGTGCCATACGGCTGATTGACAACACCCTTCATCATCTCGGTCAGTTGCGTCGCAATATCGGCACTAATCGGGGTGCGCAACACAGTCGGGTTGGTCTCGGACTGGACAGCCAAATCAGCATCCACAACCTGCGACACCAAGTAGGGCGTCATCATCTGACCACCGTTAGCGATCGTCTGAGCAATCTCAGCCATTTCAAGTGGCGTCACCTGAACTGAATACTGGCCGATAGCGCTCATCGCCAGCTGGGCCGCGTCCGTCGTTTCAGGGAAAACCGAAGGAGTCACAGCAAGCGGAATCGACTGGGATGCGCCGAAACCGAAACGCGACGCCACATCGGCAAGCTGATCGTGAGAAAGAGACTGCGCGGCAAGAATGAACGACGTGTTGCACGATCGTGCAAACGCTTCAGCCAACGTCGGATTCCCATCGCCACACGTCGAAGACTCAATGTTCGACACCGTCGTCTGAGTTCCGGGAAGCACTGTTGAAACGGGGGATTCCACATTCGTGGATGGTGAAGCGACACCATTTTCGATCAGAGCGATTGACGTCAAAATCTTGAACGTCGAACCGGGTTCATAGCGATTACCCGCGATCGCACGGTTTGATAGGGGCTCGTTCGGATCTTCCGTCAGAGCCTTATACGCGTCACTCACCGCCTCGGAATCGAAGGCGGCCAGAGAATTCGGGTCATAGCTGGGAGATGAATACATCGCCAAAATCGCGCCGGTCTTTGCATTCAACGCCACGACGGCGCCCTTGCGGTTACCCAACTGATCAGCGGCAATCTGCTGAAGGGTCGGATCCAACGTCAGCACCAAGCCGCCGCCCTGGCGAGAAGCGCCCGTAAACAGGTTGTGAAGACGCTGACCAAGAAGAGCCTGAGACTGTCCGTCCAATGTTGATTCAGCGGCCGACTCAAGCCCGGTTGCCTGCGAAAATGCGGACGAGAAATACCCGGTCACCGAAGCATAAAGCGGACCCTGAGAATAGGAACGCTGGAAACGATGAGAGCCCTCAATCTTCGTTGACGACGCAATCGCCGAACCCGCAACAATGATCGGACCGCGATCCGTTTCCGCCGCGTGCAAAATAGTGCGTTCATTACGCCCATCGGCGTTTAAAGACGGAGCCTGAAGGAACTGATTGTTCGTTGCAGCCAAACCAAGCAGAGCAAACATTGCGAAGATGACGATGGACAAGCGACGAATCTGATGGTTCATGCGTTCACCTCACGTGCAACTGACGGTTGGATACCTGAGTTCCACGGAGCAGGTGTAGCGGCGGGACGACGAGCCGCATCGGACACGCGAATCAACAGCGCGACAGTCAACCACGACGACACCATTGACGAGCCACCGGCTGCCAAGAACGGCGCCGTCAGACCCGTTAGCGGGATCAGGCGAGTAATACCGCCCAACACAACGAACAGCTGAATTGCCAGCGAGAAACTCAAACCCGTTGCCAGCAGCTTCCCGAAACCGTCACGAACGGAAATGGCGGCACGTAAACCGCGTTCAATCAGCACCAGATACAGCACCAGAATTGCGGCCAAACCGGTCAAACCCAATTCTTCGGCAAGCGACGAAAGAATGAAGTCAGAATTGGCAAGAGGAACCAACTGTGGGTAGCCACGACCCCAACCTGTCCCCATCAAACCGCCCGATGCCTGACCGAACAGCGACTGCACCAGCTGGAACGACCCGCCCGTCTGCTCATAAACCTCGGGATCCAACGCGTTCAACCACACCGAGAAACGATTCGCGACGTGCGGGAATGCCTTGACTGTCAGCGCAACAGCGGGCACGAACATGACGAAACCAATGATCAGCCACGACACTCGATTCGTTGCCACGTACAGCATTGCCACGAACAGGCTGAAGAACAGGAGCGAGGTACCAAGATCGCGCTGCAAAACAAGAATCGCAATACCGATCAACCAGACAAGCAGAATCGGACCCAAGTCGCGGGCGCGAGGCAATCGCATTCCAAGGAACTGACGTCCACCAATCGCAAGATTGTCACGATTCGTCACCAAGTAGCCGGCAAAGAACAGTGCCAGCGTGATCTTCACCAGCTCGCCGGGCTGGAACGACATCGAACCGATGCGGATCCAGACTCGTGCCCCGAACGTTTCGACACCGAGCCCTGGAATCATCGGGAGCAGTAGAAGGATCAAGGACAGGACACCGAACGTGTACGTGTAACGACGCAACGAACGATGGTCCTTCAACACGATCAGAATCAACGCAGCGACAGCAATTGCGATGCCCACAAACATTAGCTGACGCATTTCGACGGTCGCCTGACCAAGCGCATCGTAGGACATATCCAAGCGATAAATCATCGCCAAACCCAGGCCGGTGAGCGCTACTGCAATCGGCAGAATCACGGGGTCAGCGAAGGGGGCCAGGAAATGCATCCCCACCTCGGCGACAATCGCAATCGCCAGCAAAATACCGGCGTGCATTGCAAGATTGCCGGGCAACTCACCCGTGCGATTAATGCTGGTCAGAACATATCCGCCAATACCGACTGTCAAAGCAACCAGCAAAAGAATAATTTCAAGACCGCGACGAGGCTTCGCGGGAGCAACGGTCACAAGAGCCATCAGTGACCACCCGCCGAACTGTTATTCGTCGAACTTGATTGAGCCCCCGACTGTCTTGAGGACGCGGATTGAGCGCTATCGTCAGACTGAGAGTTATCAGCGTTCAGTGCAGACTTAAAGCTCTTCTTGTTCAGACGCAACTGATCAATGTACTGATCGATCTTCTTGCGCGACGAACGCAGAACAGGATCCTTCAGGCGTTGACGGTCCGCATCGGTCAACTCAGCCAACGAAAGATCCGTGACTTCGACGGCGTGCGAGAACTTCCACGGTCCCAACGACTGCGGAATGCCCTGGTAGATAACGACGTAGCCATCCTGGCCGATCACGTAATACTGGCTCTGCGTCCACGACCAACCAAGCCATCCGCCAACACCGAGCAGAACAGCGACAACAAGACCCAAAAGCGGGGCGAACCAAGCGCGATGCTTCGTCTGATCCTCGCCGTTATCTTCGTCAATCGCCAAACGGCGTTGCTTCCGCAAAGCCGCCGCGCGCCCAGCCGCACCCTCGCCACCGCGAGAAGCAGCATGACGATCAATCGCCGCCGCGCCCACAATCTGGGGAGGCCCAACCGGATACGAGCCGGGCTCGACAATGTCAGCAACAACGCACGTGATGTTGTCAGGACCGCCCGCGCGAAGCGCAAGGCGAATCAACTCTTCAGCGCACTCACCGGGATCATCAATTTCGGCAAGAACAGCACCCAACGTCTCGGGAGACACAACACCCGACAGGCCATCGGAGCAAAGCAACCAACGATCGCCGACAACCGCTTCGCGGATCGTCTCATCCGGAGTCACATCCGCCTGAGAATCGCCCAAAACACGCAAAACAACATTCTTATTCGGATGATGTTCTGCCTCTTCAGGCGTGATTTGACCGGACTCCACCAGATACTGAACGAACGAATGGTCCGTTGTTACCTGCGTGAGAGCCTCTCCACGCAAAACATAGGCGCGCGAATCGCCGATATGAACCATCGCCAACTTATTGCCCGAACGCATCACAGCAATACACGTCGTCCCCAGACCCTCAAGATCCTTGTCTCGACGAGAACGATCCGACAGTTCATCGTGCGCATCCATCAACGCTTCGCGAAGCAACGGCAGCATCTTGTCCGCAGGATACGAATCCGAATCCAGAGGAACAAGGTGCGCAATCGCAACGCTTGACGCAATATCGCCACCGGCAGGACCACCCATGCCATCGGCTAAAACAAGCAGGTTCGGACCCGCATAACCAGAATCCTGGTTATTGCTTCGAACCAACCCAACGTCAGAACGGGCCGCGCAACGGAATTCAATCGGGGCAGCTGCCATCAGCTCACCAATTCAAACGTGGTCTGCCCAATACGCACAACATCGCCCGAATGAAGCAGACGAGGCTCGCTAAGACGCTCATCATCAACGAAGGTGCCATTACGGCTACTCAAATCCTCGATCCACCAGCCTTGCTCAGAAGGCTGAAGGCGAGCATGACGCCCCGACGCGTACTCATCCTCAAGCACAAGCGTCGACGCGGGCGAACGCCCAATCACAATCGGTGTCGTTCCCAACGGAAGAACAGTTCCCACAAGCGGGCCACCCGTCAGCAACACGTTCCGTGGCACATCGGGCTCTAAGTTCCGAGCCTGGTGGCGGTTTCGTCGATTCTCTTTACGACGCTGATCAGCGGCCTTTCTGCCCTTACCACGCGGGGTAACAACCGTGCCAAACACGTCGCGACGCAACGTATTCACGGCACCCAACACGAGCAACCACAGCAGGACCAGGTACCCGATCCTAAAAACCGTAAACGCGAGATCCGAGGTCATTCATCACCCCCCGTTTCCGGGTGAGTCCAAAAGTCGATGACAGTACGACCAATCGTCAGCTGGTTACCATCCAGCAGGGTCGCAGCATCAATCTTGTGGCCCTCAACAAACGTGCCATTCGTGGAACCAAGATCAGTAGCAATCACACCGGTCGGCGTGATCCGCAGTTCAAGGTGACGGCGCGAAACGCCGGTGTCGGCGACGATAATATCGGCTTCGGTACCGCGACCAATCACCGTCACGGGCTCCGTCAGTAGCCAACGCTCGCCATTCACCTCAATGATCGGGTGCTCAGGCGAAGGAGACGAGGCAGTCGCTGGCGCGACACTCCCACGCTTATTCGAAGCCTCGACGCGCAACTTGCCCGCCTGCTCCTTGTCATCCTCGCGGAACTCAACGCTTACCGGGCCAAGCAGGGCGTACCCGTTGTCTGCAGCATGCTCGGTCGCCTGCGCTGCGAATTCGTCCGCAAGAACATTCAAGTCAGCTTCCAACGAATCCAAATCAGCCGGCGTAGCAAACACCGTGAAATGATTCGCCGCGATCGTGCGCTCCGTTGACAGCTCCTGCGCCGAATCGTCCATCGCGCGACGAATTGCCGAGTTCACATCAACCGCTTTAATGCCGGAACGAAAAACCTTCGAAAAGGCATCGTTGACACCACGCTCAACTGCGTTCTCAAAGCGATCAAAGATGCTCATGCTCGGTACTCCTAGGGACAGGCGGTATTGGACGCTTTTCTGGCGGTTGATCGCCGAAATATCGACTCTCTTCCAACGGAAAAACGCTTCGCGTGAGCGTAAATGCACACACGTAACAAAGACAGTTTAACCGTCAACGCGAAAGCGAGGGTTTTTTGCGGACGCTTCTCCGCGATTTCTAGGATAAATCCAGGGGTGAAACGAAAGGGCCCCGACAACCGTGCTGGTTGCCAGGGCCCTTGTCAGTTGTCTTGAAGGAGGGGCCTTAGAAGTCCCAGTCCTCGTCCTCGGTGTCGACGATCTCGCCGATGACGTAGGAGGAACCTGAGCCCGAGAAGAAGTCGTGGTTCTCGTCAGCGTTCGGCGACAGAGCCGCCAGAATTGCCGGGTTCACGTTCGTCTCGTCGGCCGGGAACAGGGCCTCGTAGCCGAGGTTCATCAGCGCCTTGTTCGCGTTGTAGCGCAGGAACTTCTTCACGTCCTCGGTGAGGCCGAGCGGATCGTAGAGGTCCTCCGTGTACTGCTCCTCGTTCTCGTAGAGCTCGTAGAGGAGGGAGTAGGTGTAATCCTTGAGCTCGTCGCGGCGCTCGGGAGAGGACTCGGCGACGGCGAGCTGGTACTTGTAGCCGATGTAGTAGCCGTGAACGGCCTCGTCGCGGATGATCAGGCGGATGAGGTCAGCGGTGTTCGTCAGCTTCGCGTGCGCCGACCAGTACATCGGCGCGTAGAAGCCGGAGTAGAAGAGGAAGGACTCGAGCATCGTCGAGGCGACCTTGCGCTTGGCCGGATCGTCGCCCTCGTAGTAGGACTTCACGATCTCGGCCTTCTTCTGGAGGGCCTCGTTCTCTTCCGACCAGCGGAAGGACTCGTTGATCTCCTCGGTGGACAGGAGGGTCGAGAAGATCGACGAGTAGGACTTCGCGTGCACGGACTCCATGAACGCGATGTTCGTGTAGACGGCCTCCTCGTGCGGGGTGCGCGCGTCGGGGATAAGGGAGATTGCGCCGACGGTGCCCTGCAGGGTGTCCAGCAGAGTCAGGCCGGTAAACACGCGGTTCGTCATCAGCTGCTCGTCCGGGTGCAGGGTTTTCCAGGACTGAATGTCGTTCGACAACGGCACTTTTTCAGGCAACCAGAAGTTGCCGGTGAGGCGATCCCAGACCTCGAGGTCCTTCTCGTCCTCAATGCGGTTCCAGTTGATCGCTTCAAAAACAGGCTGAGTGCTCACTGGTCTTCTTTCAATCCGGGGTGTGCTTCGTATCCAAGCGCGGGCGTTTTGGGGGTATGGACATAGCCTACCCGCGATGTGGGTGGGTAGGTGAGGTGGGCGGGCGGCCGATCTTGTGAGATCGGCCAGTTGCGCACACATCGAGTGTGCACCAATCGACGAGGCCGCCTGCCGATCTTGGCTCTGCTCTTATCGCAGGCGGAGCCAGGGAGTCGGTGCTCAGTCGCGTACCAACTCGAAAAGGTGGTCGATAACGTTCGTTCCGGACGCGCGCAGGCCGTCGTGCTGGTACTCGTTCGTGATCCACGTGCGTGCGCCACGGATTGTCGTCGCGGTATCGAGGGACAGTTCACGAGGCACAAACATGTCGTCGTAGTAGACGGCTGCTGCGACCGGGACGGTGTTGTGAGTCAGAACCTCGGGAATGTAGACGGCCGGCCAATCCGTGCGTGTCGCCAGAATGTCGCAGGCTTTGGCGAACGGGCGGAGGAACGGATCCTCGTCGAAGAAACGGCGCATCATGTGCTCGCCGGTCAGGTAGTAGGGCTCAGATTC
Source organism: Schaalia turicensis ACS-279-V-Col4 (assembly GCF_000296505.1). Classification (GTDB taxonomy): domain Bacteria; phylum Actinomycetota; class Actinomycetes; order Actinomycetales; family Actinomycetaceae; genus Pauljensenia; species Pauljensenia turicensis_A. The sequence goes on from NZ_JH815208.1 coordinate 497,616, forward strand.
GTCGAGTGGATCGGCATCCTTAGCGAAACCGGGGATTTCTTCGGCTAGACGGTCGGCGGACCAGTTCGTTGTCGTGCCCGCCAGGTCGGGGGTCGCACCCGCATAAATTGTTTCGTGCAGGACCGCGTACATGGGTGTACCTGCAATTTCCGCCGCGATGCCTTCGAGGAACTGGTGTGACAGGCGACGCTGCCCACGCACCGTCGTCCACGGGCCTTCGAGCAGGTAGTGCAACATGTCTGTGCGCGTTGTTGTTCCCAGGCCCATGCCGATCATGCGGAATCGTGCGGGGCTGAGGCGTTCTCCTGTTGGCAGTAGTTCTTCGGTGTCGCGCAGGTGAGCGGCGATTTCGCGGATCGTGCGCTCGTCGGATGCGTAGCGCGAGAAGTAGGTCTGGTTACGCTTCGCCGTGGCGGCGTATGTTCGGCGATAGATTTCGTCAACGTGTGTAAGGCCCGGCAAACCACCCGTAAGTAGTGACTTTTTGAGGCCCTCTGGGGCGAGCGACAGATAAGCGGTCGTGATGAATCCGCCGAAGCTCTGGCCCAGAGTCGACCACTGTGCGTCGCCAGCCAGCTCACGGCGAACATACTCGGCATCCCAGACAATCTGATCCTGGCGGAAAAGCATCAGGTAATCAGCCAACGCCTGGTCGTTGATGGACCCATCCGGGTTATCAAAGCGACCAGACTCCACCAAACTGCGCGCATCAAGGCGCCCCGACTGGCCCGTACCTCGTTGATCTAACAAAACCAAGCGGTGGTCGTCGAGCAGACGCCCAAGCCAGCCATCGCGGAAGTCACCCGAACGAGGCGCGCCAAAACCGGGACCCCCCTGCAAATACACCAAGTAGGGGAGGTTTTCGCCACCGGGGCGGATCACCTCGCGCGCGAAAATCTCGATCGTTTCCAGCGTCTGCGGAGTCGACGCGGGTGCGTTCAGCGTCTTCCGGTGATCCAACGGGACGACGAAACGGTGTTCATTGACGGTGCAAGAGTGCTGAATATACGAGTTCACGAGCATGAACCCACTGTATCGCGGTGGGCAATCCAATTCGCATACCCGCAACGATGTCAGTGCACCGAGAGCAAGCTGGCTCTTTACGGGGGTGCGTTTGCAGGCTGGACATCACTCAGCAATTCTTGCGCGTGGGTTTCTACTGCTCGTTCGAGGGTCGCACTGTGGACGTCAGTGTGGCCTGCCTCTTAACCTTTCAGGGTTGTCTGATGATGAACCAGGCTCAGCCCACGCGGATTCTCACTTGGCTCCCAGATCGACAGTTCAACGCTGGCACCGGTCTCCCATCGCATCTCGTAGTGAACAAGCCAAGCGCTCCCCGCGGGAGTCACCGTCATACGACTGATCTTCGCATCAAGGGGGACAGGACCCTCCAAGGTCGTGGTCACGTTCCCGTTCGGCCAAACACGCGTGCAGTTCGGGGATGCAATCTGCTTTAAAACCGTTGATTCTCCTGCAAGCCAGGCGGTGAGGAACACCTTTTCATTCTCAATCAGACGCGACCTGTTATCCGATCCGGAACCATCACGCATCTCCATGAAAGAAGAGTCAGAAGAAGAAACCGGTTGCGAGGCGAATGCGCTCACTGCATCCTCGGCGGAATCACCCGTCTCGTTGGACTGCGAAGCAGGAGTTTCTATCCCGGTATCAGCAAAACCGGGGCCAGGCGTCGGAATGCGACCTGCTTGGTACTCTTCGGCGCATCCGCGCGCGAAGTCGTCGGCGAGCTCGTTCAGGGTGTGTCCAGCGTGCCCTTTCACCCATTCAAAGGTCACCTTCCGCCCAGCGATGACGCGGTCAATTTCTTGAATCAGTTCAAGGTTCTTGATCGGCTTCTTATCGGCTTTCACCCAACCGCGCTTCTTCCACCCGTGCATCCACTGAGAGATCACGTTGATCGCGTACTGCGAATCGGCCAAGATATGGAGCTCACAGTCAGCAAACCCAGCAGCTTCCGTGGCCTTCAATAGCTCAAGAACAGCGGTGAGTTCACCCAGATTGTTCGTCCCCGATTCCCAGCCACCGGCATCCCAGCAAGTGGCGTCAACGACCCACGCCCAGCCGGCGGGCCCAGGATTCCCAAGTGAAGAACCGTCAACGGCAGCAACGATACGGTTACCTGCAGGCGTCATCGCTGATCACCAGCCTTGTCCATTGCTTCGGATGCTTCAGACGTACCTAGTTCCGATGCTGCGGGCTCGCGAACTCCGACCTGCCCGAGCGCGAAAGCGAACTCTTCGGCGCGAGCCTTCCAGCGCCCTTCACGGCCAGACGGCCCAGCATGACCTGCAACCATCTGAGTACGCAGAACAATCGGACGCGAGGCGGCAAGGTCAGCATCTGCGTTCTGCCCTGACGCTTCTCGTAGGCGTTGGACCCACTTGGTCGGCTCAACAAATTCAACGCGTGTGTCATTCACTGACGTTGTTGCCATAACTGCTGGCAGAGTGACGTTTTCTGGCACGTTCTCGTACGGCGTGTAGCCCTTCATAATCCGGAAGATCTCCGGGCTTTCAATGGGGTTACCCCACTCTTCCCATTCACCGACCGTCAAAGGAAGACTCGGATCCAAGATTGTCGTCAGAGCGTCGACGAAAGGAACACCAGCGATCACCGTTCGGTACAGGTCGGGAGCCATATTCAACACGGCACCCATCAACAGACCACCGGCACTTCGTCCCTCAGCAATGAGGCGTCCGGGAGCAACCCACCCTGATTCGACCATCCAACGCCCAACGTCAATGAAGTCGGTGAAAGTATTCACCTTCACGGCTTCCTTCCCATCGTCGTACCACGCGCGCCCCAGTTCGCCACCACCGCGGATATGCGCGATCGCAAACACCACACCGCGCTCAAAGATTGGCAGGCGGAGCGTCTCAAACTCGGGGTCATAGGAGACCTCGTACGACCCATATCCCAATTCCCACCCGGGATGTGTGCCGTCAGGTCGCACATCAACCCCGTGAATCAACGTAACCGGGATCTGAGTCTTCCCATCGCGAGCCGTTACCCACACACGCTCTTCCACCATCGTGGACGGATCCCAGCCGGGAGCCTCCGCGACCTTCAGTAATGTCGTTCCACCGCTGAACGGATCAACTTGGATCGTTGTTTCCGGTTGAATCTGCGACTGAACGCGCACGCGGAAGAAATGGTCATCAAAGCGCGGCCCATCGACGGAATCGATCGTGCGCACCGGAGCCTCGGCGTCGACGAAGTGTCCGCAGCCCCAGAGTTCGCCCAGTTCGTCGCCCGAAAGGGGACGAGGCCGGGCATCTCCACTGACGTCAAGAGCCGTGTTTCGTACCCGGTACTCCACTTGTGTCAGAGCATTCGAACGCATAGAAAGCACGCAGAACGATGCCCTAGCTTCCACTTCGAGCAGGCGTTCGCCTGTGCCCGCTTCGCGCACAGTGACCCACGCAGATGGGGGAGCAAAAGGCGCGGTTTCGTCAATCTCAATCGCTGATCCAGTTGCGCGATCGCCAAGAGAGCTACGTGAATAGTCAGCATCAACGGGAGTTGCCAGCGAAATAAGATCCGACGGATAAGTGGCAACGGCAAGCGTGCCCTCTTGTGACAGAGCAGTGTGCACCAGAAGCAGGTGATCGCCAGCAGAATCCACCGTCACCATCACACGCTTTGTCAGACCAGTTACTGGAAGTGGGCGCGTTGACGGACGATCCGGCAACCACACCCATGCCTGACCAGCGGTCGACGACATTGAATGAATGAGAACATGGAACGGGTCCCCACCATCGGAAATCCCCACTTCAAAACGCTCGTCAGGATCAACCAGAAGCAAACGATCCTGATCACGACCGGTGCCAAGCTGGTGCCACCAAACTTCGCACGCGCGCCACGCATCATCCACACCGATGTAAATAAACGAAGCGGAATCCGCCGCCCAGGCCAGCCCATAACCAGCGTCAACCACGGCTTCATCAACGATTTCGCCAGTATCGGCAACCTGAACAACCCACGTGAAGCGCTCATCCCCAGCAGTGTCCCGCGCCCACGCGATTAAGCGACCATCGGGGCTTGGCTGAATATCGGCGACCTTAAAGAACTCCTGTCCCTTTGCCAGAGCATTCTCGTCCAGAATCAGCGTCTCGCCAGGAAGAACATCATCAACACTGGGCTGAGGCGGAAGAGCAGACGCATCAACAATGCCCTTGCGATCGGCCGGCACACGATGATGCGTCGCATACGAATCGCCCTTATGCCACTTGCGGAAATACCAATAATCACCGTCCAAAACGGGAACCGAGACATCATCCAGAGCCGTATGCCCCTTCACCTCGGCTGTAATCGCTGCAGCCAATGACTCAGTTGGCTTACACACTTGATCCGCCCAGTGATTCTCTGCATCCAGGTGCGCGACCACATCAGCATTCGACTCATCGCGCAACCAATCCCAGCCATCATCAAAATGATCGCCGTGAATATCGCGGATGCGGTAGCCAAATCGACGTTCGGCCACAGGTGGAAGGGTGAATGTGCTCATGCACAGACTTTAACCCGCACCATGCACAATTGTTTTACATGGCCCCGTACGGGTAAATGAGCCTGCGCCTCAGCATCGACACCTTCACCGTCAATCCGGCAACCGCACGCGTCGGCGCGTTTAATGCTTCCCGTGGTCAAATGCGCTGGTTCGGCAAAGAAGACATGATGACCTTGGCCGACCTGCCAGCCAATGAGCGTTTGAACTCCCTGTTCACCGTTCTTACGGCATCGGTGCGCGCTCGAAAGTAGGGGAGTGGTTGGGCTTTCACTGGCTGGTTTTTGAGAGACTGACCGGTTTGTGTGCACGGGCTGCACCTGACGCGACGGTTTAGTGTCTGAGGGCGTGGTTGTGTCGCGTGGGGTGTAGGTGGTGCGGTGAGGAGGCGGGTTTTGTGCCCCGAACTGCATCTGACGCGACACTTTTGCCCTGAAAACCCCAGATCCGTCGCGCTAGGTGCAGTTCGTGTAGTCCCACGCAACACGCGAAAAACCGACGAGGTTCGGGCTTGAACGAAACTCGGGGTGCATCCGAATGGATGCACCCCGAGCCCCGACACGGAGCCGTGTTACTCAGTCGTCAGTGCCTCCACGGGAGAGACCTTTGCAGCCTTGCGTCCGGGCAACCACGAGGCGATCAAAGCGGCCAACACGGACACAGCAACAACCGCAATCAGCGTTCCCCACGGCATGGCGATTGCAATGGTCACGTCCTCCAAAGGCATGGCGTATGTTCCCGCGATTCCAAAGATAATCCCCAGAATCACACCGATGGTTGACCCAGCCAACGCGATACAGACAGCTTCGACACTCAGCATCGTCTTAATATTCCGGCGGGTCATACCAAGAGCGCGCAACAGACCGTTCTCGCGGGTGCGCTCGGCAACCGACAGGCTGAGCGTATTCGTCACACCGACCAGTGCAATCAGAACTGAAATACCGAGCATTCCGATCACGACCAGTAGGACTTGATCGATCATCCGGTTGTAGGTTTCGCGTTCAAGAGCGGTACCGTTCACCGAGTACTGGTCGTTGAGCGACAGCAGAGCGGACTGTACTTTGGTAGCACTCGCTTGGTCGTCCAGCTTCACTTGAATCGCACTCACACCGGCTGATGAATCCAGTTTGCCGAGGGCGTTCGCAGAGATTGAAACGTAGTCAGCCTGGGAGTGTTCATCGATGAGAGCGGTGAAGTCCGCACACTTTCCGTTCGAGGTACACACCTGAACCGTGTCTCCGGTCTTCACTGTGCTGCTCGAAAACTTTGCGGTCGTATCATCCAATACGTCAATCGTGGAGTGTGCGACCGGATTCAAGTCGGGTACGCCCTCGATGAAGACGTCGAGCGAATCAGTCCCCGCTGTCATCGTTCCGCTGGTCCCGTGAATCTCAACCGCCGCAGCAACACCTTGTGTCCCAGTGACCTCCGACAGAGCGGATGCGGGTAGCTCACCGCTGGCAGACTGCACGGTCAGATCGTAAGGACGAGCAGAATCAACCTCGGAAGTGAGTGTCTGACGCATTGATGCTGCGCCCACGCTCATCATGGTGATTAGGGTGACGCCAATGGCGATAGCAACACCTGTTGCTGCGGTGCGACCAGGATTGCGAAGAGTATTTTCGCGTGCCAGTTTCGACGTGGTTCCTCGTCCAAGACTGCCCCACAGACGTGCCAAGGCCGGAATGAAAACGATCGATGCGCACATCATGGCGACCAGCGCGACCATTCCGGAAAGGAATGCGAGCAGGAAACCGCTGGTTGACCCACGCATAAACAGGCCAACACCCATACCTGCGAAGGCAAGCGTCGCAATGATGAGCGAAACAATGAAGAACACGCGATGCGACTTCTGCGAGGATGCGGTTTCCGCTTGATTACCCAGTGCCTCGATCGGAGACATGTGAGCAATCGAGCGTGCGGGGCGTAGGTTCGCGGCGATGGTCATCAGCGTGCCAGCTGCCCACGTGCCCGCCAGAGCGATCGGCGAGGCAGCCGAGGCAACTGCGTCAGAGAACGAGACAATCTCGAACCCGTTCAGGATCGCAAACCCACCCAATGCGCCAACGACGGTACCGACCGTCGATGAGATGAGGCCGATCAGTGCGGCCTCGCGCATGACCAACGACCGAGTCTGCTTCTTCGTTGCGCCGATGGCGCGTAGCAGGGCGAGCTCGCGACGCCGCTGAGTCATTATCACCTGGAAGGTCGTCGCAACAACGATAATCGCGACAATCATCGAAATCACGGGGAAGATCAGGAATATCGCTCTGAGTGTTGCTGACCCGGCGGCCAGTTGCTTAATTTCTTTTTCGTATGCCGCGTGGCCGGTCGTTACTGTCAGACCGGTGTCATTGAGTGTCGTTGTCAGCGTGTTCGCCAACTTTTCTTGCTCAGCAATCGACGGGGAGGCGCTCGATGAGGCAACCAGAATGCTGGTCGTGTGCTGCGAGTGATTGGACGCGGCAACCAAGCCGTCCGGTGTCATTATCGCAACACCTTGGCTCGTCGGCCCGGTTTTCACCAGACCCGAAACGGTCAGGTTGGTCTTTGGAGCAGAAGCATCCTGCGTGTACGCGGCGCTTGCCTGAATCGTGTCGCCTACCTTCACGCCAAGGTTGTTGGCGGCGGTCGTGTCGAGGAAGATCTCAGTGTCGCTGTTCGGAAGGGCACCTTCTGTTACTTCACTGCGGTGGAAAGGTTCCGGCTGGGTAGAACTTGCCATGCGAGCCGTCCGCTTAGCGCCATTCGACAGATTAAGGAATGCCATCTGTTGCGGTGCAATTGCCGTGACACCGTCGGTTGCCTTCAACTGATCGGTGACCTCTAAAAGATCCGAGTGGCCGGCATTGTAGAACTCGTCAGTAGCCTCGACCACCGCGGCAGCACCTTGGTAGAAATCGCGCGCACTCGCGGTCAACAATGCGGTCATGCCGTTGCCGAGTGCCAGGAACACCATAATGAACGCGGTTGAAATCGCGACGGCGAGGCCGGTCGCCACGTAGCGATGACCGTGCGTCTTCACGTTGGCGCGGAGCAAGTGGCCAAGGGTTCCACGCGATGTGGAAGCGTCGGTACGAGGCTCGGATGTAGGGGCGAAATCGCCCGGTTGTTTAATGGAGCTCATCGTGCAGCCTCGCTCAGCTGAGCTTCGGTCGGCTTGGTCAGATCGGCACGGATCTTTCCGTCGCGCATCACCAGGACACGGTCGGCAATCAGAGCGGCGTTTTGATCGTGCGTCACCATGATGACGCTCTGCCCCAGCTGATCAACGGTGGCGCGAAGAAGTTGCAGGACCTCGCGCGAGGAAGCGGAGTCCAGGTTGCCGGTCGGTTCGTCGGCGACGATCACTGCTGGCTTCGATGCGAGCGCACGGGCAACGGCGACGCGTTGCTGCTGGCCACCAGACATTTCCTGCGGGCGATGCGTCAAGCGATTCCCGATGCCGAGCACGTCGATGATCATGGAGAGCCAACGGCGGTCAGGCTTTTGTCCGGCCAAGTGAAGGGGAAGCTCAATGTTTGCGCGCGCATCAAGAGTGGGAACAAGGTTGAAGCTCTGGAATACGAAACCGATGCGGTCGCGACGAAGACGGGTCAACGCGTCATCATCCAGTTGCGACAAGGTTTTACCTTCGATCCGAACCTCGCCACTGGTCGCCAAATCGAGACCGGCAAGCATGTGAAGCATGGTCGACTTACCTGAGCCCGACGGACCCATAATGGCGGTGAAGGTGTGCTCGTAAAAGTCGACGCTGACGTCGTCGAGCGCTGCGACGCGCGTATCATCCTGACCGTAAATCTTGGATACGTGATCAAGCGCGACAACGGGCGCGGACGACGAAATGGATGAGACTGACTGAGAGTGTGGAAGTGAAATGCTCATGCTTCAACTGTGCGCCGAGCAACGAGCTGCGCACTATGAGGGAAGCGCCCATTTCCACCCCCATTTTCTTGTGGGGGATGTCCCCGATTAACCTCGAATAGAGGGGGGTCAGTCCTTTTCCACGGAGTCGGTGGCGACAATACTGAGCCCGCGGAAACGGTTGATCGCGGCCCCAATGTCGACGCGTCGCGGGCGAGCCAAGAATGCCGGGTATGAGCGTGCCCCGAACTTTGTCAGCGCGTCCAAGCCTTCGGATGCGAACTGACGTTCAAGACGAGCAAGCAGTTCGGCTAGCGCCATCTTGCCGGCAGCATAGTTTTCCAAAACTCCTCGGACCGCCCACGCGATTGCTTCGGTCTGACCCGGATCGACGATTTGCTCCACGTCCGTCAGGGTGATTGTCTGGCGGTCGATCGTGATTTCGTCCAGGCCCGCGGACTTTGTTTTCGGGCGGTCGGACGTGGGGCGCAGGCGATGGGGGATACGAGGCGCGGGCATCGCGAATTCCTGCTTGTCATTACGAGGCCGCGGCATGTGTTCAGCTACATCCTTGGCGCGGGCGGTGACGTCCACGCAACGGTAAGTGTCAAGCATGAGGACGCAGTCGGCAACGTCCAGATAGTCGCCAGAACCGCCCATGACCATAATCGTTGAAACATTCTGCTTTGCAAGAGCTCCGATACGGTCAACGAGGGGAGTGATCGGCTCTTTTTCGGTGGCGACGAGGGCGCGCATACGCTCATCACGGATCAAGAGGTTCGTTGCCGAAGTGTCTTCGTCGATCAGCAGAAGAGGAGAGCCGAGTTCCACAGCCTCCATGATCGCCGCAGCCTGAGAGGTTGAGCCTGAAGCGTTCGACGTCGAGAAGTTCGTCGTGTCCGCGCCGGCCGGCAAATGTGAAATAAAGGGAGAAACATCGACTCCGGTCACGGTACGACCATCGGCTGCGCGTACCTTCATGGCGTCCGGAAGAGTTGCTACGAGCTCGCGACCGTCGCTTGGAACATGCGCGTACACGCCTCGTTGGATTGCTGATAATAGCGTCGACTTGCCGTGGTAGCCACCGCCGACGATCACGGTGACACCGGGAGCAATTGCCATGCCACTGACTGTGCCCGCGTGAGGAAGGTTCACCGTCTGACGCAGGGTCTGCGGGGATTCAAAAGTTACCGCGGTATCGGCGTCCATCGGAACCTGCGAAATCCCCGACTTACGGGCAAGCAACGAGCCATCGGCGATAAAAGACACCCAGTTGTTTTCCGCCAGAGAATCGATCAGAGCGCAATGATCCTCGTACGTTGCAATGTGGGTTTTCAAGGCAGAAGTCTTGGCGATGGTGATGTCATCGTCAGACACAAAATCAAACGTGTCCATCACAATGTTCGGAATATCCACGTCGAAAATACGGGCAGCTTCGCGGCCCATGATCGTTCGACCTCGCGCAGGCATCTGAACCTGGAAACGGATCTCAACATGATCGGGCATCACCTTCGCGCTTGAACGCTGCAGGATCTCTGGACCCGGGTGAGCGATCCGAATGGCACCACCACGAATGCGGTTTCTGATTGCTACCTCGAAGGCTCGCGCCAGGAAGTCAGCCGTCGCCAGACGAGCCTGACCATTCGCCAATGCTTCAGGTGGCAAGCCCATTCGATCAGGTTTCGCAGTTGCGCGAATCGACGACGGAGGAGCGTAAGGGTCGGACTGAATCCGATCAATGCTCAGCGAAAAATCGCCGTAATCCCAGTCGCCGATCACCGACTTATACGACCCGTAGGAGCGACCATCTAGACGGTCGAGGTCACGAATCAACTCTGTGTCAGAGCCAGAGCGTTTGTGGAACTTATCGTCGGTGTGAAAGCGAGGGACCATGCCCCTATCGTATCGGGTCGCTCCACCCCGGGCACAGGTCGCGCCGGCGGGCATTCCACGCACATAACGTGGTCGCTTTCCGATGCCCGCCGGCGCTATTCCTCACTCACACGGTTGAGGAAGCCTGTGCAGTACCCCGCACAGGGGCACCTCAGTCAGCCCTGCAAGACCTGCGTCGACAGGGGAGTGCGATTACCGAAACGATGGTTCGTGATCGACACTGCCTGCTCGTGAACGAACGGCAGAACCTCTACACGGCCAGAGTTTGTGACGGGGCCATCCCAGACGGCCACGTCAATCGAGCCACCCACGGCGCAACGCAGGTCGTCGCCGGCCTCGTCAATGAGACGAATACGCTCGTCGTAGTTGAATTCCACCTGTGTCAGACGCATAGTGAACTGATCGAAGTCTTCGACAACAACCCCGATACCCATGTGCGCCAGTAGCGACGCGATCGACGTGGGTAGCGGTGTGGTCGTGGAAACGGTCAGCTCAACATCGCCCCAACCGCCGCCGGTGGTCTCGCGAATCATTCCCTCACCCAGTGGATTCGAAGCGAAGGAACCCGTTGCCACGCCAGCCGAGATGACGCGCAGAATATCGGTCAGCGAAGCGCCCGCTCCGGCGCGAATCGTTGCACGTGCCGGAATGTAACGTAGAATATTGCGCTCCGCGGGCACCGCGCTCGGGTCATGTAAGACGTCGAATTCGGTGAACGCGGCCTCGTTATCCGACGAAATTGCCTTCGCCAAACGCTCCATCTCTTCGCCGTCAAGCACCTCGGACGCCGAATCGAGCAGATCACGCAACTGAGGCTTCAACGTGTGCGTCGACGGAGCGGAATCGAGTGGCGCGGACGCCAGCGAACCGAAGCCCAGCAGGTAGTTTGGGCCACCGGCCTTCGTGCCTTCGCCGACAACTGAACGCTTCCAGCCACCGAACGGCTGGCGACGCACGATCGCGCCCGTGATACCGCGGTTAACGTACACGTTGCCAGCTTCGACGTTGTTCAGCCAGTAGTTGATTTCGTCCGGATCCAGCGAGTGCAGGCCGGCGGTCAGACCGTACTCGACCATGTTCTGCGCTTCGATCGCCTCATCGAGCGTATCGACGCGGATAATGCCGAGGATCGGGCCGAAGTATTCGGTCAAGTGGTACTCGCTACCGACCTGGACACCCGAGCGGACACCGGGACTCCACAGTCGGTTCGTGTCATCGAGAGGCTTTGGGGTGATTTCCCACTTCTGACCTGGCTCCAACGTGGTCAGACCGCGCAGTAGCTTTCCGGTCGGCTCGGTCGCCAGCGGACCCATCTGAGCGCTCAGGTCATCTGACCAGGCGACATGCAGGGAACGAACCGCGTCAAGCAACTGGTTGCGCACGCGCTTCGAGAAGCCGACCGAACCGACCAGAATCACATAGGAGCAGGCAGAACACTTCTGACCAGCGTGACCGAACGCTGAGTTCACAACATCCTTTACGGCCAGATCAAGGTCGGCCGACGGAGTGATGATGATCGAGTTCTTACCCGAAGTTTCTGCCATGATCTTCATCGTCGGATCCCAGGAACGGAACAGTTCAGCCGTCCCAGCCGCGCCCGTCAGGACAACGCGACCCACACGCGGGTGCGTGACGAGGTCCTTACCCAGCGTGTCCTCGCCGACGGAGACAAACTGCAGGACATCCTTCGGGACACCCGCAGCCCACAGGCACTCGGCAATAACGGCGCCACAGCGAGCAGCCGGATCAGCAGGCTTCAAAATGACAGCCGATCCTGCAGCCAAAGCGGCCAGAACGCCACCGGCAGGAATTGCCAGCGGGAAGTTCCACGGCGGAGTAACCAAGGTCAGATCCACCGGAGTGAACTGGGCGCCATCGAGTTTTTCGAGCTCCAGAGCAAGCTGTGCGTAGTAGTGGGCAAAGTCGGTAGCTTCGGAAACCTCGACGTCAGCCTGTTCCAGGGACTTGCCCAGTTCGGAGCCGGCAACCTCGATCAGATCCGCGCGACGACGGGCCAGCTCAACACCTGCGCGGTGCAGGATATCGCTACGCTCTGCGGCGCTACGAGTCGCCCATTCCTTGCCGGCGTTCGCGGTCGCCTCGACGAGGTTGTCCAGGGTTTCGCGATCAGTGATCGTCCCCGCTTCAAGGGTCGAAGTTCCCAGAGTTGAGGTCGGGATACGCTCGGCGATTTCACGTGCCCACTGTAGGTTGACCGGAAGAGCCGGATCCGAATCCGCAGTGTTCGCGAAGATCCAGTTACCGTTCGAGTCCTTCAACGGTGCAGCCAGGTCGTCGGCAGTTTCCGACGTGCGGTCCTGGGTACGATTTGCGCCAACACGGCTGATTCCCTCGCGCTTCATCTGCTCAACTGCGGCAAGGAAGCGAGTCTTTTCCTTATCGAATGACACTTGCGAGGTGCCGATATCGAAGATCGACGCCATGAAGTTATCGTCCGCAGAGTTTTCTTCCAGTCGGCGCACCAGGTACGCGATGGCAACGTCGTATTCGTCGGGGTGAACGACGGGCACGTACAGTAACAGGTTGCCGACTTCCTGACGAACTGCGGCCGCCTGCTGCATCGCCATACCGGACAGCATTTCGAATTCAACGTGGTCGGTAACACCGCGTTCCTTCGCCAGCTCCCATGCGCAGGCGACTGTGAACAGGTTGTGTCCCGCGACGCCGATGTTGACGTTCTGAATACGATCGGGGTGCATCGCCCAATCCAGGACTCGCACGTAGTTCGCATCCGTCGACTGCTTCGAATCCCAGGTCGTCAGATCCCAGCCATGCATCGCGGCATCGACGCGCTCCATTGCCAGGTTTGCGCCCTTCACGACACGCACCTTGATCGGTGCTCCGCCACGCGCTCTGCGTGCTGCTGCCCATTCCTGCAGATCCTTCATGACGTTCAGGGTGTCGGGCAGATAGGCCTGAAGCACAATGCCGGCACGCAGACCCAGGCATTCTTCACGGTCGAGGATTGTCTTGAACACGTCGACCGTCAGCTGAAGGTCGTGGTATTCCTCCATGTCCAAGTTGATGAACTTGCCACCGGCGCTGACCGCGTACTGGTAGAGCGGAAGCAGTTCGCGCACCGCATGGTTAACGATCTGGTCGTATCCCCACGGGTTGTGCGGGCCGGTCACCGCCGAAACCTTCAGTGAAACGTAGTCAACATCCGGGCGCTCCAGCAGACGACGAGTGTCGTCGAGGCGCTTGCGAGCTTCCTTCTCGCCCAGCACGGCTTCGCCGAGCAGATTCATGTTCAGGCGCGCGCCATCTTTACGAAGTCGCTCGATTGCTGGACCGAGCTTCTCGTCGGACACATCAACAACAAGATCACCAACAAGGCGTGCAAACACCTTGCGGGCAGCGGGAACAGCGATTGACGGAACTAGCGTGCCAGCCTTCCCGCCAATCAGTGCAGGGGTGCGCAGATACCACGGCAAGAACTTCGGGTTCTTCGCGCCGACCTCGGCAAGGTGGCGTGCGGCCACCTTCTGGTCTTCGGGGCGAACCACTCCGTCAACGAATGAAACGGTGTAATCCAAGCCCTCTTCGTCCTTCAACACGCCGGCCAGCAACTGTGCTGCCGTGTCAGTCGGGAACTGTGTCGATGATGTCGCCCAACGCCTCGCGGTAGCAAGCGCGCGGTCAACGATCGTTTCGAAATCCGTGGTGGGGTTTTCTGATTCAGACATTCTTCCTCGATTACTTTGTTCAGTGGTGTGTGAGTGAGTTGGAAAGATTCAGTGCGGTGATGTTCAGTCGACGAGGCCGCCCACCCTGTTTCAGGCCGTGGCGGTTCAGTGGGCGAGGTGGCCTCGTCAATTCTGAAATAGAGGAATCTGACTGCTTCGCGCCACCTGCGTTCGTGGCGAAGTAGCGCGAAGCTGAGGCGTCAGATGCCCTGAGTTTCTGCGATCGTCTGGTCGAACTCGGCATCAATTTCCGGGTTTGGCTTCCACGTTGCACGCGACACGATGGCCGCAACGATGAGGTTCAGAAGGAAGCCGGGGACGATCTCGTACAGGTCGAAGATGCCACCCGAAATGTTGCCCCAGATGCCAACGACGACCGCGCCGGTCACCATGCCGGCGATTGCGCCTGCCGAGGTGAGTTTGCGCCAGTACAGTGACAGGATCACGATCGGACCGAATGATGCGCCGAAGCCGGCCCACGCGAACGCCACCAGACCCAGAATCGAGTCGGATCTTTGCCACGCCAGAAGCGCTGCGATCAGAGCGATCACGCCAACCGCGATACGGCCAGCAAGAACACCGTCAGCGCCGTTCAGTTCGCGTTTCGTGTAGGCGCGGTAGATATCTTCGACCAGTGCGGACGAGGTCACCAGAAGCTGGGATGAAATGGTCGACATGATGGCGGCGAGGATCGCTGCAAGCATGAAGCCTGCGATGAAGGGGTGGAAGAGCAACTGCCCGAGGCTGATGAAGACGCCTTCGGGGTTCGCGAGCTTTCCTTCGTCATGCTGGTAGACGGCGATGCCGACCAGTGCTGTCATGACTGCACCAATAACGGACAGGAGCATCCAACTGATACCGATGCGACGACCCTGCTTGGCCTCCGCGGTAGAACGCAGTGCCATGAAGCGGACGATGATGTGCGGCTGACCGAAGTAGCCGAGGCCCCACGCGAGCGCCGACACGATGCCGAGGATTGCTGCGCCGGACAGGGCGCCTTCACCGTGAGTGAGCGAGAGGATCGTCGGATCGATGCGGTTCACTTCGCTCATCAGATTGGAGAAGCCACCAACGTGGATGATGCCCACAACCGGCACCAGGATGAGCGCGATCAGCATCATGATGCCCTGAACGACGTCGGTCCACGACACGGCAAGGAAGCCACCGACCAGCGTGTACAGCACTGTCGTCGCAGCGATGATGACCATACCCAGGTAGTAGTCCATACCGAATGATGATTCGAAGAACGCGCCACCGGCGACCATGCCCGATGAAACGTAGAACGTGAAGAACACGGTGATGACAAGGCCGGCAACGATACGAACAATATTGGAGGTATCGCGTAGGCGTTGGCCGAGGAACGATGGAACGGTGATCGAGTTCGATGCGATCTTCGAGTATGCGCGAAGCCTGGGGGCGGTGAACTTCCAGTTCAGCCATGCGCCGACGGTCAGGCCAACTGCGATCCAGCCTTCGATGAGGCCGTTGAGGTAGAGCGCACCGGGCAGGCCCATGAGGAGCCAGCCGGACATGTCGGCTGCACCTGCGGAAAGGGCTGCGACGCCGGGGCCAAGATCTCGGCCACCGAGCATGTAGTCGTCAAGGCTCTTAGTGCGGTTGTATGCGAAAAGACCGATCATGACCATCGCCAATAGGTAGATGATCATCGCCACGGCCTGGAAAGTAGTCTCAGTCATAAGGAGCTCCTAGCGTTGTCGCGTTATCGGGGCCCGAGGTGGTGGGCTCGGATAGTGGTGCGAGTTGGGAGCCAGCGTGCTTGCTGGGATGCCCCGAAGCGCCGTTGCATCGGGTTGTGTTGAGCATAACACCTCTAGGACTTTAGTCGCACATGGTTTTGGGATGAGATATTGCGCGAAAAACAACCGCTCACTGCGACATTTCGGAGAATGCCTCAAAAATGTCGCAGTGAGCGGGAGAGCCAGTTCGGTGAATGTGGTGAGCTCACCAGCAGAGCGTCGCTAAACAAGCAGTACGGTGAGCGCGGCGATCAAGAAGATCAACACGAAAAACGCTGGCACAACGCCCCACAAGGCAACACCGACAATGCCGAGAATGCGACCGACCTTCGCATTCGACACGATGTCGGCGCTGACCCCGTTTTCCTGAGCCTGACGCAGGATCGAATTACCCCACAGCCACGCGGGAATCGAACCAAAGAGGCCGATGAGCGCCAGTCCGAGAATGCCGAGGATCAAGACGGTGGTCGAATTCGACTTCAATTCCTGCGCCAGAGGAGTCATCTGGAACGTCATCCCATACGGTGCCTGGGCAAAGCCGTTTGCCCCATACGGTGCCTGGGCTCCATACTGACCGCCGTTGTACTGGCCGTATGGGTGCTCGGGCTGGACACCCGGTTGCCCGTAAGGATTCTGCTGATCGAACTGCGGTGCGGTGTAGGCACCCTGGCTAGCGGTTGTCGGCTGCTCGCGTGCCGGCGATGCCCACGGATTCTGTTCCCACGTTGGCTGAGTCGGGGTGGAATCCTCGACTACGTCCGCCTCAACGTCTTTCACTTCAGGGGCGGGTTCACTGGCAAGTTCCGTCGTCTCAGCGGTGTCCTTAGTGGGAAGCACCATGGTTTCTTCGACAGCGCCCACAGTGGAATCGCCAACGGGAAGCTCAGTTGTCTCCTCGGTTGTCTCCTCGGTCGGGAGCAGTTCTGTTGCTTCTTCTAGCGGAGAATTCTTCTGTGCAACAGGCTCTGGCGAGTCAGTATCCGCAGGTGCTACCTCTGCTTCTTCAGCGTTCGCTTCAATGACCTGCTCTTCAGCTGGGGTGCCTTCCTGCTTTTCGGCTTCTTCGGGGTTCGACTGCTGATCCATCAGAATGTCCCTTCAACTTGATGTTGATACCAGTCTAGGAAAGGCGGGTGCACCTCAATAGTGGGGACTCCCCTGACTAATCCCCGATCAACCCCCGTAACGTCCCCTTTCCGTCAGAGTGCAACAATCAAGCAATTCCCTAGTCGTTTGGGCAATGCACTGTGAAAGTGGGAAAAGAAATCCCGGCCTCGTGAATTCAAATCAACG
Organism: Schaalia turicensis ACS-279-V-Col4; assembly: GCF_000296505.1. Classification (GTDB taxonomy): domain Bacteria; phylum Actinomycetota; class Actinomycetes; order Actinomycetales; family Actinomycetaceae; genus Pauljensenia; species Pauljensenia turicensis_A. Next base: position 514,652 of record NZ_JH815208.1, read on the forward strand.
AGGCCGGGATTCTCAGTGGCCAACTACCACCGCGCCGGGGGGGCAGGTGGCAGACTGAATGCTTAGAGCATGCAGGACACGCACCCCTGAACTTCGGTGCCCTCCAGCGCCATCTGACGAAGACGCATGTAGTACAGGGTCTTGATGCCCTTCTTCCACGCGTAAATGTAGGACTTGTTAATGTCACGCGTCGTCACGGTATCCGGGTAGAAGAGCGTGAGCGACAGACCCTGATCCACGTGCTGAGTAGCAACCGCGTAGGTGTCGATGATCTTCTCCGGGCCGATCTCGTAGGCGTCCACGTAGTACTCGCGGTTCTCATTCGTCATGTACGGAGCCGGGTAGTAGACACGACCGATCTTGCCTTCCTTACGGATCTCAATCTGAGAAACGATCGGGTGGATCGACGAGGTCGAGTTGTTGATGTACGAAATCGAGCCGGTCGGCGGGATCGCCTGCAGGTTCTGGTTGTACATGCCGTACTGCTTCACATCGGCGGCTAGAGCCTTCCAATCGTCAGCCGTCGGAATGTGGATCGTCGACTTTGCGAGCAGCTCACGGCACTTGTCTGTGGTCGGTTCCCACGTGCCATTGATGTACTTCTCGAAGTACTCGCCGGACGCATACTTTGAATCCTCGAAGCCTTCGAAGGAGACGCCGCGTTCTTTCGCGATCAGGCAGGACGCCTTGATTGCTTCGTAGGCGACAGCCAGGAAGTACATGTTCGTGAAGTCCAGAGCCTCTTGAGAGCCGTACATGACGTGTTCGCGAGCAAGGTAACCGTGCAGGTTCATTTGGCCCAGGCCGATCGCGTGGCTCATCGCGTTGCCTCGAGCAATCGAGGGAACCGATTGAATATCCGACAGGTCGGAGACAGCGGTCAGACCGCGGATCGCCGTTTCGATCGTTGTCGAGAAGTCCTCAGAATCCATCGTCTTGGCGATGTTCAACGAACCCAGGTTGCAGGAAATGTCCTTGCCGACGTGGCTGTAGGTCAGGTCAGCGTTGTAGGTCGAGGCCTCGGACACCTGCAGAATTTCGGAGCAGAGGTTCGACATCGTGATGCGGCCCTTGATCGGGTTCGCGCGGTTCACAGTATCTTCGAAGACGATGTACGGGTAGCCGGATTCGAACTGAATTTCAGCGAGGGTCTGGAAGAAACGACGAGCGTTGATCTTCTTCTTGTGAATGCGGCCGTCGTCAACCATCTCGCGGTACTTTTCAGAAACGGAGATTTCAGAGAAGGGAACGCCGTAGACGCGCTCGACGTCGTAGGGGCTGAACAGGTACATGTCCTCGTTGTTACGTGCGAGTTCGAACGTAATATCGGGGATCACAACGCCCAACGACAGGGTCTTGATGCGGATCTTTTCGTCAGCGTTCTCACGCTTCGTGTCGAGGAACTGCATGATGTCCGGGTGGTGTGCGCTGAGGTAAACAGCACCCGCACCTTGACGCGCACCCAGCTGGTTCGCGTAGGAGAAGGAGTCCTCCAGAAGCTTCATGACCGGGACAACGCCACTGGACTGGTTCTGGATCTTCTTAATCGGAGCGCCGGCTTCACGCAGGTTCGTCAGCGACAGGGCGACGCCACCACCGCGCTTCGACAGCTGAAGAGCAGAGTTAATGCCACGGGCGATCGACTCCATATTGTCTTCGATACGTAGCAGGAAGCAGGATACGAGTTCGCCACGCGCAGCCTTGCCAGCGTTCAGGAAGGTCGGGGTTGCAGGCTGGAAACGACCGGCCATGATCTCTTCCACGAACTGCTGAGCGAGCTTCACATCTCCGCGAGCCAAGTACAGGGAGACCATCGCAACACGGTCTTCGAAACGCTCCAGGTAGCGCTTACCGTCGAACGTCTTCAGCGTGTAGGACGTGTAGTACTTGAACGCGCCGAGGAACGTGGGGAAGCGGAATTTGTGCGCGTAGGCGCGCTTGAACAGGTCCTTGATGTCCTGGAACTCGTATTGGTCCAGAACAGCCTGCTCGTAGTAGCCCTCTTCAACCAGGTATTCCATCTTTTCTTCCAGGTCGTGGAAGAAGACGGTGTTCTGGTTGACGTGCTGCAAGAAATATTGGCGAGCTGCCTTACGATCTGCGTCGAACTGGATCTTGCCATTGGCATCGTAGAGGTTCAGCTGGGCGTTCAGAGCGTGGTAATCGAGCTCTGGGTTACTGATTTCTTCTACGCCTGTGTCGGTGAGATTTTCTGCCAAAACTCTTTCAGTCCTTCTCGAACTCGTGAGACGTCCTCGGGGGTTCCGAGTAGCTCGAACTTATACATATGGGGGACACTCAGCTTCGTTGCAACGATATCGCCTGCGAGGCAGTACGCGGTGCCGAAATTCGTATTTCCTGATGAGATGACTCCCACGCAGTGAGACCTGTTACCCGGGTCGTTGAGGAAGGCGATGACCTGCTTGGGAACCGCGCCCTTGAGGTTGCCCCCGCCGTATGTGGGAACAATCAGCACGTAGGGCTGGTCGACGTGCAGGAACTCGTCTCTTTTCAGCAGCGGGATGCGCTGCGCGGGCAGGCCAAGCTTCTCAACGAACCGGCGAGTATTCCCGGTTGCTGAGGAAAAGTAAACGATGTTCACCATGATGGACCTGCCGTTTGTGCTGCTGTGGTGTGGCGCACCGTGCGCCTAGGTGCGATTCGATTGTATTGACGAGGCCGGACATCTCAGTACTGTTTGAGAATGTTGCCGGGGATCGTCATCGCGTTCGTGAAACTCTGTCCTTGAACGCAGTTCGCCCCGGCCACCTCTATCGGTAACCGGGACGGAAGAAAAGATCAGGCCTGGCCGACTGCGAGGGGCGTTGCGGCAGCTGCCGCAACTGCGACGGCCTTGATGCGGTCCGGGCGGAAGCCACTCCAGTGGGTGTCGCCAGCCATGACGACAGGAGCCTGCTGGTAGCCGAGGCCCTTGATGTAATCGAGCGCTTTGAGGTTTTCCGTCACGTCGATCTTCGTGTAGTCAAGACCCTGCTTGTCGAGAGCGCGACAGGTTGCGTCGCACTGGGGGCAACGGGGCTTCGAGTAGACGGTGATCGTCATGGGATTCTCCTAATTAAAGAGATGGAAACGCGTATCTTCAGGGGGTATCCCGAAGACCTCTTAACACTACACCTTGTGGGTGCTTGAAGGAATAGGCACAACATGTTGTGGTCGTAACGTTGTGTGACTCAGACTGTGGATAGAGGGAGGTGGATCTGTGAATACGGTGTGGATGGGCTTACTGTTCATATAAAAATTGTCCGTTGAACCATGGGTAAATCGTTTTACAGAGCACCTCGAAGAGGGCATGATTATGCGGAAATCACACGATTGTCATTCTTCGGTTCCAGGTCCACACGCATGTGCATGGAGGCGAACACATATGTGCCTACCTGTGGATAACTTCGGATGCGAATGGAAAAAACTGCCTTAAAATTCGTGTGCGTCATCGGCGTGTCGCATATGCCAGACCCCTACATGTAGGGGGTGGATTGCGCACACCCTCCCTATATGTAGGGGTCGTGGTAGGTGAACCACTACTACTGGTGGCGCGCCTGTTGGGTACCGCTACGAGAGGTAAATGTCCCTATCGAGTGGGAGCAAATGATGTGAGCTCAGCATTCGACGACGTTCACGGCCAGGCCGCCCGTCGACGTTTCCTTGTACTTCGACAGCATGTCGTTGCCGGTTTGGCGCATCGTTTCAATGACGGCATCCAGCGACACCGTATGCCGACCATCACTCCAGAGGGCCATACGTGCCGCGTTAATCGCCTTCACCGCGGCGATCGCATTGCGTTCGATGCAGGGGATTTGAACCAGGCCAGCAATAGGGTCGCAGGTCAGCCCCAGTGAATGCTCCATTGCAATTTCCGCGGCATTCTCAACTTGTTCGGGGGTTCCACCCAACGCTTCGGCCAAGCCTGCGGCCGCCATCGCGGACGCTGAACCAACCTCGCCCTGACAGCCAACTTCAGCACCAGCAATCGACGCGTTCGTCTTAATCAGCGAGCCAATCGCCGTTGCTGCAAGCAAGAAATCATGGACTGCCTTACGCCTGCGCGCCCACGCCTCCCCGTGAATGTCGGAAGAGCCGAAACGCACATGAGCAAAAGGAGCCTCAGGTGAGTCGAACAGCGCCGGAGCCGATGCGGCACCAATCGTTGCACCAGCTTCAGGGCAGTAGGAGACCAGGTAGCCGAGGACCGCAGGAATCACGCCCGCAGCGCCATTCGTCGGCGCGGTGACGATGCGGTGGCCGGCAGCGTTCTCTTCGTTGACCGCCAGCGCGAACAGGTTCACCCAGTCCATCGCGCGCATCGGGTCGTCGGGACTCGAGGCCCAGGGAGCGCCGGGAAGCGGTTCGCAGCTGGTACGAGCACGTTCGGACAGTTTTGCGCTCAGTGCTTTCGCGCGACGAGGGACGTCCAAACCACCCGGAAGAATGCCACTGGCACTGGTTCCGGCATTCACGCACTCAAACATCGTGTCCGCGATCGCATCCAAATACTCATCGAGATCTTGAGCAGTTCGCACCGCTTCTTCATTACGACGAACCAACTCGGAGATGCGCAAACCAGACTGCTTACACTCGTGGAGCAGGCGTGCGCTGGTCGTAAAGAGGAACGGCGCAGGAGCATCAATTGTCGCGGCGCTCATGCCGGTCGCCAGCGATGCGACCTCCGGATTATCCACGTCATCATTCATCTGCACCATCACGAAGCCACCGCCCACCGAGTAATAGGTGTGCTCCAGAATTTTCTCGTGGCCATCAGTTTCGCGCCACGCCGTGATCGTCAGAGCGTTCACGTGATACTTCAACACCGTGCGCGGAACGAAACGAATATCGCGCGCAATATCAAAAGGAACCTGACCGCACGGAGTCGGCAAGAAACCGGTCGCGGCAATCGCCGGGAAAATACCCTCAACCGTATCGATCTCAACGCTCTCCGGGCTGTAGCCCGCAAGGCCCAGCAAGACTGCGCGGTCAGTGTTGTGCCCGCGACCCGTCGCGCCAAGCGAACCAAACAGGTCGATCGTAATGCGGCACGGCGCCTGCGACTTCGCCCCTTCTTCGGGGGAACGTTGAGACGTGGAGGCGGCCTCGTCCCCTTTATCTCTGGCGAGCAACGACGCCAACTCGCCTGTAAACGCAAGACCGGCGCGCATCGGACCAACCGTGTGTGACGACGACGGGCCGATACCGATGCGGAACATGTCGAAAACCGACAGGGGGTGCGCAGCCTGAGAAGCGGGAACCTCACCGGAAAGCACGGCAGCGGGCGTTGCCTCGCCAGCGTCGAAACGATCTGGCGTCACCTGAGCAAGCGGAAGAGCGGTCGGAGAATCGGCGGCGTCAAAAGTCATGCGAACTATTGTGCGCTTTCATCACCGTAAGAGCGAACCATAGACTGGGCGCTATGACAACCAGCATCGAATTTCCTGCTCGTCCGACCGTCGTCGCCATCATCCAATGCGCCATGGAAATGGAAGCGGCACCCCTGCGCGCCGCGTTGCACCCCTGCGCCGGTAGTGACACGGTCAGCGAACTCGTCGTCGGAATGGAGGGCCACGCACAACAGCGTTTTGCGCTCGGTGCTCTTGACGGTCACGACGTTCTGCTTGTGCAAAGCGGAATTGGTCTGGCGAACTCCGCGTCCGCGACCGCGCGCGCCCTCACGCTGGTTGATAGTCCCATCATCATCGCAGCGGGCACCACCGGTGGACTCGCCGCGGATATCAACGTCTCCACCATCGCTGCCGGCACCTCGACCATCTACTCCCAAGCCGACGCCACCGCCTTCGGCTACGCCATGGGCCAGGTTCCGCAGATGCCCGAAGACTACCGATCCTCCGACGAAACCGTTGCTCGCGTCGCCCTGCTTGCCAAGTCCGACACCCTCACCGTCATGACCGGTCGCGTCCTGTCCTCCGACTCGTTCATCACCGCCCCCATCGCCCAGCCCATGCGCGAAAAATTCCCGGACGCTATTGGCGCCGACATGGAAACCTGCGCCATGGCGGAAGTCGCCTGGTCCAGCGGTGTTGACTGGGTCAGCCTGCGCGCCGTCTCCGACTTGTGTGGCCCCGCTGCCGACCAGGACTTCCACATGGACTCCGAAAAGGCAGCCGGCATTAGCGCGCTCGCGGTCCGCACGTTCCTGACGCTCTGACCTGCATTTTTAATTGGAAGGATCCCAGTGAAACGAGTTCTGATGGTCTGCACCGGCAACATCTGCCGGTCGACGATGGCTCACCAGATTCTGCTTGAAGCCGCGCGCGATGCCGGCGTTGACATCGTCGTGGATTCCGCAGGAGTTTCCGACGAAGAAGAGGGCAACCCGGTCGACCGTCGCGCTGCCCGGGTCTTGCGCGAATACGGCCACGAGGTCCCCAACCATCGTGCGCGCCAGATCCGCATGAGTGAACTGGCGGACTGGGACCTGATCCTTGCCATGACCGGCCATCACCTGTCTGCATTGAACCGCCTTCGCGATCGCGCCGGGCTTCGTGCCGATGCGGCTTCTGATTCACGAGGCTCCGCTGGGCCTGATATCCGTTTGTTCCGTGATTTTGATCCGCAGGCCACCCCGTCAGACCATGATGTCCCCGACCCGTGGTACGGCGGATATCAGGACTTCGTCGAGACGCTCGAGACGATTGAGCGCACGACGCCGTTCATCGTGGAAGAGCTGTCGAAGTAGCGAAGCGACTAGGCAGTGACTGGTTCATCGTCACGCTGAGTTGCGGGTTGCCCGCTCATCTTCAGGACCTCGCGGCCGGGCTCAGCCATGAATGACACAACCGTGAATCCGAACGCGACGATGCCACTGATGATGAAGATCCACTGAATCGAGAATCGGTCAGCAAGCGGCCCGAACGCGATCATGCCAATTGGCATACCCAGCACTGCAACGATGTTGATCAGCGAAAACACGCGACCCATGTACGTCTGTTCGACCGTGGTCTGAACCAGTGTCATGACCGGCGCGGAGAAGAACGGGATCAGTAGAGCGATGATGAACATCAGTACGAACAGGGCAAACAGGCCGACGGTCGTCCCCAGGAATGGCGTCAGGCCAAGGGCGGCGGACAACAGGCCGAAGCTCCCGCACGAATAGAGAAGCATCCGGCTCTGATTCCACTTCACGGCAAAGGTCGCGATCGCCAGACCGCCCAGCGCCATGCCCGCTGAGAATGAGGTTTCCATGACCGTCAGCGGCCAGACAGCGTCGGTGAAGTCGCGCGCGATCATCAGTGGCACCATGAAGTTCGGTGCGACGATCAGCGTGAAGATTACTGTGTAGAGGACCATCAGCCAGAGGATCGTGCGGTGTCCCGCAACGTAGCGCAGCCCGTCCATCAGATCGTGAGCGAACGACTTTCTATCTTCGCCACCGCTTCGCACCGTCGCAACGGGGATCGTCAGGACAATACCGACGCCGATCAGGGCAGTGACAACGTCGATCCAGAAGGTCGGAACCAGGCCACCCCAGCCGTAGACCGCGCCCGCGATCACCGGAGACAGCAGTGCCATCGCCGAGTTAATTGTCTGATTAATGCCGTTTACGCGCATGAGCTGACTGGTCGGGGTCAGCTGTGGTAAGAGAGCGCCAACCGCGGGTTGTTGGAAGCCGGCGCCTACGGAGCGAATGAAGACCGCGCCGTAGATCAGCCAAAGTGAGGTTTCGCCCGCAATCATTGCTACTGCCAACCCTAGGGTGACCAGCGCAATGATCGAGTCGGAAACGGCGATCACCGTTCGGCGGTTCATTCGGTCGGCAAGCGTGCCACCAAACAAAGACAGAATCGCTTGGGGGACGAAAGCGACAACGGCATACAGGGTGATGACCCACCCGGTCTTGAGCGTCAGCGTCAGATACCACATGATCGCGTACTGCACGATCGAGGAGCCGAACAGGGAAATCGCCTGCGCGATCAGGAATAGGGTGACGCGACGCTTCCAATGCGGGTCGGTTTCTGCGGGTGAGCTGGGGGTTTCGTTGATCGACGAGGCCACCTCCACGGGATCCGCGTTCTCCTGGTCTAAAGGGCGGGTCTCATCGGCGTGAGGTGAGGTGAAGCTGTCAGTCATGTGATGAAACGCTAGCAATACCAGGGGTTATTGTGTGCGCCGAGCGCACGATGTCACAGTTACTCTCCTGTTTGGGGCGAGATGATCGCATCGGCGCGCGATGCGCATTCGGCGACCAATTCAATGTTGGGGGCGTCCACGGTGCGCACCCAGTGGGCGGCATCTGCGCGACATTTTCCGAATGCTTCGTGGCGGGTGACGAGGCGCCGCATGACAGCGTCTGTCGGCGTATCAATGTGGACGAGGAAGTCAATGTGCCCGCGAGCCTCGCGCCACCCCGGTTCGTCGAATGCCAGGTAGTTGCCTTCGGTGATGACGATGCCCTCAGTTGGAATCAGGATGGACGCTGCGACAGGTTCGTGCAGGCCACGGTTGTAGTCGGGAGCAAAAACGGGGTGCTCGCTCGCTTGAATGCGTGCCAGCAGGGCCTGGTACCCCCAGACGTCAAACGTGTCGGGAGCGCCCTTGCGGTCGTGGCGCTCCAAGTCGTCCAGCACGGCATTCGACATGTGAAAGCCATCCATCGGCGCGATGCCAGCCACCGCAACATCGGCAGTTTCAAGGATTTCTGCGACGAGGGCTGCAACGGTGGTCTTCCCGGTTCCGGGAGGGCCGGTCAGACCGAGGACACGAATGTTTTCTCCGTTTGCCAGCCGGTGAAGGACAAGGTCAACGACCTGTTGAGCGACGGACAGCGACGCGGACGCACGTTCAGAGTAGATGGCGTAGGGTGCGGATCCGCTGATGGAGCCAGCGGGTTGATTGTCTGCGGTGTCAGTGTGTGTGCTCATGGCCGAAACCTCGTCGTTCTGGGGCGGAGCGGAAACGGTAAATGAAAGAGCCGGCTGCGACGCGCGCAACCGGCTCGACACAATCAGGCGTTTGCTGTGATCGTCGGCAGTGTCGACCAGGGGAAGTTGATCCACTTGTCGGTTTCTGCCCAGATGTAGTCGGGGGTGATGATCGAGCGTGATTTCTTGTAGATGCAGACGCTGCGCGCGTCAACCTTCACTTGGTTTTCACCGTCGAGGGACAGGCCGTCTTCGGCGATCATGTCCATGACCATCTTGAGGGTCTTGCCGGAGTCTGCGACGTCGTCAACGACCAGGACTCGCTTGCCTTCCATCGCGGAAATATCCATGAGCGGAGGAAGTAGGATCGGTGCTTCGAGGGTTTCGCCAACGCCGGTGTAGAACTCGACGTTCATGGTGCCGCATGCCTTGACGTCCATTGCGTAGGAGATGGCGCCCGCAGGGATCAGGCCACCGCGCGCGATGGCGACGATCAGTTCGGGGATCCAGCCGGAGTCAACGATCTGCTGAGTGAGTTCACGGCTTGCAACGCCGAAACCTTCCCACGTGAGAACTTCGCGATCTGCAACGTCGGGAACGTCCGTGGACTGAGCAGTGGTGGTGTTCGGCTGATCCGTCATGTCACTCCCTGGGTAGCGGCTTTATGGTGGTCGGCTATGGGTGGGCCGTCTCAATAAACCAAATAAAGAACTTAGGGACAAGAGTAGTACTCCGCGCGCGGTGGGTGATACCGAAATTGGGTGCGGAAGTGATGGTCTCGTCACTGTTCGTGTTCAGTTGCGCAACTTCGTGCGCGTGGGGGGCGAGGCCACGCTCGATTGCTCAGCCTGCCAGCGTGCTACCGGCGCGGTTTTGGGTGGCCTCAGGCGCGTTCGATGCGTCGCAGTTCTTTGAGGTAGGCGGTGCCGGGGTTACGTGGATGTCCTTTATATGTCCAGGTCAGAATGCGTTCGACGTCGAAGCGTCGCGCGCAGTGTCCGCAGGCGGTGACGCGACGCGGTGGCCGGTAGAGCTTGCGTTGTGCTCCGCATTTGGGACAAGTTCCGACCCAGGGTTCGTCCGGGGAAGGCAGATGCGAGGGGAGCTTTGCGTCATCGGGGGCGCCCAGACCGCGAGCAACCTTCCGCCACGTTGCATCGTGGTGATGGTCTGGGCCGACAAGGGCGTGCGCGATTTCGTGGAGGATGACGCCACGAACGGTGTCCTGATCATAGAGATCGGTGAGCGGTCCGGACAGAGTGATCGTCTTCGTCCGGTAGGCGCAGGATCCTGCGCGGCGTTTTGCTGTGTCGAATTTGAATGTCCAGTCGCCCAGTTCGGCGGCGTCCATCAGCATGCGCGCTTCTTTTCGTGCGATTCGTCGATCCATTTCAGATCGTCTCAATCAGGCCGAGGACGCGTTTCACCGACACCTTGTTGGGCGTGCCCAGCTGTTGGGCGAAGAAGGAGACGCGCAGTTCTTCAATCAACCACCGCACGTGCGAGATCGTTGTAGCCGACTTCGCGTTGTAAGGGCGCGCGCGAGCACTCTCTTCGGCTTCGCCCAAAGCGTCGAGGATGTCGTGGATTCGGTCCCTATTCTCCAGATCGCGATCGAGTGCTCTGGGGGATGAGGCTGCGCGTTCAATACGCATCGCTCCGGCTTTCAGATAGCGCGCCAGGTGAGGCATCGCCGATAGGGGCGTATCAAGAACAAAACCCGGATACACCAGAGAACCAACGTGATCTCGCACGTCAGCAACTGTTTCGCGCATGGATTCTTCCGTGTGAGAGCGGATCGCGGACTCAATATCGCCGTGGGCTTCCATGGCTCGTACAACGTAGCCGAGAATCTCGTAGACCCTGTCCTCGTGCAGGTTTCGTGCGCGATTGGCGAGGTCTTCGAATGAGGCTGCGTCTCGAATCGATCCGGGACCGGCCTGGCCTGACAATTCATCTACTAGCGAGAGAGCGGAAGCCAACTGAGTGTCCGCAATCAGTGCAGTGGTATCCGGGTAGGGTGATGCGGCGAGCATCAGAGCTTGGCGTCCCGTCCAACGTGTCGTCACTCGAGTCTGTTGCAAGCGAACTCGGCGAACCAACAGGCGTGCAAGGCCCTCGCGGTGATGGCGGTCAGCGTCGCTCGAATTCGCCATGAGTCTTACGCCAGCGCTCGGATCTGTGGCGCTACCTTGAGCGACAAGCGCGGGGAAGCCGCGCAGTGTTATCACCTGGATACCTTGCGAGCTGGATGTTTGACCGGGAGAGTCAATCGACCGGGGAAGCGGGTCAGCTGGGAAATCTGTCAGCCCATCAACGTGCAGGTGTGTAGCAACCTCGGGGGAACCATCGGAATCTGAATGCGCATGACCAGCGTTGTTCTTCGCTTCGCTGAAGCTCGCGCGCGAACTATCTGTGCGCGAACTGGGGTGGCTTCGTCGATTGGAGCGATCCTGTGTGGCGTCGAGAAGAGCCTCGGCGACAGCGCCTCGCACCGCGTCACGAATCGCATTGTCTGCTGACGATGCCAACGTGCGTTGCAGGTATGTGAGGTCGGTGCTCGAACCGAGTTCAGCGCCGTGCGAATCAACAACGCTGAATGTCATCCGCAGATGCGTGGGTAGGTTGTCGTGAGCGTGTGCAAGGTGAGAATCGCTCAGATCGATTCCGCGCAGAATCCTCACTGCGGTGCGGAAAGCCTCGCTGAATGAAGGGCGTTCTCTCGACCAATCAATCACCGTCGACTGTGGTGGGGTCGCGGGTGTCTCTTCAGCCTGAGGTTCTGGCATCGGCGCAGGCTTTTTTCCACGATCCTTCTGCTTTGCATTCCCAGTCGTGGCACCCCAGCGAGCAAGACGATCCATCGCTGCCGTCAGGCTCATCGGATCGACCCCCGTAGAAGCCTCGTCACCGTTCTTGGACGACGTGGCTGCGCCGGAATGCTGCGAAGCGACGCCGGACTCGGCTTCGGTCAAGGTTCCTGCGAGCGCGCGCTCCATCCATGCTCCGGCCTGAGCGGCGACCTCGGGCGCGGGGGCAAGTAGACGACGCTGAGCCTTCGGCAGAGCGCGAATCGACTCAGTAATGAGCTCGATCAGCATGCCGGGAACCAACCAGTCCGTGCCAACATCATTGACGCGTTGCAGGACTTCGATCGGGATTGTCATCGTGACGCCGTCGCGCGCACTGCCGGGAGTGAACGCATACGACAGATCAAGCTTCAGGCCGTTTGATTCCCAGGTATCGGGGAAACCGTCAGCATCTTGGCCGATCCCTCGCGGAAGAAGCAGGGCAGAAGTGTATGTCAGCAGGTCAGGATGCTTTTGGCGCGTGTGTTTCCACCAGCGATTGAAGTGCCCGGCGGACACAATATCGTCGGGAAGCAGGTCGTCGAAGAATGCGAAACGCGCGTCCTGGTCAGCAACCAAACCGTGGGTGCGTGAACGTCGTTCGACTTCGCGCGCCTGCTCCAGTAGCTCATCGTTCGTCTTTTGGAAGCGATGGCGTTCGCGCCATTCGCCGTTCACCAGCGCGTGGCGGATGAACATTTCGCGGGCGAGTATTCGCGCCGTCAGCGCAGTGTCAATGGTCGACGAGGCCGAGATCTTGACCTTATCGATCGGCGGGGTGGTGCCCGACGAAGATGCCCCATTCGACTGCTCGGGTGTTTCATTGCTGGGAGCCAAGTTCGCTAAGTCGTCACCATCGCTGGATGTATCGAAGCTGGTCGACGGCAGATTGAGGGCACCAGCCAACGCCATCGCGAGGAAGTCACGACCAATAGAGCCTATCTCGGTACGAGAACGACGATCCGACGTAGGTACACCCAGCAGGCCCTGAGCGATTCCGGCCAAGGAACCCGCCGTGACCACGCGAGACGAGCGCGAATCCGAACCCGCGTCAATCACGTGGTCACCCAAACGACCCAGTAAGACAGGACGGTCGGCAACTAAAGTCAGCCCGTAGAGAAGGACCTTTTCCTTCACCATTGCCGCACCCTTGGCGCTCGACCAGAAGGGCTCGGAATATACGCGCTTCAACAGTGGGCGAGCCACCGGCTCAATCCACGCCGGATCAATCCGCGCAACAGTGCGAGCAAAGAGGCGACTGGTCTCAACCAATTCAGCGGTCATCACCCACGCAGGATGTGAGCGCGCTAAACCTGAACCCGGCCAAATCGTGAAGTGAGTACCGCGGGCACCCTGATAATCACGTTTTGCCTGATCCCACGAACCCAAGTTCGACAGGAAACCAACAAGCAGTGATCGGTGAATCTGGTCGGCATCCACACTGTGCGAACCATCCGTGAACGCCACAACCGCACGCGCTGCCGCATCAGTCAAACCGCCCACTTCCGCCGCATGAACAACATCGCTAGACGACGGAATATCAATCGGATGCACATCCAACCCGAGCGGACGGGCCATCTGCTGCAACTGAACAACAACGTCACGCCACTCGTTAAAACGCAGGTAGTGCAGGAACTCGGCCCGACACATGCGACGGAACGCCGCACCCGATAGATCCCTCTGCTGGACTGTCAAGTAGCGCCACAAATTCAAGTAGGTGACGAAGTCAGACTTCGGATTCGCCAAGCGAGCATGAGCAGCATCGGCAGCCGCCTGATGTTCAGCGGGGCGCTCGCGGACATCCTGAATTGAAAGTGCTGCCACGATGACAAGGACTTCGGAAGCACAGCCGTTTGCGTCGGCTTCCAGAAGGATTCGCCCCAGCCTGGGGTCAATCGGCAACCGCGCCAAATCCCGACCAATTGCGGTCAAGCGGTGTCCAAAGGAACGCCTTGAACCTGCGCCACCAGCACTGTTTGAATCCGCGTCCTTTGCGCTCGAGGGCGAAGACATGTGCGTGGCCTCGTCATCTTCTACGAGAGCGCCAATCTCCACCAGAGTCGCGATGCCATCGCGAACCGCGCGATGCTCGGGCGGGTCAAGGAAGGGGAAGTCGGCAATTGAACCGAGGCCCAGCGCCGCCATCTGTAGGATGACCGACGCGAGCGAGGTGCGCAGGATTTCCGGTTCGGTGAAGCGAGGACGATTCTCGTAGTCGCGTTGCGAAAAGAGGCGGATTGCGATGCCGTCAGCGACGCGACCACAGCGTCCAGCCCTCTGATTAGCACTGGCCTGCGACACCGCTTCGATCGGCAGTCGCTGCACCTTCGTCCGGTTGGAATAGCGAGAAATACGCGCAAAACCAGGGTCGATAACATAGCGAATGCCCGGGACAGTCAGCGAAGTTTCCGCAACATTGGTTGCCAGAACAACGCGACGCAGTCGGTGGTCCTCGAACACGCGATGCTGCTCGGCTGCACTCAGGCGCGCGAACAGCGGAACGATTTCAATATCCGTCGGGCGAGCCTTCGCAGTCTCACCCGCTTTTACCCCGCGCGGACCTAGATGGTCGAGTAATGCCTGTTCGGTATTGCGGATGTCGCGTTCGCCCGGCAGGAAAACAAGGATGTCCCCCTCGCCCTCACCAGCAAGTTCGTCAACGGCGTGACAGATCGCGGTCTCAACATCAGTGTCCTCGCCGAGTCCGTACCCAAGCGACGGTAGATCATCGTCAGGGTCTTCCAAGACCAGCTGTTCTGTGCCCAGGTGCAGATTATCGTCTTCGATTGACAAGGCGTCGCCCGGTTCCTGATCAGTGCCCGGAGTGGACGATGAGTAGTGCGTTATCACGTCAGCGGTGAGGGGGCGATAGCGGACTTCGACGGGGAAGGTGCGACCCGAGACTTCAATAACAGGTGCCGGCTGCTTCAACGTCCCACGACCGGGCAGACCATCCCACACACCGAAGTGCTCAGCGAAACGCTTCGAGTCGATCGTCGCCGAGGTGATGATGACTTTCAGATCCGGGCGCGCCGGAAGCAGACGAGCCAGATAGCCCAAGATGAAGTCAATGTTCAGGCTACGTTCGTGGGCCTCGTCAATAATCAGTGTGTCGTAGCGACGAAGCAACGGATCGGACTGGATTTCCGCCAGCAGAATGCCGTCGGTCATCAGCTTGACTAGGGTGGTGGGCCCGACCTTGTCCGTGAAACGCACCTGATAGCCGACAACCTGGCCAGGTTCGCGTCCAACTTTTTGCCCGAGTTCCTCAGCGATGCGGTCAGCGACCGAACGCGCTGCGATACGCCTGGGTTGAGTGTGTCCGATCATTCCGGAGACGCCACGACCCAGTTGCATACAGATTTTCGGGAGCTGCGTGGTCTTACCCGAACCCGTTTCACCAGAAACGATAACAACCTGGTGGTCACGTATCGCCTGAGCGATTTCGTCGCGGCGAGCACTGACCGGCAGGTCAGGGAAAGTCACGACGGGGATTGAGGCTGCGCGCGCGGCCAGCTGTTCGGGAGTGAACGGCTTAAACGTGTGTGCGTGTTCGTATTGAGGACTGCGCCTACGACGAGGCTTGTGGTGTGGCTGGGTGGCAGAGTGCCCGTTGCGCTCGCGGGAACCTATGGGAGTACGAGGCTCCTGCCCGACGCGGCTTTTACGCTGCTGCCCCTTGCGCGGAGTGTCCTTTTTGGACGTGCCAGAATTTTGCGGGCGCGCTCCACCGCCACGGCGGCCGTGTTGAGACGACCCCGATTCATTGGAACGCACTGGTTTTTCTGGCACCCGCCTAGTCTAACGAGGCACGTTCACACGTGCGGAGCGAGAACAGTGCGCGTGTGGATAAGTGCCACGACCATAGCTACGTGTGGATAAGTAGCCTCGTATTCGCGCCCTACAGCAAGGACTGTCATGCCGTTCGGATCCATCCGTAGCGAAATGAGAGATCCGTCAATGGTGCTGATCATTGAACAGCCGGCGAGTTTTGCTCCCTTGCGGCACAGGTTTGTTCGAACCGTGTTCTGTTCGATTTGTTCTGCGATCTGAGCCGGCATGCCACACACGTTGAAGCAACCGTTGTGGAGCCCGTATATCAGCCTGTCGGAAATATAGGGGCAGTGAACGCATCATTCTTAGTCGATGCGCCATCGAAGACCCTGTCATTCTTCCCGCAAAGATGCGAGTGTGAAGCGTTGTGGGCAAGATTGAGTTATGCACGCACTTTTCGCTGGCCTGACGACGCTTGACGTCATCCATGCCCTCGACCACGAGCCAAATATTGCCACCAAAACAACCTCCACGGATCATGTGATGGCAGCGGGAGGCCCGGCAACGAATGCTGCGGTTACCCTTTCCGCCCTTGAGAAAGCCGCGGGGTGTGCGAGGGGGGCAGCCTCGTCGATCAGTCTGCTGAGCGCCATCGGTGAGGGGATGATTGCCAGCGTGATCAGCGCGGACCTCGCCAGCGCCGGCGTGCATCTGCTGGACGCGACCAGCGTGGATTCAGCGCAGAAGACGCCCGCGATTTCCTCCATAGTTGAGCACCCGGGTGGCAGGATGGTTGCTTCCACCAATGCGCGGATCGACATCGACGTGCACGAGGCCACCCACCTGCTCGACTCTGTACTGGTCCAGGACGGAGCTCCGGACGTTGTCCTTATTGACGGCCACAATCCTGCGATTGCCGACTGCGTGTTGCGGGTGGGGACACTGGGGGAGCCCGATCCTGATGAGGATCCTTTCGCGCACCTAGAAGCCAAGCCGTTGCACCAACGGATCCTTGATGGTGGGTCGTGGAAGCCGTGGCTCGCCCCGTTGCTGGGGTTCGTTGATATTGCGGTGGTGTCTGCTGACTTCTGTCCTCCGTTGCTGAATGAGCCGACCGGACCCGAGGTTGCCAGCTTCCTCGCCGGTTTCGGAATTACGCGGACGATCCGCACGCGAGGATGTGAATCGGTGCAGTGGTATTGGGATGGGCGAGAAGGTGAAACCGAGGTTGATCAGGTGGATGCCATCTCAACCCTGGGTGCGGGCGACGTTTTCCACGGTGCGTTCGCGTGGGCGGTGGGCAGATTGCACGTAGCTGATGTGCCAATGCCCAAGGACCCGAGTGACTTGATTCGTTTTGCGTCGCGTATCGCCGGGTTCTCGACGACGAAATTTGGTACACGTTCGTGGTGCGAGGCACCGGAAGTGGTGACCGCGGTCGAGGAGTTCCTCGGCTCGTTTGCCTCAGGTGTGGTCAAATCCTCGCGTTAGGTGTGGCTAAATCCTCGCGCTCTGATACGTATTTCCATATGGAAACCGCAGTAGTTCGCCATTTGAGGCCGGTGTTGTTTGGGTGGGGCGCTAAACTGTCGATGCCGGATTTTTCGGTGTTAACTCAACGGGGTCCAGACACGCCGACCTTGCTCCGTGCAGTCACGCTAGCGACGAACTACGGGCACCCACCGGGTCGCCCATTCGAGCGATGGAGCATCTAGGGCCTCGACCTTTTCACCCATGCCAAATGATGCATCAGAGACGATTTCAACGCGCGAGCCGTCGGGTAGCAGGTGGAACACATCCTGCGTGGCGGCAAGCAGACCGAACTCGGCGTCGACGCTGTCATGGATCACCAAGGTCGGCTGTTCCAAGCCGGCCAGAAGCTTGTCCGAATCGGTCAGCGACAAGTCGATCAGCGTCTGCTTCGAGATAGTGAACTGTCGGCGAATCGAGGGTGAGTCGTCAGCGATTGTGGTAGCGCCGATCTCTTCCAAGTCACGCAACTGGTCATCAGAGAAAATCTGTGTCCAATCGACCGACATGGGACCAAGCGATGGTGAGGACAAAACGTAGGCGAGCACATTGACCGGCCGAGCTGCTAGCGCCACCGTCGCGCCGAATGAATGCGCATGAATGAGTTGGCGAGCAAACCCCTGGTCGGCAAGCCAACCGGACGCTGCACGCAGGTCCTCAACCTCAGCGTCCAGGGTAATAATTTCGTCGCCGGACTCACCGTGACCCGAATAATCGAACTCGAGCGTGGCGTAGCCTGCCGCGCGGTAGAGACGAGCAAGACGATCGAAATGCTCAGCCGAGTGACGATCAGCAAGGAACGAATGCGAGAAGAGAACCGCTGCGTCACCAGTGTCAACGGGGTTAATGAACGTCCCCGCCAGCGAAACGCCACGAGGGGTCATGATTCGGATCTCACTCACGCACTCCAACGTAGTGGGAATGGAGCAATCAAGCGACCCCAATCCCGCTAGGTGTACGTTTGTGAACTTCTCAATTGTGATCGTTGATTGGATTGTTCTGCCTGTAGGGTTGAAGTAATCAGATCGCGTCGGTTTTTCGCCGAGCGTCACGACAAACAGGAGTTTTCATGGGAACCAGGTTTGGATTGCTTCTTGGTCTTGGAGCCGGCTACGTGCTGGGCACGAAAGCTGGTCGCGAACAGTACGAGAAGATCCGCAGTGGCGCATCGAAACTCCGCCGATTCCCGGTCGTCGCAAAGCCCCTCGATGCAGCGGGCGAAAAGGTGTCGGACATTGTCCGCGAGCAGGGGGAGCGCGTCACCGACACGGTTGCTGACGTTGTGAAAGAGCGACTCTTCGGTGCTCCGGCAACTCAAACTCAGCCGGCTCCTGTCGTCGACGATGACATCGAAATTCACGTCGTCGGTCGCGAAAATGGCTGATTCTTATTCGTTCTCCCCTTCTTGAACGAATAGTGAAAGAACGTTACGGAGTCATTGAATGACTAACGCGTATCCCACCCCGCAGCCTCCGAAGAACGTTTCGAAAGCACAGATCAAGCGCTGGCGTCGCCACCTTGCTGACGAACGCATGGAAGCGCGCACCTATCGCTCCCTCGCAGAACGCCGTACCGGCTCTGAACGCGAGGTTCTTCTCAAGCTTGCCGAAGCTGAACGCAGACACGAGGAATACTGGCTGTCCCTGCTAGGAGATAAAGCGCTTCCAGCGCCTCGTCCGCGCCTTCGCACTCGCCTTGGCGCGTGGCTTGCGCACATGTTCGGCACCATTTTTATTCTGGCTATGGCCCAGCGTGCCGAACAGCGCACCACTTACGACGCCGACGATGATGCGACGGCTCAAATGGCCGCTGACGAGCACATTCACGGCGAAGTGATCCGTGGGCTCACTGCTCGCTCCCGTGAAACTCTGGCCGGAACTTTCCGCGCCGCAGTCTTCGGAGCAAACGACGGCTTGGTTTCGAACCTTGCCCTGGTGCTGGGTGTGGCCGCAACCGGAATGGAACCGCACCTCGTCCTCGCGACCGGCCTTGCTGGTCTGCTGGCCGGCGCGCTCTCCATGGCAGCCGGTGAATGGGTCTCCGTCACCAGCCAACGTGAACTGCTCGATGCATCGATCCCCGATCCCGAAGCACACCAAGCTGTCCCGGACCTCGACGTTGACGCGAACGAACTGGAACTCGTGTTCCGTGCTCGTGGCGAAAGTCCCGAAGAAGCGCGTGCTCACGCCATAAAGGTATTCACCCAGGTCGCCCGCCCCGCCGGCTCAGAGTCCGGTGTCATCGCGGTGCGTGCCGCACTCGAAGGCGGGCTACCAGCTCACGCTGGCGCCACCGAACAGGTTGGTACACCGTGGCAGGCAGCGGCCTCGTCCTTCTTCTTCTTCGCGATCGGCGCTTTCTTCCCCCTGATTCCCTACCTCTTCGCTCTCTCCGGTCTGACAGCAATCGCCATCGCCGCCGCGATCGTCGGTGTCACCCTGCTCTGCACCGGCGGAGTCGTCGGTATCCTCTCTGGTCAATCGCCCGCCCCTCGCGCGATTCGCCAGCTGGCAATCGGCTACGGTGCTGCGATTATCACCTACCTGCTGGGCCTAGCATTCGGCACCGCGATCGCCTAGTACGCGCAATAGACGATGCCCCGCAGGAAACCAGACGCCTTCCGCAGCGGACCCCCAACCAACAGATCCGTATCCGTCCGCGTCTCACAATGCGCCTCAGCATGCGTCGTCTGGTGAACACGCGCGCCACGGAAAGCCAAGATAGTCCACAATGTCCGTGTGCTTGAAACCCTCAACCATGCGTTACCGGACCTGTTTCGCGCCATCGACCTGATTGGCGTGCTGCTGAATGGCATCATCGGTGGTCGACTGGCGCGCATGAAGCGCTTTGATGCCGTCGGTTTTGCGGTCCTCGCGATTATGTCGGCGCTCGCGGGTGGCATGCTCCGCGACGTTCTGCTCCAGGTGGGGCCTCCGGTTGCTTTAACTGACCCCTTTTATTTGGGGACGGCACTGCTGGGTGCAGCGATCGCGATGCTCTGGAAGCTGGACTCACGTCCGTGGCGTGCTGCCCTGCTGGTCGCCGATGGAACTGTGCTTGGATGTTGGGCAGCAACCGGCGCGTTGAAGACTCTCGACGCGGGGTTTGACGTTCTTCCCGCGATCATGCTGGGCATCATCACCGCAGTTGGTGGCGGTGCAATCCGTGATATTTCAGCCGGAAACGTCCCCCAAGTTTTTGGCGGGAACAACCTGTACGCGACGCCGGCGTTCGCGTCCGCTGTGATTACGGTGATTTTCTGGAAGTACGATCTGCCGATCATCGGAATGCTCGCCGCAACGATTGTCGGCATGGGCTTCACTGTTTTATCCCACTGGCGTCAGTGGCAGCTTCCCCAAGCGGGGGACTGGACGCTGACGGTCACGTCGTCACAGTTGCGACGCCTGATGTCACCGGCAGCAAAGAAAGCTCTAGCAACGGCAGTTCTTGAGGAACAGGCTCAAAAGGCGAATGAAACTCACGAACAGTCGACGGGATCTTCAGATTCTTCAGGGAACACTCCCAGCTCTGATTCAACGAAAGGCGCATGAAAACCATGAGCTCACCGGCAACGACCGCCCCTAACACGGGCGGCGAAGCAACGATGCCCGTATCGGGGCCTCGTAAGACATTCAAAACGCGCCACCTGTCGATGATGGCGTTGGGCAGCGCGATCGGCGCCGGTTTTTTCCTCGGCACCGGCGTCGCGGTCTCGGAAGCGGGCCCGGCCGTCCTGGTGTCTTACGTTCTTGCGGCATTGATTGCCGTGTCGGTGATGTTCGCGCTGTCGGAGTTGGCAAGCTCCCTGCCGTCGACCGGTTCCTTCTCCACCTATGCCGAGGTAGGTATCGGCCGCTGGGCAGGTTTCACGTCCGGCTGGTTGTACTGGGCGATGCTGGTGATGGTGCTGGGTCTCGAAATTACGGGTGCGGCAGCGATTTTCGTCAGCTGGTTCCCATCGGTTCCGCAGTGGGTTGTGGCTCTGGCAATCGTTGTTGTGCTGGGTGGCGTGAATCTGATGGCCGCGCGCGACTTCGGTGAAGTTGAAGCGTGGCTTGCCGGCATCAAAGTCCTGGCAATCATTGTCTTCCTGCTGATCGGTATCGGTTTGGTGACGGGAATCGTTCCCGGTCGCACCGAGCCAATCGGTCAGACGATTCTGGGACATGGCGGTTTTGCGCCGACGGGTCTGGCGGGTATCGCGGTCGCGCTTCTTGCGATTATCACGTCGTTCGGCGGTATTGAGATCGTGACGATCGCTGCCGGCGAAGCCGAGAACGCGAAGGCCGCAATCTCCGCCGCAATTCGTTCGGTGATCAGCCGAATCCTGATCTTCTACGTCGGTTCGGTTATCCTGTTGATCTGCTTGTTGCGCTGGGATTCGAAAGAAATGTCGACCAGCCCGTTTGCCGCGGTGTTGAACATGGCAGGTATTCCCGCGGTCGGTGTGATCATGGAAGCGGTCGTTTTCGTCGCCCTCGTGTCCGCCTTCTCCGCGAATCTCTACGCCTCGAGCCGCATCGCCTACTCGCTGTCCGCGCGTGGCATGGGCATGAAGTGGCTGCTTGGCCGCGGTGTGTCTTCGTCGAAGATGAACGAGGCTGGCCACGCTTCATCGACCACCTCGGCTACCCTTGTGGCCGATGAGGAAGCGGAGTCGCTTCAGGACCGCGTAGCCACCGAAGGGGCGAGCGGTGACATTGCTGAAGGACGCACTCCTCGTCGAGCTGTCTCGGTCTCTATCTTCTTCGCCCTGGTGTCGGTGGCGTTGAACTGGTTGCTCCCCGCATCGCTCCTTGGAATTCTGCTGAACTCTGTCGGCATGGTTCTGCTACTGATCTGGGTTTTCATCTTGGTCGCTCAAATTCGCCTACACCCCAAGCTTGAAGCTGAAGGATCAATTGCCCTGCGTTCACCGGGCTGGCCCTGGCTACCTCGCCTCGTTATCGCGTCGCTGGTGTTGGTTGCCGGCCTGATGGCATGGAACCCCGAGGCCCGCCAGCAGCTGATCGCAATGAGCGTCCTGACGTTGATCATCATCGCGATCTACTTCATTCGTGAAGCTATGGCACAGCGTTCTGCGAAGTAGTCGATACACGCTGGTCAGAGAGATTGAGGCTCCTCCACTGAAAAGTGGTGGAGCCTCAATATGTCGAGGGGGCCTCGTACCTCGCAACAATCCGATTACTCGATGGTGGACGTGGCACCCAGATATTCGACCCAACGCTCGAAATGGTCGAGCACGTCGTGAGCCACCTGATCTGCCGTCCAGTCCATGATGTCGTAGCCTTGACCGCCACCGTGCGGGCGAACTTCAAGACGGACAGTCGTGTCATCCTCATCCGAGAGTGTGACACCAAACGTAGGAACCGGCATGACAACCATGCGCACCACGTATCTAAAGGACTCAGCGTCGATCGTTGCTCCCGAAATCGGGACATCAAGCAGGCGCGCAATCAGCTGTTCCATGACCTCAGGCGTCGCACTCACAACAAGAGAAGCTCGACCGAGGAAGCGACGATCGTCGTCGGGATCGTGAGCTTCGGGGCCTTCGATCACGATTTCAGAAACAAGCCCTTCTTCCTGCAGGCGCGTGCCAACCGCTTCAAGGGCAGGCACAACACGGTTGTCGAGTGCTCGCTTGGCGCGCGTCGGGCTGACGGCATCGAACGTGCGACTCAAGCGGTCCTGCCATGACAGTCGGACGCGACCGGCTGCCGTGCCACTCATCGAAATCAGGCCGGATGTGATGGTGCGGGTGCGCGCAGTTGCCTTCGAGGCCTCCGAACGCAACGCCTTCCAGAGGGCGGCTGCGATCAGGATAAGAACGAAGGAGAATGGCAAAGCCATGACGATCGTTGCTTGCTGAAGGATTGAAATACCACCCGCCAAAAGCATGGTGATCGTCAGAGCGCCGGTCAACGTCGCCCAGAAGACTCGAAGCCAGGCGACGCCATCCTGACGGTCAGGCAGGTTCCGCATCGACAGGTTCGCCATGACCAGTGCGCCGGAGTCGGAGCTGGTCACATAGAAAAGAACGCCGACGAACAGAGCAATCGCAATCAGGATTTTGCCAAGCGGGAGCGCGTCCAACAGGGCGTAGAGACCACCTTCGGGGGTGGCGTACGCGATCTTCGTGAACGCTACGTTACCCGAACGAATCAGGTCGATGGCGCTGTTGCCGAAGATGGACACCCACACCAGAACGTAGGTGAAGGGCAGGGTCAGCGTGCCGATAACGAACTGACGGATCGTGCGACCGCGCGAAATGCGGGCCAAGAACATGCCAACGAATGCGGCCCACGTAATCCACCATGCCCAGAAGAACAGGGTCCACGCGTTCATCCACTCATCGGGGCGCTGGTAGGGGAATGTCTCCAAAGTGAGGACGGGGAACTGCGTGACAAAGTCACCCACGTTCGCGACCAGCGCATCCAGAAGGAGCGTCGTGTTTCCGGTGATCAACACCCAGAGGGCAAGGAACATCGCCAGGAAGACATTGATCGACGAGAGCATTCGAACGCCCTTGTCGACTCCGCTGACAGCGGAGACTGTCGCCATGATGACAGAAAGGGAAACGAGGCCGATCTGCGCAACAAGGCCCTGCGGGATCCCGAAGATGATCGTCAGGCCAACGTTCAGCTGGACAACACCAATACCAAGGCTGGCTGCGATGCCGAACACGCCACCAACAAGGGCGAACATATCGATGATGTCACCGAAAATACCGTCGACCTTATCTCCTAGAAGCGGGCGGAGAGTGGATCGAACGGTCAGACGATCGTGCTTGCGGTACGCGAAGTAGCCAAGGGCAATGCCAACAAGACCATAGAGAGCCCAGCCGGAAATGCCGTAGTGGAACAGTGTCCACGTCACGGCCTGTCGAGCAGCTTCAATCGTTTCACCTTCGCCTGTTGGGGGAGCAATGTACTGTCCAACCGGTTCGGCGATCGCGTAGAACATGATTGACGTGCCGATACCCGCGGCGAACAGCATCGCTGCCCACGAGAACGTTGAAAAGTCTGGCGTCGAGTTATCCGGACCCAACTTGATGTTGCCGAAACGGGTGAGGGCAAGAACGATGACAAAAACGATCGCCGCAGTGATCAAGAGAATGTAGAACCAGCCGAACCACTCACTGGTCCACGTCACCGTCGCGTCAAAAAGAGACTGCACCGTGTCGGGGGCAAAAATCGACGCCAAAGAAACAGCAAGAATGGCCACGGCCGAAATGCCGAATACCGTGACATTCAGCGAAGGTTCCACTCCCTGAACGTCTCCGGTCAGATCCGAGGTTTCAAGCGGCACAATTGGCGCTGCGTCACATGAGGATGATTCTGTTTTCGCTGATATGTCAGGCGAACTCATAGAGTGCTTTCGGTCGACGATGGGACACACGCGCCCGTGAAATGCACGTAAAAAGGCGCGCGCTTTTGTTCAGCGTTTCAACGATTCCCTATACCTGCAACTTTTTTGGCTGAAATCCCTCATTTATATGCGCAGTTCTCCCGCTAGATCATGGGCGTCGGAACCTGTTCATGTTAAATAACCCACACTTTTAGTTGCGATGGGGTGATACGGGGCAAACCTTGGCCATTCATCATTCCTGAGCGAGAATATCCGCGATTCCCTTTGCCAACTCGAAACCAGAATCGTCACGAAGATCCGTGTCAGGTTCTGCGGGGTCAGGTCGCTGAGTGGTTTCTTCTTCAAGCGTGACGTCGTCAAAGTCCATGAATGCAAGATCGTATCCGTCTGGCACATCGCAGGACTCGGTCCACTTCTTCAAACCATCCAACGTCGGTGCATCCGCGAAGGACCCCATTGTTTCCGTTGATCGAGCAGATGCAAGTAGAGCCATCGACACGGCCGCCTCGGGGGAAAGTCCCTGCATTCGCGCCCACACAAGAGCCGCGGAGAACGCGTGTCCCGCCGACGTCGTATCAATCGTCTTCGCCGGGGCTGCTGGAAGCGAGAACTCTTCGCCTTCAATAATGGCTGTTGCGCCCTGTGCTCCCTGCGTCACGATGACACCCGGAACATGCCATGCCAATTGGCGAGCGGCCTGACGCGCATTTTCTTTATGCGTGTAATTCATTGCTTCGCGCTCGTTCAGCGTGAAGACATCAACGTTATCCAAAGCGTCAAGGTCGGAGCTCTTCCACTGACCAGTTGAATCCCAACGGCACTCCGAGAGAACCCACGTTGGAGGAATCGGTGCTGCGGGCGGAGCTTCAAGCATGGTGATGGGGGGAACCGGATTCGAGCGCCACTTTTCCACGGTCTCACTGTTAGCTCCAAGTACATGGAGCTCTGCCACAAGCGCGTGAGGAGCTTGGCGAAGGGTCGAAAGCGATGGAACCGTCAGATCTCCAGATGTGGTGAGTGCGCGATCCCCGTCAAAACCAAGAGAAACCGTGATCGCCTGATGAGGCACACGGAGCGCATGGCTCAAATCAACCCGGCTTGTTGTGAGCATCGAACGAACAATGGCCCCGGCCTCGTCGATACCGATTGAGCACAAGAACTGAGTGTTTAGACCAAGGCGAGCAAGGGCAACAGCGCGATTCGCTGAGCCGCCGGGGGAGAAGGAAGATGCCGGCGCGATCTGTTCTTCACCAAGGCGAGGTTCGTGCTCCAAAGGGCCCATGACCAGCGCTAAAACAAGAGGACCGGCAACGCAGACGCGTGGCGCAGTATTTAAAGGTGACGTCATAATGAGTGGTCCTTGCATGCATGTAGAGACGATGGTCAATGCTGATGTAATCCTAGTCCGAAGCGGTATTTTCGGCCGTGAATAGAGCCTTAAGTAATGTCTATATAGACAAGTCTTTACCAAAACGTGACCATTTGTGACCAAATAGCAATGTCCACTTTATGGTCTGGGAAAGACTTTCACGGCGTGGCGGGTTAGGCTCGCAACCGTAACCCGCGACTGGACGTTACGGGTCTAACCCATCAATTTGGAGGAGTCTTTCATGAACCTCAAGAGGACATGGCTGGCAGTTCCGGCCGTTTTTGCCCTCGGTCTCGCGGCCTGCTCTGGCGGTGGCGACGCTAACTCAAGCGCTTCCGGCGTAGCTGCGGGCTCGTCGACCGGCATCATTTCGACCAACGGCTCCGAGCCGCAGAACCCGCTGATCCCGGCAAACACCAACGAAACCGGTGGCGGCAAGATCCTCGATGCCATCTTCGCGGGCCTCGTTTACTACGATGCATCCGGCGCAACCCATATGGACATGGCCGAATCCATCGAGCCGAACGAAGATTCGACCGTGTGGACCGTCAAGCTGAAGGAAGGACAGAAGTTCTCCGACGGCTCCGAGGTCAAAGCGCACAACTTCGTTGATGCATGGAAGAAGGGCGCATCCGAAGCGATGCTCTCCTCCTACTTCTACGAGCCGATCGCTGGCTCCGATGATGAAGGTGCCGGCGATCTGACCGGCCTCGAAGTCGTTGACGACTACACCTTCACCATCACCCTTAAGGCCCCGGCAGCTGACTTCTCGCAGCGCCTCGGCTACACCGCATACTTCCCGCTTCCGGACTCGACCCTGGAAGACATGGAAACCGGTGGCGAGCAGCCCATTGGTAACGGCCCCTACATGGTCGCCGAAGGCGGCTGGGAGCACAACGCTCAGATCCACCTGATCCCGAATCCTGAGTACAAGGGTGACAACGTTGCCAAGAACGGTGGCGTGGACGTTATCTTCTACTCCTCGCTCGATGCCGCATACCAGGATCTGCTCTCCGGCAACCTTGACGTCCTCGACGCACTTCCGGACTCGGCATTCGCCACCTACGAAGCAGACCTCTCCGGTCGCGCCGTGAATCAGCCGGCAGCAATCTTCCAGTCCTTCGCAATTCCGTTCGCCCTGGAACACTTCTCCGGTGAAGAAGGCAACCTGCGTCGCCAGGCAATCTCCTACGCGATCGACCGCGACACCATCACCGACACCATCTTCTCGGGTACCCGTACCCCGACCAAGGACTTCACCTCCCCGGTCGTCGATGGCTACAACGACTCGGTCCCCGGCTCTGAGGTCCTGACCTACAACGCTGACAAGGCCAAGGAACTCTGGGCAAAGGCAGACGCCATTTCCCCGTGGTCCGGCACCTTCTCGATCGCTTACAACTCTGATGGTGGCCACCAGGCATGGGTTGACGCAGTCACCAACTCCATCAAGAACACGCTCGGAATCGACGCCGTTGGCGCCCCGTACCCGGACTTCAAGTCCCTGCGTACTGAGGTCACCAACCACACCATCACCTCCGCCTTCCGTACCGGCTGGCAGGCTGACTACCCGGGCAAGTACAACTTCCTTGCACCGCTCTACGGCACCGGCGCCGGCTCGAACGACACCGAGTACTCCTCGGCCGACTTCGACGCCCTCCTGAAGAAGGCCTCCTCCGCGACCTCCACCGAGGAATCCAACAAGATCCTCGACCAGGCGCAGGAGATCCTCTTCAAGGACCTCCCGGTCATCCCGCTGTGGTACGCCAACGTCGTGGGCGGCTGGTCCGAGAACGTCGACAAGGTCGTGTTCAACTGGAAGTCCGTGCCGATCTACAACGAGATCACCAAGGCTGAGTGAGTCTGGCCAGGCGCTAGTCATCACTGACTACGCCTAGAGGACGTGCCAATGGTGGCGGGTGGGAGCTTTCCTACCTGCCACCATTGCGTTTGCAAGGCCTCGTCACCGCGCTCTCTTACCGTGAGTTTGGGCGGGGCCTGGTGAATCATTGATAATAATTCTGTTCTTTTTCTTACTGTCCATTTAGTGGGTGACGAGTTAATCAAACTCCCGTTTGCCGAGTTTTTACCCTATGATGGCGTAAGTGCGTCTTTGCCACAGGTGGGCTGTGCCCGCTTGCTTGCTAGTTTTCATAAGCAAGGCGGCGAAGACTCTAGTTCCTAACCACATCTCAAAGGACTGTCCATGTTGCGTTACATCGGACGTCGACTCCTTCAGACCATCCCGGTTTTCTTCGGAGCCACGTTCCTGATCTTCGCGATGGTGTACCTCATGCCTGGTGACCCCGTCGCAGCCCTTGGCGGCGACCGAGGGCTTTCTGAAGCTGCGTACGCTGAAATTGCTGCGAAGTACAACCTCGATAAGCCGTTCTGGATGCAGTACCTGCTTTACCTCAAGGGCGTGTTCACGCTTGATTTCGGTACGACATTCTCCGGACAGCCGGTAACCGCAGTGATGGCGCGTGCCTTCCCGATTACGGTGAAGCTTGCACTGTACGCCATGGCGATTGAAGCAATCCTCGGTATTCTTGCCGGCGTCGTTGCCGGTGTTCGCCGCGGTGGCATCTTCGACTCCACCATTCTTGTCTTCTCGCTTCTGCTGATTTCCGTCCCGACCTTCGTCCTCGGCTTCGTCCTGCAGTTCGTCCTCGGTGTGAAACTAGGAGTATTCCCGACTACAGTCGGTGCGCACGTCAGCCTTCAGTCGTTGACCATGCCGGCAATCGTGCTTGGTGGCGTCTCGCTGGCATACGTGATTCGCCTGACTCGCCAGTCTGTTTCTGAGAACGTGTCTGCTGACTACGTCCGCACCGCTCGCGCGAAGGGCCTGAAGGGTGGCACGGTTATGACCCGCCACATCCTGCGCAACTCGCTGATCCCGGTTGCAACGTTCCTTGGTGGCGACCTTGGCGCCCTCATGGGGGGCGCGATCATCACGGAAGGCATCTTCAATATCTCCGGTGTTGGTGGCACGCTCTGGCAGGCCATCGTCAAGGGCGAACCCGCCACCGTCGTTTCCGTGACTACCGTTCTGGTGCTCGTGTACATCTTCGCCAACCTTGTTGTTGACTTGCTGTACGCCGTGCTCGACCCGAGGATCCGCTATGAGTGATTACATTCCCTCCGCAAACATCGAACGCACCCGAACCGGTCAACGCCACTTCGTTTCCGATATCGACGAAACCGGTCTTGGTGCAGTTGACGCCGTTGCCGACGATCGCGCGCCTTCATCGCTCTGGGGCGAGGCATGGAAGTCCCTACGCAAGCGCCCGCTCTTCTGGGTGGCTCTGACCATCATCGTGATCGCGATCGCGATCGCAGCATTCCCGAACGTGTTCACCAGCCAGGACCCGCGTTTCTGCGAGCTTTCGAACTCGCTGAAGGGTCCGTCCGACGGCCACCCCTTCGGTTTTAACCGTCAGGGTTGTGACATCTACGCTCGCATCGTCTTCGGTGCCCGCGCATCCGTTTCCGTTGGTGTTCTGACGACCATCTTCGTCGTCATCATCGGTGGGGTGATCGGCGCGATTGCCGGCTACTTCGGTGGCTGGTTCGATGCTCTGCTCTCGCGTATTACCGATATCTTTTTCGCAATCCCGTTGCTCCTGGCAGCAATCGTCTTCATGCAGATGTTCAAGGAAAACCGAAACATCTGGATGGTTATCTTGGTTCTGTCCCTTTTCGGCTGGACTCAGATCGCGCGTATTACTCGTGGTGCCGTGATGTCGGCGAAGAACGAAGAGTTTGTCACCGCTGCCCGCGCCACCGGCGCATCAAAGGCTCGCATTCTCATGAGCCACATCATCCCGAACTCGATGGCTCCGATCATTGTGTACGCGACGGTTGCTCTGGGTACGTTCATCGTTTCCGAAGCGTCCCTGTCCTTCATGGGTATCGGTCTTCCGTCAACGGTCGTTTCGTGGGGCGCCGATATTTCGGCCGCACAGGCGTCGTTGCGTACGAACCCAATGGTTCTTTTCTACCCGGCTTTGGCTCTCGCGATGACCGTCCTCAGCTTCATCATGATGGGTGATGCGGTCCGTGACGCCCTCGACCCGAAGGCACGCAAGTGAGCGAAGAGAATATGACTACTCCGAACGAGGACGCCATCGAAGAGGCTATCAACACGATGGTGCTCGGCGAAGGCAAGGCTGATGCTTCTCAGACCGTTAGCGAATCGGCTGCTCCCGAAGAGGTTCACCCTGAGGACGCCAACCCGCTTCTGAAGATCACTGACCTTGAGGTCACCTTCACCACGTCGACCGGTATCGTTCCGGCTGTTCGTGGCGCAAACCTGACCATCTACCCCGGCCAGACGGTCGCTATCGTGGGCGAGTCCGGTTCCGGTAAGTCGACGACTGCTGCTGCGGTCATCGGCCTGCTCCCGGGCACCGGTAAGGTCACCGGCGGTTCCATCGAATTCGACGGTGAAGAGATCACGAACCTCACCACGAAGGAATGGGTTCGTTTGCGAGGCTCCGGTATCGGCCTGGTTCCCCAGGATCCGATGTCGAACCTGAACCCTGTTCTGCGCGTTGGTACGCAGGTCAAGGAAGCTCTTGTCGCCAATAACGTTGTTCCGAAGTCCCAGACTGGTGAGCGCGTGGCTCAGCTTCTTGAAGAGGCCGGCTTGCCGGACGCAGAGCGTCGCGCCAAGCAGTACCCGCACGAGTTCTCCGGCGGTATGCGTCAGCGCGTGCTGATCGCTATTGGAATGGCGGCTCGTCCGAAGTTGCTGATCGCTGACGAACCGACGTCCGCTCTGGACGTGACCGTTCAGCGTCGCATCCTCGATCACCTTGGTTCGCTGACCCGCGAACTGGGCACCGCTGTTCTGTTCATTACGCACGACCTTGGCCTTGCTGCTGAGCGTGCCGAACAGCTGGTGGTTATGCACCGTGGTCGCATCGTTGAATCCGGCCCCGCGTTGGAGATCCTGCAACACCCGCAGCACCCGTACACGAAGCGTCTTGTTTCGGCTGCTCCGTCGCTGGCGTCGGCTCGTATTGAGTCCGCTCACGCTCACGGTATTTCTGTGACGGAGGAAGAGCTGACGGGCGCAGGTAAGGGCGCAACGTCGACCGAGGAAATCGTTCGCGTTGAGCACCTGACCCGTGAGTTCGATATCCGTGGATCGAAGGGTGAGGCTAAGAAGCTGATCGCCGTTGATGACGTGACCTTCGGTTTGCGTCGCGGTACGACCCTGGCGGTTGTGGGCGAGTCCGGTTCCGGTAAGTCGACCGCAGCGAACATGGTGTTGCACCTGCTGTCGCCGACGTCCGGCAGGGTTTTCTTCGACGGCAAGGACACGTCCGAGATGAGCGACAAGGAGCTCTTTGCTCTGCGTCGTCGCCTGCAGGCAGTATTCCAGAACCCGTACGGTTCGCTGGATCCGATGTTCTCGATCTTCCGTATCATCGAAGAACCGCTCCGCGTCCACGGCTACGGCACGATGGCGTACGCCGAGCAGGAGTTTGCTCGTGCGATGGCGACCGGTCGCGAGCCTGAAAAGTGGATTTCGGCTCTGATGGAAGCAAAGAACGCTGGACGTTCTTTGACTGCCGCGGAGAAGAAGGAATTCAATCCGAAGCATCTGCGTATCGAGCGCGTGTCTGAGCTTCTGGACATGGTTGCTCTGCCACGTTCCGCGATGCGCCGTTACCCGAACGAGCTGTCCGGTGGTCAGCGTCAGCGTGTGGCCGTGGCTCGCGCGCTTGCCCTGAACCCCGAGGTCATCGTTCTTGACGAGGCAGTTTCGGCTCTGGACGTTCTGGTTCAGAACCAGATCCTGTACTTGCTGAATGATCTTCAGGCTCAGCTAGGTCTGTCCTACCTGTTCATCACCCACGACTTGGCGGTTGTTCGTCAGATCGCTGACGACGTGGTCGTTATGGAAAAGGGCAAGCTGGTGGAGCAGAATTCGACGGACGCGCTGTTCAATAATCCGGTGCAGGATTACACGCGCGAGCTGATCGAGGCCGTTCCTGGACGTCAGATTCAGTTGAACCTCTGAGGCTCGCCGATCGTGCGCCTGGGTGCGCACGAACCCAGTGAATAGTTGACGAGGCCGGGCGGAGCGACAAGGGTCGCTCCGCCCGCCTTGTTATATCGACGACCCTGATCGCGGTAGCTATGAGGCCTTACAGCCTGCTAGAACGCTTGCCATCTTTGATTGCTCAGCAGAGGTAATGGTGAGCCCCCACGTGTATTTCACGTTGATCTGCTTCGTGACGTAGGCGCACCGGAAGTCAGTGTTTGGGGGTAGCCACTTGTCGGCGGATGCTGCACCCTTGTCTTTATTCGTTTGACCGTCGACGGCTAACAAATTGTTCTGGTCGTTCCCGAAGCGTTGACGCTGGGTGTCGTCCCACTGCCACGCGCCCGACCTCCATGCGTTTCCTAACGCGACAACGTGGTCAATCTGTACGAGAGCGGATGTCTCCTGTCCGCGCTGGAAGTTGATCGTGGAACCTGTATACGGGTCGTCCAAGGTTCCCGTTAGGACAATGCAGTCACGTGTCTTCGGCTTATACGTCACGTTCGTGAGATCGCGCGCGAGCACGTCGTTCCGAGTATCGCACCCGTTATGGTCCTCGTCCGCCCAGGCGTGCCCGAACTGGTCGCGATCGTAGTCGGGTGCGTCATCATGATCGAGAACGGTGAGTGCTTTCAGTTGCCTCGCAGCTTCGCTGGGAGGCAGATCATCGACGGAAACTGAGTGGGGGACGAGGAAGCCAACATCGTTCCACAGGCGGCCGAGCATAAAACGGAACGAGGGAAAAACACAATACGACCCGATACAGATGATGATCAACGCGACCGCGATGTCACCGATGCGGAGGGCTCTTCCATGAACCCTGCCACGACCGCGTGACGAAGTACGTCGTTTTCCCACGTGCTGCGCTCCTTTCTGCGGGCTGATCTCAGTCGCATTGGCGAGGCGAGGTGCAAGTCCAGCAAGCATCGTCGGCGACTAAAGAAGAGTATGTGGTCCTTACTAGTGTGACGCACGCTGAGGACAAAGGGAGGTTATCCACAAGCAGGCGTCTACGGTGAAGACGACTTGAAGATTTCTTCGAGCCGGCAATTCCGGTGTCATCCATAAGGAGGTACGTGCAACCGTTGATCAGCGCACGATCATGCGTTAATAAGTGTGATCCCTACCATGTAGAAACCAAATTGCACAACGCGCTCAAGGCCGAAATTTTGCTTTAAATCAGCCCTTTGCGCTCCAACCATGAGCGAGCAATGGTAGCCGCCGGCGCGCCATCTTCGGTCGATTGACGGTTCATCTCCACCAGATCCGCGCTCTCAAGGGTCGCGGACACGCGATTGATCACGGCAGTCGCGGCCTCGTCGATTCGCGGGGAGACGATCGGCACCACGTGGGAGGCCAGGAATAACCCCTTCGGGTCCTCCAAGACTGTCAGATCTGAACCCGCCAGCGACGGGTCAGCCGAATAGATGTCGACCAGTTGCACGTCGCCGTCACGCAGAGCCTTCAGCGTGAGCGCGCCACCCGAGTCCTCGATCGGCGTGAACGTCGCGGTCACGCCGTACATGGACTTCAGTCCAGCCGGACCGTAGGGGCGCGTCGCCAACTCCGAATTGCCGCCGATCTTTACCGATCCCACGGATGCGAGGTCGCCGATCGTCGTCAGCGAGTGTTCGTTCGCGAACTCGGTCGTCACCACGTACGAATCCTGGTCGGCAGCAGGCGTGGCGTTCAGCACGCGCAGTCCGTCCGGCAGAGTGGCGCTCAGAGCCTCGTACACCTCGTCTGCGCTGGTCTGCGTCGCATCGGCATCCAAGTACTGCAACAGTGAACCCGTGTATTCGGGGAACACGTCGATCGCGCCCGCCTGAATTTCTGGCATGTAGACCTCACGCTGGCCGATGCGCAGTTCACGAGTGACCGCGAATCCGGCCTCCTCGAGGGCGATGGCGTAGGTTTCGGCGATGATTTCGTTCGAGTAATAGTCCTGCGATCCGACGATGATCGTCTCGCGCCCGTTCGATTGTGAGCTCGGGTCGAAGGTTGCTGCGGTCGCACACGCGCTGGTCGTCAGAGCAGTGGCGCCGAGCATTGCGGTGACAGCTTTGCGCTTGCGTTTTACCGCCGAGCGAGTCGCGACGCGCGCATTGCTTTCGTTCTTCGTTGTGCGTCGTCCAAAGAATCGACGAGGCCGCTCAGCGTTCTCAGTGCCTTCGCCATTCAGGCGCGGGTTGCGTGATGCTCGCACCCACAGGGCGTCCAGAATCAATGCGAGGGCGACAACCAGGATCGCGCCACCAATCATCTGCCCGTAATCGCGGGTTTTCAGACCTGTGTAGAGGAAACGACCCAGCCCAGCGTCCGCGGTGTACGCCGCGAGCGTTGCAGTGGCGACAACCTGCAGGGTCGTCGAGCGCAAGCCACCAATAATCAAGGGAAGCGCGGCGGGCAGTTCAACTTCGCGTACGACTTGCATTTCGGTCAGGCCGATAGCTCGAGCAGCATCCACCGTTGTCGGAGAGGCTGACCCGATACCGGAATACGTTGCTGACAGCATCGGAGGAACCGCCAAAATCAGAACCGCTAAGAATGGTGCTGACAAGCCAATACCCAGCCACAAGCCGATTAAAGTCAGAACACCCAGCGTCGGGATCGCTCGCGCCACCCCGAACGTCGCGCTCATTAGCGTGACAAAACGGCCGGTGTGCCCGATGTAAATACCAATTGGCAGCGCAATCAGACCGGCAATGGTGACAACGCCGACAGTCACGCCAAGATGTTGAACAATACGAATGAGGATCCCCGTGGACCCCGTCCAATGGCCACCAGCAAACAGCCATGTCAATGCATCCATGAGCAAGCTCATGCGGCCACCTCCGCCTTCAAACATGGGTTAGAAACAGGGGAGCGATGAGGCGCGGATCCCGGCCTCGTCCATGGGGTGAGCAGGGCGCCCACGGCGATGGTCAGCGCATCCAAAACAAGCGCGACCAGAACGGTTGCAACCAAGCCGGCGCATACCTCGGACACCAGACCTCGCTGGAATCCGTCGGTGAACAGCGTGCCCAGCGAGCGAATCCCGATGAACGCACCTACGGTCACCAGCGACACCGTCGACACAACGACCACGCGTACGCCCGCGATGATGACGGGCAAGGCTAGTGGGAGTTCGACTCCGATGAACTTACGCCATGAGCTCATGCCAGCGGCGTCCGCAGACTCGAGAACCGAAGCTGGCAGAGAGGTAAACGCATTCGCGACCTGACGGATCAGCACCGCGATCCCGTAGAGCGCAAGAACGATGATGATGTTCAGCTTGCTCCGGAGCGCAATTCCTACGATCACGGGGATCACAACAAGCATTGGCAGTGAGGGAATCGCATACAGCAACGACAGTGCGGTCAATAGTGGGCTACCCCAGCGCTTCGAACGCGTCGAAGCCCAACCGACCGGGATTGAAATGATGACCGCGGCCAGAATTGCTGGTATCGCGATGCGTAGGTGCGCGACAGTAAGCTCCCAGAGTAGTAAGTAGTTTTGCGACAGCCAACTCATCGGAGTTCGCCTTCCGGCAACAGGCCGAGCGGACGGCCATCCGGGTCAGAAACGAGTGTGCCTGCGGGCGTGGACTTCATACTCAGACGGCGCTGGCCGGACGACCCGACGAAGGACGCGACAAAGTCGTTCGCGGGGTTCGTCACGAGGTTCTCGGACGTGCCCACCTGCGCTAGGACGCCACCGGTCTGCAGAACAGCGATCTGGTCGCCGAGCATGAACGCCTCATCTAAGTCGTGCGTAACGAACAGGATGGTCGTGCCCACGCGGTCACGCAGGTCGCGGAGCTCCCGTTGCAGGTCGGCGCGAACCAGCGGGTCCAGTGCGCCGAAAGGTTCGTCCATCAGCAGAATGTCCGCTTCGTTTGCGAGCGCGCGAGCAACACCCACGCGCTGACGCTGGCCACCTGACAGCTGCGCCGGATAGCGTTTCGCGAGGCCTCGATCCAAACCAACCAGGTCCATCAGCTCTAGCGCGCGTTTCGCCGATTCTCTACGCGAGGCACCCTCAAGACGCGGAACCGTCGCAATGTTGTCAACAATGCTGCGATGTGGGAAAAGTCCAGCATCCTGGAGCACGTATCCGATCGAGCGACGCAACTTCACCGGGTCAACATCCGCAACATCCTGCCCGCGCACAACCACGCGCCCAGATGTGGGGGAGAGCATCCGATTCACCATCCGCATCAGCGTCGTCTTGCCCGACCCAGACGTGCCCAGCAGGACCGTCGTCGTATGAGGCTCAACGTGCAGAGAAACGTCATCCAACGCCGTCGTCCCGTTCGGGAACACGTGCGAGATGTGGTCGAAAGTAATCACCGAGATGTCTCCTTTCGACGAAGACATGGAAGAGGAGGTGCGCAGGACATTACTGACCCTGGACACCATTCAAGGGTCTACCGGTATGAACGCCAAGGCTTCCTAAGATATTCAACCAATGTCAGCGAGTTTTAGTGACCTTGCGCATCTTCACTGTGGGAATTGCATGAAAATAGCCGGTGAGTGCCCCGCAGGGGGCAGTCACCGGCTATTCGCTCTGTAACTGGCCTCGTCAATTGGTGCTTACTGGACGTGCACCGAGGCCGTAGTCGGACTGAGCCGACTTCGCGTCAATCACGCTTCAGTTGAAGGTGCCTTCCGACGCTTCGCGTAGGGTTCGGACTCGAGTTCCGTGCCAGCGGGAACCGATGCGGGCGAAACCTGTTCGAGGTTCGTACCACGGGCCTTCGAGATCCAGCGCATGAGGTGGTAGATGACAATCGCTGCAACGGAGCCGAGCGCAATACCGGAGAAGGTCATCTTGCCAGCAATCAGCGTGTAGTCGGCGATGGCGACAACCATGGCGACCGCAGCGGTGTTCAGGTTAACCGGATCGGAGAAATCAACGCGGTTCTGAACCCAGATACGAACACCGAGCATGCCGATCATGCCGTAGAGGATCGTTGCCGCTCCACCGAGGACACCGGCTGGGATCGTTGCGATGATCTGGCCGAACTTCGGCAGCATCGACAGGGCGAGAGCGGTGAAAGCTGCGACCACGTAAGCGGCGGTCGAGTAGACGCGGGTTGCGGCCATAACGCCAATGTTCTCGGCGTAAGTCGTCGTACCGGAGCCACCACCGAAGCCTGCGATCATCGTGGACAGGCCGTCGGCGAAGAGTGCGCGACCGGTGACATCATCCAGGTTCTCGCCGGTCATTGCGGACACGGACTTCACGTGACCGATGTTCTCAGCCATGAGGACCAGGACAACCGGGACGAACAGGCCTATCAGCGACAGGTCGAAGGCCGGGGCGCGGAACGCCGGGGCGCCAACCCAGTCGGCGTTTGCGATGGCGGAGAAGTCGACCTCGTCACGGATGCAGGCGGTTGCGTAGCCAATCAGAACACCGATGAGGATCGCGAGGCGACCGATGATGCCCTTGAATAGGACCGTGATCAGCAGGATCGAAACGATCGTGACGGTTGCGGTCAGCGGGGCGGTCTTCACGTTGTTCCATGCGCTAGGCGCAAGGTTGAAGCCGATCAGGGAGACGATTGCGCCGGTCACCACCGGGGGCATCAGCTTGTCGATCCAAGCAGCACCCGCGAAATGAACGATCAGGCCGATGATGAAGAGCGAGCCACCGGCCATGATGATGCCACCCTGTGCCAGGGAAGCAAGATGGTCGTCGATGGTCTGGCCACCGCCGGCAACGTAGCCGGTCACCGCGCCGATCGGTGCGATCAGCGCGAAGGACGAGCCGAGGTATGAGGGAAGGCGTCCGGCTGTGATGAGCAGGAACAGCAGGGTTCCGAAGCCGGTGAAGAAGAGAGTTGTTGACGGGTCGAAGCCGGTCAGCAGTGGAACGAGGAAGGTTGCGCCGAACATTGCAACAACATGCTGAATGCCGATGCCGATTGTTCGAGGCCACGTGAGTCGCTCGCTGGGGGAGACAACCTCGCCGGGGGCAATGGAAGTGCCGTCACCGTGCAGGGTCCAGCGGAAGAAGCCACGGGAATTATCGCTCATGGAAGAGCTCTCCGATCTGATCAGTTGATGGGCAGGGCCGTTTCACCGGTCAGAACACCAGATTAGCCCGCAGTGATATTGCGCCGGTAGTTTGGCGTCCGTTCTGTGACCGGATAGGCGCGAAAATACAATTTGGTGCAAGGTTGGGACTGCGTATTTTCATCTGCGGTGTGGTGACGAGGCTCCTTGCGGATCGGCAGTCTTCATTCTGAGAATTGTTAGACCATTTCCAAGTCTTTACCTATCCTTGACGTATGAAACCTCTCTTGCTGGTGTCGACACGTCCCGAAGACGTTGAAGTTGAAGCGGAATACCGTTCGTTTCAGCGAACGACCGGCCTAGCAGAAACCGAGCTTGAACAGGTCAGACTCGACATGCTCGGTCTTCCTGACATTGATGTTGAGGCCTATTCCGGCATCATCGTTGGCGGATCTCCCTATGGGACGACAACGTCCGACGTCCACAAGTCGGCGACGCAGAAGCGCGCTGAAGCTGAACTGTTCCACCTTCTTCACGATGTGACGACCGCTCACGTTCCCTGTTTTACAACCGGGTATGGAACGGAAGTTGCGGCTGTTCTGATGGGTGGTCAGGTGACGACCAGGTGGGCTGAGCCCGCGCAGATCACCGAGATTTATATGGTTGCCGAGCATGCGGATGATCCGATCTTGGAAGGGGTTTCCCGCACGTTCTACACCTATGTGAACCACACAGAAGCCGTTGAAGAGCTCCCCGAAGATGCGGTCTTGTTGGCGAAATCGCTGACCTGTCCCGCTGAAGTCATGCGGTTTTCAGACAACTTCTACGCGACGCAGTTCAATCCGGAAATCGATTCCGATGCGATTCGTGCTGCCCTTGAACGCTATGAAGATGCGGGTTATCCGGGCACCGATGATGTGGAATCGCTGATGCTTGCCGGGCGCCTAGGGGCGTGTGACCATCAGGCGGGCAAGCTGGTTCGCAATTTCGTTCGCCTTTTTGGTGCGTGACCTATCCCATTAGGGTGTTCGATGTGCTGAGTTAGCATTTTTAGACCGTTTCAGCCTAAGATAAGCAAGCGCACTGATGTGCATGCTGGAGGATTCGCCTAGTGGCCTATGGCGCACGCTTGGAAAGCGTGTTGGGTGCAAGCCCTCGGGGGTTCGAATCCCCCATCCTCCGCGGTTGTCCCGTCATCCTTTGGGTGGCGGGACTTTTGTTTTTCCGAATCGCCTTTGTGTGGTGGCATGTGTAAACTGGGGAGCGATCCTCCGTGTGACGGTATCATCTGAACCTCCCCAGGGCCGGAAGGCAGCAAGGATAAGGGTGCGCTGCCGGGTGCGCGGAGGGTCCTTTTGTTTTCCGCTTATATTCCGCACAGGCGCGGAATGGGAAGGAAAACATGACGAACGCTCCTTCGCAGCATCGCTCGTGTGATCCTGCTCGACGTATCTGACTCAGATCGCGCCGACTACGCGTTGAGAGGGTGCCTCGTACCCCGTTTTCCGTACGCGAAAAGCGCGCGCGATGGTGGTACGAGGCTCCTTCTTTATGTGGTTTCGGTCATTCACAGGGAGACTAAAATAGGAATAAATGGCTTGAATTAGCCCGCAATGGACTATTGATGTGATGCAAGCCCCATCTGTGAGTTTGTCATTGCGGGACCTCGCGCGTAAAGTTGTTTCCAGCCAAACGGCGATGCGCTCGTAGCTCAATGGATAGAGCATCTGACTACGGATCAGAAGGTTGGGGGTTCGAGTCCCTTCGAGCGCGCAGCGGCCCCCCTCGGTGCGATCCACCGGCGGGGGTTCTGCATTTCTAGTGACAATCCGCTCAGTTCCAACGATTTTACGTTGAGCTGATCGGATTTTCTATTTCTACTGAATGGGCTTTTTGGGGCTAATACCCAAATGTGTGTCTTTTGCCGGGCGCGTCGGGGTGGTAAAATGTGTCTCCTAGTAGTATCTAGAGGCTTCAGTTAAGGACTCTGGATATTTTCTTAATATGGGGGCGTCCTAACCGCTGAATAAAGGCTGGTTGAGTCGCTTCTTTCCGCATAAACCTGAGTTACGGGGGAGTAATGGCAAAGGTTAGCACTTCGAAGGTAGCCAGCTGGTCGCTTAGATTCCAGAAAACATTTGGTGCGATTTTAGCGGCTGTGGCGCTGGTAATTGCACTTTTGCCTGTTTTTACGGTCAGTACCGCTCACGCGGATGTCCCGATTTATTCCCCTGGCAACGCCCTGGGGGAAAAAAAGAGTGTCAGCGGGAGGGTCTATTTCGATCGCAGCGGTAGCCGCTCGTATATGGAGCCAGATGATAAACAGGGCGCTTCCGATGGCGACGTAGGGCTTGCCGGAGTTAAGGTCTACGCACAATGGACTGATTACAAGAATCGAAGGCAAAAAGGCGCCTTGTCGCCGGTCTACTATACCCAGGCTCGGCCTGACGGTACCTACGTTATCCAGCTACCAGATTGGACAGATGCATTTGGCACGGTTCACAAATGGGAGGCTACGTTGGGTCAGACCCTGCGGATTTGGACAGATAATCCAGATTCCAGCAAATATACGCTTGCCTTTGTCGAAGGCGATTCCACCTTTGGCGGTCAGGGGGATCGCTATCGGGGTACTTGGAATGGAGTGGTTGGGGCTAATCTTGCTGAAAACTACAATATCGCTTTCCAAGAGCGCCCCCAGTTTAATCAGATGTTCCCGGCTGAAAACACCTGGAAGCAGAGCAGTCGAAAAGGGGGCGGTGGCGACGTTACCGGTCAAGTCTGGTATGAAGAGCGGGAAAGTGTAGGAAGTTCTGAAGCCGTTCCAACTTTTAATGCTGGCTTCGGTGAAGTGAAAATTCCAGGGGTTAGGGTAGTTGGCGCTTATGTTCAAGATGAAGTAGCCCGCCGCTTTGACCAATGGAAAAAAGGCCATAAAAACTACAAGCGTGACGAGTTCAAGGCAGCGCAACGTGAGATTATGAAAGCCTATGAGGCTGAAACCGGTAAATCCGCGATTGCTGAAACCGTTTACGACACCACCGATGCAGAGGGTAAATATCATCTGCAGTTCCAGGGGCTGTGGGGAAATAGCTACAGTGCCAAAGGAATTATGAATGCCGGTACCTGGGGAGAATTGGTTCCCGAGGATGCAAATGCTTCTTGGGCTAAGGCGAACCTGCGCAGTCGCCACGTAAACACAGAATATATGTATGTCGCTCCTGAACTTCCGAATGGTGTTGGCGGCTCGCTTAACAACTTCCGTGACAACATGTACCAAAACGGTTTGAACTGGGGTCCAAATGCATCTACTGGTGCGATATCAAACGTCGAAAACGTGAACTTCGCCCTCCGGATAGAGGGACGTGATTTCCATATTGAAACCTATGACCAGACCACAAATCCGGCAAAACCAGGCGATACCGCTCCTACCAAGGCTACCGGTTTCGTTCCAAATAACACCTATGACATTGTTTGGACTGATGGTGACGGTAATGAGGTAAAGACTTGTAAAACCCAGGCGTCTAACCTCGGAGTTGTGAAGTCCTGTGACTTCACTGTTCCGGCTGATCTTGACAAAGATGAGCTTTATACAGCGTCCATCTACGCTGAGAATCAACGTGACCGGGCGATGGCGAAAGACATTTTCGCTGCCAAGGTTACGCCTGAATATCAAGCAACGACCATCGATTTGGATAAGACAGCCACGGTAGCGGCACCGACTAACAAGGAGAACGGCACTACGCCTCCTGCTGATACGACTTATGCCGCTGCTGCTGCCAGTGATGTTCCTGCCTCCCTGCTTGAGGGCGTGGATCAGACCAAGGTTGCAGTTGGTCCTCAGGCCTGGGCGAAGGTTAACTCTGATGGCACCATTGCTCTGAATCCGACGACTGGCAAGGTGAACCCAGGTAGCTACCTGATTCCGGTCAAGTTGACATACGGAAAAGGGAAAGACGCCCTCCAGAGGGTGATTCTGGCGCCGGTTACCGTCAAAGAGTCGGATTCTGATGGTGATGGTACTCCGGATGCTTCTGATAAGTGTCCGAAGATTGCTGGCCCGTCTTCTAATAGTGGTTGCCCGGCTTGGGGTGATGGTTCTGGTGATCCGGGTACGGATGTGATCCTGGCTAAGGATCCGAAGAATGG
>NZ_JH815208.1:559162-853649 GCF_000296505.1 Schaalia turicensis ACS-279-V-Col4
GGTGTCCCGGACGTGACTGATGGTGACGATGATGGTGATGGCATCCCGGACGCGGACGAAGCGGCTCATGGTACTGACCCGAAGAATCCTGACACTGATGGTGATGGGGTTAATGATGGTCAGGAAGTCAAAGATGGTACTGACCCGACGAAGGCTGATACTGATGGTGACGGGATTTCTGATGGTCGGGAGAAGGATCTTGGTACTGACCCGAAGAAGGCTGATACCGATGGTGACGGTCTGACTGATGGTGAAGAGGTCGGAACTGACGTTGACCAAGATGGCAAGGCCGTCAAGAATGATGACGGTACTGCGAAGGTTGATGATTCTAAGGCCACCAAGACCGACCCGAAGAAGGCTGATACCGATGGTGACGGTATTAATGATGGTGACGAGGTAAGTGGTGCTAAGAATCCGTTCAAGGGTGATAAGGCTGACCCGAACGGTAAGCCCGGAAACACTGACCCGAACAATGCTGACACTGACGGTGACGGCATCAATGATGGGGATGAGGTGACCGGAGCTAAGAATGGCGGTAAAGCCACTAACCCGAACAAGGCTGATACCGATGGTGACGGCATCAATGATGGTCAAGAAATCAAAGATGGTACCGATCCGCTGAATCCGAATGAGCCCGGCAACAACGGGAATAATGGAAACACCGGAAATAGCGGCAACAAAGGTAACACCGTGTGGCAGAAACTCCCCAAGACTGGTTACGCGGGGATTCCGGTGCTGGCACTAGGGTTACTAGCCCTTGGTGCGGGTGCAGTCATGGTTCGTCGCCGTAAATAGCAGTAACCATTGAGAACAATAACAGTTTGGGTCGCCCCCAAAAGGGGCGACCCAAACTGTTTGATGAACAGGAACCATAAAGGGCGGGCTAATACCCAAAGGGGCTCATGCCCAAATGTGTCTTTTCGGGCGTGTCGGGGTGGTTTTAGTGGCCTGCCCAGCCTTTGCGGATGTGTAGGGATCCGTCTTGGTATTTGCTCCGATGAGTGTGCCGTGTCAGATATTGACGGTGACAATCCAGCGGTCAGCGTCGAGGAAAGCGGTTGTTTTGACCGCTGTCATTCGCAGGCCGTTGTCAGCGCGCATGCGTTCCATAGTGTCTGCGACCTGTTCGTGATTGAAAGTGGCGATCGGCTTACCCAGGCAG
Organism: Schaalia turicensis ACS-279-V-Col4; assembly: GCF_000296505.1. Lineage (GTDB taxonomy): Bacteria > Actinomycetota > Actinomycetes > Actinomycetales > Actinomycetaceae > Pauljensenia > Pauljensenia turicensis_A. The sequence continues at coordinate 560,325 of NZ_JH815208.1, forward strand.
TTCACTTCCATGTAGCCATCGGAGAACCCGCCGTGCACGATGAGCATGCAGTGGAACTCTGCAGGAGCATCCGCGCTGGTTGGAGGCCATTTTTCTTTGCGCGCACGACGTGCAATCGTGACGTCAAGGTCGTGCGACGGCTCTAACTGCGTCCAGTTGTCCGACTGAGCAACGATGAGCGTCGGTTCTTTGTATCCGAAAAGCTTCTGGAAGAAATCCATGGGTTAAGTGTGGCACGAGGTGCCTACTTCTGCTGGTCATGCTCCTGTTCAGAGGGTGGAGGATGGGGGTGAAACTCGGTTGGCTCAGAATGCGGGGAGCCCGGTGGGCGGGGTGACAATCCACGGGTCAAGGGGGAGTGCTCGCAGGGAGTCGATGGGGAGAGCGTCTGCAATGTCGATGGCGGTTCGCGCTCCGTCAATTCCCAGGGAACGACCAATCCATTCGACGGCATCCTCCGTGGTCCACCCAAGTTCATACAGGTCAGCGAGGGTGACGGCTCCGTCGCGCTTCGCGAGGCGAGAGCCCGCCTCGTTCAGTGCCAGTGGCACGTGCACGTAAGTCGGGACCGCGATTCCGAGCAGTGTTGCCAACGCCGCTTGAGCGGGCGCTTGAGACAACAGATCATCGCCTCGTACCACTTGGGCGACATGTTGGAAGCCGTCATCGACCACCGCGGCCAAGTTGTACGCGGGCACGCCGTCAGCACGGCGCAGCACGAAGTGATCGACGGGGCCGGTGAAAGAACCGTGGAGTTCATCGAATACGGTCCACTCGCTTGCTGGAGCGCGAAGGCGAAGCGCGGGAGTGCGCCCGAGCTCGGCGAGCTGTCGGCGTCGAACCTCGCGCTCAGTGTCAGTCAGGTTGAGGCATGTGCCGGGGTAGTGTCCCGGCGGAACATGGGGAGCGGACGCGGCTTCTTTAATGTCCTTGCGGGAGCAATAGCACTCGAACGCATATCCCTGCTCGACCAGGTAATCGAGCGCCTGCGTGTGGGCGGCTGAACGCGTCGTCTGCACCAGTATTGTGCCATCCCAGTTCAGTCCGATCGCTTTCAGGTCAGCGATCTGGCGGTCGGCGCTGCCCGAACGCACGCGGTCTATATCTTCCATGCGCAGGACAAACGAGCGCCCGCTATTACGCGCCCAGGCCCAAGCGAGGATCGCGGTCCGCAGATTCCCGACGTGAAAATCCCCGGTAGGAGAGGGCGCAAAACGTCCCACGCCTTGCTGAATGAGGGAACCGCTGGTCATGGGTTTAGTGTACAAACTGCGCCGACAGGGCAGGCTGATCGTTCCTGCCCGAGTCTCGTGAACTTGTGTAGGCTGGACGCGATGAATGATCCTGCAAAGCCCGTCCAGCGCATCTGGCCGTACGTTGCCGTTGGTGGCGCGTTGGGCGCGCTTGTTCGCGCTAGCGTGGACTATCTGACAGTGTTCTTCCCCGATTCTGCGGTCATTTCGCACGCGATTCCCATCATGTGGTCGACGGTTCTCGTGAATCTTCTCGGCGCGTTTGTGCTTGGTGTGGTCGTGCCGCTTTTTACTGATCCCTCACGCGAGCGCGTGCGCCTGCTGGTTGTCACCGGCTTCCTGGGAGCGTTCACGACCTACGGCACATTGATCGCTGCAACTGCGAATGGGATGATCGCGTCCGGATCTATTGTCGGGGCGATTGTTCCGGCGCTCGCGTCGCTGACGTTGCTTTTCCTTGGCGTCGTGTGCGCGGGGTGTGGTTGTGCGTTGGGCCGCTTCGTAAAGTTCGGCATGTTCGAGGTCGTTGAGGTGAGTGACGAGGCCGGGTCCAGCGTTTCATCTCCGTCTTCTGATGCGGCCGGGATGGTCGACCGTGACACCTTCGCTGAGGAGGAACAATGATCGTTCTCTTCAGCGTGCTCGGCACAGCCCTCGGCGGAGCACTCGGTGCCCTCTCGCGCTGGAAACTCGATCTGGCTGTAAAAACCAGGTGGGTTGGCAAGCGCGCGTTGGCTGGAAAGCCCCTCCGCCCTTACGTCGGCATCGTGGTCGTCAATACGGTCGGTTGTTTCCTGCTTGGCTTCCTGACCGGGATCCTCCCGCTACTCGCGGTCCTTGTCGCCGGTGGGTCTACGGTCGACTATCCGGGCATCACCGGAACCATGCGTTTTGTCCTATCAACGGGTTTCCTTGGTGGCTTCACCACGTTCTCAACCGCGGTCCTGGATGCGTGGACCGAGGTGTGGGCTCGTCGGGTCCGCGCCGGAATGAGTCTGATTGTTGTCGGCTGGGTGAGTGGCCTCGTCTCCTATCTGCTGGGACTTGGATTAACGGCACTCGTCTCCTATCTGCTGGGGATTGGATGAGCTGTATCTGTCGACTAAGGCGCAATTCGCGATCTGGATCACTGTTCGCGCGCTGACGGTTACCGAAACGTGATCGCGTAAAACTGCAGGTCAGGCTCACTTTCATTTCACATCGTGGCGTTATGTAACAGAAAATTTGGGTGGCGCGGACTTGCCTCCTATGCTGAAAACATCAACGCAGCGCGAAAACGCGCCGAAAACCCGGTGCGCACGATCTGAATCGAAGGAGGGCGCCATGATTGACCTTGCCGGAGTGCGAAAGGTTTACTCCGTCAAAGGTGGCAACGAGGTTGTCGCGCTCGACAATGTCACCCTCCACGTTGAACGTGGATCCATCCACGGAATCGTTGGTCAGTCTGGTGCGGGCAAGTCAACGCTCATCCGATGCCTGACCGCGCTTGAACACCCCAGCGACGGCAATATCGTCGTCGACGGGCTCGACTTGGCGCAGTTGCGTGGAAAAGCCCTGCGAGAAGCTCGTCGCAAGATCGGCATGGTCTTCCAGGCCGCGAACCTGCTGGACTCGCGCACAGCGGCGCAGAACATCGGCTACCCCCTGAAACTTGCGGGCGTACCGAAGGATCAGATCAAAGCGCGCGTTGAAGAACTACTTGCCCTTGTCGGTCTTTCGGGACGAGGCGACTCATATCCGTCTCAGCTTTCCGGTGGTCAGCGTCAGCGCGTCGGCGTTGCTCGAGCGCTCGCGGACAATCCCAGTGTTTTGCTGTGTGACGAGCCCACCTCCGCGCTCGACACCGAATCGACGCGCCAGATTCTGGAACTCATCCGCAAGGTTCGCGACTTAGAAGGCGTGACCGTTCTGGTCATCACCCACGAAATGGCTGTCGTCCGCGAAATCTGCGACTCCGTTACTTTGCTCGGTCACGGTCGCGTCATCCAGACGGGCACTGTCGAAGAGGTCGTTGCCGACCCGTCCAGCCCACTCTCGCGTGAACTCGTTCCCGCACCGTCCGTTGACGATGCTGACCTGCGCGAAGGCACCACGCTTCTCGACGTTATCTTCACATCGCACCCCGGCGTGCCCACCGGTGCGACCGTTCTGAACCTCGCCGCCTCAATGGGCGCCGACGTGACAGCCGGAACCTTCGAATCTATTGGAATGACTCAGGTTGGTCGCCTGGCACTCTCCGTGCCCAGCTACCACTCGAAGCAAATTCTTTCTGAACTGCGTGAACATGACATCTACGCCGAGGTGAGGTCCGCATGACACCCCTTCTTCCCTCCCTCTACACGTCGCTTGCAGGCCTGTTGCCCGCAGGGTTGCTACCTGCTGGGCTCCTGTCCGCTGGTGTGAACGACCCGAAGTGGCTGGATAACCCGGCGCTGACGAAGCAGTTCCTGCCGGCAATCGGTGAAACCCTGGCGATGATGGGCTTTTCCACGCTGTTCACGGTCCTGCTCGGTATCCCGCTTGGTCTGTTGCTTGTTCAGACTGCCAAGAATGGCCTGACTCCGAATAAGACCATCTACCAGACCGCGTCGACGATCGTGAACGTCATCCGCTCGCTGCCGTTCATCATCGGCATCGTCGTCCTACTGCCCGTTACCCGCATCATTGTGGGAACAACGCTCGGCTGGCAGGCAACCGTCGTCCCACTCGTGCTCCTATCGGTGCCGTACTTCGCGCGCCTCGTCGAATCGAACATTCTTGCGATCGACTCCGGCAAAATCGAAGCTGCTCAGATGATGGGCGCAACGAACCGCCAGATCCGCTGGGGTGTTCAGGTTCGCGAAGCTGCACCCGCGCTGGTGCAGTCCACGACCACGCTTGCTATTACCCTGATCGGCTACTCCGCAATGGCGGGCGCCGTCGGCGGTGGTGGTCTTGGACAGATGGCCATTAACTACGGCTACAACCGTTGGCAGGACGACGTCATGATCGCCACGGTTATTGCGATCATCGTGATCGTCCAGCTGGTTCAGATGATTGGTGACATGATCAGCCGACTGGTGGATCACCGCTGAGTCGACCACCAGTCGGGCAACCGGCAGGCCAGCACTGTTCAATCAATCGTTTCACATCGACTGACCATTCAGTGGTCTATTTCGTTACACAGTCTTCATACCCGGACGTCTGTGCTCCCCTTGAGGTTGAGCGAGTACGTTTCTGGGTAACAACACAGAAAGAGGAATTCTCATGCGTTCCATCCGTAATCTTGCCGCTACTGGTGTAGCAACCGTCCTTGCCCTTGGCCTCGCAGCTTGTGGCTCCACCGGTTCCGATTCGTCCGCTTCCGGCTCTGAAGCGTCCGGTTCTGGCGACACCGTCACCCTGAAGGTTGGTGCCACCCCGGCCCCGCACGCAAAGATCCTGCAGTACATCCAGGACAACCTGGCAGCTGACGCGGGCCTGAACCTCGACATCGTCGAGTACACCGACTACGTCCTGCCGAACTCCGCCCTGAATGACGGCGAGCTCGACGCGAACTTCTACCAGACCGTCCCCTACCTGGAGATCGCTGAAAAAGAAAACGGCTACGACTTCACCGCCGGTGAAGGTATTCACCTTGAGCCTCTCGCAATCTACTCGTCGAAGATCAAGTCGCTGGATGAACTTCCGGCAGGCGCAAAGATCGGCATCATCGATGACGTCACCAACCAGTCTCGTGCGCTGACGTTGCTCTCCCAGCAGGGCCTCGTCGAACTGCCGACCGACGGTTCTGAAGCCAACGTGAACAACGTGAAGATCCTCGGCGACTTCACCTTCCAGGAGGTTCAAGGCGCCCAGCTGGTTCGCTCCCTGCAGGACGTTGACATCGCCGTTATCAACGGCAACTACGCCCAGGAAGGTGGCCTGTCGCAGGCTAACGACGCCCTGGTCGTCGAGTCCCCCAAGAACAACCCGGCAGTGAACGTCCTCGTTTGGAAGAGTGACACTAACAAGGCCGAAGCGATCGCGAAGCTCGAAGAGTTGCTCCACTCCGATGGGGTCAAGTCCTACATTGAACAGACTTGGGCCGACGGCTCCGTCATCCCCGCGTTCTGATCGGTACTGCTGACCAGCTCTGCTGACCGGCTGCCGGTGTTGATTGGCGAGCTTGGCAGCTGACCAGCCAACTTACTTTAAGAGAGGGCCACCCCGAAAGTCGGGGTGGCCCTCAGCTCAAGTGTTGGTCGCTACTGAAGCTAGCCTCGCTTGTCTGCGTGAATGCTTGTTCAAGTCGCGGTCAGCGTAATCAGTGCGATCAGTGAGTTTCCAGCGCGAACTCGGCGTCCGGTTCCTTGGTGAAGCGGTTGCGCAGGTCGCGACGGAAGACTTCAATGACCCACATCCAGACGATGTGGCCGAAGATCTCGGAGAAGTGCTCCTGCCACGGCTGATCCCACGGTGCCGGGACGATGCCCATGAGTGGCATGAGGATGACGTGGAAGCCGATCCACACGAGGATGCCGAAGACGGCACCCTGCCAGAGCTTGACCTGCGGGAAGCGCTCAGCGAGCACGCAGTAAACGATGGCGACGACGATCGAGAAGGAGAAGTGGATGATGAAGGACATCCACGGCAGGCCTTCATTGCCGTTGAAGGTGTAGGTGGCGTGCGTGAGGTCGGGGTTCATGCCGAACAATTCAAGCAGGGACTGCGGCGGGTTGGTGGCGTTGCGTTCCGGCGTACGCGGGGGCAGTGGTACCTCCCAACCGAATTTGATGATGGCGGAGATGATGCCACCAATGAGGCCAACGAGTGCTGCAACGCCGTACTTGCGACGCTTCGGATTAGTCTGTGTGATATTCATGCTGTCAGCATATGTCAATCCGTTGACAGCGTGACATTATGTAAGCGATTAAACGCCTCACATCACATGTCAATCTCTGGCGCTGAGTGAACAACCAGGGGAATTCGTCCTCGTTGCTGATGTGCTGGAGCCAGAGAGACGAAGAAACAAAAGTAGGGAGCCACCCCGATTGGAATAGCTCCCTACTTCAGATATGCACGGCGTTCACCATGTCAGTGAACGTGCATGCAACAATGTCAGTCAGCGATGCCGTAGAGACGGTCGCCAGCATCACCGAGACCCGGGACGATGTAGGACTTCTCGTTGAGGTGGTCGTCAACAGCTGCGACAACAACCTTGACGTCTGCGCGGTCACCCACTGTCTTTTCAAGTTCGGCGATGCCTTCCGGGGCTGCGAGAATGCAGATGCAGGTGACATCCTTGGCGCCATGTTCAAACAGGTAGTTTGTTGCTGCGACCATGGTGTGACCGGTGGCGAGCATCGGGTCGAGGATGAAGCACTGGCGACCGGACAGATCGTCGGGCAAGCGGTTGGTGTAAGTTTCGATTTCGAGGGTGTCGTCGTCGCGACGCATGCCGAGGAAGCCGACCTCTGCGGTCGGGACCAGGCGGGTCATGCCTTCGAGCATGCCCAGGCCTGCGCGCAGGACGGGGACGACAATCGGGCGCGGTTCGGAGATCTGCAGGCCAACGGTCGGGGCGACGGGCGTGTTGATCGCGGTTTCGGAAACGGCGACGTTGCGCGTGGCCTCGTAGGCGAGCAGTGTGACGAGCTCGTCGACGAGCTGGCGGAAGGTTGCGGACGGCGTTTCGCGGTCGCGCAGAACGGTGAGCTTATGGCTAACAAGCGGGTGGTCCGCGACATGAAGATGCATAGTTCAAGGCTACCGCGCGCGGGCGGGCAGTGGGTAGCGCACCGGCGTTTTCGTGATTATTCCGCCTCGGTGCCACTGGTGTTTGATGGGGGACGAGGCCCGGATCCGTAATGTGAGGGTGATTCCTTGATTGTGTCGGACACTATTGGGGCGATGTCTCAGGTGGAGAGATAGGTGGATTATTGAGTGAAAGGCGCGTGAAAAAGCCGTTTTTCCTGAGAGTTTCCTGCACGGTTGGATAGTGCGATTCAATTTGTATATGCCTGCCGGTAGGCTGTAGGCGTGACACCAATGGATCGTTATCGTGACGCGATGAGTCGCGCTTTGTTCTACGCCAACCAGGCCCGTGAATCGGGCGATGTGCCGGTTGGTGCCGTTGTCATTGATTCGCTGGGGCGGATTGTTGGTAAGGGTTGGAATACTCGCGAGGCCGCGCATGATCCGTGCGGTCACGCAGAGATCAATGCGCTTCGCGAGGCTGGCCAGACCTTGAAGCGTTGGAATCTTGTGGGCTGCACGCTGGTTGTCACGCTTGAGCCGTGCACGATGTGCGCGGGGGCGGCGTTGGCGTCACGCGTTGATCGCGTGGTGTTTGGCGCGTGGGATCCGAAGGCTGGCGCGGCGGGTTCGTTGCGTGATGTGTTGCGTGATTCTCGAATGAATCACAGCCTTGAGGTCATTCCGGGTGTTTTAGGGGTCGAAGCCACGATCCAGCTGAAGGCGTTCTTCCAAGACAAGCGCGAAACTACGGCTGAGCCGACGGGACGCGGTGCTCTAGCAAATGAGCCAGTTGCTGTCCCTCCCTTAGAGGCAATTGCGTCGTGGAATCACCCGGGTTCGCTCGAGTCTTCGGACTCCGTTTCAGACAGTGACAGGGAAGCGAAGAAGTCTGAAGAGCCTACACAAGAGTCTGCTACGACGTTGCTTCCGCAGATGGAGCGAGCTTCGCAACCAGTGTCTAATCGGGCGAAACCCGAAAATTTGGGCCTCGTTGCTTCGAAGGCGGATGCGGTGCCAGCTGGGGAAATGACGCCCTTTGTATCTGCGCCCACTCGCGCAAAACATGCGGGCACCCCGGCAGATGTGCGCATAGTGGCGGGTATTCCGTTGCGTAGTCACGCGTATAAGCGGGCGAAGCACTGATCGGTGCGCGGTTGGCAGAATGCCTGCGTAACGACGCGGGGACAACGTGTGGAACGTATCGCATGGGCGGACCTCGTGTGGAGTTTGCCGGCGACTTCTGTTTATACTTATGCGCATTGGTAGCGTGTCCGAGCGGCCGAAGGTGCAGCACTCGAAATGCTGTGTGGTGTAACAGCCACCCAGGGTTCAAATCCCTGCGCTACCGCCAGAGTGTCCCGCAGTCGTTGACTGCGGGACACATTTTTATGCCGAGCGTCGGTGCCTCGTGGGGTATTCGGCAGTGACTGAGAAGCCTGCACCTTGTGGCGTATTCGGCAATGACTCAGAAGCCGGCGCCTCGTACCGCATTCATCACGGAGCGGACGTGTTCGCGCGTGTCGATGATGGGTGCAATGAAAGCGTTCCATGCGCGGATTGACGTGAGGGTGACAGCCGTCGAAATAATCGACGTGATGATCGCGGATGCGAGCGTCGCAATGCCGGTCAAGACCGCAGTGATGATCACGATCAGGCTGACGGCGCTGGCGACCCATTCCCACCAGCGGGTGATACCTCGTGTCGTGCTGTTGTTCATGTGGTGCACCGTTGTCGTGAATGAGACGCAGAATGCGACCGCTGAGACGACGAAGGGGATGGAGCCGGTGGATGCGGAAGCGAAGATTCCGCTGAGCAACCATGAGAGCCAAGTGATGAACACGAATGCGGTTGCTCGCCCGTTTTCTGCGCGTTTACGCAGGTAACTCCAGGTGGCATATGTGATTGCGATGGCGACGAGCGTTGAAACAAGTCCCGTCGCAATGAGTGCTGACCTGGTTGTCAGCATCGTGTTCAACGGTGCTGTAATTCCTGCGATTCCTGGGATCAAGGAAGTGAACGCCAGCATCATGTTCAGGATGAGTGCGACGAGGAGAGTGATCCCCAGAACCTGCAGGCTGGGCAGTTGTGTTTCGCTCAGGCGTGCGGTGGGGATTGAGTCGCCAGAGTATTCTTGACCAGCGTTTCCTGAGGTGTACGAGGCCGTGCCCGCTTGGGTGGTCGTCGGCTGGGGTGCGGTCTGCTCGTTGGTTCCCGGCGTTGAACGCTGGGTGAAGTGAACGCGGTCGCGCGAATCCGGCGTGGAGTTGGAGGCCGAAGATGCTGATCCTGCGGAGGGGCGCCCAGTGGGGGTGGGGTTCTCGAAGATGAGTTCGACTTCGCGAGGTTCGGGGCTACCGGTGGTGCTCATGAGTCTATTCCATCGCACTCGTCTGAATGTTTCCTGAATCGTGGCTGAGCAAGAGCTCGTGTGCGCTGTAGGCGAACAAACGGCGCAAGCTGGCCGAGTAGGGCTGTTATTCGATTGCGGTATCGTCCACAAGACCGACGAGGAAACCGTCTTCGTCAATCACGGATCCGCCGACGGCGGTGACGATGATTTCTGCGACCTTCTCAATGTCACGCGATGAGCGCATGCGCTCCAAACGCGCTGCTCGTGACACTCCAGTCGGTGTCTCGAGCATTCCTGCCGGCAACCACTTCAGGTGATATTCGATGATGACGCCCGTTGTCCACGACTCCCAACGCAGAACCTGGGGAGGACGAGGAACCGGTTCTACTTCGATCATGAGATCCGACCGGTTCGCGATCGGGGTGACAAGCGCGTACCCGGCAACAACTTCGGGGGTGGCACCGACTTCTTTCGCTGCCCTTTCGGCCAGTTCGCGTGCTTTCGCGATCTTTGTCGCGATATCTGTGCGGATCGTTCCAGGTTCCGCAGCGATCGCAGCATTTTTTTGAACCACCTGTTGCGCGGACTGCGATGCGGGAGTGGCAATCTGACGTGAATCTGTGAGCTGTGGGAAATGAGGCTTGAGCAGGTTCAACAGGTCCTCAGGATCCAGCCAGCGTGGAGTGTATACGGTCAACGAAACCGCTGAATCAGGATCCGGGGCGATCATCTTCCCCGAATCGGCGACGCGAACAGCGCCACCCAGGCGTCGAGCCATCCGCTTCAGTGCGGTCAAGATCCGGTACTCTAGGCCGACGGGAACTCCATCGGGGAAAACGCTTGCCCACTCGTCGAGGACGGCAAGCTGAGGATCCACGGGATTTCTGCGCGACTTTGGGCATTCCAACACCCACACGTTTGTGAGTGAAGCGGGGGTCTTGAGCGTCTTACGTAGAGTTGCGTCAATGCTCCATGGTCCCACCAGTCGTGCCTCGCCAACAAGGTGTAGCTGACCGGCTCCTTCCCAGCGAGCTTCATCCCAAATTGACAGGGCGAGTGCCTCAATTTCTAAGGGATCTACTTCATCCGCCAATAACAGTAGATGGTGTTCAGAGGCTGCGGCCTCGTCGATTGAACGCGCGGGAGCGGAAGTCGAAATTGTTGCCGAAATAGGAGCAACCTGCGACGTCTGCGAAACGCCTTCGGTGCCAACGGAGAAGGTCTGCGAAAACTCGGACAGAGAGGTGATGGCATTCAACGACGTTGAGGTGAGCGACGTTGAATCACCAACATAATCTTCGGTCAACGAGGAGCGTGAACGCGAAGACGCCTCTGCCATGCGATCGCGCAAAGAGCGACGCGCCAGCGCACCGGGAACACTATTCGTCCCAGTGCCCTCGTTGTTATCCGAAACCTCGTCTGACACGTTCGTTCAACGCTCGATCCGAGTGCGGTTGAAACGCAGGTGCGTGCGCGACGGAGTCGGGCCACGCTGACCCTGGTAGTGCGAACCCAAACCGGACGAACCGTAGGGGTGCTCCGCCGGAGATGACAGATTGAAGAAGCACAGCTGGCCGATCTTCATGCCCGGGTAGAGCAGGATCGGCATGGTCGCCGTGTTCGAAAGCTCCAGCGTGACGTGGCCGGAAAACCCGGGGTCAATGAAGCCAGCGGTCGAGTGCGTCAGCAGACCCAAGCGACCAAGCGACGACTTACCTTCAAGACGCGCTGCAATGTCATCACCCAAAGTGACCAGCTCGTAGGTTGCGCCCAGTACGAACTCGCCCGGGTGCAGAACGAACGGTCGATCCGGTCCCACATCAACCTGATGCGTCAGATCCGTCTGATCAGCGGACGGATCAATCACGGCGTAACGGTGGTTGTCGAAAAGACGGAACAACCTATCCAAACGCACGTCAATACTTGCTGGCTGAATCAGATCCCGATCAAGCGGGTCCAGCTGAATACGCCCAGAATCAAGGCCGGCATTAATATCGCGATCGCTCAATAGCATGGCTCAATTGTTTCACATTCACGGCGACCGTTTAGGCTGATGGTCATGTCCTCTTCCTCTTCTGGCGCTGTTCGTGGCGAAACTACGCCCGCAAGCTCGGCTACTCGGCAGGCCAAACGCAACGAGGTGCTCACCGGTCTCGTGAATTGGATGAAGGAAAACAAGCGCGAACTCCCTATGCGCGCCGAGGATGTGACGCCGTGGGGAACTCTGGTTGGCGAAGTGATGAGCCAGCAAACACCCATGCCTCGTGTCCAACCGATTTGGAGCCGGTGGATGCAGCTGTGGCCGACGCCCGCTGCGCTCGCGGTTGCTCCTGCGTCGCGGGTTCTGGTCGAGTGGGGGAGGCTCGGCTATCCGTCGCGCGCACTGCGCCTTCGCGAGTGCGCGATCGCCATTAGTGAGCGTCCAGGTGGCCAGGTTCCCGCAGACTTTGAGTCGTTGTGTAGCTTGCCGGGCATCGGCCCGTACACGGCATCTGCGTTGATGTCGTTCCAGTTTCATGAGCGTCGCGCGGTGCTCGATACGAATATTCGACGCGTGATTGCGCGGATTTTCAGCGGAATCGAGCGACCTGCATCTTCGTCCCCGACTCGCGTCGAGAGGGACCTCGCCGATTCCCTGCTACCGTCGTCGGGCGTTGAGTGTGCGACGTGGAACCTTGCGCTGATGGAGTTCGGGGCGATTGCGTGCACATCGAAGAATCCTGGGTGTGATACGTGTCCGCTTGCCAGTGAATGCGCATGGTTCGTTGCCGGGCGTCCAATGGTCGAGGTCAAGAGAAAGTCTCAGGCCTGGGCGGGCACGGACCGGCAGGCGCGCGGGCGAGTGGTGCAACTGTTGCGCGACCTGCACGTTTCCGGGGACTCATCAGTTTCTTCCGCCAGTTCCGATTCTCCCGTTGCTTCCGGTGATTCGTCAGCTACCGGCAATGTACCTTCCCCAATCGACGAGGCCGCCCCGACAGTTTCGTACTCTGCGGCGTTAGAAGTGGCGACGTTGCCGGGTAGCGACCCTGACCAGGCTCCCCGTGTGATTGAAGGCTTGCTTGCCGATGGCCTGCTGGTGCGCGTCGGCGAGGATCGCCTGGCTCTTCCGCGCTGATTGTCCCCGCTTGCACACTGCCACGGAGGCAGGTTGTCCCCAGGGGCGAGTTGTGCTCGCTACTGACGGCCCACCGGCTTCGTCGGTGGGCTGGACTAAGAGCAATTGTCTGAGCTTCCGGGGATTATCTGCGCAGTGGTAGCAACTGGTCGGAGGCTAGCCAAGCAGGTTGTCAGTACCGGATCGCGTCGATTGGTTTGACTCTGACGGCAGCGAGCGCAGGGATAATTCCGCAGAGAGCGCCGATTCCCGTGGAGATGGCAATGCCGTCGATGGCTGCGCTCATCGGGAATGGTGGGCGTTCCTGCAGGTAGATGCCCAATAACGTGTCAAGTGGCAGTAGTCGGATCACGATGATGGCAATTCCGACACCGATGACGCCGGCGACGAAGGTAGCGACAACCGACTCCATGAAGACCGCGAAGAAGACTCGTTTAGCGGATGCTCCCATAGCTCGCCGGATGCCGATTTCTCGGATGCGTTGGCGTACGGTGACGATCGCGACGTTCAGTAGCCCGAGTGCACCTAGCAGGATGACGATGCCACCGATGACCATGATGACGGTGCGGATCGTATTCATGCTGGATTGTCCGCCGTCGTAGTATTCACCGCCGTAGACGTCGCCTTTCCAGCCTTTGCCGAGTACGGATGCGAGTGCTTTGGGGAGCAGGTCTCGTGCTTGTTCCGCCTGGTCAGCTCCGGTCCAGACCAGCATTTCAACACCGTTTGATGTGGGGGATTGTCCGCTGAGCGCGGCTGACTGCGATTTGGTGAACTGCCAGGCGGTGTAGTCGATGTAGGCGGTTGGGCTGTCCCATTGCGAGTTGGATTTGATGACTCCGACGACGCGGTATTGGGTGGCGGAAGCATCGTTGGCGTGCAGGACGATAGGGTCTGCAATATTCGCGTGAGCTAGGTATTCCCAGAGCGTGGAGTTGATGACGATGGGGACGACTCGCTGGTTGGCGTCGCCCGCATCGATCCACCTGCCGACGATTGGGGTCAATCGGAATAGCGTGGAGTACGCGGGGTCGATGGCTTTCACGGATGTGGACGTTTCCATCGTTGTGAGGTCCTGCGTCGTGGGGACTCCTCGGTATGAACCGGTTTTTGAGATCTGTTCTATCTCAGTGAAGGTGATATTCCCTGTTTCGAGCCTGGACCAGTAGGGGATGTGCAGGCGTTGAGCGACGGTTGTCATGGCGTCACCCATGGGGTCGTGAATGACGCCGGTGAGCGCGGCGAGCGCGTTGCTTCCGTCGCTGCTCGTTGTGCCTTGGGTTGCTGAGTCGCTGTCGATAGTTGGCATTCCTTCGGCGTTTGTTGTGGTGCCAGTTTCGCTTTCGGTCGACGAGGCCGCGCCTGTCTCACCGGTGTCTGAACTGGTTTCTGATGCGCTGACGTGCAGAGTAATGGATCGGCCTGAGTAGGCTTCCTCCATTTCTTTATTGACCTGAACCAACATGTCGCCAATGGCGATAACTGAGGACATGGCTGCGACGGCCGCTACGACGCCGACGAGGGAGAGGATGACTCGGGTTTTTTGTACTTTGACTTCGCCCCATGCTTCTACGAGGGCGCCGATGATCTGGTTGAGGGTATTCATTCCTGAGTCTCCTCCTCTTCGTTTCGACCACCGGTTGAGGGGGAGGTGACCAGTTGGGTGGGGTCGGCCTCGTCGATTGAAGGACGGGTGGCGGAAAGATCGTGGGAGTCGATTGCGTGCAGGGTACCGTCGGCGAGCTGGAAGATTCTCTTTGCGCGCGAGGCGACCGCGAAATCGTGGGTGATGACGATGAGGGCGGCGTTGTTTTCTCTGGCGACGGTTTCAAGGAGTTCCATGACCAGCGCGCCGGTTTCGGGGTCGAGTGCGCCGGTGGGCTCGTCGGCGAGGATGACTCTTGGCTGGTGGACCAGGGCACGTGCGATGGCGATGCGCTGCTGTTCACCACCGGACATTTGGGAGGGGTAGGAGTCGAGGCGATCGCCGAGCCCCACGCGGTCGAGCATGGAAGCGGCAAGTGTGCGACGCCTCCAAAATGCTTGTCCAGTTGCGTAGAGCAATGGGACTTCAACGTTTTCACGTGCCGTGCGCGCGTTGAAAATGTTGAACTGCTGGAACACGAAGCCGAAGGTTGAACCGCGCAGGGCAGAGCGCTTCCCTTCGCCCAGGCGCGTCACGTCAATGTCGTTGATCGTGTACGTTCCGTCAGTCGGCAGGTCCAGAAGACCAATGATGTTGAGCATCGTCGATTTGCCGGTGCCGGAGCGACCCACGATGGAAATGTGGTCGCCGGGATCGACGTTCAGGTCGATGCCACGCAGGATTCTCAGGTCGGACCCGTCGGGTAGTTGAACCGTCCGGGTGACCTGGGCGAGTTCGATCAGGCTCATGTCAGCCCGCCGAGCTTTCAGTGGTGGCCGTCAGGGGAGTGGCTCCATCTACACCGGATTCACTGCCCCGTGTTGTGTCTGAGCTGGCGGTGGGAATGAATTCGAGCACCGAGTCGGATTCCGTCAGACCTTCTTTGATCTCGACGATTTCACCGTTAGTCAGACCCAAGGTGACAGGCTTCTTTTCGGGCTTGCCGGCTCCATCACTGGCGGGGATGTAGACAAATCCGCTTTGGAAACGGCCTTCAACAGCGCTGATGGGGAGTGTGAGGACGTCGGTTGCGGAGCCCGCGACAATGTCCATTTTCAAGCCGAGGCCGGGGAAGACCTTCTGATCTGCTGGGATTGCGCAACGTGCTTGGATACCGCTGTTCTGCTGGGTCTCTCCCTGTTGATTCGTGTTCTTCTGCGTCGTGTCAGGCGTGACGATCTTGAGTCCCGAGCAGGTGAAAGGTGCGGGCCCATTAGTGATGGTCACGGTTGCTTCGGAGGGTGTTTCTTGAATGCGGTACAGCTGGTCGGCGTTCAGAGTTGCCACAGCGGAATAGGTGGAGGGGGCGATGGTTCCCAGTTGGTCGCCGATGTCGAACCGCTGGCCGAGTAGGGCGCTGAGATGCAGGGTGCCACTGGCGGGGGCAGTGATGTCCGTGTACGTGTAGGTCGGCGTCTGTTGATCGTCTGTATCGTCGGTATTCGGGTTGCTTTCGTTTTGACCACGTATCTGCAGGATCATGGCTCCTGCTTCGACGTATGTGCCGTCACTGACGGCGATGTAGTTGACCTCGCCAGCCCCGGTTGCTTTAACAACGGTGGAGGGATCGTTTTCGATGGTGCCGTTGACCGAGACGGTGTTCGTGATGTCCGCTTTCGTCGGGGTGACCGTCATCTGCCCGTAATTCGCGCTTGGATCAAGGGGCTGATCGCTTTGGTCCGCCCCAGTGGAAGGAAAGAATGCGAATTTCACGAGGCTGATCGCGATGATGATCCATACGCCTGTCTTAATCAGGGCGATGATCTTTTGAAAACGCGGGGACGTGGAAGAGGACACGAATACTCCTAGACGCTCATCAACGTTGATGGTTCCCAACGGTATCAGTGCCCCGTGTCGTGGGGGAATGAGGACACTGACAAATCAGGGGTGACTCAGGGTTAGTCAGGGTTGTGTGAATTCTGGTTTGAGACTGTCGAAAAATTGCGAGTTTGGGCGCAAAGAAAGGTGAAAATACCCAGTCAAATACAGTCTTGGCTCGGCAGAACGGAAGAGAATAACGACCCTACTGACCGCGCTTCACGGCTTCGAGCAACATGACCGCCACGTCTTTCACCTCGGGCAGGGAAGTGGCTTCCGTCAACGTGGCGCCGTCAGCAGGTGCGCCCTGGCCAGAGGCGGACAAGAAGCCCGCCGAGGAACCGGACGCAGACCCCAGCATCTGCGAACAGAACGGGCACGCAGTGGCGACCACGTCAGCGCCTGTTGATGCTGCCTCGACAATGCGAGCATCACTAATGCGGGTGCCTCGTGATTCTTCGAACCAGGCGTGCGCGCCACCGGCACCGCAGCACATGGCGCGGTCGCGGTTACGAGGCATCTCAACAACCTCAACACCTGGGATGGAAGCGACCAGTTCGCGCGGTGGCTCGTAAACGCGGTTATGGCGACCCAGGTAGCAGGCATCGTGATAGGTGACGTGCAGGGGGCGACCCGCTTGGTCGGTATCAGACGGAGAGCCTGGAGCAACCGGCTTTAACAGACCGTCGCGCACTAGGCGGTTCAGCAACTGGGTGTGGTGGATGACGTCGAAGTGACCACCGAGCTCCGGGTACTCGCCAGCAATCGTGTTAAAACAGTGAGCGCACGAGACAACGATCTTCTGAGCCTTCGCCTCGTTCAGAGTCTCAATCGCCTGCGCGGCGAGCATCTGGAAGAGAACCTCATTGCCGGCACGGCGCGCAGCATCACCCGTGCACGACTCACCCGAACCGAGGACAGCGAAGGAAACACCGGCAGTGTGCAATAGCTCTGCCACGGCAGCGCTGGTCTGCTTTGCCTTATCGTCGAAAGCGCCCGCGCACCCCACCCAGAACAGGTAGTCGACCTCTTCAGCGGTCTCGATATCTTCGCCGATCACGGGCACGTCGAACTCCAGGTTCTTCGCCCAATCCAAACGCTTCCGTGCCGGCTGATTGTAAGGGTTGGCCTTTGATTCCATGCCACGGAATGCGCGTCCCAGTTCGCGTGGGAATGCGGCTTCCATCAGCACTTGGTGGCGACGCAGGTCAAGAATGTGGTCGATGTGCTCAATGTCGACGGGACATTGTTCGACGCAGGCGCCACACATCGTGCAATCCCAGAGGACTTCCTCGCTGACAACGCCGGGAACCAGTGGTCCGGCGACGTCAGTGACGCCCTCAGGACCAGTTGCCCCGGACGCGGAAAGCATCTGCAGGACATCGAAGGAATGCGGGGAAGGCTCAACGCCCTTATCTAGCATCAGATCGCCGTGCTCAATCACGTCGGCAACAGTGCGGTCACCGGGGACGTTACCGTCAACAAGTTCCTGAGAGACGATCTCTTTATTCGACGCTGACTCCACGTGGTCGCGCATCGACATGATCAAAAGCTTGGGGGAGAGGGGCTTGCCCGTATTCCACGCGGGGCAGAGTTCCTGGCAACGACCACATTCCGTGCAGGCATACAGGTCAAGGCGTGCCTTCCACGACAGGTCGGTGGCACTGCCCGTACCCAGAACCGTGTCCTCGGGAAGGTCTTCGAACTGTTCTTCACTGGTCACCGGCACGCCGTTGATCAGCATGTGATCGGCGGGACCAAGCGACTTTGTGCCGTCATCGTTGCGACGCGCATACAGGTTGACGATCGCAACGAAACGGTGCCATGCAACGCCCATCGACGTCTGCACGCCGACCACCATCATCCAGAGCATTGACGTCATGATCTTGACGGTCGCAACTACGGCGATCGCGTTTGCAAGACCGGTTGAGCCAAGCCCAGCCTTCAAAGCAAGCGCGCCGATCCACCCGGTTAGCGGGAAGTGAACAATCAGAGGCAACGGCCATTCCTGACCCGCATTTTGTTCGAACATCAGGCCGTATTCGAGGCCTCGTAAACCGATGATGCACACGCACACAATCAGAACGACCCACTCGACGAACAGCGCCTGCCATTTCGTCGACCCGAGGAAACGCGACGCCAACCCTTGTGGTGAACCGTCGCGCGGGTGCGGGCAGGACAGTGGCGCGTCGTTACCCGTCAGGGAAGCCTGATCATCATTCGACACGGCTGCCTCAGCGACACTGCCGTGGCCAGCGCGCTTGCGCACGATCATCAGGTAGATGATGCCCAGCAGACCACCCCAGGCGAGGACCTCTGTCAGCCACTCCCACGGCGCAAAATGCCCCAGCAGTGGCAGGGCATACATCTGATCGCGCAACTGCCCATAGCCGGCAACAAGCGTGAGGAACAGCAGAGGGAAGGAGATCATCACCAGCCAGTGAGCGACCTTCACCCACGGGCGATGCTTGAACTCACGGTGAGTCAAAATCGTAGAAATCATCGACCATAGGCGCTTGCCCACCGGGCGCAGACGCCCCGGATCAGGCTGGCCCTGGTTGATCTGGCGCCAGATATGTGCGATACCGCGACCGAACGCCAGCAGGGCGAGCAGAGTCACCAGCAGGGAAAACACCCAGCACACAACACTCAGAGCAGAAGATGCCATCGAAATGATCTCCGAACGGATAGGAATCAACTGCTTTCATTGTCGCACCCACTGTCTGCACATGGCGTTGTGGGGTGCAAACGCGCGGTTTCGACTCAATATGCTCCGCTCCTCATTCGCATTTTTCGTGCGCTCACTGTTGCGAAAGATCCGGAGAGGAACGGGATGAGTTCCTCACCTCACCCGGACGCTCGTGGCACGCGCACGTCAATCTGTGAGAAGGTGAAGCCGTGATCACAGACTCGGTGAACATGGACAAGCCCCTATCCGACCAAGAGATCTTCGAAGACGACCGACCGCACGACCACTGTGGTGTCTTCGGCGTGTGGGCGCCCGGTGAGGACGTTTCGCGACTCACCTACTTCTCGCTATATGCTCTGCAACACCGAGGACAGCAGTCCGCCGGTATCGCAACCTCGAACGGCTCTCAGATTCTGGTCTACAAAGACCAAGGCTTGGTGAACCAGGTGTTCACGGAACAAACCCTTCAAGGCCTGACCGGCCACGTCGCCATCGGACATGTCCGCTACGCGACTACGGGGGCGGATACGTGGCGTAACGCCCAGCCCACGCTCGGTCCCACGCCAAACGGAACGGTCGCTCTCTGCCACAACGGCAACCTGACGAACACGACCGAACTGCGTGAGCTGGCGAAGAAAATCGCCGACAAAGGTGACGACATTGAACATGGTGCAACCACGGACACATCCATCGTCACGGCCCTTCTTGGACTGGCAGATCGTATCCCTGGACCTGTGCCGTTTATTCCTCCAGCGCTCGCCCTTGCGTCCTCCACGGACCAGGGCGATTCTGCTTCTTTTGCGCAGTCGTCGACCTTAGAGGCCGGTTCTGCTTCCTCGTCTGGCGAGGTGCCGGCACAGGGGACAACAGAAGGCTATTCGTCTCTCATCCCGGCGGCCCTGAAGGTCCTTCCACGCTTGAAGGGTGCGTTCTCGCTGGTCTTCATGGACGAGAACACGCTCTACGCTGCGCGCGACCCCCACGGATATCGACCGCTAGTACTGGGTCGCCTGTACTCCGGCTGGGTCTTGGCTTCCGAAACCTCCGCCCTTGACCTGTGCGGTGCCACGTTCGTCCGCGAAATTGAACCCGGCGAGCTCATCGCAATCGACCAAAGCGGTGTTCACTCACGCCACTTCGCGGTTAAACGCTCCAACACCTGCGTCTTTGAATACGTGTACCTTGCCCGCCCTGACACCGTCATCGGTGATCGTCAGATTGTGGCGGCGCGCCGTGAGATGGGCGCGATCCTCGCCGAAGAGTCAGGTGTCGAAGCCGATCTGGTGATCCCCACGCCTGAATCGGGCACTCCGGCCGCCATCGGCTATGCAGAGGCGTCATGTATTCCCTTCGCGCAGGGCCTCGTGAAGAACGCCTACGTTGGCCGAACCTTCATTCAACCGACTCAGTCACTACGCCAGTTGGGTATTCGCCTGAAACTCAACCCGTTGCGCGAGGTTATCGAGGGGAAGCGGCTGATCGTCATCGACGACTCCATCGTCCGCGGAAATACTCAGCGGGCCCTGGTTCGCATGTTGCGCGAGGCCGGCGCATCCGAAGTACACGTCAGAATTTCATCACCGCCGGTCCAGTGGCCATGTTTCTTCGGTATCGACTTCCCGACCCGCG
This sequence comes from Schaalia turicensis ACS-279-V-Col4, assembly GCF_000296505.1. Taxonomy (GTDB): domain Bacteria; phylum Actinomycetota; class Actinomycetes; order Actinomycetales; family Actinomycetaceae; genus Pauljensenia; species Pauljensenia turicensis_A. Next base: position 580,545 of record NZ_JH815208.1, read on the forward strand.
CGGAACTGATCGCCTCGGCGATGAACGTTGACGAGGTTTGCGCTTCTATTGGCGCCGATTCGCTGGCATACCTGTCGATGCCGGGCATGGTTCGCGCGACTCGCCAGGGAACCGGCCTCTGTCTTGGCTGCTTCACCGGCGACTACCCCGAAACAATCCCTGCAGGCACACCTATCCCCGGCACTCCAGGGGCTATCAGTTGCTAACCGGATACGGCCTCGTGACCACGCGATGCCGGATATGCACCATGATCCTCAACCGACCACCCCACCACCGCACCTCACCAAGGGAGCTTCGATGAGCGAGAACACCCCCCTCGACTACGCGTCAGCCGGCGTCGATACCGTGGCAGGAGACCGCGCTGTCGAACTTATGAAGGAAGCCGTGTCACGTACGCACGACGCGACCGTCCTCGGCGCAACCGGTGGATTCGCGGGCATGGTTGATGCTTCGGCGTTGCTTGGCATGAAGAAGCCGTTGCTCGCCACCTCCACGGACGGCGTTGGTACGAAGATTGCTATCGCGCAGGCCATGGACATCCACGACACCATCGGCCAGGACCTGGTTGGCATGGTCGTTGACGATATCGTCGTGATCGGCGCACGCCCCGTGCTGATGACCGACTACATCGCGTGCGGACACGTTGTCCCCGAACGTATCGCAGCGATCGTCACCGGCATCGCTCGCGCCTGCGAAGCAACCGGAACCCCGCTGATCGGTGGCGAAACCGCGGAACACCCCGGTGTCATGGAACCCGACGACTACGATATCGCTGGCGCAGCAACCGGCGTTGTTGACGCTGACATGTTGCTTGGGCCAGAACGCGTTGCTGACGGCGACGTGTTGATCGCTATGGCATCATCCGGCCTGCACTCCAACGGATACTCGCTGGTGCGTTCCGTTGTCGCGCGAACCGGGCTCGCGCTGGATGCCCACGTTGAAGAATTCGGTCGCACGCTCGGTGAAGAACTCCTAGAGCCCACGCGCCTGTACACCACGTTGTGCCTTGATCTGATTGGTCAGTTCGGCGTTGGAATGCTGGGTGAAGCTGGCGCTTCTTCGGCGGAGTCTGTGGCGGGTGCTGGCCTGACCGGCATTCACGCCCTGTCCCACGTGACCGGTGGTGGACTGGGAGCAAACCTCTCCCGTGTCCTCCCCAAGGGATCAATTGCGGACGTCGATCGCGGATCCTGGGTTGTCCCGCCGGTCTTCGACTGGGTGCGCCGCGGCGGATCCGTCAGCTGGGAAGGCATGGAAGACTCGCTCAACCTAGGCGTTGGCATGGTTGGTGTTGTTGGCGCTGAAAGCGCAGACGCTGTCATGGCTGCGACTAAGGCTACTGGCATTGATGCATGGGTTCTCGGCACCGTTCGTTCCGAAAAGAACGCTGATGACGGATCTGGCTTGACTGACGCTCGCATCATCTCTGGAACGAAGGGCGTGAACGCGGGAGCTGTTCGCCTGCACGGCCAGTACCGAATCGCTTGAGAAACTTCGTCGGAAGGTGATCCGATCGGAAGGCCAGAAGGTCCCGCTTCATCGAAAGTCGGAAGCCCTTTATTGGAAAGCTTCGCATCACCCCATACACCCTCCCATCACCTCATACAAAGAGTGCCGAAGCCCCACCCTGGGTTTCGGCACTCTTCTATTCACACGTGAAATGGGTACACGAAGACCAGCGTATGAGCTAGTCATCAACAAACCTCTTCAGTCAGCGTCGGCAATGCACCGTAGTGGCACTACGTGACACCGTGAGTTCAACGGAACGCATACGGGTGCGTCACTTGGACGGGTTGATCCAGAAGTCCTCGTCGAGCTCGGGAGATTCCTCCGCATCATCGGCGTCGGCAAAATCCGCGTATTTGGAGTAGAGGTCGTCTTCTTCGTCCTGCTTGTCCTCTGCGTCCTCGTAGTCGTACTCGTCGTAATGAGAGTGCTCAGAGGAAGCGAGCTCGCGCTGCAAAGCGTCGAGATCGGTATCAGGACTGAAATACTTCAGCTTGCGTGCGACTTTCGTCTGCTTGGCCTTTTGACGGCCGCGCCCCATGGCGTCGACCCCCTCCGCGTTGTTCGGGTCCGCGCGAAGCGGTGCCCTGGTTAATGAAAATGTGTCGTGGGAACATCATAGCGTTATTCGGGCGCAATGCTCACATGCATCCATACCCACGGGCGCGCTTGGTTCCCCGGCGGTGCCGGCAAAAAGCCGGTTTTTCAACGAAATAATCGAATAAGAATCTGAAAATTAGTGCTTCTTACGAATGATGTTGAGAACGATCAGACCGACAACCGTGGCCGCTCCGGCTGCCGCGATACCGACCTTCTTCAAGGCCTCGGGTTCGCCGTCTTTGGCATCCTGAACGGTGATCTGAGCCTGAGTCTGGAAGTTGGCGAACTTTGCCTTCGCGGTTTTCTTCGTCTGATCCATGATGTACGACGGCTGAACACGACCGAAGAGCTCATCGACGGTGGCCGTCATTTCGGCGCGCGTAGTCGCCAAGTCGGCGAGAATCTGAGCTTCGGTGCGCTCGCTGGTTTCCTTGATGTCGCTCACTTGCCCAAGCCTTTCTTCAGCGCGTTGATGTCACGGGTGATGTGTTCCTTCGGATCCGGCTTGTCTGCCTGCGACTTCTTCAAGAACGAGGCGCCAACAAGCGCCAAAATCAGCACGATCAGGAGCAGAATGCCGGTGGTGATGAGCGAGGCGGCCCACGCGGGAAGAGCGATTGCGATAGCGATCTCGACGGTGTGGAACACCCATCCGAGCAGGTAGAGCGCAAAAACGGCTGCAACCGCAAGCAGGACGCCACCGATGCCGATCCTCTTCACAAAGTTCTTAGCTTTGAGCTTGTTCAGCTCGATTTCGCCGTTGACCAGCGTCGTAATCTGCGAGGACAGGGTCGCAAACAGTTCCCCCATCGATGCGGGGCGAGCTTTTGCTGCCTTGGGTTCCTCGATCGGTTCGAGCGGAGTTGTCATCGGTGACGCTCGCTTCCTGAGTTCGTTTCTTGCGGTAGGTTCCGCGCTTTACTCCAGTTTCTCACGTTCTGCGCGCCCCTGCAGTCGTATGTGGTGACCGCGCAGATCGGAGCCTATTCCGGGATCACCGAACCGGGGAGCTCGTCCAAGATCTTGCGCGCTTTGTCGATGACTTCTGCCTGTTGGGGCGTGGGTGCGTTATGTCCCGTTCCGTTCGATGGATACGAGGCTTGGCCAGCATGTGAATGTGCGGCTTCGGCAAGGGCTTCTCGGCCGTTCGGCGATGCGAGCAAACGAATCGCTTGAGTGATCGGATCGGGTTCTTCATCCCGGCGGGGCAGATCGACCGGATGCGTTGAGTCGGCATCTTCGTCTGCTATCGGAGTGTCGTCTTCCTCCGGCGCATCCTCGCTTTCGTTGAGGGGTACAGACACATCGGCATCCGTTGAATCATCTTCGGGAGTAATCTCCAGATCGCCGGCTTCTTCAGCGTGCGAAGGAGTCCGAACAACCTCGCTGGTGAAAGGTGTCAGCCTCGTGAAACCGGAGTATCGCGGTTCCGCAACGGGCTCTTCAGAATCAGTGGCGTCTGCGTCATCTGTTTCCTCCTCGAGCTTCAGTTCTTCCGAATCGGGAAGTTCATCAGAAACAGTATTCGAATCCTCAGACTCAACGTCTTCGCTAAGCTCCGCAGAATCATCGCTCGTGTCCGTCTGAGCCTCTTCGGTGGCGTGATCCGTCAAAGGCCTCCACTGAATCGCAATCTGTACATCATGCTCACCATCAGCTAGCGGTTCGCTGTCCTGGGTCTGCGATGAAGAATCCTGATCCAGAGTGGAAGCCCCGGCCTCGTCCCCAGAAAGTGACATGGGCAGAGAAAACGAAACTGACGGAGAAGCCGACGTTGCCGAAACTGAAGTCGCAGGTAGAGCCGAAGGAATCGGACCTAAGTAGGTTGCGGGGTTATCAACATCCTCGCTCTGAGCCTGCTTAATCGCCTGAAGCGTCGGGTGAATAAGGTCCGCGCTCAACACCGAGTTGGCCAGCAGTACAGCACGTTTGCACGAGGCCGCGACCTGCGCATCAGCCGTCGCACAGATGACGGTCGCATCGAACTGCGTGAGACGGCTCAACAAGTCGATCGCCTCAAGCCTGAGCGGATCCGGAAGGAACGTCGGGTCATCCGCCAGAATAATGTCGCCACCAGCGATAACAGCCTGCGCCAGAAGAAGGGCGTACAGGTCAATTTTCTTCAACGAAGACGTCGGCGTATCCAACAGATCCTTCAACCCCAGAATCTGAGTAATCGAACGGAACGTCGACGCCCGCGCGCTCACCCCGGTCAGAGCAAGAGGAGCCACAAGGTTCTGGCGGACAGTCAACGACAGGTTCAACGGCGAAGACGCGGTAATCAGAGCAACCGAGGCGCTACGACCAGGCCGATTCGCGTGTCGGCTACGCACAAAAACGGCCCCAGAATCAGGCTGGGAAAACGACGCAATCACATCAAAAAGAGCCCGCGCACGCTTACCCGTCGGATCATAAATCGCGGTCAGTGAAGCCGAACGGAACCCCAAAGAAACACCGTTGAGCAGGCGAATCCCCTGATCAGACTTCGCCGTCACGTCACGCAAGAAGACGGTCACAGTTTCGCCTGGCCCTGGCGCATGATGAGACTTAGCGCTCTTGAACCAAGGTTTGCGACCGTGTACGTCGATGTCCTTTGTCATATCAGCATTGTCTCAGATTGAGGCACGTTGCCGTGCGTTTGTTGGATCAGCATGACCCCTATAGTGGGAGGCGCATACGAGCCCGAAGACGCGAATAGCCCTCGTTTCCTGCGATGCGTGAAGGAAACGCAACCAGTGACCTCGTGAATATGAAAACGGGAGCACCCAAACCCGATGAGCGCTCCCGCCTTCGCCAAACGTGGCTTAGCGAATACCTCCCCGAGCTGCCCTGCACGGTCCTCGACCCGGTCATGGTCGCGACCTCTGCCCCGTCGCGGAGCTCATCACCCCGAACCTCGCCGAGGCCACCGTCCTCCTCGAGTGCGAACGTGCGACCACCCTCGACGAGATGGCCGACCAGGCGAGGGCCCTGCGCGACCTCGGCGTGCGCCACGCCCTCGTCAAGGGCGGGCACCTCACGAAGGAGGCCACCGACGTGTTCGTCGACGAGTCGGGGACGCACCTCCTTCCGGGCCGGAATTAGGAAAGGTCCATCTTGTCATTCGGGACTTCGGTGCCTGTTCCCTCGAAAACCTCCGCTACTATCCTGGATGGCGAGCGCGTCGGCGCTCCTAGAAAGGACCAGTTCAAGGAGGAACAGATGAGCCACAGGATGATCCTCAACCAGACCGGATACTTCGGTCGAGGAGCCATCTCGAACATTCCCGCGGAGATCACCGCACGAGGCCTGAGCAAGGCCTTCATCGTGACGGATCCCGTCCTCGCCGACAACGGTACGGCCGCGCGGATCACCGATCTGCTCGACGGCGCAGGCATCGCCTGGCAGATCTTCTCCGACGTCGTTCCGAACCCTCCCATCGAGAAGGTCCAGGCGGGACTGAAGGTCTTCCGCGCGTCCGGTGCCGACATCCTCATCGGTCTGGGCGGAGGCTCCCCGCAGGACACCTGCAAGGCGATCTCCGTCATCGCGACGAATCCGGAATTCGAGGACGTTCTCTCCCTCGAGGGCCTCTCGCCGACGAAGAACCCCGGAGTCCCGATTATCGGCGTCCCGACGACCGCGGGCACCGCTTCCGAGACGACGATCAATTACGTCATCACCGATACGGCGAACAAGCGCAAGTTCGTCTGCGTCGATCCCCACGACATTCCGGTGATCGCGGTCGTCGACCCCGACCTCATGGACGGCATGCCGCGCTCCCTCAAAGTCGCGACGGGTCTCGATGCCCTTACTCACGCCATCGAGGGCTACATCACCCCCGGCGCGTGGGAACTCTCCGACGCGCTGTGCCTCAAGTCCATTCAGATGATCGCGAAGAACCTTCCGGCTGCGGCCGATGGCGACGAGGACGCGGTCGAGCAGATGGGATTGGCCGCCTACATCAATGGCATGGCCTACTCGAACGTCGGCCTAGGCCTCGTGCACGGCATGGCGCACCCGCTCGGCGGGCGCTACAATGCGCCCCACGGTCTCGCCAATGGGATCCTCCTCGCGCCGATCATGGCCTACAACGCCGAGTACACCGGTGAGAAGTACCGCGACATCGCCGAGGCATTCGGCGTCGCGAACGCCCAGACCATGCCCTTGGAGGAGGCGCGCGCGGCCGCCGTCGACGCGGTCTCCGCGCTCGTCGTCGGCCTGGGGAATCCGACGAGGATCTCCGAGATCGGCGTCGACGAGTCCGGCATCCAAGGACTCGCCGACGACGCCTTCTCGGACGTGTGCACTCCCGGCAACCCGCGTCCCGCGACTCGAGAGGACATCGAGGCCCTCTACCGTTCTCTGCTGTGAGCGCGAATCCTTCATTCGTCGTTCGATGAGCGGGCATCGGGCTCTGCGGGCCCGAAGAAGGGCGCATGGCGCGGGCGATTCCCCACGGGGAACCGCCCGCGCCATCGTGTTCGGACCTCGTTCTCGTCGACGAGGCGCCGGGGCGGGAGAGGACGCTCAGTCGCCCTTGCGCGCGCCCACGAGACCCGCGACGAGGGAGGAGACGAGCGCCGTGATGATCGCGCCCGCGACTGCCGTCCTCGAGGTCGCGAGGGCGTTCGTCGGTGCGTGATAAGCCAGCGGGGCCGTCGATGCAGTGATGCTCCAACGGCCCCGATGTACAGTGGAATCGACTCGACTACTTGACGGCGAAGAACTTCTTATCCGCAAGCAGTTCCGCCTGGACAGCGAGAGTGCCTTGCTCGATCCCATCGGTCGGGACCTCGATGACGATGTTTCCGGTCGTCGATGCGCCATTGAAAAGGGGAGACAATTGGTCGAACTCCTCCGGCGCGACAGTCAGCTTCTGAGAAGACGCCAGGTTGTACGTCTTGCCGTCCTTGCTGACGAAGTCGACCGTCGCCCAGGGCGCCTGACCCTGGGAGTCATTGCCGAGGTAGGTGGCCGTTATGTTGATAAGAACATAGGAGAAGCCATCCGTGGCCGGCTCGTTGAAATCGCTTGCGGCGGCAACCTTCTCATCCGCATTGAGGTCGACGGAGTTGACGGTGACCTTCCAGTCCTCCGTCGTGATCTCCGAGCCGATGGGGAGAGGATTCTCCCTGGAGGAGCCGGCATCGCCCTCATTCGTAGCGGGGGCGTCCGATTCGGCGGGAGTGCTTTGAGGCGACGAGGCTGCGGGGGTCGAGGTCGTGGTCTCAGTGGTCAGCGCCTGATCTACGGCGTGGCCGATGACGGCGATGAAAGCAATGGCTGCGACGATGGTTCCAACGATGGAAATGATGATCGCTGCGAGGCCTTGACCATGGGCCTTGTCCTTCTGAAGCACGGCGACGAGTCCGAGGACGAAGGAGACGGGCAGGAGGATCCACCCGAGGATTATGATGCCGGGTACACACGAGAGAATTGTTCCGGCGATGGCGAGGATGAGCGCGACGAGTCCGAGCGTATTGCGCGGCTTCTTCACAGGGATCTGGGGATTAACGGGGGGAGGGGGGAGGGAACTTCCTGAGGAGTTGCAGCTCCCCCTTCGAACGGGGTGCTCACTTCGGGCCTTTCGCATAGGTGGTGATGGAATGTCGACGCTGAAGACGAGCGAGTGAAGTGACTGCGCAGGAGGTCGGCGTGACGGATCTCATCTTAACGAATACCGCTTCATCTGTGGGTTATAGGACAAAATGTGTTGATTTTTTCCTTGTTTTTCGTTGGTATTTCAGGGGAAACTGGGTGTTTAAGTTGGTGTGGGTCGTGGTTGATCCATGGCTAATGTGGCATGCCCTGTTTGTGGGGGTTCAACGGTACGTAACGGGAAAACGCCTGCTGGTCGTCAGCGTTGGTGGTGCAGGTCATGCCGGGTGAGCATGACACGTCGGATTGATAACACGGCCAAGTAGCTGGAAGTGTTTCTTGCCTGGCTGATGAGCGCTACCAGGCAGGCGGATATGCCTGGCCGGGGGCGTAGCTTTCGTAGGCATTGCGGGAAATTTTGGCGGGTCTGGCCGCTTGCTCCTACCGCCGGGGAGGTGTACCGGGTGGTTTATGTTGACGGGATCTATCTTGCCCGCAATGTCGTTGTTCTCATCGCTTGCACGGATACTCATGTGCTCGGCTGGTACGTAGCTAGAGCGGAAACCTCTCGCGCGTGGGCCGCTTTGATAGGGAAAATCCCGCCACCAGACATGGCGGTCACTGACGGCGGGAGCGGGGCTCGGGATAAATAAAAACCCCGAAGGATAAATAAAAACCCCGAAAGTTTGTGAACTTTCGGGGGATCTGGTGGCTCCGACCGGCGTCGATCCGGTGACCTTTCGATTTTCAGTCGAACGCTCTACCAACTGAGCTACAGAGCCAGTAACCGGACCGGCAGGTCTGGTCGGCGACCCCGACGGGACTTGAACCCGCGACCTCCGCCGTGACAGGGCGGCGCGCTAACCAACTGCGCTACGGGGCCTTACAACAGGTAAGACCTATTGAGTTATTTTCACTGTTCAGCACGAGTGCCGTCAGAGAGTACCCCCAACGGGATTTGAACCCGTGTCGCCGCCGTGAAAGGGCGGTGTCCTAGGCCGCTAGACGATGGGGGCCTTTTCGGCCACCACAGTGGCGTCCGAAGACGAGGAAAAGCATATGTGTAAAACGGGGTGGAATGCAAAACGGAATCATGGTGAACCGACTCACAGTTAATAAAAATGGCTAAAATTCGCTGAAAACTCCATATTGTTTCTCTCCGATTTGAGGCTTTCGGTGTCCGCGTCTAAGCCCGTGCGTCTTCAGCAATCTGAAGAATCACCCCCTAGGCTTGGACTATGACTTTGCCGACTCTGTTTTCTTCGCACATGCTGACCCTCTGGGGGGCCTCGTATATAGCCACGGAAGCTGATGCGCAATCTGATGGCACCCAGTCGGGCGTTGCGGAAGTCGCGGTGAGCAATGCCATTGATATTGCTTCACTGCTGCTCAGCGCAGCAGTGGCAGCGGTGATCGGTTTCGTCGTTGCCGCGTTTGTTTCCGCACTTGTCGGTCGAACCTTCCGTCGTTGGCCTGTGGGAGCCGCGCTGGTGAAGCGCGTTCACACACCCCTGTATGTCACAGCGATGGTCTGGGGCGCGTGGATTGGACTGAATTGGCGCCTGCAAGAAGCAGATCTGACAAAATGGTCGAACGGGGCCCTAGTCTCCAGCGCCCTTCACGGTCTGCTGATACTGGCGATTGTTGCGATGACGTGGATTCTGTATTCGGCAGCGTGGGTTTTTGAAGACGCGGCGCGTCTGCGTAACCGTGCGGATCAAGGGCGTTCGAGGCGCTTTGCAACCCAAGCCCAGGTGCTACGACGTTTGACGCAGGTTCTCGTTGTGATTGTCGGTATCTGCGTCATTCTGGGGACGTTCGCGGCCGCGCGCCAGGCGATGGGAACCCTACTTGCATCCGCAGGTTTGATCTCCGTGATCGCAGGTCTTGCCGCGCAACAAACCTTAGGCAACGTATTCGCTGGAATTCAGCTTGCTTTCACGGACGCGATCCGCGTAGGCGACGTTGTTGTAGCGAACGCGAAGGGAGAGTCGGGTGCGATTGAAGAAATCACGCTCTCGTACGTGGTTGTCCGAGTGTGGGATGAGCGACGCCTGATTATTCCTTCGACCTACTTCACCTCAACAACCTTCGAGAACTGGACACGACGGGCTGCCGCTCAGCTGGGAACGGTCGAAGTCCAGCTGGACTGGTCTGCTCCGATGGCGCTGATTCGCCAGAAGGTGGAGCAGATCCTGACCTCGACGGATCTGTGGGACGGGCGTACGTGGAACGTTCAGATGACGGCATCCGATACCTCGACGGTCACGATCCGAATTCTGGTGTCCGCCGCGAACTCTGGAAACCTGTGGGATCTGCGTTGCCACTTGCGAGAACGCTTGATCGAATGGATTGTCGCCGAAGAACCGTGGACTCGGCCGTCGACGCGCGTTCAGACCTACCAGGGAACACCGGTTGCGCATGACACCTCTCGCGCGCAGGTTGCAGCGTTCGCTGCTGAATTGCGCTCGATCGCCGGAGACACCTCGGTTCCGCTGGGTCACGAGTCTGGTAATACGGCGATCGAAGATGCGCGTCACGCCCTTGAAGGTGAGGATGCAGGCATCGATGCGGAGCACGCTGCTCGTATGGTCGCGGCACGCCGTAAAGCAAAGCGTGCGCGTCGACGTGCAATGGCGGATCGTATACGCGACTTGGCTGAAGCGGGCGATCGCGGAGAGGCCTCTCCGAGCGACGATTCGTCGACCCAGGTGATGACTCGCGGGACGCTACAGAAGGTACTCGAAGCTGTTGCGAAGGGTGTTCAACCGGGTACCGAAGAATCTTCATCGCCAGTGTCTGGAACGCAGGGCGTAACGGCCACGGGGGCTATCGGCACCCACGAGCTCAGTGAAAAAAATGGGTCGGCTAGCACCTTAGAGCAAGCCACCTCGTCTTCGCAGAGCGAGCAGAGCGAAAAGACTTCTTCGCAGAGTAAAGAACCGGACGCCATAACAATGACCCTGACAACCAGTGGCAAGGGCGAACGCTTGTTCTCCGGTTCACCTGACGCTGAAGAACGATCCGCGATCTTCGCCGGCCCGGGTGAAGACGCGCTCGCGGAACGTGAAGCGACGCGTCAACGTCGCGAGCGCGAACAGGAAACACGCGAGCAAGAAGCAATGAACGCCACCGGATCCTTCCCGGCCATCGTGTGTGATGGCGAAGAATCTGGCGACGGTCATGACGAAGATCTGACGGAAACGAAGATCCAGCACCTCTGATTCGCTCTGGGTGTCATCTACCCGCGTGAAGGTAAGTCCGAAGGTTAATCGCGAATCGCGACCTCGTCCCTCAAGGGCGACAATAGGTGTATGACTGATTTTCCAAGCTTGAACGATGCAGCGAACATGACCGATGCGCAGTGGAAGCGTATCTTGACGCCGATGCAATACCACGTGCTACGCGAGGCGGGGACCGAACGCCCCTTCACGGGAGAGTTGCTGGGGGAAACTCGTGACGGCGCGTATCACTGCGCGGCGTGTGGTGCCCAGCTGTTCGATGCGAGCACCAAGTTCGAATCGCACTGCGGTTGGCCGAGCTTCTATCAGGCGAAAGACGCGTCGACGACCGAGATTGAAGACCGCTCGCACGGCATGGTTCGTACCGAGGTTCGTTGCTCGAACTGCGGTTCGCACCTTGGTCACGTGTTCCCGGATGCGCCGAATCAGCCGACGGGCAACCGCTACTGCATGAACTCTGCAGCGCTCACTTTCGTGCCCGCGGGCGGATGATGCGCGGTGCCATCGCTTCCTTCAAAGTCGGGGCTGGACAGGGTTCCCGCTCAGTTTTTCATCGTCGGTTCGGCGCTGATCCAGTACGTTGGCGCAGCTATTGCAATCGGCCTGTTTGCACAGATGTCGCCTGCTTCGGTCGCATGGTGGCGAGTTTTAGTCGCCGCGAGCATCCTGCTCGCGTGGCGTCGCCCGTGGCGTGAAAAGTGGAGTCGCAAAGATCTTGTGACGTCCATGGTTTTCGGTGTGTTCATCATTTCGATGAACTCCACCTTCTACGAAGCCATCGCTCGCCTCCCGCTTGGTGCGGCCGTGTCGTTGGAATTCGTGGGCCCCGTTCTGGTTGCGATTTTTAGGGGACGAGGCCCAGCGCCACGCATCGCCGCCCTCCTTGCGTTTGCTGGGGTTGTGTCGATCTCTGGGCTTGGGTTGGACCTTGATGCGCCCGGCGTGAAGGCTGGTATTGTCTGGATTCTGTTGGCGGCGACTGCGTGGGCTGGCTACATCATGGTCGGTCAGAAGCTTGCGTCGAAACGGTCGGCGGTATCGAATCTGGCAGCGTCGCTCGGTTGGAGTGCGCTGTTCAGTTCGGTTGTGTTGGCTCCCGGTGGCGTCGGAGGTTTTACGTCTGCGCACTTGTTCGGGGCGCTCGTCGTGGTGGGTGTGCTGTCGACGGTAATTCCGTTTAGTTTAGAAGCTTTGGCGATGTCGCGTGTCAGCGCAGCAACCTTTGCCCTGTTTACGGCGATGCTTCCGGCAACGTCGACGATTGTGGGTGCGGTGATGCTCCGTCAGCTCCCAACGCTGGGTGAGCTGGGTGGACTCGTGCTGATTTCCATTGCAGTCTGGATTGCGTCGTCCCCGCGCTTCCAGCGCTGAAGCGTAGTTCTGGCCGGACTTACGGTTCCCGGTTCTGGCTGACGTGCACGCGGGTTGCTTTGTGATGGGCTTGGGTCCGAATTTCGGCGGGGGATTTTTCTTCTTTGAACCAGTGTGTCGCAGGGTGCGCCCAGCTACGCCCGAAGTCCGATGAGCGAGTTGGCGTCACGCAATTGGAGTGCCGTCGCCATGGTGTTTCTGCGCCCCTTGATGCGACGAGTCATCTCTATGAGGAGAATGCGGAGAAGCCGACGAAGGGTCGGATTCTAAGATTCTTGGTAGACCCCCCAATGTGGAAGGCTAAGGGGTGAGCTATGCGGAAGGCAGGTGCGCACACTGATCTGCAACCATGCAGGTGAAGTGGCATTTGAAAAGCCGACGAAGCAAGTGGTGGTAGGCCCAGGGGGACTCGAACCCCCAACCCACGGATTAAAAGTCCGCTGCTCTACCATTGAGCTATAGGCCCAGCGGTTTCGGTCGCGCCAAAGCGCGTGAACCGCCCAAGATCGTAAAGATCTGTCTCTATTGTAATAAGGATTCTTCTAATGGTTAAATCGTGTTCACCGCGTCGCCCCGCCATGTTGACGCCAACGAAGGCGGAGTCAATCGTCGGCGACGAGGACACGGCGGCAAGTTCCGGCTTGGCGCATTCGAGTGCGTGGGCGCTGATGGGCGTGGGCGATGAGGATTTTGACCGCGAGGCCACGCTTCGTCTTCGGGCTCTTGTCCGGAACCTGGGCGTGGACCAGGTGGCACACCTCTGGTCGCGTAGCCCGGAGTTCACTCTGCCGGGTGCTTTGTGGCGACTCTATCTTCTACTCGAGTGGTATGAACGCGAGCCCGGCCTCGTTGATGAGCGATACGTGGATGGGGCGCACGCCGATATTGTTCCGGGACTGGAACACCCTCTGAACTTGCCGGAGTTAGCGGACGTGATGGCGGATGTCGCACGACTGCTGACCGGCGAGCTGACGGACGATGATCTGGAAGAGGTCATCACGGACGCGTCGAATGCGATGCGAGTGCTGGCTGCTGGTTTCGGTGGTGGCGGTTCGTGGATCACGGATCCGAATGATCCGCTGGCCTACCCGGTTTCGACGCGTGCGAAGGCGCTTTTGAAGACGGCGGAAGAGCTGTCCGTCAGTGCGCGTGAGGCGCATGTTGGTGCGCTCGAATAGTGAGTCGGCGGGGTACGAGGGCACTGCAAGAGCACAATGTCCGCACGTTGTGATTCTTTGGTGCGTTGAAGCCCTTTTGGCGTGCGAAAACGCCCGCTCAATGACACCATAGAAGGCAGTTCAATGCGCCAACGCGCATAAAGCAACGATGCTTGAAGAGGCCCTCATGTCGAACGACGAACCCACATTCTCTGCGCCCGACGACTCGTGGCCGGGACCGGTCATGCCCGACGAGCGCGATGATGCGCAGAACACGGACGCGACTCAGATGACCAATGGTGTTCAGACCGCTCGGGCAACAGAGATGTTTGTGCCTCCGTCGCAGGCTGGCGGGCTTGTGGGCGTTGAACATGAGGATTCTGAGTATGACGACGATGTGGCCACGCCTCGTATTGTGCTCCCCGCTTTGACGACTGACGTTGATATGTCTGCGCCAATCGGAGAGGACAAGCCACTGCCGAAGGGGCGTTTCGCGGATCGTGAGATCTCGTGGATGGCGTTTAACCAGCGTGTCTTGGAACAGTCGGAAGATCCAACGTTGCCACTGCTAGAACGCGCCTGGTTTACTGCGATTTTCTCGTCGAACTTGGACGAGTTCTACATGGTGCGCGTTGCCGGTTTGAAGCGTCGCATCGCCGCGGGGATCGCGAAGAAGGGCGCGTCTGAGTTGGAACCGCGTCAGGTGCTTGAGGGAATTCAGGCACGTACGCAGGAGTTGACTGCGCGTCAGGCGCGTGCATTCCAGGACGATATTCTGCCGGCACTTGCTGAGCAGGGGATTCGTTTGGCTCGATGGGATGATGTGTCTGAAGATCAGCGTGCTCAACTCACCCGCTACTTCCGTCGTCAGATTTTCCCTGTTCTGACCCCGTTGGCGGTTGATCCGTCACACCCGTTCCCTTACATTTCCGGCCTGTCTTTGAACCTCGCGGTTGTTGTCCGCAATCCGCTGACAGGCAAACTGCACTTCGCGCGCGTGAAGGTTCCCCAGTCGCTTCCGCGCCTGATCAACGTGGATTCTGTGATCGGGGGTGGGCCTGCGGAATCATATGTGGCGACTGATGAAGGCACGACGTTCATCACGCTCGAAGACGTGGTGCGCGCGCACCTTGAGCACCTGTTCCCCGGTGTTGAAATCGTTGAAGCTCACGGGTTCCGAGTGACGCGTAACGAAGATCTTGAGGTCGAAGAAGACGATGCTGAAAATCTGCTGACGGCGATGGAGGAAGAGCTTCTGCGCCGTAAGTTTGGCCCGGTTGTACGCCTTGAAGTTGAGGATACGATTTCATCGTTCGTCCGTGACTTCCTGATCGAAAAGCTTGAGATTTCGCCGGCTGACGTGGTCAGCGTTCCGGCTCCGCTGGACTTGACGCTCTGCAACGAATTGCATGATCTGGATCTAACGGACTTGAAGTACACGAAGTACGTGCCGGTGACCGCCGCTGGCTTGGCGGAGTTCGAGTCGGCGCGTGCGGGTGATATTTTCGCTCAGATCCGCTCGCATGATGTTTTGCTACATCATCCTTACGATTCGTTTGCGACGTCGGTGCAGGCGTTCATCACGCAGGCTGCCCGTGATCCGAATGTACTGGCAATGAAACAGACGCTGTATCGCACCAGCGGTGATTCGCCGATCGTGTCGGCGATGATTGAAGCAGCGCAATCCGGCAAACAGGTCGTTGCAATTGTCGAGATCAAAGCCCGTTTCGACGAGGAAGCGAATATCGGCTGGGCGCGAAAACTGGAGCGTGCGGGCGTCCATGTCGTGTACGGCATGGTCGGTTTGAAAACGCACTGCAAGCTCTCCTTGGTCGTCCGCCAAGAAGCCGACGGTTTGCGTCGCTACTGCCACGTGGGCACAGGTAACTACCATCCAAAGACCGCGCGTGGCTATGAGGACCTTGGCCTGCTTACCTGCGATCGTGAGGTCGCTCAGGACCTGACCCGCCTATTCAACCAATTGTCCGGGTATGCGCCTCGTTCGACGTTCCACCGACTGCTGGTTGCCCCGCTGTCGATTCGCGATGGGCTCATTGAACGCATCAACGCCCAGATCGCGCGCAAGAAGGCTGGTGGCGAAGCGTGGATTGGTATCAAGGTGAATTCCGTGGTCGACGAGGCCGTGATTGACGCCCTCTATCGCGCTTCACAGGCCGGAGTGAAAGTCGACGTTCAAGTTCGAGGCATCTGCGCGATCCGCGCCGGAGTTCCCGGCTTGTCTGAAAACATACGCGTCCGCTCGATCCTTGGTCGCTACCTGGAGCACTCGCGTATTTACGCGTTCGGGGGGCCCGGTGAGGAAGAAGTGTGGATTGGCTCTGCCGATCTGATGCACCGCAACCTGGATCGTCGCGTTGAAGCATTGGTTCGCATGAGCGACCCCGACCAGGTTGAGTATCTCGCAAACTTGATTAGGCGTGGCGTTTCATCGAAGACCTCATCGTGGGCGCTGAAGAAGAGCGGAAACTGGAAGCGTCATCAGGTGAACAAAGACGGCTCGCCCCTTGTTGATCTGCAAGTTGAGTTGATGGAGGCGGCCTCGTCGCGCGTGATCGGGCGGTAACGCAAGGGGTGGCGCGGGTTCGCTCGACGAGGATCGCGCTCTGAAGTTGAGCCAGCAACTCGGCGTGGTCGCTTGGCGGGCGCGCAACTGCTGTGTGATCTCCGTTGATTCAGCGGGTGGGGCGCCGTGCCGGTAGGCTAAGGGGGTGTCTCGTTCGATTCGCCCGGCTCCAGTCCCGACGCGCCTTGTGCGCGCTGCGGGAGCTTTAGTGTGGCGTTTCGTTGATCCCGAGCGTCGGGGCGTTCCCGGGCAGGTGATTGTGCCCGAGGACATTGAAGTCCTCATGGTTCACCGTCCTCGTTACAAGGACTGGTCGTGGCCGAAAGGTAAATCGGAAGCGAACGAACCGATCATCTGCGCCGCCATCCGCGAGGTCGAAGAAGAAACTGGCGCCTCCGTTATTTTGGGTGCTCCGCTGACAACTCAGCGCTACCGGCTTGGCTCCGGACAGACGAAGGAAGTTCGCTACTGGGTGGGCACGCTGGCCGACGATGACCGTCGCACCGGTCTTGACACGTCAACGATCGCGCCTATGGCGACTGCTACGCCGATTTCTGCGCCAGTGTCTACACCGGTGAAAGTTCGTATTTCTCCGGCTATTTTCGCGAACCGCAAGAAGGGGCAGGCTCTCAAACCGGCTCCTGTGCCTACTCACATGCCCGAACCCGCGGACAAACAGCCAGTCGTTTCGCCTGTACAACTGTCGCAGCCCTCTGCTATTTCCCGCGTTCGCACTCCCGTGAAGCCAGCTCCGGCCAGCGAAATTGATGAGACACGCTGGGTGTCACCCGATCAAGCCGAGCAGATGCTCACCCGCCGAGGTGACCGGCGACTACTCCAAGAGCTCGTTGCGCGAGCGGAAGAAGGCAGGCTTGTTACCGTCACGTTGGGCCTCGTTCGCCATGCGAAAGCGGTGTCGCGTACTCAGTGGGCAGGCGATGAGGCCTCGCGCCCGTTGACGCGCTTGGGCGTGCGACAGGCGATGGGCTTGGTTGATGTTCTCAGTGCGTTTGGGATTGAGCGCGCCGTGTCGTCGTCGTGGATTCGTTGCCAGCAGACGCTTGGCCCGTGGACGAGCGTCGGCGGAGGCCAGGTTGAGGTTCGCGACGAGCTCACGGAAGCTGCGGTTGCGGCTGATCCTGCGTCGGCTTCGGCGGTTGTTGCGCAGTGTGTGCGCCAGACGAACGCGGTTGTTGTGTGCGCGCATCGACCGACAATTCCGGCGCTGTTGGATCCGATCCGTGCGGTCACGCCTTCGACTTTGTTGCGCTTGTTGCCTTCTGAGAGTCCGTGGCTGACAACCGCGCAGATGCTGGTTGTGCATATTTCGCATGCGTCGGGTCGTCCTGAAGTGGATGCTATCGAGACGCATGGTACGCGTACGAAGGATCTTCTGGGGCTCTAGGGGCGGCCAACTTCGTTCAGCGCGTTTTTGGGTCGGATTGCTGTTCTCGGATGCTTGGGTCTGATTTTCTCCGATAGGTGCCGTCGTTCAAGACTGCTCGGATTGTTATTGAGTTGTTCAGCAACAGTCGTTTGACGTTCGACTTACGCGAAACGTAGTCGAAACCACGGTGAGTAAACAGGTTCGTTGCAGTGAGCGTTGAACCCATGACACCGGCATTCGTTGTAAGAAAAGACTCGATCTGTTTCCGAGAGTCGACTGGAAGCAGGGATTACCGTCAATTGCGTCTTTCTAGGTGCAGAAGCACCCACTTATCAACAAGCGTGAGGTTCCCATTTTTTTATCCACAATTTCTTTTCAGTCCACTCGCACCCACGTGCGCCGAGCGGAACACTGATGGCAACGACAGGCGTCGTCGTGAAACCCACTTCTCGCAAAGCTGATCGCCAAGTTGGTGGGTTCCATATGTATTCCCATCAGTTGAAAGGAATTTGATGATGGTGGATTCTTCTGTGCCTAGGGTGGCACACTACTCACGGCTGAGGTCTATCTTAGCCTCTCTTGTAACGATGGTGGTTGTGTGTGCCTCGTTGACTGCTTTGGCTCCTGCTTCTGTTGCTGCGGGTTCGTGGGTTCGTGGTGTGCCGATTGCTGGATTGTCTGGCTGGTTGGGGACGTGGATTCCCTATAGTGGTCAGCCGGTTCCTGGTTTGTGTATTCAGGCTGACGCAGTCAATCCTGCAGCAGAGGTGGTCGTGACACCCGGTCAGTTGACGGTTCAACCTTCTTTGTCTCGTCCGGCTGATTTGAGTGTTGATATTGCGCAGATGGCGTACATCATGAAGTGGTATACGCCAACTTCGCTTGAGTTTTCGAATACCGATGTTGATGCGGCTGCGACTGCTTTTCTTGCTCACGTGAATTTTGAGAACTCGCGTCGTGCTCAGGCGAATGTGAATACGCTTCTTGCTTCCGTTCCCGAAAGCATTCAGTCTCGTGCTCGTCAGATGGTTGCTGAAGCAAAAGCGGTCGGTGTTGTTGGGTGGAAACCTGGTACGGTGACGGGTGAGCGTATGCGCTTTGGCACTATTGACGGCATTGGTGTTACTAATGCTGATGGAACTCTGATCGCGGGCAAACCATTCACTATCACTTTGAACGGTCCGGCTGTCTTCGAAGCGACTGGGACGAACACCTATACGGGAACAACTACCGCATCGCGTATTGATGGTATTCAATGGCGTTCAACAGCGAACGGCACGGTTCACTCGAGTATTAAGTATGACAATCTTGGATACTCTGCTTTGGGATATGCCTCTTCTAGGGGGGTGCGCCAGGATGTGATCTGGTTCGACAGTTCAAGCCTGCGTTCTGAGACGGTTGCGGGTCCGTCGTTTGAGGTGATTTTTGATTTTCAGCCGATTGCTACGTCCAATGTGGGTTCGTCTAAGGTGATTGATTCTCAGACGTTGTCGGACACGATCACTGCCAGTGCTGACCCGAATTATGGTGATGGTAAGTGGCTGGAAATTGATGGCAAGCCGGTTCCGGTTGTGTATGAGGGCACTGCCTATGCGTTGGGCGAAGAGCCGGTAGACCCCCGTGATGAGGTTCCCGCAGATGCTCATGTGGTTGCGACTGCGTCGTTTACTGCTACCGGTCCTGGTGAGCATAGTGTCAATGTTGATGTGGCAGGCTTAGCCCCTGGGTTTTACACGTGGGTGTGGAAGGTTGTCAAGGATGCTCAGCCTGGCACGATTGGTGATCCGGCGATTGACATTAAGGAATTGGTGCACGCCGACTGGCACGACCAGTTCGGGTTGGGTGATGAAACCCTGTCATATCGTTTCAAGGCGAATGTGGATACGAGTTTGTCGGTTCGTACCACCAAGTCGGGCTCGTACCTTGTCGACGACATGTTCGTCACCGAAATGCCTGAGTCTCACCCGAACTTCACTGGTAAGGCTGGGTTTAAGGGTGACGAGCTGACGTTTACGCAGAAGCTTGTGTTTTTCCCTGAAGGCCAGGCGGTCACTGACGAAAACGTTGCGGCCGGTGAGACGATCAGTGAAGTGCAGGTTGATGCTTCACATGGTTTTAAGCCCTCTGTTGGGTCAACCGGGTTCAAGATGAAAGACGGTGAGCCGGGTACGTACGTGTTTGTCACCTCGTTTGCTGGTGATGATCGTGTTGCTCCTTTTACGACCTCTGTTACTGATAAGAGCGAGCAGTATGTTGTTGAGGCTAATCCGCCGACGTTGAAGACCACCGCGACCGACAAGGTGGACGGCGATAAGACTCTCGCTTCTTCGGGCCCGGTGACGATCACGGACAAGGTGTGCTACACGAACCTGAAACAGGGCAGGGAATACGCCCTGTCGGGCACGTTGATGGATAAGGCTACTGGTGGGCCGCTGATGGTTGAGGGCAAGCCTGTGACCGCTTCCAAGACGTTCACCCCAAGCCAGGCTGATGGGTGCGAAAACGTTGATTTCACCATCGACGGCTCCATGGTGGTCGGCAAGACCACCGTCGTGTTCGAACGCCTCGAACACGACGGACAAACCATCGCTGTCCACACTGACATCAACGACGAAGACCAGACAGCGCTCTTTGAAAAGACTCCCACCCCGCCCGAAGAACACCTTGCGAAAACCGGTGCCCAAACACTCTTATTCCTTGCAGGTGCCACACTCTTTGCACTGATGGGCGTCGGAGCTATTGCACTCCATCGTCGCTCTTAAAAGCAATCTACGCCCCAACAGGGGGAGTGCCCGCCGGGGTGCTTCGACCAAGGGTGAAAAAGATTGCTACGAGGTCGCGCACTAAGAACGCCAAGCGATGTTTGAGGTGCGCGGCCTCGTCAATCAGAAGAAGGAAAAGGTGGAATCGACACGGTTGCGTGGACTTCGGCAAGCCTGCGAGCCTCGCGCCTCTTGCGGATCCACGCGGTCATCAACACCGAACCAACCAACGCGATTCCAGTAGAACCAACAATGGGAAGACCTGCAAAACCGGTGAACTCGAAAACCAGAGTCAAACCGGTTAACGGAGCCGCCATCGACGAACCCAAGAAAATCGCAGCACCAATAAACACACACGCAGCCACCGATACGCTGGGAACAACCTGTTGCCACACCAAACCAGTCACCGCGCCAATACCGGCACCCAAGGCGACTCCAGGAGTCAGCGTTCCACCCCACGCCCCAGCACGAATCGTCACAAGAGTCGTGAACGTCTTCGCCACAAGGACCAATAGTGCCGTGATCAAACCAGCGCCAGCTAGCCAGCGAGCATCAAACTGCGTCTGAGCACTCGCCTGCCCATTGCCGAGCACCGAAGGAATCACTATCGCAATAAGACCAACAATGACGAACGCCAGCGGAA
Source organism: Schaalia turicensis ACS-279-V-Col4 (assembly GCF_000296505.1). GTDB lineage: Bacteria > Actinomycetota > Actinomycetes > Actinomycetales > Actinomycetaceae > Pauljensenia > Pauljensenia turicensis_A. The sequence goes on from NZ_JH815208.1 coordinate 601,377, forward strand.
GTGACCAAAGAAGGTGAGCAGATCGGGGCTTAGCCTGTTCGCACCGGTCAACCCACGTTCGGAACAATTCACCCAGCGCACCCAAAATGGGTCCCATGATCAGCGCCCAGACGACAAGACCCCACGACGTCTTCAAAGGCTCAACCGAATAAAAGGGTGCAGGTCGATGCCAGCCGGTAGACACCAATACGGAAAGAACAGCAATAAAAGAAGCGGTCGCAACCGCCTTCGGGCGCTTGGACAAAAGCAGAATTTCAAGAGCATAAACAGCGCCGGAAATAGGAATCGAATACACAGCCGACAAGCCGGCACCCGCACCACACGCGACAATAATTCTGCGATCCTCGGCGGACAACCCGCAGTGCGAAGATAGCCAGGAAGAGAGCGAGGCGCTCACTTCACGAGGAGCCACTTCACGGCCAATCGAAGCTCCCATGCCAACCAAGACAATCTGCGTCAGGGCATGCCAGATGGTTCGAAGCGGAGGTAGCGTCTCTCCCTCAACCCCAGCCTTCACGCTGGTCAGCTGAGGATTCTTCTGGAACATCACAGTCCACGAAATAGCCCCTAACACGCCAGCAACAAGCAGGATCAAGGGGCGATGCCATGAAACGGAGGCAGAAACAGAATCAAGGAATGTGCCCGAGTGATGATTCCACACCACTGCCTCGACTCCATGCAGAAGGCGAGTACACAGCCAGCCAACAATTCCGGCGGTAACCCCCGTCGCAAGGGTCGCGCTGATATAGCGAACCCAATAGGGCAGGGTAGGCAAGCGGTTGGAAGGCACAGCGGGTCAGGCCATATGGTCGTCGATGCGTCGAGCGATGCGACCAAACACTTCGTTGAGCACGGTGATCTCTTCTACGCTCAGGTCGTTCAGTACGATCTCTCGAACGACCTCACGGTGCACGTCAGCAGCCTTTTCGAAGAACTTCTTGCCAGCATCCGTCATTAGAATCAGGCCACCACGTCCGTCACCCACGCACGTCGTGCGCTCCACGTATCCGCGAGAGACAAGCCGATTTACAGTGTGTGTCAGGCGGGAGGGGCTGAATACAACCTCATGAGCCAAAGCGGAGGGGCGAATGCCTTCATCGCCAGCTCGTGCCACCTGAAGGAGCACGTTATATTCGGGCTGAGTCACGTGGCACTCCGCCTTCAGCGCGGCTTCGATAGCGTTCGTCAGACGTGCCGTGGTCACGAAATACGTTTCCCACGCGCGTCCGCGAGCATCGCGTCTCATGATCATCCCTTCAGTGGCGTTTCAAAGTCAGCAAACCCAGGCCAATGCGAGGCTTCTTGGTCTGAGGCAGCGTCCGTGGCCACCTGAGACGCAAGGTCTCAACTATATCCGATTCAGAAAAGTTATCGAGTATAGGTGAATCATTCTCTGGCTGAGAAACGGCGGAATCTCACGGTTCGTCATGTGAAGTGTGAACAGAAAGTGCCAAACGTCCAAAAAGATCACGTACGCCTCGCTCAATCCGATCGGCACGTTTCGCTGTCGAAGACTCCTCCGACATTCCAGCGTGAATGAGGACGAACCGCATCCTGCGACTTGCGTGCCATGAAGACTTGACCACCCAGACCGACAATTGCCTTCTTTACAGGACCGTGACCGTAGTGTTCAAAGTGCTCGTGGTACAGGGGACCATGTGTTCTGGCGACCAGAAAACACTGTTGTGGAAGAAACAGTCACCGTAATAGGCGACCTGTACAGTAATTTCGAGGGAGCGAATAGGGCCGTGCCATACAAATGGAGCAATTCCGTCCAGTGGGCGTGGAGTGGAAGTGAAACCGTGCAAAGGCGTACGTACGGAATTTACCGTGCCAATCGACATCATCTTCGCTCCATCAACGGCGTAGAAGAGCGTAGTTTTCAATGGCCAACGGAATACCGTTGCGAATATTTTTTCCGAACCACGGGTAAACCGAATCTGTATTTCCGTGACTCATCATCAGGTCAATTCGACCACCTGACATGTATTGCGCCATTGCGTAGTCTTCGACATTTTTGGTGGGGTTGTTGGTTGTAATCAGAGTCGGTGATGTCTGCGACGCTCATGATTCCAAACTGCAGGGGTACTCTTTGTTCTTAGCTGAGATCCAATGTGGTACAACGATCAACTCAATTGAAGTTGGTGGCAGATTTTCTCCTGTGCGCTTCGTCTCTAGGGTTACGAGGTCGACCCCACTGAACAAAACACCCCTCTTGGTTCACGCGTCGGAGAGTTTTGGTCAATTAACTCTCGCTTCTAGTCTTACTTTATAAGTATTCAATTTCACTATTTAAAAACGGTTGCGTCGGTTCTTTCTTATTTTATATTCTGTCCGGAGACAATTTGATTGTCTCCGGACAATAACAATCGAACATCAATGAGTGAATAGGACCCCTTATGAAGAAGACGCACGTCGTTCTCGTTGACGATATTGATGGAACTCCTGCAAAAGACACCGTTACATTCTCATTCCAGGGTGTGACCTACGAAATTGACCTCTCGGAAGAACACATTTCTGAAATTTCCGCTGATTTTGAAAAGTGGATTTCTTCATCGCGCCGTATCGGTGGTCGAGCAATCCGCGGTTCACGCGTGGCCTCGTCGGCAGCTCTGTCGCGCGCAGGTGAAATTCGCGCATGGGCCACAGAAAACGGAATCCAGGTTTCCGACCGTGGGCGCATCCCCGCCGACATCGTCGCGAAGTTTGAGAGGGCTCACGCCTGAGATAGGTCCTTGGGGTCTATGACAACACCCCTCGAAGATGGAAGAATGACGTCATGACATACACACTGGTGCTGCTCCGCCACGGCGAGAGCGAATGGAATGCAAAGAACCTCTTCACCGGCTGGGTTGACGTGCCGCTCTCCGAAAAGGGCCGCGCCGAAGCCGCACGCGGTGGCGAGTTCCTCAAGGAATCTGGCGTTCTGCCGGACCTCCTGTTCACCTCGATGTTGCGCCGCGCAATCATGACCGCGAACCTCGCACTCGATGCTGCCGATCGTCACTGGATCCCGGTTGAGCGCAACTGGCGTCTGAACGAGCGCCACTACGGTGCTCTTCAGGGTAAGAACAAGAAAGAAATCCGCGACGAATATGGCGAGGATCAGTTCATGCAGTGGCGTCGTTCCTACGACGTTCCGCCACCGGCAATCGAAGCTGGCTCCGAATTTAGCCAGGACACCGACCCGCGTTACGCAGGCGAGCCGATCCCGATGACCGAATGCCTGAAGGACGTCCTTGAGCGCCTGCTCCCGTACTGGGACGGCACCATCGTCCCGGCAATCAAGACCGGCAAGACCGTCATGATCGCCGCACACGGCAACTCGCTGCGCGCCATCGTCAAGCACCTCGACGAAATCTCCGACGAGGACATTGCAGGCGTCAACATCCCGACCGGTATCCCGCTTGTTTACGAGCTGGATGAGGAAACCCTCAAGCCGATCAAGAAGGGTGGCACCTACCTGGATCCCGAGGCAGAAGCAAAGATTGCTGCTGTCGCCAACCAGGGCAAGTGAGCATCTAGATAGCTGAACGAGTGGGGCGGATCCGCGAAAGTGGATTCGCCCCATTTGTATTGTGCTGATTTGAATCCACATGTGAAGTAGATCGCGGGGGTGGACCGAGTGCCGCCCCTCGTGAGTGGCTTCGGCCCGCCAGCGCCTAGTCGGGTAGGAAACGGGTGCAAATGGTAGACTTGTATTCGCTAGTCGCATATCTGCAGGGAGCTCTCATGACGTTCGAAATTGGTCAGACGGTCGTTTATCCGCACCACGGTGCAGCCACGATCGAAGAGATCTCTACGCGCACGTTGCGTGGTGAAGAGATCACGTTCTTGACCTTGCGCGTCGAACAGGGCGACATGACCATTCAGGTTCCCGCAAATAACGTTGACCTTGTTGGTGTGCGTGAAGTTGTCGGTGAAGATGGGCTGGAAGAGGTTCTGAAGGTTCTTCGTGCCCCCTACGTTGAAGAGCCCACCAACTGGTCCCGCCGGTTCAAGGCAAACCAAGAGAAGATCGCAACCGGCGACATCGTGAAGGTCGCTGAAGTTGTTCGTGACCTGACGCGTCGCGACGATCTGAAGAAGCTTTCCGTTGGTGAAAAGCGTACCCTGACCAAGGCTCGTCAGATCCTCTGCTCTGAACTTGCGTTGGCGCGTAACATCACCGAAGAACAGGCAGCTGCTCGCCTTGACGAAATCCTCGCCGAAGGTCGTATCACCCCTGAAGACGCCGTAGACGCTGAGTGACCTGACCCGTCACACTTCGGATCCTCAATGTCAACCGCTCTTGCAGTCCTGACAGCAGCAGGCTCCGGCACCCGTTTGGGGGGTGACGGTCCCAAAGCTCTTGTTGAGCTTGCTGGCACTACTCTTCTTGAACGATCCGCCCGCGGGCTAGCTCAAGCTGGTGTTGCAGGCATCGTCGTGACAGCTCCCGCCGATCAGGTCGATACCTTCGCCACTTACTTTCCAGATGGACGTATCACGCTTACAAGCGAGCAGGGCGAATCCTGTTCAATACCTGTTCTTGTCGTTGCCGGATCATCCGCGTCGCGTCAAGCCTCAGTTGCCCTCGGACTGGATGCGTTAGAAACCCTCACCGAAACCCACGGGATGTGCCTTGACGCTTCAACCCCCGTCCTTGTTCACGACGCCGCGCGAGCTTTGACTCCGCCAGACGCGATTCGTCGCGTCATTGCAGCCGTCACGTTGGGATACAACGCTGTCATCCCGGTTCTGCCAGTGACCGACACGCTCAAACAAGTTGGCGACTCCACCGCGTCAGCACACCTCGGCATCGGACTGCGCCCGGTGATGGCAACCATCGACCGTTCCGCCCTTGTCAGCGTGCAGACACCTCAAGGATTCGCGTGGTCCACCTTGCGCGAAGCGCACGAGTCCGCCCGGACTCGTGGAGCAAATGAACGTACAGCGGCGACCGATGATGCGGGTCTTGTGGAAGACGCGGGTGGTCAAGTGATGACAGTCCCTGGCGACCTTCTCTCCATGAAAGTCACAACCCGGCTCGACCTTGCGCTCGCAACACTTCTACTCGATCAATCCTGAAAACTGCCAGCTTGCCTGCCACAGCGGGGTAAGAAAGATGCCCGGTGTGGCCTCGTCAATGAGGGACTAGAACGGGGACACAAGGCAGATAATGCGACCGACTTGCACGTCCACGAAACGTTCAAGAAATCAAATTTCGCTCCTCTTCGTGTTAAGTTCCAGATGTCAGCAACACTGACAGCGCCCAAAGCAGCGGACGTATGTCCGAGGAGAAACGAATGTCATCCACCCCGAACACCCCAGTGGCATCAAAAGAAAAAACGAAAATCCTGACGCGCCCCGTCATTGAATGGGCAGCGTGGGACTGGGGGTCGGCAGCGTTCAACGCTGTCGCCACCACTTTCGTCTTCTCCACCTACCTGACCAGCGATGGGCTGTTCACCGATGCGGGAACCGCGAACTCGCACCTGTCGATCGGGTTGACGGTCGCAGGCCTCATCATCGCTCTTCTCGCGCCGATTACCGGCCAGCGCGCAGACCGTCGTGGTAAGGGCGGTGTCTGGCTCGGCTGGTTTACCGGCGCGGTTGTCCTGTCGATGCTCGCCATGTTCTTCGTCGCCCCCGAATCGTCGATCGGGCCGAACGCGTCGCTCTGGCTCGGTATTTCACTGCTGGGCGTCGGCAACATCTTCTTCGAGTTCGCGTCCGTGAACTACAATGCGATGCTCAACCACCTGGCTGACAAGAAGGACATGGGGCGTATCTCCGGCCTTGGCTGGGGAGCCGGCTACGTTGGTGGCATCGTCCTGCTACTCATCCTCTACGTCGGCTTGATTGGTCCGAACCTGCTGGGTGTGTCCACCGACAACGGTCTGAATATTCGTATCGCGATGATCATCGCGGCACTCTGGTTCGGTCTCTTCGCCCTGCCGGTCGTGCTGCACCCGCCGAAACCGTCAGTCCTGCACCACGATGATTCGAAAGAATCTCTGCTCGACTCCTACCGTATGCTCTGGCAGACCGTGAAGGGCCTGCACCGCGAAGCGCCGCATACACTGTTTTTCTTGCTGGCTTCCGCCGTCTTCCGCGACGGCCTGGCAGGCGTTTTCACCTTCGGTGCAATCCTGGCAAAGTCCGCGTTCGGTTTCTCCGCCGGTGACGTCATGGTCTTCGCAATCGCCGCGAACGTCGTGGCGGGCCTAGCTACCATCGGCTTCGGCGCTCTCGACGACAAGATTGGCCCGAAAAAGGTCATTATCTTCTCGCTCGCTTCGATGGTCGTTTTCGGCCTGGGCGTCTTCTTCTTCCACGCGCACGGCTCGATCGTCTTCTGGAGCCTTGGCCTGTTGCTCTGCATCTTCGTCGGCCCGACCCAGTCGGCATCCCGTTCGTTCCTCGGCCGTATCATCCCCGCAGGTCGTGAAGGCGAAGTCTTCGGCCTGTACGCGACCACCGGCCGCGCCGTCTCTTTCCTGGCGCCGTTCATGTACGGCGTCTTCCTGAAGATCGGCAAGGCGCAGTCCACCGGTGGCGACTACACCTACTGGGGCATCCTCGGTATCATCCTGATCCTCGCCGTTGGCTTGGTCCTGACCATCCCGGTCAAGGCAGACGAGGCACACTTGGAGCACCTCGAAAAGTAATGGGGGAGTAGCGGGCTGACTCTTTCTGCCTGCTCGCCTCTGTTCTCTTCCCGATTCTTGAGGTGCGCTTGTCGCGGGGGATCTCGATCGCCGTTTTCTTCGCGGTACTCACCCGCGGTTTCCCCGTGACCTCGTTCGCGCTGGCGAACTACTGAGCCCGAACGACGAGCGCAACCGCTGTTGCTGCCAAGCCGTCGCCTCGTCCCGTAAACCCAAGCCCGTCCGTCGTCGTGGCGCTGACGGAAACGGGCGCGCCGACGATTTCGCTCATCCGCTGGCACGCTTCGGGTAGACGCGCAGCCATGCGAGGCTTTGTGCCGATCACCTGCACGGTCGCATTACCGATGTGCCAGCCAGCTTTGCGCGCCATTCGGCATACCTCGACAAGGAATTGTTCGCCGGATGCGCCCGACCACTCGGGTCGACTGGTCCCGAACACGCTTCCCATTTCGCCCAGGCCGGTCGCCGCCAAAATCGCGTCGCACACTGCGTGAGCTGCAACGTCGCCATCAGAGTGACCCTCCAGTGGGGTTTCGCCCGGCCACTCCAAACACGCGAGCATGAGAGTCTTGTCGGGCAGATTCCCACACTCGTCTGCGACTGCGAACGCGTGAACGTCGATCGCTTGGCCAACGCGGAAGGGGACGGGAGTGGAGTGAGCGGTGTCAGTCATGCTTCAAGGCTAGCCGGTGCGACGCGGATTTGGGACGGAGCTCGCACGACAGCCTGACCCCGATAGGATCGGCGCATGCGGTACATTTCGACTCGCCAATCTTCGGCCGACAACGCGCGCTCGTTCAGCGACATCCTTCTTGAGGGCCTCGCTCCCGACGGCGGCCTCTACATGCCTGAAAGCTACCCGCAACTGGGCGCGACAGACCTCGAAGAACTCAGCCGAGTCCTCGCAGATGAAGGCTATGCGGCGCTCGCTGCCCGCGTCCTTGAACTGTTCATTGACGACATTCCCTCCGAGCACCTGAAGGCGATTACCGCTCGCGCCTACCGCACGCCCGCGTTCAGTGACCCGGCGATCGTTCCGGTTACGCACCTCCAGTCCGGAGTCTGGGTGTCGCACCTGTCGAACGGCCCGACGGCAGCGTTCAAGGACATGGCGATGCAGTTGCTTGGCGAACTCTTCGAGTACGAGCTCGACCGCCGTGGAGATTGGCTGACGATTGTGGGTGCGACCAGTGGTGATACCGGCTCTGCTGCCGAGTACGCGCTACGAGGCCGGAATGGCCTGTCGGTCGTCATGCTTACTCCGGCCGGACGCATGACGCCATTCCAGCGCGCGCAAATGTTCTCTCTGCTGGACGACAACATTGTGAACGTCGCAGTTGAGGGCGTATTCGATGACTGTCAGGACTTGGTGAAGACGGTCAACATGGACCCTGACTTTAAGGCGAAATGGCATCTGGGCGCGGTTAACTCGATCAACTGGGCGCGCCTGCTCGCCCAAGTTGTGTATTACGTCGCGACCTGGTTGCAGGTGGCACGAGGTGCGGACGGTGGCCTCGACCTGGATTGCCGAGTGAACGTCGTCGTTCCCTCGGGCAACTTCGGCAATATTTGCGCAGCCCATGTGGCGCGACAGATGGGCTTGCCACTGGGAACGCTTGTTGTGGCCACGAACGAGAACGATGTTCTTGACGAGTTTTTCCGCACCGGTGTCTACCGCGTTCGTTCTTCGGCTCAAACACTGGCAACCTCGTCGCCGTCGATGGATATTTCGAAGGCATCCAACTTCGAGCGCTTTATCTTCGACCTGCTTGGTCGCGACGGGGAGCGTACCGCTCAGCTGTTCGGCGAGGTCCTGAACTCGGACGGCTTCTTCGATCTGTCCGGCACTGAAGAATTTGCCGCCCTTGGCGAAAACTACGGCTTCGTGTCGGGCACCTCAAACCATGCCCACCGCCTGGAACAGATTCTCTTCACCGAAGAAAACGACGGCTACCTGCTGGACCCGCATACCGCGGACGGCATGCACGTCGCACGCCAGTGGGCACCGCGCCTGGGCGGGCCGACCGTCGTCATGGAAACTGCGCTTCCCGTGAAGTTTGCCGACACGATCCGCGAGGCAACCGGCCATGAACCCACCGTTCCCGCCCGATTCGCCGATATTGAGGGGGGCGAGCAACGCGTCGTGAGCCTGCCGAACGACGCCGACGCCCTGCGTGCTCTGATCGAAGAAAAGATCACGCCCAGAAACTGAGCTTCCGAAACGCCTGTCCCCTGCGCCACCCCGCCCTTTCGTCGCGTTACGCAGTCCTAAAAGTGGAGGCGGCCTCGTACCGTGGGAGCCGACGCGGGTAGCATGGCACTATGACGCTTCACCTGTACGACTCGAAGTCCGCCACCCTGCAGCCACTGGTTCCTGTAAACCCGGGGAAAGTGGGGATTTACCTGTGTGGCGCGACGGTGCAGGGTGCGCCACACGTCGGACACCTGCGCGCGGCCGTCGCGTTCGACTCGCTGATTCGTTGGCTGAAGCGCAATGGTCTGGACGTCACTTACATCCGTAACGTCACCGACATTGATGACAAGATCCTCAACAAGTCCGCCGACGCGGGCGTTGAATGGTGGGCGTGGGCGCAGCGTTTCGAGCGCGAATTCACCGAAGCGTATGCGACCCTCGGTGTTCTGCCACCGACCTACGAACCTCACGCGACCGGGCATATTCCGGACCAGATTGACTTGATTAACCGCCTGATTGAGCGCGAGCACGCCTACGCCGACGGCCAGGGCAACGTCTACTTCTCCGTCGCCAGCCAGGACGATTATGGGTCGCTGACCCGCCAGAAGCTCGACGACATGCGCACCACCGAAGACGAGGCGCAGATCGACGCCGCCGTGGAAGCGGGCAAGCGCGACCCTCGCGACTTTGCGCTCTGGAAGGCAGCCAAGGCAAGCGAGCCGGAAACTGCGGCTTGGGATTCTCCGTGGGGACGAGGCCGCCCGGGCTGGCATCTCGAATGCTCTGCGATGTCGCGGCGCTATTTGGGTGACGAATTCGATATTCACGGCGGTGGAATCGATCTGCGATTCCCGCACCACGAGAATGAACAAGCGCAGTCACACGGAGCAGGTTGGGGATTCGCGCGCCTCTGGGTTCACAACGCGTGGGTCACCATGAAGGGCGAAAAAATGTCGAAGTCGCTGGGCAACGTGCTCTCCATCGACGCTCTGACTGCAGAGCATCCGGCTGCTGCCGTTCGGTGGGCGCTTTCGACCGTTCATCACCGCAGTGGAATTGAGTGGGGCCCTGAAACCATGCCGGCTGCTGCCGCTGCATGGGCGAAGTTTTCCGCCTTCGTGGAACGCGCGATCGCGATTGCAGACGAGGTTCCCGCTTCCGAAATTGCACTGCCTGCGTCCGAACTACCCGAGGGCTTCGTGACCGCAATGGACGATGACCTGAACGTGGCTGGAGCACTTGCCGTCATTTACGAGCACATGAAGGCCGGCAACGTTGCCATCGAAGCGGGCGACACCGAAGCGGTCCGACGTGAACAGCAGTTGGTGCGCTCCATGCTTGATGTCATCGGACTTGACCCCGCATCCGAGCAGTGGCGAAGCGGACTAGGCTCCGCTGGAACAGCTGGAGGTGCGGGATCTGACGAACACGATGCGCTCGACACCCTCGTTCAGGCCGTCATCGAAGAACGTGCGCAGGCTCGCGCCGAAAAGGACTGGGCACGCGCAGACGCTCTTCGTGACCGCCTCGCGAACGCGGGAATCGAAGTCGCTGACGGGCGCGATGGAGCAACCTGGAAACTCGCCTGACCTTCCGTTGATCGCAGGCACGTCTCTCGCGCGAGGAATTGCCAAGGCCGATAATCGGAGCGAAAGCTGGAAATCGCTGGCGTTCCGGCCTCGTCAATTGGTGAACAAGAGAAAGTGCGCCGTGATACCTACCGCAAATGGCGATATCGTGCGGGAAAACAGTCGGGGAGCCGATAGGCTTGCTATCTGAACTGCTCGCCGGGAGGCGAGACCAACGAACGATAGGTGAAACTCATGGCGGGAAACGACGGTCGTCGCGGCGCAGTGCGCAAACCCGGATCGAAGAAGGGCGCGAAAGTCGGCACCGGCGGGCACTCGCGTCGTAGGCTCGAAGGTAAGGGGCCGACCCCGAAGGCTGAAGACCGGACCTACCATCCCGCGTACAAGCGCAAGATCCAGAGGGAAGCACGCGAAGCTCGGGAAGCAGCGATCGCGCGCGCACGTGCCAAGTCATCCATCAAGGTCGCACCCGGCCACGAACTGATCGCCGGTCGCAACCCCGTCGCCGAAGCTGTCCGCGCCAACGTGCCGATTGAACGTGTCTTCGTGCTCGACAATGTGAAAGACGACCGCGTCGAAGAGGTCATCCGCCTCGCCACCCACATGGGGGCCCCTGTTTTCGAGGTCACCCGTCGCGACCTCGACGTCGCAACCGACGGCGCAGTCCACCAGGGCGTAGCCGTTGAGGTGCGCGGATACGAATACTCGCACGTCGAAGACCTGATCGTCGGATCCTTCCAGAAGGTTGGAACGCCCCTGCTGGTCGCGCTCGACCAAGTGACCGACCCGCACAACCTGGGCGCAGTTCTCCGTTCCGCCGGAGCGTTTGGCGCCGACGGTGTCATTATCCCGGAACGTCGCTCCGCAGGTGTCAACACCACCGCGTGGAAGGTCTCTGCTGGCGCAGCCGCCCGAGTTCCCGTCGCGCGCGCAACCAACCTGGTCCGTGCCCTCGAGGAATGCAAGAAGAACGGTATGTTCGTCATCGGCCTTGACGGCGGGGGAGACGCGTCGTTGCGCGGGTTGAAGCTCGCCGACGCGCCGCTGGTCGTTGTCACCGGCGCCGAAGGGGCGGGCCTGTCCCGCCTGGTCCGCGAAACCTGCGACCAGATTGTGTCCATCCCGATCTCGTCCGCGGTCGAATCGTTGAACGCCGCTGTCGCAACCGGCATCGCCCTGTACGAGGTCGCCTCCGTCCGCGCGGAGGCTGCCGCGGTTAAGTGAGGTAACCGTCAACTACGGTAGGCATTGCCTGGCGAGGTAGGTGATGCCAGCTGAGGTAGGTGTCGCCAGCTTTTTCGTCGTGCCCGTGTTTTCTCTTGCGTAAGAGCGCGAGCATGAGGCATGTGTGGGTGCTCGGCGGAGTTTGGGTGGTGGCAGGCGTCGGTTTTTGTCGTGTAAGGCGATGTTTTCCCAGTTGAAAGCCCATTTTCGTCGCCTTGTACGTCTTTTCTTTCCTGAGCGCTCATCCGGGTTGCCTTCAGCTGGCCAGATGTGCCACGCATTCTGCGTGAGCACCTATTTCGGCTGGCGTTGCGCGCGTGGCCTCGCGAATTGTCGATGGTCCGCGATCGTGAATGATGCACGAGACCGCCCACTGTACCCAGACAAAAACATGCTATTGACGCGGAGTAAAAAATAGATATCATATTGATATCGCACTCGTGTGGAGCTAGCCGACCGGCTGGCGCGAGTCGCAAAGGAGAACTGATGTCGCACTCGGTGGCTCAGGAAGAGCACATCAACGTCAAAGGCGTAGCTGATAATGCGTTTGCTGAAGCAAAAGCGCGCGTGAATATTGCGGAAAAGAAGGCGCCGGCACTCGGATCGGCGATCGCCTTCCCGATGGCCTTGATCCTGCTCGCAGGTTTCGGCTACTCGATCTACCTGTTCGTTACAGGTGCGATCGCGGATGACGCTGGCGAAGCGGGCGGTGTCGCAAGAATCGTTTCCGGTTCGGTCATGTTCCTCCTCGTCATGGTGTTGATGCCCTGCTTGGCGGTCATCTCTCCTGGCCAGACCTCGGTTCGCCAGTTCTTCGGCAAGTACGTTGGCACGGTTCGCAAGACGGGCCTGGTGCTGGTACCGCCGTTGACGAATGGCAAGAAGGTCTCCGTCAAGGTCCATAACTTCGAGACGAGCGAGCTGAAAGTCAACGATTCCGACGGTAATCCGGTGAATATTGCGGCGATCGTCGTGTGGCAGGTTGCTGACACGGCGCGCGCGGTCTTTGCAGTCGAGCAGTACGAGGAATTCATCAAGGCTCAGGCGGAGTCGGCGCTACGTCACGTCGCCACTTCGCACCCCTATGACGAGCCCGGCCCGGGCGAAACCTCGCTACGTGGCGGTACAGACGTCGTCTCCGCTGAACTTGCGCGCGAAGTTGCGGCTCGCGTCGAACTGGCTGGTCTTGAAATCGTCGAGGTTCGTATTTCGTCTCTCGCTTACGCGCCCGAAATTGCGCAGGCAATGTTGCAGCGCCAGCAGGCCGGTGCTGTGATCGCTGCCCGTGAGCAGATCGTTGAAGGGGCGGTCACCATGGTTGAGCAGGCGCTGAACCGTCTGGAAGACAATGACATCGTGTCGCTTGATGATGAACGCAAAGCTCAGATGGTGTCGAACCTGCTGGTCGTGCTCTGCTCTGATCAACGCACTCAGCCGATCGTGAATGCGGGCTCGCTGTACTGACCTGCTGGGTTGGTATTGGGGAGCGAATCGCCGGGTGAGTAAATGACTCCGAAGAATGAGCGCAAGCAAATTCTTCTGCGCTTAGATCCTGCCGTCCACGAGGCGTTGTCCAAGTGGGCGGCAGACGATCTGCGCAGTGTGAACGCGCAGATTGAGATCATTCTGCGTCGCGCGCTGAAGGATGCGGGGCGTGAAGCAAAGGCTCAGCCACTTCGGGGACGAGGCCGCCCGCCCAAACAAACCCCCACTGAAGGGGCGGAGTAAGATTTCTATTGCTTAATGCGTACGTGAAGGCGTATGCGTTAAGCGTGTCTGCTGTTACTGCTCACGCGCTGGCGTAAATCTCGGTAGAATTGTGCGAGGTGCGGCCACAGTCGTACGTATAGCAAGAATATCGGGGAGAAACCCATGCCAGCCGTGATCGTGCTCGGTGCCCAGTGGGGCGACGAAGGTAAAGGTAAGGCGACCGACCAGCTCGGCCAGAACACTGACTATGTCGTGAAGTTCAACGGCGGTAACAACGCCGGTCACACTGTCGTCATCGACGGTGAAAAGTACGCGATGCACCTGTTGCCCGCGGGCATCCTGTCCAAGGGTGTTACCCCGATCATCGGCAACGGCGTCGTCGTTGACATTGATGTTCTGTTCCAGGAATTGGCCGAAATGGAATCGCGTGGCGTTGACTGCTCGCGCCTGAAGATTTCCTCCAATGCTCACATCATCCCCAGCTACAACCGTCTGATGGACCAGGCGAACGAGCGCGCTCGCGGGAAGAACCAGATCGGCACAACCGGCCGTGGCATCGGCCCGACCTACGCGGACAAGATGAACCGCGTTGGCATCCGCATTCAGGATCTGTTCGACCCGAAGACGCTGAGCGAGAAGATCGAGGCAGCTCTTGCCCCGAAAAATGAGGTTTTCGCAGCCGTCGGCATGGAAACTCTCGACCCTGACACCGTCACTGAAGAACTGCTCGCATATGCCGATCGCATCCGCCCGATGGTCTGCGATGCGTCCCTCGAAGTGAATGACGCGCTCGATCGTGGCGACACGGTGCTTTTTGAAGGTGGTCAGGCCACCATGCTCGACATCGACCATGGCACGTACCCGTTTGTGACCTCGTCGAACCCGACCGCCGGCGGTGCGCTGACTGGCACCGGTGTTGGCCCGACCCGCATCGACCGCGTTGTCGGTGTTGCGAAGGCGTACACGACGCGCGTGGGTGAAGGCCCGTTCCCGACAGAACTTGATAATGAGGTCGGTGAGGCCCTGCGTCACAAAGGTGGCGAATTTGGTGTGACCACCGGTCGTGCTCGCCGCACCGGCTGGTTCGACGCGGTTGTCATGCGCTACGCGACCCGCATCAACGGCCTGACCGACATCTGCCTGACGAAGCTCGACGTGCTTTCTGGCTATCCGACCATCCCGGTCTGCGTCGCCTACGAGGTCGATGGTGTCCGCATGGAAGAAATGCCTCTTGACCAGGTCGGTTTCGAGAACGCTGTCCCGGTGTACGAAGAACTGCCCGGTTGGGAAGAGGACATCACCGGTTGCCGTACCTTCGAAGAGTTGCCGAAGAACGCGCAGGATTACATCGCGCGCCTCGAAGAGCTGTCGCGTTGTCGCATTCAGTCGATCGGCGTCGGCGCTGGTCGTGAAGCGACGATCGTCCGCTACCCGCTGATCTGACACCGCTGGCGACCGTCCGCCGTTTGGCGGATCTCTCGCCCCGCGCAGACTGAGCTGCTACTCCGCTGATTTCGGCGTGAGCTTAGCAGTACCGTCCGCGATCATAATGACGAGGCCTGGCCCGGGTGAAACACCCGGGCCAGCCTTGTTTTATCCCTTGGCGTTCATAGGGGCCTACAGGGAACGGGCGGAACAGAAAAAGTGGCCACGACAGGAGACCCATCGCAACCACTTTCCAACGATTAGACACCGAGCCGAAAGCGCCTGTCGGCGCGAAGGCCGCTCGTAGCGGCAAAGTTTGGAGCCCGGGGCTTAACAACTCGGTGCGCGTACAAGCATACGTAATGCGAGCCTCGCTAGCGAGGGGAGGACAGGTGGGACATCCCACCAAAATGTGCGACCATGAATCGTATGGAGTCTGTTCCCACTCGACCTGCCTCGAGGCCCCATTCTCATCGAGGGCGTCGCGATTTAAGCGACCGCCTTTCGATGGCAACCCTGTCAATCACGACCGGTATGCGCTTATCCGCGGTCATCGTTCTTCTTTTCTCGATTCTGACCGTGGTCGTGTGGGCGTTGCCGGCAACGTCTTTGACGTTTGCTTCTCTGATTGCTCTGATCGGTGTTGTTCTTGCCTTCACGTGGGGTGCGCTTACCGGTCTGGATCTTCCTCCCCTCACGATTATCGCGTTGGCGTTTTCGGCAGCTGTTCTGCCGATGGTGGTCGCGCTGATGGGCGACTTAAAATATGGCGTTCCGGTGATTGGGGCGTCGGTTGTTGCGATTGTTGCTTCGGTGATTTTCACGGCTCCAACGCCAACGAATCACTCGTTTATCACAGGTGAGAATTGTGCTGAAACGATCGCGCAACGCCAGCGTGAGCGGGCTCTTCAGGAAGCTCTTATCGCAGGTGAATCAGTCGATGAGGCCGATGTGATGGTGCTACGCCGAGTGAAGACTCGTCCTAATGAGCGTCCGACCTCTTTGACTCTTGCCTCCGCGATCGGAGCCTTGATTCTGATTGCCGCGTCGGCTGTGTGGATCACGTTGAATTCTCTTGAGCAGTGGAGCATGATGATCCCCGTTGCCGCGGTCTTGATTGCGCTGATTGTGTGGGGAGACCAGATTGGCCACACCTATCGTTCGCAGTCGATTGGTGCGCTTTCGGTGGGAGCGATCTCGGGCGCAATCATTGGTGTTGTCGCATATATTGCCGGTCGCGCATCGCAGATGACGCCGATTATTCTTCCGGGCCTTGCGTCTGTCATCGGTCCGATCCCGGCGGCCGCTCTTTTCGGTTTGCTTGAAGGTGTGGCTGTTGGTGTGACGATTGTGGTTCTTGATGGTCTGCTAGGTGATCACACGACGCGTCGCCCGCCGACGGGTGCGCTGGGTCGCGCCTGCGCAAAGTTCTTGGTTGCTGCGATTCCGATTTACGCGTTGATCCGCATCGGTGGCATCTGAGCCAAATCCTCGCTTCGAGCCTCGAAACTGCTGACTGACGCGGTGGTCGCGGATCCAAATATCGCGTGGGCGCGCGCAAACCTTTAGGCTAATTTCCATGATGGTTATTCCTGCTGATTTGCCTGTTGCTCTTGCTCCTCTCGCGTGGATGCTCGGTACGTGGAAGGGCTGGGGGATGGCCGCTGGCGCTGAAACGGATACTGCGATCATTGAAGAGATGCGCGGTGAGATTTGTGGTGAGCAGATGCGTTTCACCACGTCGATTTACCAGGGGCTTCCGGCTCCCGGCGTTGAGATTGAGCCGACGTGGGACGCTGCCGAGGGGCTGTCACACATTGGTCGCGGTGAGCTTTTGGTCGAAGAGACGATGTACGTGTCGGTGATGCCGGGCACGGATGAACTGCCTCCGCCGGGTCAGTATGTGCCGCGCGAGTTCACGGCGACTTCGGCTTTGACGAATGGTCTTGGTGTGCTGTGGGCGGGCGTGGGAGTTGGCCCGCGCGTGCAGATGGTGTCGGATGCGATTGCGCGTGACGCGAAGGCGCAAGAGGTCGAACACCTGGGTCGCATGTACGGCCTGGTTGCGGGTGAGCTCATGTGGACGCAGGAAAAGACTATTGTCGGTGGCGAAGCTGGAGTTGAGTTCTCAGGCCGCTTGATGCGTACCGAGCAGGCGCGCACCGCGTCGGGCGAAGCCGTTGAAGGCATTGACGCCCAGGCTGAGAGTGGTTTCCTTGTCTGATTCCCCCGTTTCTTCCACTACGTCGGATTCGCCTGCTGACGAGTGGCTGTCTCCGCTTGCCACGTGGCCGGGTGCGATTCTCACGTCCGACGATCTAGGGGGCCAGGCCACCCGCGCTCAAGAAGCTGACACCCCTGAAGAAGGGGCGGAGCCACAGACCTTTGCGATCCCCGTGACGCCGATTGCCCTGCATTACGGCGACCCTTTGGGGGAACAGTGGGCCTTGGAAGAGGGGCGCGCGATCACGGATCGCGCAGACTTGGGCGTCATCACCGTGTCTGGTGCGGATCGTCAGACGTGGCTGACCAGCATTACGACGCAGATTGTCACGGGTATGGGCCCGGGGGATTCGAAGGAGCTTCTGGTTCTGGATCCTCAGGGTCATATTGAGCACCAGGCTGCAGTAGCGGACGACGGTAAGAACACGTGGCTGATCTGTGAAGGCTATGACACCCAAGGTCTAGTGGAGTTCCTGCGTTCGATGCAGTTTGCTCTGCGCGTGCAGGTTGATGTGCGCTCTGACGTGACGGTGTTCGCGACCGCGGGCAGTGACACGGATACAGCTACCGGGCTTCCCGGCCTCGTGCTGACGTGGAACGATCCGTGGCCGGGCGTGACCGAGGGAGGCACGGAATACTTCCAGGGCTCTCATCCGGGCGAGCGTTCACGGATACGTTTGCATGTTGTGCATCGCGACGGGGCGAAGCAGTTTATTACCGACTGGCTGGCCACTGATGCGAAGCGGAAGCCTGCGGGGTTCCTTGCGTGGGAGGCGATGCGTATTGCTGCGTGGCGCCCGCGCTTGGGTGTCGACACGGACGCGCGGTCGATTCCGGCTGAGGTCGACTGGCTGCGCACCGCGGTCCACACGAATAAGGGCTGCTATCGCGGGCAGGAGTCGATTGCTCGCGTGCTCAATTTGGGGCGTCCGCCGCGTCGCCTGACGTTCCTGCAGCTTGATGGTTCACGAGGCGACCTTCCCGAGGTAGGTACTCGCATTGAATCGAACGGTCGAGTTGTTGGTATCGTGACCTCTGTTGCTCGCCATAGAGAGCTTGGTCCGATTGCTTTGGCGGTGCTTGCGCGCAACGTTCCGGCGTCGATGGTGTTCGACTTGGGTGGTATTGCTGCAGCTCAGGAACTGATTGTTCCCGTTGATGGCAAATCTGCAATGTCCCCCGAAACACGTCCGGGAGCTGATTTGAATAATCCTGATCTGCGTCGCCATGACGTGTCGCCGATCGGTGGCCTGGGCGCGTTGGGAGCCCGCTGATGCGCGCGGTTATTCAGCGCGTGACCAGCGCTTCCGTGTCTGTTGACGGTCAGGTTGTCGGGGCGATTGATTGCCCGGGCCTGATGGTGTTGCTCGGCGTGAAAAGAGGAGACAGTGCGGAGCAGGTTGCGACTGTCGCCCGTAAGATCGCGGAACTTCGCATTCTCGGTGATGAGCAGTCCGCCTCGGAACTCGGTGCTCCGATCCTGCTGGTTTCGCAGTTCACGCTCTACGGGGATACGCGCAAGGGGCGTCGCCCCTCGTGGGTGAATGCCGCCCCGGGCGATGAAGCACAGCCTCTCGTCGATGCGGTTGTCGCCGATTTACGAGGTCGCGGCCTCGAAGTAGCAACGGGCGAATTCGGCGCGATGATGGAAGTTTCGCTGGTCAATGATGGCCCGTTCACCGTACTGGTGGAATCCGAAGCGTAACTGAAACAGCCGGGAGCCGATCGGCCTCGTCGATATTCCTTTTTCACCCCATGGCGAACTAACGCGCATATAATCGTGCGCTCGCTTAGTGTGGTTTCAGTTGAAGAATCACTCCGCGTGTTGGCGCGGTCCTAGGACGCAAAGGGAATGACATGTTCGAACGGTTTACCGACCGAGCTAGGCGCGTCGTCGTCCTCGCGCAGGATGAAGCGCGCGGGCTCAAGCACAACTACATCGGGACTGAGCACCTTTTGCTCGGCCTGATCTCCGAAGGTGAAGGCGTCGCCGCGAAGGCGCTCGCGATGATGGACATTAACGATGACGACGTCCGCGCGTCCGTCATTGAGATCATTGGCGAAGGCGAAAAGACGGTTGAAGGTCACATCCCCTTCACGCCGCGCGCAAAGCGAGTCTTCGAGCTGTCACTGCGTGAGGCACTGCAGCTCGGCCACAACTACATCGGCACCGAACACCTTTTGCTCGGTCTGCTGAAAGAAGGTGAAGGCGTCGCTGCCCAGGTCCTGACCAAGCGTGGCGCTGACCTTTCCCAGGTCCGCCAGAACGTGATCCAGCTACTCAGCGGATACCAGCGTGGCGAAGGCGAAGGACGCGAATCTGTCGGCGCGGGCGTCGGCGGATCCTCCACGCACGAACGCCAGAACTCTGCGGTTCTAGAGCAGTTCGGTCGCAACCTGACCCAGGCTGCTCGCGATAACAAGCTCGACCCGGTGATTGGTCGTCGCGTCGAGATGGAGCGCGTCATGCAAGTCCTCTCGCGTCGCACCAAGAACAATCCGGTTCTGATCGGGGAACCCGGCGTTGGTAAGACCGCCGTCGTCGAGGGACTGGCGCAAGCAATCGTCCACGGTGATGTGCCCGAAACGATCAAGGACCGCCAGATCTACAGCCTGGATATGGGGTCGCTGGTCGCTGGCTCGCGCTACCGTGGCGACTTCGAAGAACGCCTGAAGAAGGTCCTCAAGGAAATCCGTACGCGTGGCGACATCATCCTCTTCATCGACGAAATCCACACCTTGGTTGGTGCGGGCGCCGCTGAAGGGTCGATCGACGCCGCCCAGATGCTCAAACCCATGCTTGCGCGTGGCGAGCTCCAGACGATCGGCGCGACCACGAACGACGAATACCGCAAGTACATCGAAAAGGATGCGGCGCTTGAACGACGCTTCCAGCCTGTGAAGGTCGACGAGCCCTCTGTCGAGGACACCATCGAAATCCTGAAGGGCTTGCGCGATCGTTACGAGGCCCACCACCGCGTCATCATCACCGATGAAGCAATCAAGGCGGCCGCTGAACTTGCGGACCGATACATCTCTGATCGCTTCCTGCCGGACAAGGCCATCGACCTGGTCGATGAGGCGGGCGCGCGCCTGCGTATTCGTCGTATGACCGCTCCGCCGGAGTTGCGTGAACTCGACGAGAAGATCGCCGAAGTTCGTCGCAACAAGGAATCGGCGATCGACGATCAGGACTTCGAGAAGGCAGCCGGCCTGCGCGACGAAGAATCCAACCTGGTTGCTCAGCGTGAAGAGAAAGAAACGTCCTGGAAGGGCGGAGAATCCGACTCCATCGCAGAGGTCACGGAAGAAGAGATCGCCGAGGTCTTAGCCATGTCGACTGGTATCCCGGTCTTCAAGCTGACCCAGACTGAGACGACGAAGCTTTTGAAGATGGAGGATGAGCTGCACAAGCGTGTCATCGGTCAGGAAGAAGCTGTTCGCGCACTGTCGCAGTCGATCCGCCGCACTCGCTCTGGGCTGAAAGACCCGAATCGTCCCGGTGGCTCGTTCATCTTCGCCGGTCCGACCGGTGTCGGTAAGACCGAGCTGGCGAAGGCGCTTGCCGAATTCCTGTTCGGTGACGAAGATGCTCTGATCCAGCTGGACATGTCCGAGTTCTCTGAGAAGCACACGGCATCGCGCCTCTTCGGTGCTCCTCCTGGCTACGTCGGCTACGACGAGGGCGGCCAGCTGACCGAAAAGGTTCGCCGCAAGCCGTTCTCTGTCGTCCTCTTCGACGAGGTTGAAAAGGCTCACCCGGACATCTTCAACTCGCTACTGCAGATCCTCGAAGAAGGTCGTCTGACCGACTCCCAGGGACGCAAGGTCGACTTCAAGAACACGGTCATCATCATGACCACGAACCTCGGCACGCGGGACATTAACAAGGGTGTTTTGACGGGCTTCCAGTCCGCTGACAACCTGACGCATGACTACTCGCGTATGAAGGCAAAGGTTGATGAAGAGCTCAAGCAGCACTTCCGCCCCGAGTTCCTGAACCGCGTCGATGACACGATCGTGTTCCCGCCACTGAACAAGGATCAGATCAAGCAGATCGTCGACCTGATGATCGCGAAGCTGGCCAAGCGTATGGAAGCGCAGGACATGCACCTGCAGCTCACCGACGAAGCACGCGACCTGCTGGCCGATCTTGGCTTCGACCCGGTGCTCGGTGCGCGCCCCTTGCGTCGCGCCATCCAGCGCGAGATCGAAGACGCTCTGTCTGAGCGCATCCTCTTTGGAGAGATCGTGGCCGGCCAGGTTGTTACGGTCGGTGTCGAGGGTGAAGGTTCGGACCGAAAATTCACTTTCAACAGTCACTGACCTTCAACGGTCAGCGACCTTCAATGGTCAGCGGCCGGCGTTGACCGTGTAGAGCTGGCGGGCTCACCCTTGGGGTGGGCCCGCCAGTGTTTTGTGCACCGACTGCACCTGGTGCGATGGTTTGGTTTGTTTTAGTGGGGTTTTGTCGCGTGAGGTGTAGGCGGTGACGCGTGTCGGTGGGTTTTGTGTTCCCGGGTGCACTTGGTGCGACGGTTTTGCGTGTTTGAGCTCGGGTGTGTCGCGTCAGGTGCAGTGCGTCGAGGGGCCTCGTCGATGGGAAGTGGAACGAGGCGTAGGCACACCTCTGCCCCTACTGAAACAGCCTGAAAATGTCATATATGCGACAAACTGCCTAAGCGAACTGCAAAGATGTTGAAAACAAAGGTAAAGCATTCGGTGACCTAAGTCCCTTTTTGCTATTCTTCCCACTAGCGGCCCGATGGTGGGCCACTTTTACGTGATCGACGGAAGTTGAGGACCTCAATGGTCAAATATGTGTATGACTTCTCCGAGGGCGACAAGTCCATGAAGGACCTGCTCGGAGGTAAGGGTGCAAACCTTGCGGAAATGACGAAGCTTGGACTGCCCGTTCCCCCCGGATTCACCATCACCACCGAGGCATGCCGCGCATACCTCAAGGATTCGATTGTTCCCGAATCCCTGGAAACTGAGGTGACCACCGCTCTTCGCCGCGTCGAAGATCAGATGGAACGCCACCTGGGTGACCCCTACAACCCGCTCCTTGTCTCGGTGCGTTCAGGCGCAAAGTTCTCGATGCCGGGCATGATGGAAACCGTCCTCAATATCGGTCTGAACGACGACTCGGTTCAGGGTCTCGCAAAGATCTCGGGCAACGAGCGCTTCGCATGGGACTCCTACCGTCGTCTGATCCAGATGTTCGGCAAGACGGTTCTCGACATTGATGGTGACCTGTTCTCCGACGCCCTGGACGATCTGAAGGCAGCTCGTGGCGTCAAGGGCGACACCGAATTGACCGCTGACGACCTGAAGGGCCTCGTTGAGACCTTCAAGAAGATCGTTTCCGAGCAGAAGGGCATGGACTTCCCGCAGGATCCTCGCACCCAGATGGATATGGCCATCGAAGCCGTGTTCCGCTCCTGGAACACCGAGCGCGCACGCATCTACCGTCGTCGTGAGCGCATCCCTCACGACCTGGGCACCGCAGTCAATATCTGCACTATGGTCTTCGGTAACATGGGTGAAGGCTCCGGCACCGGTGTCTGCTTCACCCGCGACCCCTCGTCCGGCCACGCAGGCGTGTACGGCGACTACCTTGAGAACGCTCAGGGTGAGGACGTCGTTGCAGGTATCCGCAACACCCTGTCCCTCGCCGACCTCGAGAATATCGACAAGGCTTCCTACGACAAGTTGCGTGGCATCATGCGCAAGCTTGAAACCCACTACCGCGACATGTGTGATATCGAGTTCACCATCGAGCGCGGCAAGCTCTGGATGCTCCAGACCCGCGTTGGCAAGCGCACCGCTGCCGCCGCATTCCGTATCGCCATCCAGCTGACCGAAGAAAAGCTGATTACCCGCGACGAGGCCCTGACTCGCGTCACCGGCGATCAGCTGACCCAGCTGATGTTCCCGCAGTTCGACTCGAAGGCTGCCAAGGAACTCATCGCACGTGGCATGGCCGCTTCACCGGGCGCAGCAGTCGGCAAGATTGCCTTCGACAACGCTCAAGCTGAGAAGTTCCACGCTGACGGCGTCAAGTGCGTTCTGGTTCGTCGCGAAACCAACCCGGATGACCTGCCGGGCATGGTTGTCGCCGAAGGCGTTCTGACCGCCCGCGGTGGCAAGACCTCGCACGCTGCAGTTGTCGCGCGTGGTATGGGCAAGACCTGCGTCTGTGGCGCCGAAGCACTCGAGATTGACGCCGAGGCCGGCACCGTCGTCATTGATGGCACCACCTACACCTCCGACGACACGATCGCGATCGACGGTCAGACTGGTGAAATCTTCATCGGCGAGGTCCCGGTTACCGACTCTCCGGTCACCACCTACCTGTCGCACGGCCTCGAAGCTGGCCTGATTGCTGCCGGCAACGACGAAGGCACCCAGGAACTGGTTAAGGCGGTTGACAAGATCCTGCAGCGCGCCGACAAGGTTCGTCGCCTGAGCGTCCGCGCCAACGCTGACACCCCGACCGACTCGCGTCGCGCGATCGAGTTCGGCGCTGAAGGCATCGGTCTCTGCCGTACCGAGCACATGTTCCTCGGCGCACGTCGCCCACTGGTTGAGCGCGCAATCCTCTCCGCACCGGGCTCGAAGGAACGCGCCGCAGCGTTCGGCGAACTCGAAAAGCTTCAGAAGCAGGACTTCCTCGAGATGCTCGAGGTCATGGATGGCAAGTCGATGACCGTCCGCCTGATTGACCCGCCGCTCCACGAGTTCATGCCGGCACTGTCCGAGCTGGAAATCAAGGTTGCTGTCGCGAAGGCGACCGGCGAAGCTGATCCGGCTGACGAGAAGATGCTGGCTGAGGTTCGTCGCTTCCACGAGCAGAACCCGATGCTCGGCCTGCGTGGCGTCCGCCTCGGCATTTACCTGCCCGGCCTGTTCGCCCTGCAGATGCGCGCACTCTGCGAGGCAGCCGCTGAACTCGTTTCCCGTGGCCTGTCCCCGAAGCCGGAAATCATGGTTCCGCTGGTCGGCTCCGTCCGCGAGCTCCAGCTGATCCGCGAAGAGGGCGAAGACATTATCGCCGAGGTCGCAGCCGAGCGTGGCGTTGACCTGTCCGGTGTCACCATCGGTGCAATGATCGAGCTTCCGCGTGCAGCAATGACCGCTGAAGATCTCGCTGAAGAAGCTGACTTCTTCTCGTTCGGCACGAACGACCTGACTCAGACCGTCTGGGGCTTCTCGCGTGACGACGTCGAAGGCGTCTTCTTCCCGCACTATATTGAGGCGGGCATCTTCGGTGTTTCGCCGTTCGAGTCCATCGATGTCCACGGTGTTGGCACCCTGGTCCGCGAGGGCGTGACGCGCGCTCGTTCGACCAAGCCGAACATCAAGCTGGGTGTCTGTGGCGAGCATGGTGGCGATCCGCTGTCGATCCACTTCTTCCACGAGGTCGGCGTCGATTACGTGTCGTGCTCGCCGTTCCGCGTCCCGGTTGCTCGCCTTGAGGCTGGCCGCGCCGCGGTCCTCACCGAGGAGGCCTGAGCCGATTCCGCGGCCCGGATCGTGCGCCCGTGGAACGGGAGTCGGTCCGGATCGTGCTCTCCCGTCGCCGATGAGCGGCGATGAGAGCCCGTCGAACCTCGGAGCCCCCGCCCTCGACCGTCGTGGCCGAGAGCGGGGGCTCCGCCTTCCCCGGGAGCGGGCGACGTCGCCCTCCGGCTGTTTCTGCCCGATTATCGCGTATGTCGAAGGCTCTCGGGCGCTTCCGGTTTCCGGAATCCCAGGATGAGAGATCCGCGGTCCGGCGATCCGCAGTCCGGCGGTGCCCGCAGATTGACAATTTAAGTAAGGATGCCCTTAACTATATGTGTTCAACCTCGTCAGCATATGAGCCCGTTAAAGAACAAAGGAGCAAACCCATGTCGAAGAAGAATCTGGCGCTCGCCGTCGCCCCAGCAGCGTTGAGTGCCCTGCTCATCCTCGGGGTCACGACGGTCTTCTCCGCCTGCCCCCGTCGAGAGGACGGCACCTGGATGCACTGTCACCAGTGTCAGAACACGGTCGCTGCGGGAGGCATCGGCCTCGTCGTCCTCTTCGGTACCGCCGCTTTCGTGAAGAACAGGGGTGTGAGGATCCTTCTTCAGCTTCTCGCCATCATCGCGAGTGTCGTCCTCTTCTTCGTCCCCGGCGGGATCTGCCCCATGTGCATGATGAAGAACATGCGCTGCTACACCGTATTCCAGCCCTTCACCCGAGTGATGACGGGTCTCATCGCCCTGTCCGGCGCAGGGGCGCTCGCCTCCGTGGCGAAGCGTGGCGAGCGGACCGTCGCCTGAGGTGAGGGCGCGTGCCATCGCGCTTCCGCCCTCCCCTGCGAGGCGGAAGCGGCGCGCGATCGTCGTCGGGGTCGCGTTGCTTGCGCTCGCGCTCGCCCTCTTCGGGATCCACCGCCTTCGGATGGACGCCGCCTATCGGGAGGCTCTCCGCCTCGAAGAGGTCGGCGAGCGCGAAGGGGCCTACCGCGCCTATTCGCGCCTCGATGGGTACGCCGACTCGGCCGAGCGCCTTCGGGGGATGACCGAGGCGGACCCCGCCCTCCCTTATCGTTCGGCGAAGAAGGGGGATCTCATCGAGTTCGGCTCCTTCGAACAGGACGGCGATGCCGCGAACGGCCCGGAGCCGATCCGCTGGATCGTCCTCGACCGGATCGACGGGAGGCTGCTGCTGCTTAGCCGCGATTCCCTCGACGCCGCCCCCTACCACCGCGTCCCCTTCGAGCCCGTCACCTGGGAGCGCTCCGACCTCCGCAGATGGATGAACTCGGACTTCCTCGCGGCGGCTTTCACCGAGAGCGAGCTCTCCCTCGTCCCGACGGTCGAGGTCCCCAACGCTCCGCAGTCCACGACCGGCACCGCTGCGGGCCCCGCGACGAAGGATCGCGTCTTCGCGCTGAGCGAGACCGAGGCCTCGATCTACATCTCCAACGCCGTCGAGCGCGCCGCGCTCGGTTCGGCCGCCCTGTCCGCGGCCGTCGACAACGACGATCTGCCCGCGGACGAGGAGGGGCGGGCCGACTGGTGGTTGCGCTCCCCGGGGACCTACGACTTCACGGCGCAGTACGTCGACCGTGAGGGCGTACGCCACGGCTCCGGTGCCGCCGCCGATGCGACCTACGGAGTCCGTCCGGCCCTGTGGCTCGATACGAGCGCGGGAGGTGCCGGGTGATGAGGCACGACCGTCTTTCCCTGAGGGGCCTCCCGCTGAAGAGCGCGCGGGCCCGCCCGCTGAGGACGATGATCATCGCGCTCCTCGCGCTCGCGCAGACCGCCTGTGCGCTGACGGGCCTGCTCCTCGTGCAGTCGACGAGGGCGGAGCTCTCTCTGGCTCGAGACAGACTGGGCGCGGACGTCGTCGTCTACCCCTCGGCGGGCTTCCTACAACTCGACAAGTCCTGCATCCAGATGGTCGGTAGCCCCGTCCTCTTCCACAAGGAGCGCTCAACTCTGTCGCGTCTGAACTCCAACGAGGACATCGATCGCATCGCCTATCAGCTCTACCTGTCGGACGCGAGCGGTGGGGGGGAGCCCCTCTGGATCATCGGTTTCGACCCCGCCTCCGACTTCGTCGTCGCGCCCTGGCTGCGCGAGGGCCCCGATCACGTGGTGCCGGAGGGATCCGTCGCGGTGGGCGCCGATGTGGCGGTGTCGCGGGAGGGCACGGTGACCCTCTTCGGCGAGGAATGGCCGGTCGACTCCCATCTCGAGAGGACCGGCGCCGAGCTGGACAAGGCGGTGCTCGTGCCGATAGGCTCCCTCGAGCGGGTGATCGCCGCCGCGGTCGCCACAGGCGACGATTCCTATGCCTCTATCGACCCGCATGCCGACTACTCGGTCGCGCTGCTACGACTCAAGGAGCGCTCCGACGCGGAATCGGTGACGAACTGGATCAACCTCTACATCCGACGCGTGACGGCCGTCCATTCGGAGGAAGCGCTGGCGGGGACCGCCTCCTCGGTGTCCGCGCATTCGTCCATGCTCGCCGGGGTCGCGGCCCTGACGTGGCTGATCCTGCTCGGGGCGCTCGCCGTCGCCCAATGGGCGCTGTTCAACGAGCGGCGCCGCGAGGCGAACGTGTGGCGGATCCTCGGGGCTTCGAGGGCCCTCGTCGAGCGCGTCCTCCTACGGGAGGCGCTCATGGTCCACGCCTCGGGGGCTCTGCTCGGGGCGCTCGTGGCAGCGGGGCTCGTCGCCCTCATCGGCGTCGCGCCCGTGAGGAGCGAGCTCGTCTCCCCGGGCAACCTCGCCACGCTCGCCGCCGCGGCGATGGCGATGAGCCTCCTCGTCGCCTGGATCGGCGCAAGGGCCGTGCTTCCGAGGCTGTTGCGAGCCGCCGACGACTCGATGCTGTTGACGACGTAGGAAGGAGACGGATCCATGCGTTCTTTGAGGGAGCTGCCCCTTCGCGCTCTGCGCGCGCAGCCGATTCGCGCCTTCGCGCTGTTCATATTCGCAGCGCTCATGGCCTCGGCCGTCTTCGGGGGAACCATCCTCGTCCAGGGGATCTGCGGCGGCTTGGCGACGGTGGAGGCGCGTCTCGGGGCCGATGTGCTCGTCACCCCGAGCGATGCCGGCGGAGATTTCGACGCCCAGACCTTCCTCCTCGAGGCCGAGCCGGGCTATTTCTACATGGATGCGGGAGTCGTTGCGAGGGTCCGCGATGTCGTCGGCGTGGAGAAGGCATCTCCCCAGATCTTCCTCGCATCCGCGAGGGCGAGCTGCTGCTCGGGGAGATACCAGGTCATCGCCTTCGATCCGGAGACGGATTTCGCCATTCAACCGTGGATCGCCGACACGACGGGCGACGTGGAGATCGGCGAGATGGACGTCCTCGTGGGAGCGAACGTCACCGTACCGGTCGACGGCTCCTTCAAGATCTACGGTCGGACTCTCAGGGTCGTCGGCCAGTTCGATCCGACAGGCTCGACCCTCGACAACGCCGTGTACGCGAACTTCGACACGGGCAGGAGCCTCATGGCGGCCTCCTTGGAGAAGGGACTGAACAAGTATCAGGACGCCGATCCGGGGAGCGTCGTGTCCTCGGTTCTCGTCCGCGTCGCGGACGGCGAGGACGCGGAGGCAGTCGCTCAGCGGATCCGCGAGAACGTGGACGGGGTCTCCGTTTCGACGGCGAAGAGCATGGTCTCGGGGATCTCGGAGACGCTCGTGCGGACATCGCGCGCGGTCGCGCTGCTCGTGGGCGTCGTATGGGCGGTCGGATCGGGGATGAGCGTCCTCGTGTTCACGATGATGATTCACGAAAGGGCTCGGGAGTTCGCCCTCCTCAGGGCGATGGGCGTGAGTCGCTCGCGGCTCGGACGTCTCGTCCTCGCGGAGTCCGCGGCCGTCGATCTGGCCGGCGCGCTCGCGGGCATCGTCGTGTCGGGGGTCCTGCTCTCGGCCTTCCGGGTGCTGGTCAGTCAAATGCTCGGCATCGGGTTCCTCATGCCGGGGCCCTTGGAGTCGGGACTCATCGCCCTCGCCGCGCTCCTGGTCGCCCTGGCCTCGGCGGGAGTCGCGGGGTGGGTCTCGATTCGCCGTATCGGTGCGATGGACGTGGGGCTCGTCCTCAGGGAAGGGGAATGACGTGACTCTTGAAGCGAAAGGCGTGAGGAAGGACTTCCCGCGCGTCCGCGGCGGAGCGATGTTCTCGGCGGTCGAGCCGGTGGATCTTCGCCTGAACCCCGGCGAGTTGCTGGTGATTCGCGGACGCTCGGGGAGCGGTAAGAGCACCCTGCTGTCGATGATGGCGGGGATCCTCGCGCCGACGGAGGGGGCCGTCCTGATCGACGGCGAGGATCTGTACGCCCTCCCGGATGCCGTGGCCTCGGCGCTCCGCAACGAGCGGATCGGCGTGATCCCTCAGGGGCACACCGCGCTACGCAGCCTGTCGGTGCTGGAGAACGTCCTCCTCCCGTCGATCATCCGGGCGCGAGTCGAGCAGGAGGGGGTCCGCGAGCGGGCGGAGGCCCTGCTGGAGGGCGTCGATCTGGTGCCCCTGGCCGACGCTCGCCCCGATGAGCTCTCGGGAGGGGAACTGCGTCGGATGGCTGTGGCGCGGGCGCTGGTGATGCGGCCGGAGACGGTCCTCGCCGACGAACCGACCGCGGGGCTGGACGCGGGGAACGCCCAGACGGTGCTGAGGATGCTCCGGCGTGCGGCGGACGAGGGTGCGGCGGTGCTCGTAGTGACGCACGAGGATGAGGCCGTTCATTTCGCCGATCGTGTGATGGTGATGGAAAGCGGAGTCCTGCGCCTTGGGGATGCCCCGCGCGGAGGCTCTCCCACCTGCGAAGATCTCAAATAGGTAACTCTTCGGTGACTTATTTCTGAATTTGCGGAGGTTAGGCTAAACTAATTCTGGCGATTTCGGGGTCGGCATGGTCCCCTCGCCCTCATCAACATCGACAAGCGGAATTCTGGAGGAACACGGGTGGGCGTATCGACATCCTCGACGACGGCATTGACGAGGCGTCCCTGGATCCTCTTCGCCCCGCTCCTCCTCGCCCTCCTCATCGGGGTCCTCGCCCCGGCCGCTGCGCGAGCCGAGGGCGCCGTGTCCAGCTGGGGCGCGGTCGCCGAGGAGATGGGTGAGATCCTGGATCAGGCCGAGAAGGACTATCTGGCGGGCGATGTCGAGGCGGGTAAAGACGGGGTGAATACCGCCTACTACCGGCGTTATGAGACCCTCGGCTTCGAGAAGCAGGTCATGGCGCGCATCTCGGGGAATCGGGTCTCCACCGTCGAGATGAAGTTCTCCCTCGTCAAGAAGGCGATGAGCGATCATGACGACGCTGCGGTCGCTCAGCACCTCACCGATCTCAAGAACTACCTGCGCGAGGACGCCAAAACCCTCGACGGCGCCGGGAACTCGGCTGTCTCGAACGACTACAGCCCGGGGGCCTGGGGGCGCGTCGCGAAGGAGATGGGTGAGATCCTGGATCAGGCCGAGAAGGACTATCTGGCGGGCGATGTCGAGGCGGGGAAAGACGGGGGGAATACCGCCTACTACCGGCGTTATGAGACCCTCGGCTTCGAGAAGCAGGTCATGGCGCGCATCTCGGGGAATCGGGTCTCCACCGTCGAGATGAAGTTCTCCCTCGTCAAGAAGGCGATGAGCGATCATGACGACGCTGCGGTCGCTCAGCACCTCACCGATCTCAAGAACTACCTGCGCGAGGACGCCAAGACCCTCGACGGCGCCGGGAACTCGGCTGTCTCGAACGACTACAGCCCGGGGGCCTGGGGGCGCGTCGCGAAGGAGATGGGTGAGATCCTGGATCAGGCCGAGAAGGACTATCTGGCGGGCGATGTCGAGGCGGGTAAAGACGGGGGGAATACCGCCTACTACCGGCGTTATGAGACCCTCGGCTTCGAGAAGCAGGTCATGGCGCGCATCTCGGGGAATCGGGTCTCCACCGTCGAGATGAAGTTCTCCCTCGTCAAGAAGGCGATGAGCGATCATGACGACGCTGCGGTCGCTCAGCACCTCACCGATCTCAAGAACTACCTGCGCGAGGACGCCAAGACCCTCGACGGCGCCGGGAACTCGGCTGTCTCGAACGACTACAGCCCGGGGGCCTGGGGGCGCGTCGCGAAGGAGATGGGTGAGATCCTGGATCAGGCCGAGAAGGACTATCTGGCGGGCGATGTCGAGGCGGGTAAAGACGGGGGGAATACCGCCTACTACCGGCGTTATGAGACCCTCGGCTTCGAGAAGCAGGTCATGGCGCGCATCTCGGGGAATCGGGTCTCCACCGTCGAGATGAAGTTCTCCCTCGTCAAGAAGGCGATGAGCGATCATGACGACGCTGCGGTCGCTCAGCACCTCACCGATCTCAAGAACTACCTGCGCGAGGACGCCAACACCCTCGACGGCTACGTCGGCGAGGCGGCCGCCCCCACGAGCCCTTGGCTCTCGGGCTTCCTCCCCTCGCTCCTCGTCATCCTCCGAGAGGGCATGGAGGCGATCCTCGTCGTCGCCGCGATCCTCGCCTACCTCGGCAAGGCCGGGCACAAGGACAAGTCGAAGATCGTGTGGATCGGGGTCGCGCTCGCCCTCGTCGCCTCCGCGGCCCTCGCCGTCCTCTTCTCCTCGTTCGCGAATCTCGCCGGAGCCAATCAGGAGCTCCTCGAAGGCTTCGCCGCCCTCTTCGCGGTCGCCATGCTCATCTGGGTCTCGAACTGGATGGTCTCGAAGTCCTCCAACGAAGCCTGGGACCGTTACATCAAGGGTCAGACGGATGCCTCGCTCACTCGCGGCTCCCTCCTCGGCCTGGCCGCCATCGCGTTCCTCGCGGTCCTTCGCGAGGGCGCCGAGACGATTCTCTTCTATGTGCCGGTCATCTCCCACGCGGGCGCGGCCATCGGGCACGTGTGGATCGGCATGGGCGTCGGCCTCGCCGTCCTCGTCGTGGTCTACCTCCTCATCCAATTCGCTGCCCTGAGGATTCCGCTGCGCCCCTTCTTCGCGGTCACATCGCTGCTCCTGGCGGTCATGGCCGTCACCTTCACCGGATCTGGCATCAAGGAGCTCCAGGAGGCCGACGTTCTGCCCCTGACGCCTCTTGACGGCCTCCCGACCATCGACCTCTTGGGGATCTACCCCCGAGTGGAGAACCTCTCCGCACAGGCAGCGGTTCTCGTCATCATCGTCGGCCTGTACCTCTGGGGGAAGCGGCGCATGCGCCGCGCGATCCCCGAGAAGTGACGAACCGTCGAACCATCCCACACTGACATGGAGTTTGATTCATGAAGCGCTCACTTAGCACCATCGGCGCGGCCGTCGCGGCCGTCGCCCTGATGACCGGCCTCTCGGCATGTTCTTCCCAGACCGCAGAGACCGAGAAGCCCGCGGAAATGGCCACTCAGTCCAGCGAGAGCGAGGCTGCTGCGCCCGGCGAGGACGCCGGCTTCGACGAGTTCCCCCTCGGCGACGACGTATTCTCCGGCCCTCTGAAGATCTCCGGCGTCTACTTCCAGCCGGTCGACATGGAGCCCCAGGTCCAGACCCCCGCCAAGGACTCCTCGATGCACATCGAGGCTGACATCTCCGCCGTCGAGGGCAACGATCTCGGCTACGGCGTCGGCGACTTCATCCCGGGCCTCAAGGTCGACTACAAGATCCTCGGTGCCGACGGCAACGCCGTTCTCGAGGGCACCTTCATGCCGATGAACGCCTCCGACGGCCCGCACTACGGCCTCAACCTGCCGAAGCTCGACGCCGGCACCTACACGGTTCAGTTCATCGTCCACTCCCCCGAGGAGAACGGCTGGCTCCTCCACACCGACGAGACCACGGGCGTCAAGGGGCGCTTCTGGACCGAGCCGATCACCGCGGAGTTCAAGGATTGGAAGTGGGACCCCTCCGCTGTAGAGTGGTGACCACGTGACGGACGGGCCGGAGGCGGACTCCGGCCCGTTGTCGTGCCCTCGTGATGACGCCGACGCGCCCCCGCGTCGCGACGACGAGAATAAGGATGAACGATGATCGAACAGATGAGCCAGGCGACTCTCGCGCTGCTCCTCACCGCTCTCGCTGCGGGAGCGGCCATCGGCGCGCTACCGGCGCGAGAGCGCGGCAGATCCGGTAGAGCCGCCCGGAGATGGGCCATCGGCATCGGTGCCGTCGCCGGGTTCGTCTCCGCCTTCGTCCTCACCCTCGTCAACACCCTCGCGCCTCGCGCCGTCAATCGGCAAACGGTCGCCCTGTGGACCCTGCCCCTGGCCGTCCTCCTCGCGATCGCCTTCGTTTCGCTCTTGGCGCTGCGGGCGCGCCGGGCGCCGAGCGCGCCCCTCGACTCCGCTCTCCTCCTCGTGATGAGCGCCTACCTGGCGCTCATCATCTTCCGCGCGGCTCCCACGGCGATGGCCCAGGCGGTCATGATGTTCCCTCGGGGAATCGAGGTCTTCGCGACGACTACGATGCTCGCCCTGGTCGGCTACGTCCTCGGCTGGCTCATCCCCCTCGCCCTCGGCGCCCTCTCCTGGAGGATCGTCTCCCTCGGTCGACGCAGGACCTGGCCGATCGCCCTCGTCGTGGCCGTCCTCGCCCTTACTCACGTCATGCTCGTCGTGCGCATCCTTCAGGCGCAAAGGGTCGTCTCGATGTCGAACGAGGCCTTCACCGTGCTCTCCTGGCTCATTAACCACGAAGCCGTATTCCCGATCGTCGCGATGTTCGTCCTCCTCCTCGTCGCCGCTCTCGTCGTCCGCGAGGGACGATCCCTGCCCCGAGTCGGCTCCAACCCCGCCGAGGGGCGCCTCTACCGCGCCCGCGCCCGCGTCTGGAAGACGATGGCCGGGGTGGCGGCGGGCGGCTACCTGTGCGGCGCGCTGCTGGTCACCCTCGGCGTCGTCGTCGGCTCCGCCGAAGTCGAGCTCTCCGAACCGGAGTCCTACTCCGTTGTCGAGGAGCGTGCGGTCATCGACATCGCGGACATCTCCGACGGCCACCTCCACCGCTACGCCTACACGACCTCTTCGGGGGTCGAGGTCCGCTTCATCGTCATCCAGAAGGCGGGCGCCTCCTTCGGCGTCGGCCTCGACGCCTGCGAGATCTGCGGGCCGACCGGCTACTACGAGAAGGACGGGAAGATTATCTGCAAGCTCTGCGAAGTCGCGATGAACATCGCGACGATCGGATTCAAGGGCGGCTGCAACCCCATTCCGATCGAGTACGAGGTCTCCAACGGGACGCTGACGGTCCCGCTGTCGGTCCTCGAGGCGAATGCGAGCGTCTTCGCATGAGCCCTCTCGTTTTCCGACCCCACAAGGGAGAGGATCTGATCCCATGATGTTCCTGAGAATGCTGGTGGGGGCTCTGGCGCGCAGGGGCGAGCGTCACCTCCTCATCGCCGTGACGGTCGCCCTCGGCGCCGCCGTGGCCACGTCCATGCTCTCGGTGATGTTCGACGTCGGGGACAAAGTCAACCAGGAGTTGAAGTCCTACGGCGCGAACATCGTTGTGCGACCGCGCGGCGCGGCGGTCCTCCAGGACCTCTACGGCGCTCACTCCCCCGCGCAGACCTTCCTCCGCGAGGACGAGCTCGGCCGGATCAAGACGATCTTCTGGACGTACAACATCCTCGACTTCGCCCCGCTGCTGTCCGTCGACGCGGTCGGCCCCTCGGGGGAGCCCGTCGCGCTCACCGGGACCTGGTTCGATCACCACCTCGACCTGGAGACTGAGGAGACGCTCGATACCGGCCTCGACAAACTGCGGGCCTGGTGGACGGTTACCGGCCAGTGGGTCGCAGACGAGGACCCCGAGGGTGCGATGGTCGGTGAAGGCTACGCCGCGGCGCATGGCCTCGCCCTCGGCGATCCCCTGACCCTGAGCAGGGACGGGCGCTCCGTTGAGCTGAAGGTGCGCGGGATCTTCGAATCGGGCGACGAGGCCGATTCCGGCGTCTACGCGAACCTGGCTGTCGCCCAGGACCTTCTCGGAGAGCCCGGAGCCGTCAGCTCCGTCGAGGTGTCCGCCCTGACGACCCCGGACAACGACCTGGCGCGGAAGGCAGCGAAGAATCCGGAGTCCCTGTCCGTGTCCGAGCGTGAGACCTGGTACTGCACCGCCTACGTCTCCTCCATCGCCTACCAGATCGAAGAGGTCATGACCGATTCCGTGGCCAGGCCCGTTCGGCAGGTCGCCGAATCGGAGGGGACCATCCTGGAGAAGACGCAGCTCCTCATGCTCCTCGTCACCGTCCTCGCCCTCGTCGCCTCCGCGCTGGCCATCGCGAATCTCGTCACCGCGAACGTCATGGAGCGCTCCGGGGAGATCGGTCTGATGAAAGCGATCGGGGCGAAGAACCGCTCGATCATCGCCCTGCACCTCAGCGAGATCGCAGTGGTCGGCCTCGTCGGAGGGGCCCTCGGCTACGGGGGCGGGATCGGGCTCGCGCAGATCATCGGGCGGATCGTGTTCGGCGCCTCGATCTCCTTCACCCCGGTCGTCCTGGTACTCGTCTCGCTCCTCGTCCTGCTCGTCGTCCTCAGCGCGTCGATCCCGGCCATCCGCTACCTGCTGCGGCTCAACGCCGCGGAAGTCCTCCACGGAAGGTGAGAGAGATGAAGCGTCGCACAATGTTCTGGCGGATGGTCTCCTCGTCGATCCTGAGGAGGCGCTCCCGCGTCCTCATCGCCGTTCTGGCCGTCGCCATCGGCGCCACGACCCTGTCGGGCTTGGCGACCATCGCCCTGGAGGTCCCCGCTCAGCTCGCACGCGAGGTCCGCTCCTACGGCGCGAACCTCGTTGTCTCCCCCGTTTCGGGGAAGGACTCCATGAGCGCCGAGTCCCTCGAGGCGATCCCCTCCCTCGTGCCGAAGGGGGCCCTCGTCGGCTCGGCGGCCTTCGACTACGAGGCGATCAGCGTCAACGATCGGCCCTACGTCGCCGCAGGAGCCGATCTGGAGTCGGTGCGCGCGATGAACCCGTACTGGTACGTCGAGGGGGAGTGGCCGCAAGGACCCGACGAAGTGCTGATCGGCGAGGAGATCGCGGACACGATCGGCGCTTCGGTCGGGAAAAGGATCTCCGTCGTCCGCCTCGAGGAGGCGGACGAGCGCGCCCAGTCCGGTGGGGCCGAGGCGAAGACGAGCGTCGACTTCACCGTATCCGGGGTCCTCAAGACCGGGGGCACGCAGGACTCCTACATGTACATGACCTCGCAGGCGATCTCCGCCCTGACCGGCGTCGAGGCGCGCGCGACGGTCGCGGAGTACTCGATCGCTGTCGAGGGCCCGGTCCTGGAGGGCGTCGTCGCGGCCATCAACGACTCCGTGCCCGGAGTGTCGGCGCAGGCCGTCAAGCGCCTCGCGCAATCCGACTCCGGCGTCATCTCGATGCTGCGCTCCCTGCTTGTCATCATCGCCGGCATCGTCCTCGTCCTCACCCTGATCGGGGTGTCCACGACGATGGTCGCCATCGTCGCCGAAAGGCGCAACGAGATCGGCCTGCGCAAGGCCCTGGGCGCGACTTCGCGCTCCATCGCCCTCGAATTCATCGGCGAGGGTGTGCTCCTCGGTCTGATCGGCGGTCTGATCGGCGTCGTCCTCGGGTACGGTCTCGCCTCGGGGATCAGCTACAACGTGTTCCACCGGAGCATCTCCCTTCCGCCGTTGATCGCTCTCATCACGGTCCTCGCATCCGTGGCCGTCGCCGTCCTCGCCTGCCTGCCCCCGGTGCGCCGAGCCGCCGCCGTCGACCCCGCCCTCGTCCTACGTGGAGAATGAAGGAAGAATCATGACAGACACGATGCCGACGCCCCTTCTCGATCTGGAGGGGGTCTCGAAGATCTACGGCGACCTCCACGCGCTCGACGACGTCTCCTTGACCATCGGGCGTGGGGAATGGGTCTCCATCGTCGGGCCCTCCGGATCGGGCAAGACGACCCTGATGAACATCGTCGGGTGCATGGACACCGCGTCCAAGGGACGGGTCCGCCTCGACGGCCAGGACATCTCGGATCTCACGGGGGACGAGCTCACGGAGATCCGCCGCTCCACGATCGGGCTTGTATTCCAGCAGTTCCACCTCATCGGGCATCTCACTGCGCTGGAGAACATCATGGTCGCCCAGTACTACCACTCGATGCCCGACGAGAAGGAGGCGATGGAGGCCCTCGACAGGGTGGGCCTCGCCGATCGCGCCACCCATCTGCCCCGTCAGCTCTCCGGCGGCGAGCAGCAGAGGGTGTGTGTGGCGCGCGCGCTCATCAACTACCCGAAGCTCATCCTCGCCGATGAGCCGACCGGCAACCTCGATGAGACGAACGAGAGGATCGTCCTCGACCTGTTCGGGCGACTCCACGAGGAGGGCACGACCCTCATGGTCGTCACGCACGACGCCCTGGTCGCCGGCCGAGGCCAGCGCGAGATCGCCCTCGATCACGGGCGCATCTTCAAGGAGACGTGGCACGATCACGACGCGCTCGAGGCGGGGCTCGAGTCGGGAACGGGGAAGAGCAAGGTGGATCTGCGATGAACGCGAAGCGCGGGGCCCTGAGGGCCGGGATCGTGGGACTCGGCGCGATGATGCTCGCCGCATGCGCTTCCTCGCCGGGCGTCGACATGAGCGTGCCGATGAA
Source organism: Schaalia turicensis ACS-279-V-Col4 (assembly GCF_000296505.1). Classification (GTDB taxonomy): domain Bacteria; phylum Actinomycetota; class Actinomycetes; order Actinomycetales; family Actinomycetaceae; genus Pauljensenia; species Pauljensenia turicensis_A. The sequence continues at coordinate 638,517 of NZ_JH815208.1, forward strand.
GGACGGTGAGTGGAAGGGCCGTTCGAACGCGGACGATCAGGGGGCGATCGGGGTCATCACGATCACGGTCGAGGGTGGCGACATCACGAGCACGAGCTACGAGACCCTCCAGGCTAACGGAACGGACAAGGACGTCGACTACGGGAAGAGCTCCTCCGGGGAGGTCTTCAACGAGGACTACTACGAGAAGGCGCAGAGGGCCGTCGAATCCTTTGCGCGCTACTCGCAGGAGCTCACCGAGAAGGACGATCCCGCGAAGGTCGATGTCGTGTCGGGCGCGACCGTCGCGCACCGCCAGTTCATCCAGGCCGCGATCCGGGCGATCTCCGCGGCCCAGGGGGTCGACGACTCTGGGGCGAACGGCGTGGAGATCCCGGGGCTGGAGGAGTCGACCCGCATCGGGGACGCGGATCTCGACAAGGACCTCGGCGGGACGGACCGCTAGCGGTGGGGGAGCGTCCGCTCGTCGAATTCGAGGTCGGCGAGGGCGGGGGCGCGCGTTCCTGGCGAGTCTCCTTCCCGGCGATGGGCACGCGCGTTGACCTCATCGGTGCGGGCGGGGATCTTCCGCACATCACGCGCGGGGTGTGCCGACTGGTCGCCGAACGCGAAGCGCTGTGGTCCGTCTTCCGCCCAGACTCGGACGTCTCGAGGATCAACTCCGGCGAGGGGTGGTGCGAAGTCGATCCGCGCACGGATTCGCTGCTCCTCGATTCCCTGGCCCTGTCGGAGGTGACCGGCGGGGCCTTCACTCCGCTGGCGGGGGCACTCGCGCGCCTGTGGGATGTCAAGGGCGCTCGAAGGTCTTTCCTCGCGAGCGGGCGCGTGCCCGAGGCCCCGTCCCAGGAGGAGATCGACGGGGCGCTCCGCTCGTGTGATCCGGCGCTCTTGGAACGCGACGAGGCCGCTCGCTGGCGTCTCGCGCGGGCCGTGAACGGGGGAGCCTCCCCGTCGAGGGGACCGGCCCTCGACCTCGGCGCCATCGCGAAAGGGGCGACCGCCGACGCGGTGCGCGACGCGGTCGTGGCGGCCGGCGCCGAGGGGGTTCTCGTCTCCCTGGGCACATCGTCCATCGCCGCTTTCGGACGCCGGTGGGACGGGAGGCCGTGGACGGTCGGCCTGCGGGAGCCGGGCGCGGCGGAGAACGAGTGGACGGGTAGCGTCGAGCTCTCCTCCTCATCGGCTCTGTCGACCTCGGGCGACTACGCGCCCGCATCATTCGACGCCGGTCGCCCGTTCCCGGAGGCGCTCGCCCACGAGACCTTCGATCCGAGGACGGGACGGCCGAGCGAATCGGGCGTTCTCCAGGCGAGCGTGATCTGCGCGTCGGGAGTCATGGCGGAGGCGCTTTCAACGGCCCTCCTCGTCGCCGGGGAGGAATGCGTCGACGGTACCCGTTTGGACGTCTGGGGGAGGGCGAGGGGACTCTCGACCCGCTGGGAGAGCGTCGTCGCGCGCGGGGATGGGATCGCCTTCTCCGAGGGGGCGGGGTGGGTGCCGAAAGGGGCTCGAGGAACGGGCGGATCCGCGCTCTGATCTCGCGATTCGTCCGAAGGCGTTCTCGTTCACGTTATGGTACGCTCCCCTGCGTGCTGCTTTCGAAGTGCCCCAGGAACAGTCGCGGAAGGCTCGTCTCGATCGACGTGGATTCTGTGTATCGCCTCCGCCTCCAAGAGCTCGGCCTGAGGCCGGGAGCGCGTCGGTGTCTCCGCCGGGAGGGCTCAGTCGGCCTTCGGGCCGCACGCGAGGAGGGTCGCGAGGTGGACGCCACCGCGCTCGGCGAGTTGGCCGGCCTGCGTCCTGCAGGAGAATCCATCCGCCAGGTACACGGCATCCGGGTGCTCGCTGAGCGCAGGTAGCAACGACTGCTCTGCGACCGCGACGGAGACCTCGTAGTGTCCCTTCTCCATGCCGAAGTTGCCGGCCAAACCGCAACATCCCGATAGTTGAGTAACCGTCGCACCCAGACGATCCAGTAGCGCGCGATCCGCGTCCCACCCCATGACCGAGTAGTGGTGGCAGTGTGGCTGAGCCACAACTTCAACACCGCTCAGGTCTGGTAGGTTCAACTGTTCATCCGGGACGGTCGCCAGTAGCTCAGCAAGCGTCACAGTATCCTTCGAGACCATCGCCGAACGCGGGTCATCCGCTAGCAGATCCAGCAGGTCATCACGCAAAACAGCAGTACACGACGGCTCCACGCCCACGATCGGGATGCCGTTCGCCGCGAATGGCGCGAGCGTGTCCAGCAGAGTCGCCAGATGCTTCTTTGCGCCCTTCAGCTGGCCCGTCGTGATCCACGTGAGCCCGCAGCACACATCCGGCGCGACGATCACGGCAAAGCCGTTCGTTTCCAGTAGCTCGGTCAAAGCGCGTGCTCCCGTGTCGTCCAGTGTCTGCGAGAAGGAATCCGCCCACACCACCACATAGCGACGGCCATCCGGGTCTGTGGGGGAAATGGGTGTCGCCGATTTCCTGGTTTTGCTCATTGACGAGGCCGGTCGGCCTCCGCCCTGTGACAGCTGGTCGCCAGACGTGGAGGCGACCTCGTCAAGGGGGGAGAAAGCGGACGACACCATCGAAGTTGTGCCACGCTTACGTGCCCAGCGCGAGAACCTGCCCGACTGCAGAGGTGGCATCGGACGACGTGAATCCAACCCGATCAGCCCGAACGCCAGCCGGCGTAGCACATCCACGCCGAGGAGAGCGTTGCCGACCTTTGCCAAACCGGGGATCGACGCCGTCAGGCGCGTCCAGCGTGGCAACCAGCCCAGCGTGTAATGCGACAACGGACGAGCCTTCCCGCGGTAACGGCGGAACAGCGTCTCTGAACGGTACTTCGCCATGTCGACCCCGGCCGGGCAGTCCGAGGAGCACGCCTTGCATGCCAGGCAAAGGTCGAGGGCATCGAGGACTTCCGCAGAATCGATCGCCTGAATCAACTGGCCGTTCGCCGCATCCTGCAGGGTGCGGGCGCGGCCTCGAGTCACGTCCTTCTCGTCCTTCGTCGCCTTCCAACTCGGGCACATGAACGTCCCCGAAATACCCGCGCGACACTTGCCCACGCCCGTGCAACGGTGAATTGCGTTCGTGAAATCGCCGTGATCCTCGCGGAACGCGAAGCCACCATCGGCGGGCATTGAACGCGCCGCGGGACGACGAAGGAAATGATCCACCAGATCAACGCCCGGCTGCGGATCAACGCGCGAAGCCGAGACAGCAACAGCGGCCGGCTTCAGTGAATAGGCGTCACCTAAAGCATGGCGACGTTCGGTTGCGGTGGTCGGGCTCATCGGTGCAGTCAGCAAACCCGGATTCATCATGTTGTTCGGATCGAACAGAGCTTTCACCTGCGCAAACAAGTCCAGCATTGCCTGCGAATACATGAAGCGCAACAACTCCGTGCGAGCGCGACCATCACCGTGCTCACCCGACACAGACCCACCGTGCTTCGCGCACACGGTCGCCGCGCGCTCCAAGAAGCGACGAGTGTGGGCGACACCCTCGTCAGTGTCCAATGGGTAATCAAGACGAACGTGGACGCAGCCGTCACCGAAGTGACCGTAGAGCAGGCCGTCAATGTCAAACTCATCCATCAGAGCAGTGAAATCACGCAGGTACGCGCCCAATTTCGCGGGCGGAACCGCGGCATCTTCGAATCCTGGCCACCCCTGCTCATTGCCTGTGCCGGACGCCGGATCAAACGGCGTACGGCCACCAAGACCGGCACCATCAGCGCGAATACGCCACAAGCGACCCGCATCGTCACCCGGCGGGTAAATCGCGACCGAGTCGGTGGTGGCGCTCGCGACCAAAGCGTGAGCGCGTTCCAGAGAATCCTCTGGCGAGCTTCCGCCGACCTCGCACATCATCCAGGCTTCGCCCGGTGGCAGTTCGGGGACAGTGCCCGGGCCTCGGTGCTGGCGAACAACATCGACGAGGCGCTTATCCATACCCTCAACCGCCAGAGGATGATGCTCCAAAAGTGCGGGCACGTCGTCGGCAACGTCGATCATGTTCGGATAGCCGAGGACGACCAAAACGGGAGACGTTGGCAGGTCAACAAGGCGAACCGTGACCGATAGGATCGTGACCAGTGTGCCTTCGGTGCCCACCAGCATCGCGGCAAGATTACGGTGACCTTCCGGCGTCGCATGTTCCAGCGAATAGCCGGATACTTGGCGTCCGAAGGTGCCAAGCTCAGTGCGGATCAATGCCAGGTTCGCATCTACAAGCTCTGTCAGACCCGGAACTTCGGGAATATCGGGGGCATGCTCGGTGGTTGCCGTGAATCGACGTCCCAGCCCGTCGATGCATTCGAGGGACACGATGTTGTCAGCCGTACGCCCCCAAGCGGTCGCATGTGGGCCGCACGCGTTATTGCCAACCATGCCCGCGATCGTCGCGCGATTCTGGCTGGACGGATCAGGACCGAAACGTAGCCCAAAAGGGGCCGCCGCGGCCTGCAAAGTTGCCTGCACGCATCCGGGCTCAACGACAGCGGTCTTTGCCTTGGGATCAATGCTGACCACATGGTTCAAATAGCGGGTGAATTCGATAATGAGACCTGGGCCAACAGCGTTGCCGGAGCAGGATGTGCCACCACCGCGCGTCGTCACCGGAACGCCGAAGGTGCGCGCCACGGCAAGCGTTGCCTCGACATCCTCGATCGATTTCGGGAACACAATCGCCAACGGTGGAATGCGGTACAGGCCAGCATCCGTGGAAAAGCGCGCGCGAGATCCCGTCGACGTATCTATATCGCCGTCGACCGCTTCGGTCAGAGCCCGCAGAAACTCCGGATCGATCTGGCTTACCGCAGCTTGCCGTGTTGCCGTCCCATTTTTCGGGGCAGGATCGATCGGCGTTGATGAATGCCCGGTTGTAGGGGCTGGATCCCACGTGACGCTCATAGGTGAATCTTCGCATGAGCTAGCCTTTTCACTGCTTTGTCGCATACTTTTTGGCGCCAATGCGTGAATCTGTGTGTTCGCCACGTGGAACAGTCCGTGACGAGGCCCTGAATTTGAGGGGGAGCATAGGCCGTAATTTTTATTGAGCCCCTAGTTTTTGGGCAGTGTTATGCGCCTGCCAGATGTGAAACAATAGGGGGACACTGTCGCCTTTCTCGGCAAGGCGATATGTCCGGTCAATCCAGGGAGGAAACGCCAGTGGCTCTTTTCGAGTTCGACAACGGTCGTCTGGTTCCTGCGCAATTTGGGCGCCCATTGGATTCTGGTTTGACTGGCGACGTTATCGACGCTGTGTGTGGGCAGGTCTTGGAGATTGTTTCCCGCCCGCTTTTCCCAATTACTTGGCGGGATATTGTTCGCGGTTACGAAGAAGACGAAGATTCTCAACGCTTGACTGCCCTCGATGCGACGGGGCAAGTCGTCAGTGTTGAAGTGATTACATACCTTGATTCAGACACCCTCATTAGCTCTCTGTCGCGTTTGGCGGATACTGCTGCCCTGTCGTGGAGTGACTTGGCGCGCGAATACGACGGTGGTCTTGACGCGTTCCGTCATGGGTGGATGCAGTTCCGTGACGCTATGCCACCGTCGCCGGGTGCGGGCCCGCGCTTGATCGTTGTTACCGGCGAAATTGATCCGCAGGTTCGCCCCGCTCTGGACGTTCTGGCGAATTCTGGCGTGGAAGTTCACGAGGTTCAGGTTCGAGTGATGTCCAATGGACGCGTTTTCCTTGATGTTGTGCCCGTTGGCTCGCGCCTGTACATGCACTCGCCAGCCCTGTTGTCCCAAGGCTCCCAAGGCATCAGTGAAATCACGGCTTCCCTCGATGACTCCGGCCATGATGCGTCAGCATTGGAACAGGCACCTGAGAATGATCAACCGGCAGACGACGCGGAATTCATTGCTGCACCCGAAGAAATCGAAATGACGCTCGACGCTGGTGTCTCTGACTTTGTCAACGATGCACTTGCTCTTGTTGCCGGGGGAGTCCGCGCCAACCTTAATGAAACAGACGACGCGGATGGTTTCGACTCCATCGTTACGGATGCCCCGGCAACTAAAGATGAACGTGGCTTCGTTGAACCCGACGATATTCGCCAAGCTCGTGAAGATGGAGTGCCGATCCTAGATGCCACCGCATCGACTCTTCCTATTCTTGGAGCGATTATCGGCCAGGCAGTTCCCCTTGTTGCCCCTCCAACGTTCAAGGTGCCGTCCGACCTTCAACTTGGTGTCGATGGCATGATTCGAAGCGCGCTTGGACAGTGGAACGACGTCGATGAGCTTGAAGAGCTTCTTCCCAACTTTTCTGACGCCTGGAATAACCTCTACATCGCTGACCTTGCGGGACCAACACTTGCCGAGGCCCTTATAGAGGTCAATCGCGAAATGATCCGCGAATACCGCATCGTTCCCGCTTCTTCGGGCATGGGGAAACACGGGCGATGACCCGTATCTGACCGCTCACGGCCTAGTTGCCGGTTGGTTTACTCAACGGGCGTGACGAACGCTCCGATCCAACGTTTCATCGTTTGACGCACATTCGCGCGCACATCCGGGTCGGACAAGAATAGGTCGTGCTTGCCTGGGAAACGAGCAATCGTCACGCAATCAGCAAGATTCATTGAGCGTTCAGCAATCACCTCGACGTCCAAGACAACGTCAGAGGAAAAGATGCGTTCTGACCATTCTTCGCCCGTGTACGACGAGGTCGACATCATGGACAGAACCGGGCATGACAGGTGCACGTCGTTTTCGACCGTGTTGTGGCCATCCAAGATTGCGTCTAACCATGCGACGGGAATCGGATACGACTCCGGGCGCTTCCAGGCCAGCGCATACTCCCAGCCCTTCACCGCTGGATCGTCGGGATTGTCTGCGCACGCTTGTGGCACAGTCAGACCGGAGGTTGCCCAGCCTTGAGTCAGTGAACGCCCGTAGAAGCCGGGGCCACCGCCACCGGGAACTTCCCAGCGAGGGTTGCGTTGCGCGATCCGTTCTAGGACAGGCGCAACCGTCGTCCGTAGATTTGCTAGCGTTTGCATTTCTAACCACGCTGAATTCAAAACTAACGCGTCGAACGCGCCAGGGTGGCGATGCGCCCACAGCGTTGTGATCAAACCACCCGTTGAATGTCCCGACAGGATCAGGGGCAGATTTGGATTCTCTTCGGCAATGATGTCGAGTGCTTCGCCAATCTCCTCGTCGTAGACATTCAGGTTGTCCGTGTAGCCGATCGTTTGCCAGGGGCGAAGTGAACGACCGTATTTGCGCAGGTCAAGCGCATAGAAAGCGGAACCTGCTTCGGCGAACGTCTGCGCCAGCTCAGTCTGGAAGAAATAGTCGTTGCGCCCGTGTAGGTACAGGGTGACGCTCTTCGGGAATGCTTTCGCATTTTCGCTGACATCTGGGTCACGGTGGGGAAGATACTTCACCAGCGTTGCCACGTTGTCGCCCTCGGCATCTGCGATCAGTTCGATCGTCTGTGACTGATAAGCCGGCCCCAGGATGTCGGTGCGCCACTGGCCAACCGGAGCTGGTCCTTCTTCGCCCCAGGGGCTCATCACGTCATAGGTGGGTTCCCCATCTGAAGCGGCGAGACCCTCTAGGTGCTCACTGTCCGCGGCCGCTTCACGAGTGTGAAGTGTGCGTGTCTCGAGATCCTCGTCAGTCATACGACAACCCTACGAGGTTCCGCCAAGTCCGGCAGGACTTCCTGGTGGGCGGGAAGGTGTGCGTCATTCTGAGGACTTACTGCGCAAAAACGGAGACGCGCGACGGGATTTGACGGTGCGGCTCGGTCGAAAATTGCGCATCACCCGTCAGTGCGCGCTGGATGAGGCCGACCTTTGCGGCTGCGAGCGCATTGTCAACGTGACGGTTGAGGCGCAAGGCAAAGCGGTGTGCTACTTGCTCGGCGCGCTTTAGTGCTGGTGCTGAAAGTGACTGACCCGCAGTCAGCGAGGTATCCGTAAGATCACGTGTCCGCCTAAGAGGAGAAAAAGCGCTCTGTTCAGTCCAAGGACTTGTATGACGCGGGGGCGAGATGATGACCAAATATGTTGCTGATGTTGTCAATGTTGTAAATGGGAAAGATGTGAAAATAGTTGCAGGTGTTGCTTTTGTTGTTAAGAGTGACTACTCTCACCACAGGTGCACTGTCTGATGACGATGCTCGTATATGTTCCCGACGACAGGTGAAGTAGTGTTCAACCAGTCAAGACGTTCGCAGCGTCTCCGCTTCCGTGTAGGAGCAATGGTTCTGCTTGCCAGCATGGCGCTGATCGCCCCACAAATGGCGCAAGCTGCCCCCTCAGAAGCGGACATCGCCCGCGCGCAGGCAGAAGAAGAAGCTGCCAAGCTTTCAGTGGCTCAGATCGAAGTTCGCCTTGCATCAGTGAAGACTGAAGCCGATCAAGCATTTCAGGCCGCCCAGGTCGCAGCAGAAGATCTCAACGCAGCCAACATAGCTCTCGAAGAAGCCAAGAACACTGCCAGCTCAGCGCAAGCTGATGCTGATGAAGCAAAAGCGAACTTCGAAGCGGGCAAGAAAGAAATTGCCTCAGTCGCACAGACTGCGTACCGCGATGGCGGATCCGAAATGGATGCCCTTGCCCCCTACGTGAACGCGGATGGTCTGCGCACTGTTGAAACCAAGCAGGCATCAATCGAAGCTTTCTCCGCTTCAGCTGACGCAAAGATGCAACGCGTTGCTGCCCTTCAACAGGTCGCCAACGTCATGCAGAAAGCTGCCGACGAAGCAGTTGCTGCACAAACTGAAGCAACGGCTGAAGTACAGCGACGCACTGAAGCTGCGCAGGCGAGTGCCCAGAAGGCACTCGCTCTTCAAGAAACCACTGAGGCAACCCGCCAAGGTTACCTTGCTGAGCTCGCCCGCAAGCAGAACACCACGGTCGAACTGATCCAAGAACGCGAAGCGGCCCTTGAAGCAGAACGCGCAGCCGCCGCCGAAGCTGCGGCGCGTGCAGCGGCCGAGGAAGCTGCGCGACGTGAAGCAGCTCGCCAAGCTGAAGCGGCGGCGTCAGGCTCATCGTCGTGGACTCCGGAACCGTCATACGAACCGCCAGTCAGCTACCCCGGCTCCGGTGGCGCATCGACTGCTATCGCAACAGCGAAGAGCTACCTGGGCGTCCCCTACGTATGGGGTGGGGCGTCACGAGGTGGTGTTGACTGTTCGGGTCTCACTCAGATTGCGTGGGCATCAGCAGGTGTTTATCTTCCTCACTATTCCAAGTCGCAGTACGACTACGGAACCAAAGTGTCCTTCAATAACGCTCAACCCGGTGATTTGCTGTTCTGGTCGACCAACGGTTCGCAGTCCGGAATTTATCATGTTGCCATTTACTTAGGTGGCGGTAGCATGATCGAAGCACCGGCTCCGGGTAGTAGTGTCCGTATCACCTCAATCTGGGGTTGGAATCAGCTCATGCCGTACGTCGTGCGCTTCTGATACCGGTCATTCTGATCGAGGAATCGAAAGGAAGCTCAGAGCATCCAAAAAGAGGGGCGGGAATCGAGTTCAACTCGATTCCCGCCCCTCTTGAGGTTCAGGGAAGGTCAGTGGTCTTCTGCTGCCGTGAGGCGATCATAGGAACGCTGGATTTCAGCTTCGGCGTCTTCACGACCTACCCAGTGAGCGCCTTCAACGCTCTTGCCGGGCTCAAGATCCTTGTAGACCTCGAAGAAGTGCTGGATTTCAAGGCGGTGGAACTCCGACACATCATCGATGTCGGTACGCCATGAGGCGCGCTGGTCAGATGCGGGGACACACAGAACCTTGTCGTCACCGCCCTTTTCGTCGCGCATACGGAACATACCCAGAGCACGGCAACGAATCACACAACCGGGGAACGTGGGTTCTTCAAGCAGAACCAGCGCATCAAGCGGGTCGCCGTCTTCGCCGAGGGTGTCATCGATAAAACCGTAATCATCCGGATAACGCGTCGACGTGAAGAGCATGCGATCCAGACGGATACGCCCGGTCTCATGATCGATCTCGTACTTGTTTCTATTCCCCTTGGGAATTTCGATGGTCACGTCGAATTCCATCATGGTGAGCTCCTTCATCATCGAGACGGCCCTATGGGTGTCGGACCGCCTGCCTGCTACCCGAAACGCTACTGTTGAAACCAGTGTATTTAACCTCGAGGAGATCCATGCGTCACAGGACTGTTGGTGTGATTGTATGCGCTGTAGGCCTAGTTGCGGGTCTTGCTGCGTGCAACAGTGCCGATATTGGTGATAGTGCCTCGTCGGCCGCGCAAACGTCGTCAGATGTGCAAGCGACTCCGATTCCTGGATTTCCCGCTGAACAACCCCAATCCCTCTCGCCGGCAACACTCTCGCAAGGCGCTGAAGTATCTCCTGACGCTGTCGCAGCCGCCTGGGCATCTGTCACCCGAGCAGGCAGTGAAGGCCAGTACACGACATGGGGAAGCGTCCTTGACGCGCAAACGGGCACAGTTCTGCTGGATGCTGGAGCAAACCAAGGGCACACTCCCGCATCAATCACAAAAGTTCTGACAGCATTTACCGCACTCAATACCCTTGATCCCTCCTCAACGTTGAAGATGCGCGTTCAGCTTCAAGGCTCAGACATCTACCTGTCCTCCGATGGGGATCTACTTCTTGGCGCCGGCCCCTCGAACGCCAGTGAGGTCAATGGGCGAGCCGGCCTCGTCGATCTGGCAAACGAAACCGCGAAGAGGCTGGCCGAAGCTGGGTTGAGCGCAACCACCCTCTACTGGCAAGCCGATCCGTTTGTCGGCCCCGATCATTCCGCAGACTGGCTTTCTCAGGGTGTTGGTGAGTTCGAGGGACATGTTGGGGCGATGGCCATCGATGCTGGCAGGACAGTGCCTGACGCCTACTCCTTCTTTGATGACCCTGAAGCGCAAGTCGCGCAGGTGTTCGCGAACGCCCTGTATTCGGCCGGAATTGCGACAACCCTAGGCTCTGTTGCCACTGCCCCCGAAGGGGCGCAGAAGATCGCAGAAATCGACTCAGCAACGGTCGCTGAACAGGTCAGATGGATGCTTCACAACTCTGACAACACGCTTGCCGACCAATACTGTCGATTGAGTGCATCCGCCGCAGGACAAGAGACCTCGTACCAAGGAGCGGTCGCCACTCTTGCCACCACTGTCGCGAACGCGGGGCATCCTATTGACGGGCTGCGCCTAGACGACTGCTCGGGCCTGTCGAGCAACGACAGAATAGCCCCCTACACGCTGGCACATGTCATCCGATCGTCCGTTATGGGGTCGGGTGGCACGGCTGACCTGGTCCGTTCACTGCCGTGGTCCGGCCTTGACGGGACGATGACACGTCGTATGTCCAACTCTGCCGCCTGGGCAAACGCACAGGCCAAGACTGGTTCACTGTCGACGGTTTCGACCCTCGCTGGCGTCGTGTCGACCTCCAGCGGGCGACTGCTGGTCTACGTGATCGGCACGGAGAACGTTCCTGACGATGCAGCTGCGAACACTCGTCCCGCGTTGGATAAGTTCGTCGGCGCGCTTGCAGCTCTCTGACGCGCCAGGCCGTGTGGCCCTGAGGAGTGATGCCGTAGCTCTGAGACACGCCGGACGTGTGCCCGCACCACCTTTCCTCTATTCGCCCGTGCACGTTTCTCCGACTAAAAGGTCGGGACAGCACTTTCCTTTTAGACTTGGGGGCATGCAGGTACCTTTTGGCGCGTCCGCTATGGCGTCCGTGATGAATGCCTTGTCCTATGCTGGCCCGGCGACTCACTCGTCGAATGCCTATACGTGTGTTGCGATGCTGAAGAAAGCAACCGGGTGGGCAGATCGCAGGCTTGCCAAGTTGACCGGACTAGACGAAGCGGCTGATTGTGTAGTCAATCAGCCGACCTATGTGGTTGATCGTCATACCTTCGCCTCAATGGTCGCCAGGATCTATGACACGTCGATGCCCAACGAATCTCTGATGGATGTTGTCACTGGGGCAAGGATTACCCGCACACTCACAATGCACGCGACCGCCCTGTGGGATCCGACAACCAGCTCGCGTGTTCTGCTGGCTCCCAACGTTTTGGAACGCACCTACCGCTATTCCTTGGATCAGTCCCAATGGTGTAAGTGGGTCAATATGCATGCGGGTCTCTATGGCGTCATCTTGAGCGCCGCTCCCTTCCTCTGGAAACCGGATGGTGGGCTGGACGTTTTCATTGAACGACTCCTGCTTGCTGACGCTCTTGTCGACGCATGTATGGACACTCTGACGGCAAAGGACCTGTCCTCGGTGGAGTGGTTGCGCAGTCACGGGCCTCGTGTCTCTGTTCGTTCCCTGATTGACTACGTCGGAGTTGGCGAGCCAATCGACGAGAACCAGAACACTCATGTGCCTGACAATCCCAGCCGTGACGGTATTGAAGAATTTGCTCGATTCATCATCCACGGTGGGCATTTGCCACGACTGGTTGAAGACGAAGCGAACGTTCCTTCGGCTCACGAATGCGCAAACCCTGACGTGTGGACTATGCGCGTTGGCTGAAACACCCTCTCTTTCGTCGCGTATCGGCCCAAACCCCGGTGGCGGACTCGGCAGAGTATCGCGTGCCGTCTGGGCGTGTTTGAAGGAATTCCAGCCGGGCTCCGCTGTTGTTATCGGCTTGTCCGGTGGCGCCGATTCGTTGGCGCTCACCTTGTGTGCCCTAGATTGCGCCTCCCGCTTGGGACTCAACATTGTCACTGTGACTGTCGACCACGGAGTTCGCGCGGAATCAGCTGACGAGGCACGTGCCGTCGGAGACCTTGCCCGATCCTATGGAGCCGACTCCCGCGTTGTGCGGGTCGCGCTCGCGGATAAAGGAGGTCCTGAAGGTGCTGGGCGCGAGGCGCGTCGTGAGGTGCTCGCGCGGGTGGCGCGTTCCTACGATGCTCCGATTCTGCTGGGGCATACGTTGGACGATCAGGCGGAAACGGTTCTCCTGCGCCTGGGACGAGGCTCGGGAGCGCATTCGCTACGTGCGATGCGTCAAGATGCGACCGACCGCGAGGGGATCAGGTGGATTCGTCCCCTGCTACATCTGCGTCGAGCCGACACGATCGCTACCTGTCAGGCGCTTGCAGTTAGCTTTGTTGATGATCCGACGAACTATCCCGATGGTCCTTGGAAAGCCGCCGACGGGTCTCCTCTTCGCCGATCTGCTCTGCGTCACCGTGCGATTCCGCTACTGGGGGAGGCACTCGGTAGTGACCCTGCGCTTGCCCTAGCGCGCACGGCGACCCTTGTGGCGCGTGACGATGATGCTCTGAACCAATGGGCTGATAGAGAGTGGGCGCGCGTGAAAGTGACGCTAGAACGCCCCGTTTCGCTTTCCCCCATCGACGAGGCCACCCACACGTATCCCGCGGCGCACACTCAAACGGTGGCTCTTACAGTCGAACCTTTGAAATCACTTCCGCAAGCTGTCAGAACCCGCATCATTCGACGCTTCCTTATCGAATGTGGAGCTGACGAATCAAAGCTCGCTATGACCCACATTGATCGCGTCGACAACCTTGTCGTGAATTGGCACGGTCAGAAGGAAATTGAGGTGCCCTCACTGGCCATTTTTCGGCTAAAAGATAAAGAAAATGGGGCCAGCCTCGTCCCATTTCTTCGCACTCACTAGCGTCGAACCTCAGTGGCACGTTCGCCCTAAGGTGACAAAGAACGTGATGGATCGCGTCAGGCGGGCACATGTGGCAATCTTGATGGTAGGGCGCTTCTCGAATTGGGGGCGCATTCACGGAAAGAAGATGACGTGGACGCACAGGATATGGGCGACGACCTGCAGGAAATTCTGGTCACGGCAGAGCAGCTTGACCAGCGCCTGAGCGAAATGGCCGCGCAAATTGACGCGGATTATCAAGGCAAAGAAATCCTCATGGTTGGCGTCCTTCGTGGCGCTGTCATGGTGATGGCTGACCTGTCACGCAAACTGCACACTCCGCTGGAAATGGACTGGATGGCCGTGTCCTCGTATGGCAGTGGTACTAAGTCGTCGGGTGTTGTCCGGATCCTGAAGGACCTAGACCACGATGTGAATGGTCGCGACGTGTTGATCGTTGAAGACATCATCGACTCCGGCCTGACCCTTGCGTGGTTGAAGACCAACCTTGAATCGCGTGGCGCGAAGAGTGTGAAGATCGCCACCGCCCTGCGCAAGCCGGAAGCAATGAAGGTTGACGTGGAAGTTTCCTACGTCGGTTTCGACATTCCTGATGAATTCGTCGTCGGATACGGCCTCGACTACGCCGAAAAGTACAGGAATCTGCCGTTCGTTGGAACGCTCAAGCCGTCCGTGTACTCACACTGATCTATCGCATTACTTCAAAGGAAACTTGTGGCTGAAAAGGCAAAGAAGAAGCGAGTTCGCTGGACTGGAATCATCGTCCCTTTCATGATTTTCATGATCGGTGGATGGTTCCTCTGGCAGTACTTCCAACCGCGCGCAGTTGACACGTCCGAGGGCCTCGAAATCCTCAAGGGTGAAACCGTGTCACGCGTTGTCCTGAACGAGGGCACCCAGCAGGTCAACCTGACGCTGACGCAGGACTACACACACGAGGCCACCGGCCTGGGGGATAGGACTCGCAATCTGGGTAAGAACGTCTACTTCACGTACTCGTACACCCAGACCGAAGAGATTCTTACCACGGTCACTGAAAAGGCCCCCGTAAAGGGATGGAACGCCATTCGTCCCCAGGGGTCAGCCATTTCTGCCGTCCTACAGATGGTCATCCCCATCCTGATCCTGATGCTCGCCTTCTGGTTCTTGATGTCCAGATTGTCCGGCTCGCGGATGATGGGCGGATTCGCCCAATCCAAGGCAAAGGAATTTAACCAGGAACGCCCCGACATCTCTTTTGCTGACGTTGCCGGAGAAGACGAGGCCGTCGAAGAACTCGAAGAAATCCGCGAATTCTTGGCTTCGCCTGACAAGTTCCACAAGGTTGGTGCACGCATCCCGCGTGGTGTTCTGCTCTACGGTCCTCCCGGAACCGGCAAGACCCTGCTGGCCAAGGCGGTCGCAGGTGAAGCGCACGCCCCGTTCTTCTCAATCTCCGGTTCGGAGTTCATGGAACTCTACGTCGGCGTCGGTGCATCTCGTGTTCGCGACCTGTTCGAGCGCGCCAAGAAGGCGGCTCCCGCGATCATCTTCGTCGACGAAATCGACGCAGTTGGTCGCCACCGTGGCTCCGGCATTGGCGGTGGCAACGACGAACGTGAACAGACTCTGAACCAGTTGCTGGTTGAAATGGACGGCTTCGACGAGCGTGCGAACATCATCATGATCGCTGCAACGAACCGCCCTGACATTCTGGATCCGGCTCTTCTTCGCCCGGGTCGTTTTGACCGTCAGATCGCTGTTGAAGCTCCCGACTTGAAGGGCCGCGAAGCCATCCTGAAGGTCCACGCTGGTGGCAAGCCCATGACCAACGACGTTGATCTGCGCCAGATCGCGAAGCGCACCCCTGGTTTCACCGGCGCTGACTTGGCCAACGTTCTGAACGAAGCAGCCCTGCTGACAGCGCGCTCGAACGCGGACCTGATCGACAATCGTGCGATTGACGAAGCAATCGATCGCGTGATTGCCGGCCCGCAGAAGCGCACCCGCGTGATGAATGACCATGACAAGGCTGTTACCGCCTACCACGAGGGTGGTCACGCACTCTGCGCCGCAGCGTTGCGCTATACCGACCCAGTCACGAAAGTGACGATCCTGCCGCGTGGTCGCGCGCTCGGCTACACCATGGTCATGCCGACCGAAGACCGCTTCAACCACACGCGCAACCAGCTCCTCGATGAACTGGTGTACGCAATGGGTGGTCGCGTAGCCGAAGAACTCATCTTCCGCGATCCGTCGACGGGCCCGGCAAACGACATCCAGCAGGCCACCAAGACCGCACGCGCCATGATCACTGATTACGGTATGTCTGAGCGCGTGGGTCTGGTCAAGCTTGGCACCACCGACACCGAAGCTTTCGGTCACGGCGGTGGCTCTGAAGCTCGCCCCTACTCTAACGAGATGGCTGGCATCATCGACGATGAAGTTCGCCTACTCTTGGATGGCGCTATGCGCGAAGCATGGGAGATTCTGACCAAGAACCGCGATGTCTTGGACACCCTTGCCCAGCGCCTACTGGACGAAGAGACCCTGGATGAAGCTCAGCTTGCTGAAATCTTCAAGGATGTCGTTAAGCAGGATGAGCGCCCCGTTTGGAACTACGGCGCGGATGCCGCTATTGAAGGTGCTCGCTTGGGTAACCCCGTGGGTATTCCCTCGGCTCAGACTCCCACTGCGCCGGCCCAGCAAGCTGACCGTGTTGAAGAGGCCCCGGCCTCGTCCACGAACGAAAGCCAAGCAGGGGAGAACTGATGGCGTACGACGCGGCCGGCGTGGAAAAAGCGTCGCGCGACCTGCTGATTGCGATCGGCGAGGACCCGACGCGCGAAGGTATGGCAGGTACTCCTGAACGGATGGCGCGCGCATGGCGTGAAATGCTCTCTGGCTTGGAAGAAGATCCGCGCGACTACCTGCGTACTCAGTTTGAGGCGGGAACGGACGAACTTGTCCTAGTCCGCGACATCACCTTCCACTCTATCTGCGAACACCACCTGCTCCCCTTCTACGGTCGTGCACACGTCGGTTATATTCCGTGCGGTGGCAAGGTCACTGGCCTGTCGAAGCTCGCACGTGTCGTCGAAGGCTACGCGCGTCGCCCTCAGGTTCAAGAACGCCTGACCGCGCAGATCGCGGACGCCATCGACGAGGTCCTTTGCCCCCAGGGAGTCATCGTCGTTATGGAAGCAGAGCATATGTGCATGTCCATGCGTGGCATCACGAAGCCCGGGTCTTCCACTGTTACCAGTGCACTGCGCGGAATCATGAATGACGGAACGACACGCGCTGAGATGATGGCTCTCGTCCTTGGAGGTGATCGTTCGTGAATCTCCGCGGTCCGCTTCTGCCTGATGGCCGTACGCTTGGGGGCGAAAACACGCTGGTCATGGGCATCCTCAACGTCACTCCCGACTCTTTTTCAGACGGCGGGAAATGGGCGCACGTGGATGCCGCGATCGAACATGCGCACCAGATGATCGCCGAAGGGGCTACGCTGGTCGACATTGGTGGCGAGTCCACCGCTCCCGGGTCAACGCGGATCGATACGGACGAAGAGTGGAAACGCATTGGTCCCGTCGTTTCATCGCTGGCTGAAGATGGGATCGTTTGCTCGGTTGATACGTTGCACGCTGTGAGCGCGGTGCGTGCCATGGAAGCTGGGGCGCTGATCATTAACGATGTGTCCGGTGGTGGCTGGGATCCGCAGATGCTCTCGGTTGTTGCGGATACGAAGGCAGGTTTCATTCTTCAGCACTATCGTGCGCTTCCCGGAATGCCTGGTGAACACTTCGACTACGGCTCCGACTTGATGGCAACACTGTCGGAGCGTCTGATGCACCAGGTTGATCTGGCTCTGGATGCCGGCGTGAGTGGCGATGCAATTGTCATTGATCCCGGTCTCGGATTCTCGCTGACGAACGAACAATGCTGGCAGATTGTGCGTTCTCTAGGGGAACTGACCGCACTGGGCTACCCTATTCTTATCGGCGCGTCCCGTAAGCGTTTCATCAAAGCGACTGGGCGGGACATGGACGAAGAAACTGGTCGGATCAGTGTGACGTGCATGCGTAACAGTGTGTGGGCGGTTCGCGTTCACAACGTTGGCTTGAATGTTGCCATGATGCGTGAAGGAAATGAGGAAACGCGATGAGCTCGCCGCTTGACGTCATCACTTTGCGTGGTCTGCACGTTGAGGCTGCTCACGGTGTATTTGACTTCGAGCATGACGCGCCCCAGCCGTTTATCGTCGACTGTGCCCTGTGGGTGGATACGTCCGCTTCCTCATCGTCAGATGATATCGCCGACACTGTGTCGTATGCGCTGGTCGCGGATGAAATCACGTCGATTGTTTCAGGTCCCTCCGTGAAGCTGATCGAGACCCTCGGCAATGCGATTGCGAGGCGTCTTTTGCGCTTGGCTCACGTCCTCGGCGTTGAAGTGACGGTTCACAAGCCCCAGGCCCCGCTTGAACAGCCATTTGTGGATGTGTCGGTGACGGTTCGTCGCGGGCAGGTTCCGCTTGCTGTGCCGTCATCTGCATCTTCGTCTCCTGATGTGTCCGCGTCAGCTGGCGTGTCAGATTCTGCCCGGGATCGTTCCTTTATCGACGAGGCCGGCCACCCCGGCTCAGTCGCTACTGGCGGTGATATGGCCGATGATGATCGGCTCGCGAACCTGAGCGAATCGGCGTCTGTCGTGGACACGGATTCTTCTTCGCCGCGACCTTCGGCTTTGGTTCCTGTCCTTGCCCTTGATTCCGAGGTAGACGAGGTAGCCGATCAGGGTGAGGATTGTCCGGCATCGCCCGTCCGAGTGGTCTTGGCATTGGGCGGAAATATTGGTGACGTGCCGTCAACCTTCGCTTCGGCAATCGAAGCGTTGATTGATGATGCGCGTTTCGACGTTGTGAACGTATCGCCGATCCTACGCACACTTCCTGTTTTGAACGAGAACCAGGAGCCGCAGAGTGACTACTGGAATGCTGTCGTACTGGTTGATACAGATTTGACCCCGCGCGAGGTCCTCGACGTTGCCCACGAACTTGAGGACGCAGCTGGGCGCGAACGTAGCGAGCACTGGGGTGCGCGCACGCTGGACATTGACATTGTCGATTACGCGGGTATTTCATACGACGATGGCGTGCTTGTTCTTCCGCATATTCGCGCGCATTCTCGTGCTTTTGTTCTCGCTCCTTGGCTGATGGCTGATTCTTCGGCCCAGCTTGATGGGGTGGAAGTTGAAAAGCTTTTCAACGATGCCTCGGACAAAGATGGCATCATTGACGCGGTTGAAGATTGGCTGATGGACCCAGCGTCCGTGATCGCTGAGTCGGATGAGTGTCTGAATGCTACTTCGTCTGCTCGTGTCTCTTCGATTGTGGATCTCGAAGAGACACGTTCGGCTGACGCGATGCCTGAATCGGAGTCTGAGCTTCGGCAGGACTCTGCTGTTGGCGTTGATGCTGAGTCTCAGACGCCACGTGTTCCGAGCTTGTATGACTTGGATCTGTCGGATCTGTCGGTCGCGTTAGCTGCTCCTCCGACTCTTGAAGGTGAAGAGACTCGTCTTGACCGTATGCCGGCTATCTCTCGCGTGAATCTGCAACCGGATAAGGGAGCAGATGACAAACTCTGGAACGCGTTGTGGGCCAAGTGGTCGCTGAGCCGGGCCGACGAGGCCTTAGAAACCGTTGCTGAGCAGGACGAAGCTGACACTCAGTACCAGGAAGAATCTGGCGATATCGTCGAGGTGCCTGAGCTGGACGTTGATAATCCGGTGATGCTTGATCAGGACAACTTGGTCGAAGGGAACGAAACAGAATCGGAATCGCCCGTCGAGATGAGCGACGAGGCTTCTATTCCTCCTAACGTGGATGCGCAGGAAGAATCTGTTGCGGATGCTGATGCAGACGTTCATGACGACGAAGAAACATCAGCGGGTGAAGAGGCTGGCCGGGAGTCAGAACCTGTTTCCAAGTCGACGTCTTCCCATCGTCTGCAGGGGTTTGGACGCTCACTGAAGTGGTTCCCACTGTTCCCGCGTGACGAAGCCCAAGAACTGAACCCGACCGAAGATCGTGTGCCTGAAAACGCTCGCAAGGGTGAGGTTCGGCCGACGTCACGTGCTCTTCCGAGTTGGGATTTCGCTCATCGTGAGGTACGTATTGTTGACGAACCAAGCCCCGTCGATGCTCTTTCGTCATCTGGGGCCGTTCAGCGACGTTCAATCGTTGATCCTCAGCTACCGGCAGATGCGCTTCGCGGTCCGATCGATGACTCTGAAGTAACGAAGACATCGATCATCCGCAAGCTTGTGGTTCGTCCCTCTTCAACTGGACACATTCCACTGACTAAAGATCAGGGTGAGTGAATGAAACCCGTTTCGTTACCTCGTCTGATTGGGTACGCAATCATTGCGTTGCTCTTGGTGGGCGTGATCGGAATGGGTGTTGTCATCATGGGTGGCACTCCACTTGAAGTCACTCCGATGATCATGGTGCTTGAACTTTTCCTTGCGCTCATGCTGATCTGGTCGGGTATTCATGTGAAGCGCTATCTTGCTCACCGTAAAACCTGGGTGAACGCGCTCAATGCGTTGCGTATCGCCGTGGCAGCCCGCGCCAGCGCGTATGTTTCATCAATCGTCACGGGTACGCTTATCGCTCTCATGCTCATTTCGATGGCACGTATTGGGGCTCCAGCAATGGTTGCCAATGCTGTGATTTCTGGGTTGAGCGCCGTTGCGGGAATCATTTGGTGCGTGTGTGCGGTTATCGTTGAACGCTGGTGCGTCATCGATGCTGACGATGATCCGGAGCATCACAGCCCGAATGTCAGCCCCGCCTGATTCGACGAACCACACGTTTTTGCCTGCTTTTACTTCATAAGGAGGAATTCGGCGATGGGCTCATCTTCCACAGCACCTCGGCCTCAGCCTGCGAAGAAGCGCGTGAAAAAAGTGAATCTCTGGCCGCGACGTATCATCACGGGCACGGGTCTTCTTCTGATTATTGCTCTGCTTGGGTGGGGCATCTATTCGCTCGTCATGATGGCAACAGATGCAACGAAGAAGCAGGTGGAAGGACCTCAGTCGATTTCGGTATACACCGAAGAGACGGTGCAATCTGGTGATGGTGAGATTCGTCTTCGCTCAACCGATAAGGTCACCAAGGATGGGATTATTGCTGCCGATGATTCGGTGACGATCCCTCGCTGTACTTCGGCCGCGATTAAGTATCAGGCATCGACGACGGATACGAACGAGGGCGCTGGCGAGGAAGTCAGTGTTATCGTGAAAAATGAGGGAAATATTTCCTGCTGGACAACCTTCGGGCAGGTTTCACTCAAGATCACCAGTGGTGACCAGCTGATTTATGATTCAGCGCAGTGTTCTGCGTTCGATGAGACGGCGACGAAGCTGGTATTGGCCCCTGACCTTGAATGGGCTACCAGTATCACGTGGGATGGGCGTCATCACTTAGGCGGATGCGTTGAGCTTGCTGAGGGGGAAGAAACCAGTTCGGCACCGGTTGCCGCTGCGGGAACCTATAACGCTCAGCTGTATGTGGGAGCTCGCTCGGTAACGGATAAGAGTGCGTTTGTTGTGATTGCCCCCGAACCGGATCCTGCTGCGTAGGGCTCAGCAGGATCGTCGAGCCTGAGAAAACCTCGCAGAATGAACTGAAGGTGAAAAGTCTGTCGGTTCAACAGTTACTTCGCCAGAGGGCTTATGCAGTTTGGAGTAGTGCTCAATTCGAAGAATTACCAGCCGACAATTCCGTTTGCGGCAACCTGGGCTTGGTGTTCCAAACTGTCGCGAATCAAGCGTGCGCGGTAGGGGCCGATTCCTTCGATGCTCTGGAGTTCGTCCACGGAAGCTCCACGTAGAGATGCGAATGAATCCCAGTGGGTGGTCAGTTCTTTGATGACGCTCCACGGAAGATGCGGAACCAACGACAGCGAACGAATACCACGAGGTTGGATCTCACGGTCGAGGTCAGCGACCTCAAAGACGGACAGGCCAAGAACGTTAGCGATTACTGCCAGGTCGACGAGCTTTTCACTGGGCATATCCGACAGATGCTTTTCGACCGAAGCAACATTTGCTTGATCGCGAATGTAATCGCGCATCACCAGCGCACGTTCGGATGCGGAGCCTCGGATCAGATCATCAAGCTGCAGCGCAAGTAGTCGACCTTCCGAACCGAGTTCTTCAAGATAACCATTAATTTCGGATGTGATCCTGCGGATCATTTCCATGCGCTGCATAACGGTTGCGACATCACGAACGGTCGCAGAATCGCGCATCTCAAGAACGGTCAGAGTCTGGAGGACCTCGTCAAGACGCTGCGAGTAGCGGTCCAATGTGTCGACGGCCAGGTTTGCGCGTGCCAGCAGAGATTCAGGCTCTTCAACCAAGTGGTGATGAGGTCCAACGTAGATGGAAATCATGCGCATCGACGCCGAGAGTGACAGGACAGGCAAGTGTGTTTGGCGGGCGGTACGCTGAGCCGTGCGGTGGCGCATACCGGATTCTTCCGTCGGAATCGACGGGTCTGGAAGTAGCTGGACGTTCGCCTTTCGGATCTGCCAGTTGTTTTTGTCCAAGATGACAGCGCCGTCCATCTTGCAGAGTTCGCGAAGACGCGAGGCGCTGAAAGGAATATCGAGATCGAAGCCGCCCGAACACATGGCTTCAATTTCAGGCGTGTATCCGAGCACGATCAACGCCCCTGTGTGCGAACGCTTAATGCGTTCAAGTCCCTCGCGGAGGTCTGTGCCTGGAGCAACAGCCTGCAGGGCTTCACGGAGAGTTACGGAATCGTCGGTCATCGCTCGGGCCTTCCTTTATCGAGCATCTATTGAAATTTTACGGGAGACCAACACGAATGGCTGTTGAAAGATCAGAGACGGTGAACACGGTCATTCCCTCGATTGGTGGCAAATCTTCGCTTCCCTGTGCGGGAATGATCGCCGTTGTGAACCCCAGACGAGCGGCTTCCGTGAGGCGACGCCCAAGTCCGGTGCATGCTCGGATTTCTCCGGTTAAACCGATTTCACCCATCGCAACGAGTGACTCCCGTGGGGGAGTGCCCTTAAAAGCCGAGATGATCGCAATGGCGGTAGCAAGGTCAATGGCGGGCTCAGTTGTCTTGGCTCCACCAACGGTTGAGGCATACACGTCTAAGGAAGACGAATCGAGTCCCAATCGCGATTGTGCCACCGCCAAGATCATCGAAACACGCGAATGGTCGACGCCCGATGTTGTGCGCCGGGGAGATCCGCCCGCGCTAGGGGCAAGAAGAGCTTGAATCTCGATCGGCATGGGGCGTCGGCCTTCAAGCGACACGGTCGCGCACGATCCTGGGACATCACGCGACGTCTGTGACAAGAACAATCCGGAAGGATCCGGCAGAGCGCGGATCCCAGAATCGATCAGTTCAAAACAACCGACCTCGTCAGTTGGTCCGTAGCGGTTCTTGACTGCCCGCAATAGGCGTAGGCGTGAATGGCGTTCGCCCTCAAACTGACACACCACATCCACAAGGTGCTCAAGGACGCGAGGGCCGGCGATCCCGCCGTCTTTTGTTACGTGACCAACCAGAAGAATCGGCAGGTTTCGTTCCTTAGCCAAGCGAATCAGCCCAGCGGCAACAGCGCGTACCTGCGCGACACCACCCGCGCCACCATCAACCTGTGGAGACTGAATTGTCTGAACCGAATCAACCACCAGAAGCGAAGGAGAAGTCGCATCCACGTGCCCCAAAATGGTCGGCAGAGAATTGTCGTCGGCGAGCAGAAGATCATTGTGAATCGCTCCAATGCGTTCTGCGCGAGCCTTCACCTGCGACGATGATTCTTCACCCGTGATGTAAAGAACCGGCCCCTTTTTCCCTGAATCCCGCGCGGCGCGTGCGGCAACGTCTAAAAGAAGTGTTGATTTGCCAACGCCCGGTTCACCGGCAAGAAGGATCACCGCACCGGGAACAATGCCCCCACCCAAGACGCGGTCGACTTCCCCCACCCCTGTTGGACGAGACTGGGCTTGAGCAGAATCAACGTCAGCAATAGGTCGGGCAAGAACCCTGGGTGCAACCGGCGTGGCAACACCAGCGATGGCGCCACCCGCGCTGGCCTCTTCCACTGTTCCCCACGCCTGGCACTCGCGACACTGGCCGACCCATTTGGGTGAAGTCCACCCGCAGTCGGTGCATCGGTAGCTGATCTTTTCCTTAGCCATAGAACAACGCTACAGCCCACCGTGTAGAAACCCGATTGCAATTCCACATGACGTGGTGCAACCCGCTGAAGTGATGCGACTTTATGGACGGTTCGCGAAGTACTCCAGAAGGCGCGCATCGCCCGATACGATGATGACGTCTTCGGGATTAATGCGGGTCGTTGCATCGGCGTACTCGAACGGCATTCCCGGCCTGAGCAAGCCGAGCATATTCACGCCATACCGGCCTCGTAGATCCAGATCGGCCAACGTAAAACCGTGCACTTCCTTTGGTGGACGCAACTTCATAATCGCGAAGCCGTCCTTCTCCATCTCGATGTAGTCGATCATGCGACCACCAACGAGGTGAGCCGTGCGCTGGCCGGCATCAAACTCGGGATAGATGACGTGATGAGCGCCAATACGACGCAGGATTCGACCGTGTTCACGCGAGGTTGCCTTCGCCCAAATCGACGGCATCCCCATGTCAACCAAGTTTGCTGTGATGAGCACGGACGCTTCCAAGGACGAGCCGACGCCAACCACGGCAGCGCGGAAATCGCGAGCACCTAGCTGTTCAAGAGCCTCGATACTCGTTGCGTCGGCCTCCACCAGTGGGAACCTGCCGGCGAACGCCTGAACGCGAGCGGGGTTCTTTTCCACTGCCAGGATCTCGTATCCCAGCTTGTCGAGTGTGACCGCAACTGCCGACCCGAAACGACCCAATCCGATAGCCAGGGTGCCGGACGAAAGGTCCTTGATGTCATCTGATGCCATGGCGCAATTATGCCCTGTTTTTGTTTCCAATGGGTATGGGGCAGACAGGCCGCGGCGTGGGCGGGCAGGTAGGTGGCCGTTCGCACCAAGCGACGAGGCCGGCCGCACCTTCGTGGCCCTCTTTTTCCCGGTGGCCGATCATGCACAACGTTAGCCGATAATTGGGCGTTCCTCGGGCATGCGGATCACGCGAGAACGCTCACGAAGAGCCAGAGCTGCAGCAACCGTCATCGACCCCGTTCGGCCGGCAAACATCAGGGCGATCAAGACATACTTCGCTAGTGGAGGCAAAGTCGCCGTAATGCCTGTCGACAAGCCAACTGTTGCGAAGGCAGAAATTGTTTCGAACAGAATCGTGTCCAGCGAATAGTTCGTCAGGCTCAGCAAAATAACAACGGAAACGGCCACCATTGCCAGCCCCAACAGCGAGACGGCAACAGCAAGGCGGACAACCGACGGAGCAATGCGACGGCCAAAGGTTTCGATGTCCTGATCACCTCGAGCCTCGGCGATAACGGCGAGTACCAAGATGGCGAAAGTCGTCACCTTCACGCCACCGGCCGTCGATGCGCTGCCACCACCGATCATCATCAAGATGTCTTGAACGAAGTGCGTCTGCGGGCGCATCACCCCAACGTCAACCGCGGATAATCCCGAGGAACGTGTATTCACACCGGATAACAACGCATTCAAGATACGACTGGGAACAGGCAAGGCTCCCAGCGTCTCCGGGTTTGTCCACTCCGTCAATGCGAAAAGGACAGCGCCAATGAAGATCAAGGACACGTAGACCGACAGGGTCAGCTTCGTGTGGAGCGCCCACTTTTGCGGGGTGCGCCAACGGTGAGCAAGATCCTGGATGACGGGGAAACCAATGGCGCCGGTGAAGGTACCTAAAGCAATCGGAGCCAGCATCCACCAGTCGGAAACGTGGGGAGCAAGCCCACCAACTAGAATCACGAATCCCGCGTTATTGAACACTGAGATCGCCATGAAAAGCGCTTCCCATAGCGAGTGAAGAACGCCTTCACCCATGGTCAGGAAACGTGGCAGGAAAACCAGGAAAAGAAGCAACTCGCCCACAAGTGAGGTTGCGATAACAGCCTTCAACAGCCCCGTGATTTGGCCGAGGCCGTCGGACTTTGTTTCCTGGGCGGCCAGCATTCTTTGCGTCAAACCCAGGTGACGTGAAACGGCAAAACCGAGGATCGACGCCAGGGTCATCACGCCCAAGCCACCGATCATGATGCCCATTGCAATGACGACCTGACCGAACACTGTCCAATGGGTGGCCGTATCAACGGTCGTTAAACCTGTCACACACACGGCAGAAACCGCGGTGAAAAGAATGTCAACGAACGATGCCGAACGCGTTGACACGGACGCAAAAGGCAAGCAGAGAAGCCCCGTGATGACCGCAATGATCAGAGCGAAAATACCCAGAGCCAGACGCGCCGGCGAATAGCGGGCCTGAGAAACAAACCACGCACGGAACTTGTCCATCCGAGTGGTTTCTTTTTCGTGAGCCAAAGGGCGCGTGGACGCTGAGTGTGTCGCCAGGGACTCGTCTGCGTATTGCACAAGAGGGGTAGCGGCGAAGTCATCGGAGTGCGACGAGCGTTCAGACGATGCGGAATGCTTTCGCCTTATCGACACAACACTCGCCCCCTATCGCTTGGCATTCCATGATTCCTTGCCACGCTACCACCCCGCTATCACCAAAGAAACTCTCGGTTTTCGCCGGCGCGCGAGTGCGAAGTAAAGATATCTGAACGCATTCTTCCAGAATTATCCACAACCTGTCTTTAGGCATTAGTATTGACCCTGAGGCTACGCGCGCAAAAGGACCGGCGCCACTGGCTGCCTCACGAAGATATTTTTGGGAGTTCTCATGGTGTCGCATTCCGCCCCCCGTTTTCTAACGGTCGCTGAAGTGGCGGAAATTATGCGCGTCTCAAAAATGACCGTCTACCGTTTGATTCATTCTGGCGACCTGCCTGCGATCCGCGTCGGCAAGAGCTTCCGCGTGCCGGAAGCAGCGCTTGGCCAGATCATCGAATCGG
Organism: Schaalia turicensis ACS-279-V-Col4; assembly: GCF_000296505.1. GTDB lineage: Bacteria > Actinomycetota > Actinomycetes > Actinomycetales > Actinomycetaceae > Pauljensenia > Pauljensenia turicensis_A. The sequence goes on from NZ_JH815208.1 coordinate 665,204, forward strand.
GTCTTGCTGATCACACCGAGACTTCCATTTCGGTGAGTAGTGCCATTAACGGGTAAGATAGCAACGCTATGCCTGTAATGGGCATGATTCGTCAGGCGGTAGGAACCTCTGCCGCGAGCTAGTTTCAACAAGAGGGAGGAACCCCATGGGCTCCGTCATCAAGAAGCGCCGCAAGCGTATGGCAAAGAAGAAGCACCGCAAGCTGCTGCGCAAGACGCGTCACCAGCGTCGCAACAAGAAGTGAGCTTCAAGGCCCGGCCGATTCGGTCGGGCCTTCGCTTTTATCTGTCGGAGCCCGCTTTGGTCGGAGCCCGCTTTGCGCACACTCACATGATTCGTGTCAGACTTACCCCATGACGACAACGAAGATCCACGTGATGCGCCACGGCGAAGTCGATAATCCAGACGGCCTGCTCTATGGGCGTCTTCCCGGTTTTGGTTTGACGGAGCTCGGACATCAGATGGCTCAGCGTGGAGCCGACTATCTGAAAGAAACCGACGCGGATATCACGGCCGTCATTGCGTCGCCTCTTCTTCGTGCGCAGCAGACCGCGACCCCGACTGCTCGCGCCTACGAGCTTCCTATTCACTCGGATCTTCGCCTGATCGAAGCTGGAAATATCTTCGAAGGCCAGCCGGTGAATGCTGACCGCAGGGTTTTGATCAAGCCGAATGTGCTGAAGTACTATCGCAATCCATTTGAGCCATCGTGGGGCGAACCGTATGTGCAGATTGCGTCGCGCATGAGTGCCGCACTGTCAGGCGCGTTGAAACGCGCCTATGGTCACGAGGCCCTTGTTGTTTCGCACCAGAGTCCGATTACGTTGCTCACGCGTTTTGCTCGCAAGCAGATGCTGGCACACGCCCCATGGTCGAGGCACTGTTCCCTAGCGTCGATCACGACGTTTATTTTCGATGACGGCACACTGGTCGATATTGACTACGTTGAGCCAAGCGCTGACTTGCTTGTTCACGCACACGATATGACTCCCGGGGATTCCGAAGCGGCCCTCAAACGCTGAGTCTTTATCGCGCCGACCCGATCAAGCCTGGGGGTCGTTGCGGTTTGTGGTCTCGTCGTCATGGTTCGCGGACGTATCTGACGCGCCCGAGCCCTCTTCGAATGCGGATGGTGAATCGGGAGCGGAATCGTTAGACGCGTTCGCGCTTTCCTTGCTGGCCTTCTTGCGTTGGCGTTGAATGTCGCGCTCGAGCCGGAAAAGAAACTCCGGATCGTCATCGGGAGCAAGGGGTGCGGGCGTTTGTTTCTCCGAGGGGAGGCGGGTGACGGAGAAGCTGATGGGAGCCTCGCCGGCTTCCGCTTTGGCGACGAAACGCAAGGCGATCCACGCGATCGACCCGATCGACAACGACGGGATCGTCAAGATTATCAGCAGTAGCCAGATGTTCTTTGGCAACTTCGCCGGCACTTGATCTTCGGGCGTGCGAAGCCAATCCGTGATCGCGTAAATCGTGACCGCGGCCCAAATGACGATGCCAAGAATGCGTACCATTGCGCCAGTCTATCCAAGGAGCGTTGAAGCGTCGCAGCGAGGGCTTCGCGGGGAGGGCTTCGCGGTCAACGGATGCGAGCGAAATGCGCGGGGTGCTCAATCTCGCCATCGTGTACGAGGCTCAGGCTGAAAGTCCGAGCTGAGCGGCTAGGGGATCAGGCGAGGAGCAGGAAAGCGCTGACCTCGATCGCCCAGGCGAGCGTGTACAGGCCGGTGTTGCGCAAAACAGGAATCAAACGGGCGCCAGTTTCTCCACGCACGATCGGGAGAACTGCGAGAGCAGTCATGAATCCGGTGATGATGAGGGCAACAAGAATCAGTGGCCACGAATAGGTGAGGGTGAACAGCAATACTGCAAGGCTCATCACGGACAGAGTAAAGCAGGCGGTGAATATATTGCGCGACGTTGTATCACCCAGGCGAACAGCAAGAGTGCGTTTACCGGATTTGCGATCCGTTGGAATATCGCGGATGTTATTCGCCATCAGCAGTGCGACTGACAGGAAACCCAGCGTGGATGCCAGCATCCAAAGCCAGCCCGGTGCCTGAGGGATCTGAGTCCACGTGGTGCCCACGCACGCCATCAAACCGAAGAAAAGGAAAACGAACAGCTCGGACAAGCCGATCCCCATGTAGCCGTAGGGAGTGCGGCCACCCGTGTAGAACCATGTGGCAAGCACGGCCAAAATGCCCGGGATCAGAAGAATCCATGCGCCAGACAAAGCAAGCAGGGCTAAGCCGGCCACACCAGCAATCCCGAAACAAGTGAGCGCGGCAATCAGGACATTCTTCGGAGCGGTCAACTTTCCACCCGTAAGGCGCGCAGGCCCCAGGCGGAAATCGTCGGTGCCTCGAATACCGTCCGAATAATCATTCGAATAGTTTGCGCCGATCTGCAACGCCAAGGCAACGACAAGAGCAAGAACGGCGCGCACTGGCGCAACGGCACCCATGTGGATTGCTGACGCGGTACCGACCATCACGGGAGCAATAGCAGCAGGCAGAGTGCGAAGACGCGCCCCTTCGATCCAGTCGTTCAACGTTGCCATGAGTGGCAGTACCTGCTTTCCATTGTCTGAAAAAGTGACGGGCTCACGAGCGTTTGTCGCAAGCGTGCTTCACGAGAATACGCTGTCTAAGCTGAAAACAGCATTCTGCTTCGGTTGCATGTCAGGCACAAAAGCCAAGAAGTGTGCCTTAACGACGCCAGTCAAAGACCGTGTCTTCAGCATCCTTCAACAGTTTCGTGGCCGCCATGCGATCGATCTTCATCTCCGACAGGTAGGGGAGAACACCGGTCACAACAACACGGCGAGGAGCGTACACGCGCCCCAAGACCTCGCCCACGTCAGAACGCAGATGCCGAGCAAACTGATCGACTTCGTCCGCAGATGAAATAGGATTCTTCGGGACAACCAGCGTCGTGATTAACTCGCCCCACTTATCGTCAGGAGTCGACGTCACCCATGCGTCAGCTACCTCATCGCAAGATAGAACAGCTTCTAAGACCGGGGCAGGAGCAACAGAAAGACCACCGGAAACAATGACATCATCCGCGCGCCCCTGAATTTTCACGGTTGACTCACTCGTGATCACACCGATATCGCCCGTCAGCATCCAGGTTGTGCCTCCTTCAACAAAAAGAGGGGAATCCCCGTCCACATAACGAGTCATCAGCATCGGGCCTGAAAGAGCGATCCGCGCCTGAGAATCATGCTCAACAGTTCGCACCTCAACACCGGGCTGAGGCACCCCGTTATAGATGCACCCTCCGCACGTTTCCGTCATCCCATACGTCGTGACGATATTCAGACCACGGCCTCGTGCCACATCCAGCAGATCCGAACGCGTGTGCGCGCCACCAACCAAAATCGCAGAAAGCCCTGAAAGAGCCTCGATCACTTGATCGTCAGCCAAGCACGAGGCCAACTGAGTCGGAACCAACGACAGATAACCAGGAACTCCGTCCTCGGCCGTAGCCCCAGCGATCGCAGGAAGAAGCGCTCGCGGATCGAAGCCCGCAGACGTATCAACGATTTGCGGATTCGTTTCGGCAACGGCCGCGCGAAGCAAAACCATCGCTCCGGCAATGTGGTGGGCCGGCAATGCTAGAATCCATTTTCCCGGCCCGGAAAGGGCTTCGTGCGTTGCACGCGCGGACGCGATCAACGCATCGATCGACAAGCCCACAAGATGAGGTGTGCCTGCGGACGAACCGGACGTGGGAATGACCAGGTCGACACCGCTAAAGAAATCAGGCTCGGTGATCGCCGGATAGAGCGAGGGGAAACGCTCGGCTGGAAACGCCTCTTCGACGGTTGCCGAGGCCCCGCGCAGAGTTGATGGCGGAACATCCTTCGGATCACGCATCACAACCACCGTGTGAGGTGCGGGGTGATTCGGGTCAGCTTGGCGTTCTTCGTAAAGTTCCACCAGCTTGTGAAGAGCCGCATGTGCAAGAGCGACAGCTCCGATTGAGGTTCCTCCAGGTACGACCAGCGTTCGAGTTGTCAATGTGGATCCCCCTAGAATGCGTCTGTTCTGTACTGCGTACAGCCTAGGTTGCACGTATAAAAAGCGCTAAATTAAGCCAAGAATGGTCGTGGAATTTGTGGCAGATTTCCCAGTCCTCCTTGCGGGACTCAAATCGCTTGAAAAATGTACAACCGATCAGGTTGAGCCGACGTTGAACAAGCTGACTTCCAAGATGAAGTGGACGGTCGCAGGTATCGTTGCGGCTGTTCTTGTCGTCCTGGGTGTCTCCGGCGCATATGCCACTGAGCCTTCACCGCGTTCTGGCTTCCTCGGTTTAGAAGTAGTACGGGTGCCCGCTCCAATCGGGCTGACGATGCTCTAAGAATGCATCGCGTCCCTCTTGTGCTTCCGCAGTCATATACGCCATGCGAGTGGCCTCGCCCGCGAACACCTGCTGGCCTGCCATTCCATCATCTGCCAAATTGAATGCGAACTTGAGCATGCGGACTGCCTGTGGACTCTTGGTAGCGATTGTGCCAGCCCACTCGAGCGCGCGTTCCTCCAGTTGCGCGTGGGGAACCGACGCGTTGACAACGCCCCACTTTTCAGCAGTATCGCCGTCGTAGCGCTCGGCGAGGAAGAAGATCTCGCGTGCCCTTTTGTCACCGACCTGGCGGGCCAGTAGAGCTGACCCGTATCCGGCGTCAAAGGACCCCACATTCGCGTCAGTCTGCATAAACGCAGCATGCTCTTTCGACGCGACGGACAGGTCACAGACCACGTTCAGAGAATGCCCGCCACCGGCAGCCCACCCAGGAACTGCCGCGATGACAACTTTCGGCATGGTACGAATCAAACGCTGAACTTCAAGAATATGCAGGCGTCCAGCCTGAGCGGGATCTACTTGCTCGCGACGAACTACAGTGTCGGCTTGAGAGTCGGCTCCGTCCACTTCGTATCGATAGCCGTCGTTGCCTCGCACGCGTTGGTCTCCGCCCGAACAGAAGGAATAGCCACCGTCTTTGGAGCTGGGGCCATTGCCCGTCAGGATCACCGCAGCGACATCGCCCGTCATCCGTGCGTGGTCGAGGCAGCGATAGAGCTCATCAACGGTGTGGGGGCGGAAGGCGTTTCGAATGTCGGGGCGGTCAAATGCAATTCGAACGACGGGCATGTCGGCGCCCTTGGGCTGGCCGTCTTCGGCTTCGCCACGCGAAATACCGCGGTGGTATGTCATGTCGGTCAGCGTGAATCCTTCGACCTCGCGCCAACGGGCAGGGTCGAAAGTATCGGAGATGAAAGGCAGTGCGCTCATGCAACCAGCCTAGCGTCTTGCCTTCCGTGAAGCGCACGAGGCTGGGACTCCTTGTGGAAACCAGTTATCCATAGGTATCGCCTGTGAATAACGACAATCCACAACTGGGCGTCCTCACAGTTTGTTGAGACGCCAATTCGGGCACAATGGAAGTATGAGCGAATCCCATGGTGAATTGACGCGCATTGATATGGCATCTTTGCCGAGCCATGTTCGTCGCGTTCTTGATGGCGTCGATGATCTGCTTCTTCACCATCTGCCGATGAACGTGCGTTTTAGGCGCGTGACCAGCAGGGAAGGACTGCTATTACACGGGCCGTCCGGCTGGGCAGAAGCGTCGCCATTTTGGGATTATGACCCGGTTGAATCCTCAACCTGGCTGGCTGGCGCCTATTCGGTGGCGACTGGACCGCGCAGAACTTCACTGCACGATCGTGTTCCCGTGAATGTCACGATTCCGGTTGTTTGCGCATCCGATGCCTACCAGAGAGTCATCAGTTCGGGTGGTTGCGCTACGGCGAAGGTGAAAGTTGCGGATCCCAATACTGAACTGAGCGAAGATATTGCTCGAGTCGAAGCCGTTGCTCAGGCGCTTGTTGATACGGTCGGAGCCGAACGCGGTCGTATTCGAGTCGATGTGAATGCCGCATGGGATGTGGACTACGCGCGAAAAGCCGTTCCTCAGCTAGACCGTGCAGCAATGCAAGTGGGCGGTCTTGAATACGCAGAACAGCCGTGTGCCAGGGTCGAAGATTTGGCAACCTTGCGTCGTTCAATTGATGTGCCCATTGCTGCAGACGAATCAATTCGCAGGGCGGATGATCCTCAAGCAGTTGCGCGCGCTCAGGCCGCGGATGTTGCGATCATTAAGATTGCTCCGCTTGGTGGAATCGAACGAGCCCTACAGATTGGTGAGCAAACCGGCTTGGACCTAGTGGTTTCGTCCGCCTTGGAATCCAGTGTTGGCCTGGCCGTCGGTGTGCGGGCCGCTTCGCTTCTGCCAGGAATGATACGCGCGTGCGGATTGGCGACATCGCACTTCTTGGCTTGTGACGTTGTCCCTCAACGCCTGCTTCCTGTTGACGGGTTTTTGCCGGTGCGTGACGTTGAACCAGATCAGAGTCTGGTTGATGCCCGCCCCGTTGACGCTGAAATACGTGACCGGTGGCTTCACCGTCTTGACCTCATGTGTGCGCATCTCGAATCTGTCGCTGGAGGACATCATGCCTGAATCCCAGTCAATTGTTCTTGCCCAGCGCATTGTCGGTGCGCTGATTGCTGCGGGTGTCAATGACATCGTGTACTGCCCTGGGTCTCGTAGCGCGCCCCTTGCTTACGCTCTTGACTCAGCAGTGCGGGGCGACCTTGTCCGCGCCCATGTTCGCCTTGATGAGCGCTCAGCTGGATTCCTCGCACTCGGCTTGACCAGGAGATGGGCAAGCGAGCCCACCTGCCACGACGTCGAGGACCTGTCGCCGGTTGCGATTGTGACGACTTCGGGCGGGGCAGTGGCTGAGTTACATGCGTCGGTCGCCGAGGCCGCTCATTCTCACCGGCCTCTGATCGTTCTCAGTGCGGATCGTCCAGATGAAATGCGCGGTGTTGGAGCATCTCAAACCACGATTCAGTACGGCATTTTCGGTCCGCACGCTCCAACTGTCCTTGATTTGCCAGCGGATACCAAGCCCGATCAGCGCGTTGACTCGCGAGTAGCTCGAGCCGTGCATCGCGCATGCGGTAGACCGTCAGGTGTTGCAGGTCCCGTTCACATCAATGTTGCGTTCCGTGATCCGCTGACACCTCAGTCAGGTTCAGCGACACTTGAGCCTTTGTCTCTTGCCAAGGTGTCATCGCCGTCGATCTACCGGCCTCGTCGTCTCGGTCAGACGTGGGATGACGTCGTTGATTCGTCACTGCGAACTGTGATTGTGGCGGGCGATGGTGATGACCAGAGTGGGGAAGCTTGGGCGAATTATGCGAAGATCCCGATTTTTGCTGAACCGACCAGTGTTCTTGCGTGCGATCCGAATCGAATTGCTCACCAGCAGGTGCTCCTTGCCTCGCCCTTAGCAGATCAGATTCAACAGGTGATCGTTACCGGTCGTCCGACCCTGTCGCGTCCCGTGTCTGCGTTACTTGGGCGCAGTGACATTCGCTTGATTGTTGTCGACCCGCATGATGAGTGGGTTGATGTTGAGGGGTGTGCCAGTGAAGTGGTGGCATCGCTTGCTCCGCCACGCCAGGTTTCAACGGACGATGTGTGGCTGGAGCAGTGGAAGGAAGCTGGCCGAAGAGTCTCCCAGCAGATTCGCACGATTCTTGATGAATCCCCGATGTCAGTGCTTGTTCTTGCTGACTTAGTGTGGAGTTACGATTCGCGTCCGCTGATGGTGGGAGCATCTCACTCGATCCGTGCACTTGACCTGGTTGGTGTTGATGGGCATGGGCGCTCCGTTGTTTCTCACCGGGGCCTTGCGGGAATTGATGGCACGATCGCTTCTGCGATTGGTCTGGCACTTGTTCGCGAAGAGCCGACTGTTGCGCTGATGGGGGATCTGACGTTCTTCCACGATGTGGGCGCGTTGGCTATCCCAGCGGACGAGGCCACCCCCGATTTGTTGATCTTTGTTGCTGACGATGGTGGCGGGTCAATTTTCTCCACCCTTGAACACGGGCGCCCAGAAAACGCTCCGACGTTCGAGAGATGGTTTGCGACTGCTCAACCGCAGTCTCTTAAGCACCTGGCTCACGCCTACGGCGTGGATTATGTGGAATGTATGACGCGTCAAGACGTGATGCGCGAGCTTGATTCCGACGTACACGGGATCCGGATCTGTCATGTGAAATGCGCTCGACCTGTGCAAATTGCTGATGTGAGGAAGCTGGCGGATCAGATTTAGCACCACAGGAAACGCACAGGAAAGATTCAGTGAGTCGGCAAGAAGCGGGTGCACACTAATGTCATCAGCTTCCAAGAAGCACTCAGTTTTTAACACGCTAGCTAATGAAGGATCCGCAATGAGCGACTCACCCAACAATGGCAAACAGCGCGCCTTGTCATCGGAACCGACGAAAGCAGAAACCACCCCCACAGCTAAGCCAGCACCACGTGTCCAGACGCAGGCCAGTGGCACGGGCGCTTCGAGGACATCGGAATCGACTCCGCTCTCCCGCTGGGCGGGGCGTCCCGCTCAAGTCTCAGGTCCCACCACGCCGACAGAGTCGTCTCCAACTAGGCCGACAGAGCCGTTGCCTCACGCAAGGTTTGCGCGTCCATCCTCACCCGCTCAGCCGGCCAGCGCGACCGGTTCGACTCCCTCCCAACAGCAGGGGTCATACGGAACAGGTTCTGCGTACTCCGGCGTGACCTCCGGTGGCACCTACCAATCTGCAACGAGCGGCCAGCCCTACCAGCCGTCGAGCTCTCAGGCTTACCAGGGTGCGGAGGCCACTCAATCAGCAGGCTTTCAACAGCCGAATCAGCCAGGATCGCGTTCGCAAGGAGCCTCGTACGCGGGCGGGAAGGGGCCGACGACGGAGACTCACCCCTACACCTCACCTTTGAGTGCACCGACAAATACGCCGACGGTAGCTATTGCAAGGCGGAGTTCGAAGCGTCGCGGTCCTAGCTGGCTTGCAATGATCCTTGGCATGACGGTTACTGCTGCCGTGTCCCTGTCGGGAGCCTTCGCGATGATCAATGCCGGTCATGGAAAGGCAAACGAAACCGATTCGTCAGCAAACACGAAGACAAGCGCGTCAACCGTTCAGCCTGTTAGTACCAGCGGTGAAGACCCTGACTGGCAGGCGGTTGCGGCAGCTGTACAACCCGCGGTTGTCACGATTTCAGTGAGCTCCAGTTCGTCCTCCGGCGTTGGATCCGGCGTCATCTACGACGCTCAAGGCGACATTGTCACGAACTACCACGTCGTTTCAGGTGCGACCGGTGCCGATGCGACGATCCAGGTGACTCTCAGTGATGGTCGCTTGTACAACGCGACAGTCGTCGGAACTGACCCGACGACTGACCTTGCGGTTATTCGCCTGGAAAACGCTCCTTCCGACCTGACGGTCGCTGCCTTCGGTTCGTCGTCAGACTTGGCTGTCGGCCAGGAAGTCATGGCCGTGGGCGCTCCGCTGGGCCTGTCAAACACTGCAACCACCGGTATCATTTCCGCTCTGAACAGGCCAGTTGAAGTTTCGAGAAGCAAAGAAAACTCTCAAGAGGTCGACCCGAACGATCCGTTCGGTCAACTGCCCGGTTTTGGTGGTGGACAAGAAGAAAATCAGGCTCAGGCTCAGTCCTCCACGGATACTCAGATCACCAACGCTATCCAAGTTGATGCATCTATTAACCCTGGTAATTCCGGTGGCCCGCTGTTTGATGCGACCGGTAAGGTGATCGGAATCAACTCGTCGATTGCGTCGAATACCAGCTCGGACAAGGCCGGGTCGATCGGCTTGGGCTTCGCTATCCCCGTTGATTTGGTGACCTCCGTGGCCGATCAGCTAATCGCAACCGGCACCGTTGATCATGCGGTCCTGGGTGTTTCGGTGACCACGAAGGCTGTTGCCGTTGATGGTTCTAACGTTGCGGGCGCCTCGGTTGAGGAACTGACGCGTGGCGGTGCCGCTGCTCAGGCCGGGTTGCAGGCAGGGGACGTGATCACCGCCGTTGATGGAGAGTCGGTGTCCTCGTCGAAGCAGTTGACCGGGTACATCCGTCGCTACCGGAGTGGTCAGGAAGTAACGATCACTTACGTCCGCAATGGTGAGAAGCGGGATGTGACCGTCACGCTCGGCAAGGCGTCCTGACAGCTCTGCTGATTCGAACTCTTGGTGGGCCTACCCTTTGGGTGGGCCCACCTGTGTGTATGCACATGTCTCGGTTTGCGCTTGGTACGGACAGTTACTCCAAAAAGGTATGACATATCTCGCGGGAGTGCGGGGCTGGTGCTTTCTTGATGACGAGGAAGATAATGTAAGCATCCCACTGCATATGTGAGCCGGAGTTTTCCTCGTTGAAAACAAACGTGTGTCTAAGAATAAGAGGTAAGTGATGAAGAATCATCGAGCTCCGTGGACGAGGGGGACATGCCGGCGCCTACTTGCGCTCGCCGTCTCTGCCTCGGTAGTCCTGATTGGCGTACCAGCAAGCGCATGGGCTACTGAACAGATAGAAGGCTCAGAGAGTACGGTTTCTAAGGTGCAGGCTCCTGCGTCTCAGACTGCACCGACTGATTCGTCATCCCAGGCAGATGCATCGGACAATGGAATGGGAGTTTCGGCTTCAAATTCGAGCGATTCAGAGAATGCTACAACGGAAAACACGCAGTCGACTGGCTCTGGCGAACCAACCGCTTCGTCATCGCTTCCTTCTCAAGCCTCCCCCTCCGATTCAAATAAGATAGCTCAGCCACAGAGGCTTCCTCGTATGGCGCCGGCTACCAAGTCTTTGTCTGACGTCTGGGTGAATGCTGATTCTGGCAGTGATGATAATGCTGGCACTTCTGCAGATGCGCCACTTGCATCGCTGAAAGCTGGTTTAAATGCACTTGGTGACGGCGGAACTTTGCATATCGCAGGCACTTTTACAACCGGCACTCCGCTTACTATCCCAAGTGGTGCACACCTTGACGTGTACTCAGATGCCACCTTTACCGGTTCAAACGGCCAAAATGGCATCATTCTCTCTGCCGGTGCGAAGCTGGGGGCCTCTCATGGCGCTAAGCTCACGATGAGCGGTTTTGCAACTGCTCTCGACATTGCTTCTGGCGCGGAAGTCAATGATGGTATCTACATCCTTGATCGGAACGCGATTGCTTTTAACTTGAAAGGCAAATTCAACGGTTCGTCGCGAGAAGCGCTGACCGTATCTGCCCTAGAGAGCACTGGGCGAGCTTTCACCTATGGGAAAGGTTCTAGCTTTAACAACTGCACGGTGAATGTGCAAGCGAAGGACGAAAAGAGCGAGCAGTACGCTCCGCTTGTGATGAATAATGCGTCGCTCACCACGCGCGGAGTCTGGTACTACCTGAACCCTGAAAAAGACACGTATTCTCTCGATTTGAATAACTCTGACTTGTATGTCTACAAAGCCACTGGTTCTTCTGCATATAAGCAGACGATGGCAATTTTCGGCCAGCTTCGAATCGTCAACGGCTCTACGCTCACTTCTGACGGATCGCGTATTTCTCAGGGTGATCATTCAACCATGGAAGTCACCGACTCCACGATGGTCTTCAAAAACAGCACCGCAGGTGGCTACAACATCAACTACGAGAATTCAAACGCCACGTTTACGAACTCGACTCTCGTCGGTGAAAACCTGCGGTACATTCCACTATTCGGAGCTGGTCGTAACAACCCAGAAGGCCAGTTCATTAAGTTTGTTGGCAACAGCGTTGTCAACACTGCTGCGGTAGATAAAACAGCCGATAATGGTGGTGCGAACGCTCCTGCGCAGTACGTTGTAACCGGTGGCTCGTTCAAGATCGCTTACGATCCGACCTACAACTATAACGTCACTACGCCGACGAACGGTGCCGAGAACGGTAATGAGCGACTGAGCCTGCTGACCTTGGCTGATTCTTCAACGAATGTGTTGAATCCGAAGAACATTAACGGTGACAGGTACACCTATAACGTTGCGCGTGCCTCAGATGATGGTCTCAAACACGTGTGGGTGCCAAGCGCCAAGGTTACCTACGTATTGAACAACTCCAACGCCTCATTCGCAGACGGGTCACAACAGTCCAAGACTGCCACCACAATTCGCGGTTATGCCCTCGACATGATTGCTGGAAATGTGGATCCCGGTACTCCGACCGACGCGAATGGAGTCGAGTTCCTTGGATGGTTCTACAGGGATGACGCTGGTGCGGAACACGAGTTTGATGCTTCATCTGCCGTGGATACGAACCTTGAGGTTTACGCTAAGTGGAATGCAGCGTCGGTGATCTACCACAACAACAACGGTGGCACGAACTTCGTCAGTGCCGTTGCTCCCTCGGCTCAGTCAGCGACTGTTCTGGACTTTGACTCGATCAGCGCTCAAGATTCAACATTTGCTGTTCCAGGAAAGACGTTTAAACATTGGACGACGGATCCTGCAGGGCAGGGCAAGCCGATTGCTCCGGGCGAGACTCTTTCCATTACGGGTGCATCAAGCATCGACTTGTATGCGCAGTACGACGTCAACCTGTATCAGGTTGCATTCTCTGCAAATGGTGGTCGCTTCTCCGATGATTCCGTTTTCAAGACGAATCCAGACGTGTTCACGGTTATTACCGATCCCAACGGTGGCGACGTCGCAGTACTGAAGAAGAAGGCAGAATACGGCGACGAGTTCCGCTCTCTTCTTGGTGCGCTCGACTACAACACGCTTGTGCCGGATCAGAAGGCTCAGAAGAACGGATGGATACTCGGCGACACGACGAATTGGTACACAACCCCCACCGGTGGAAAGAAATATAACTTCAAGGACCGGAAGTCGTGGCTGTTCTCCAGACCAGGCGATAACCCACAAATCACGAAAGATATGACCTTCTACCTCGGATGGAAAGAAGATCCGAAGGTTGACAAGATCGAGAACGATGCTGAAATCCCTGGAGATATCTGGGGTGTCAACCCTGCCGAAAGCTCCAAGGAACAATTTGTTCGCGTTGGCGACACATTCAGCGTGACCGGTGTTATTAACGCAGATTCCATCAAAGATCAGATGAACGTGATTGAATCGTTGTTCCCTGAGGTTACGGGTAGTGATCGTTCTGCGGTCATGATGGATCGAAGCGCTAACAGCGAAAACTCGAAGCTTTCACAGATTGCTTTGACTTCCCCGACATCGACGTTCACTGCAACGTTGACCATGCCGGAGGGCGTCACTATCCCTGAGTCTCCTCAGGGGACCCCGGCAGGTTTGGGTGATGCTTTCGAGGTCACGGACGTGAAGGTTGACGATCGCGACATCACCGTGACCCTGAGCCTGAAAGCGGGAATGACGGATTACGCCAAACTCAAGGCGGCTGTAGAATCTGTTACCCCGATGGCTGATGGCGGTTTAACGCTGACGGTTAATGGTTTGGGTATCGATGGTGACAAGGTTGCCAACGGTGACAAGCTCACGTTAAGCGGAAAGGTTACCGGTTCATTCTCGGCAGTTGCTACAAGCCCCGGTGGCACCTCAAAGCGTTTCAAGTTCGCTTGGAATGCGGTGCAAGATGGTTCGACAAGGGATCCGAACTCGAGCAACGTCAAGGCAATTGAGTACACGCTCGTCGTAGTGAAGCCGTATCAGGGGATTCTGCCCGCCGATATTCTGGTTGGTGAAGAAACTCAGCATAATGCTGCGTATCCGGTGCGCCGTGGGGAATCGCTCGACTTTGTAGGCGCACTGAATGTTGAGCCTATTAAAGAACAAATGAAGGCAATCGAGGCTCTTTATCCTGGGGTTGCTGATTACAAGAAACTTGGGATTCAGGTTCGCAACTTTGCCTTCGAAGCAACCTTCACTATTCCGGAAGGCCTCTCGCTTCCGGCAGAAGTCACGCCACAAGTTCAGGACTTTGGTGAAGGCTTCAAGGTTGAGGAAACATCAGTTCACGGTCGAACCCTTACGGTGAAGATGACGCTGAATAAGGACGTCACGAACTACGCACAGTTGCAAAAGATTGTTATGGATGCTGGTGCGAAGGATCACTGGATGAAGATGGTTATCCCCGGTGTCACGGTTAATTCGGATGCTCCGGCTGGTAAGCAGCTGACGCTCTTTGGTGAAGTCACCGGCGCGTTCGAAGCGACAGCTACCTCTGAAGCTGGAACGGCTAAGGAATTCAACTTTTCCTGGGGTGCGGAACAGTGGCCTGATGGCAGGGATGCTGTGGCTGATGCTTCGGACAAGTCCATTCGTTTCACAGTCATCACTCCGGATCAGGCGCTGTTGCCCGCCGACATTCTGGTCAATGGTGATACCGAGAATTCAGCTATCCACATGACCAAGCGCGAAAGTGAATTGAACTTCTCGGCTGACCTTGATGTCAGCGTGATTCAGAAGAAGATGGAAGAGATCGAAAAGAGCAACAACGTGCCCGCGGAGCACTTCGATCGAGTGATGGTGAAGCGGATCGAGAGTGAATTCACGACTCGCATTAGCGTTCCTGAAGAACTTCGAGCAGTCTGGCCGAAGGACAAGGCAAGCTACGCCCTGACCGGAACGGATGCTTTTGAGATCTCGGATGTGGCGTATGCAGATGGTGTCGTCACTCTTTCGATGAAGCTTAAGGGCGACTACCCAACGTACAAGGCTTTGCGTCAAGCAATTCATGATGACACGAAGTCGAGCTTGATTCTGACAGTGGCTGGCTTCAAGGTGCCAGACACCGCGCCACTTGACCAGAACATCACCGTGAGTGGCGAGGTTTCTGGATACATGAAGGCGTTGGCGACAGCTGAAGGTGGTCGTTCGGCATCGTTCTCGATGGAATGGGTTTCTGTCCAGAAGGAAGGCGGACGCGACAAGATCCTTGAGGGAACTGACAGCTCGGCAGTTCAGCTCACCTTGAAGGTCACGAAAGATCCTGCAGTGATCGATGTCAAGCCGCCATCGCCTGCAAAACTCCCGAAGACGGGTGCTGCGCACATTGGGCTGTCTTTGTACGTGTCGCTAGCTTTCCTTGTTGCAGGTGGCACCATGGTGGCGTCCCAACGACGTACTCGCAAGGAGTTCAACTGATCGACGGGCAGAGCGTTATTCGGTATAGCGTGCTGTACCAGTAGCTGAAGCGTCTGTCAGACGGAACAAGACCCTGGCTTCTGCGGACACATTATGTGCCTGTAGAAGCCAGGGTCTTACTGTCTATCAACCGTTGATTTTTGGAGCGGTCTAGGGGTCTCTCTTCTGCTGCAAGTGCGCCGACTGCGCTTGGTGCCGTGCCACGATCCTGGCCTTGGCACTAGTTGCATCTGATGCGACGGATGTGTGTCTAAAAGCTCGGATTTGTCGCGTTGGGTGTAGTTGGTGCCGTGTGTGGGTTGGTTTTTTGTTCCCGACTGCACTTGGTGCGACGGTTTTGCTTGGATAGTCGTGTTTGTGTCGCGTGGGGTGTAGTTGGGGCCGTGTCACGATCCTGACCCTGGCACCTGTTACACCTGGTGCGACGCTCTACCCGCCAAGCGACAAAGTGAGTCCGCCAAGGATGTCTCTCACAAGCCGAGTGCGTCCAGCAATGGCGCCATCTTCTGGCGCGTTTCTGCAAGCTCAATCTCAGGATCAGAATCCGGCATAATCCCGCCACCTGCAAAAATGCGCAGTGTATGCCCGTCGTCTTCAACAAGGCCACAGCGGAGGGCAATGCAGAATTCCCCCTCACCGTCGGCGTCGATCCAACCGACTGGTCCGGAATAGCGTCCGCGCGCGGTTTGCTCGTGAACTTTCAGCAGCTCAAGCGCCTCGAGGCGCGGTGTCCCGCAGACTGCTGCGGTCGGATGTAAAGCGGCGACTGCATCCAACAGGTTCGCATCTGCCAAAGTGGCGTCAATGTCGGAAGCAAAGTGGACGACGTTCGGGAGCTCCAAAATGAAGGGATCATCGGGTGCGTTGACTTCAGATGCGAGGGGAGCAAGCGCCGAAACAACGGAATCAACCGCCAAAGTGTGTTCGCGACGATCCTTCGCGGATGCGAGCAATTCATCGGTGTGGCCGGCGGGCGCAGTTCCAGCCAAGACTCGCGAACGTAGCTGAGAAACGTGCACGGACGCGAGCATTTCAGGAGTGGCGCCCACAAGGTCATGGACGGCGAAACGCCAGGTCTGCGGGTAGAGCCTATTGAGTCGAGCAAGAAGATACCGCTGGTCAATCGCGGTTTCAGCCCGTACGAGCATGTCGCGCGCCATGACGGCCTTCGCGGCATCCCCAGCCTGGAGGCGCCCCGCGAGTTCTTTGACGCTGGACGCCCATTCGGCTTGCGTCATCCTGCCGGTATCGGTCACGAGGCCGTCCGGCCCGGTCAGTTCGCTGTCCTTAAAACTGGGGCGGAGCTGGGCGAGCACCTCAAGTGGATCACGAGCAGTATCCGAGCAGGACATTGAAACAGCCCAGCGTTCCTTGTTGGTCGCCACGATCACGAATTCGGGGATGCTCAGGTATGAAACAGAGGGGGAAGCGAAACCGTAGGACCCAAAAGCAAGGGGAAGGCTGAGGCCAGTGTGGTCGGCCTCGCCGATTGCGGAACGGCGCACCTGGTCCCACCACGATGCCGAATCGGAAATAGCGGACGGGGTGTTGGATGACCATTCGGCGGCGGTGCCCCAGCCGACCATTGATTGACGCCATCCGAACCACACGAAAGGCGAAACGCCGTCGGGGATCAGTTCAAGCAGCGGCGTGTTTTCCCAGCGGGTGCCTTGAAGTGAGGCTGCACGCACACGCAAAGTGGGAACGGAAAGCTCGGTGGGCATGGGTCAATCTTACCCGTGCGACTTTGCTGGGGTGTGTGCGCCTCACCTGGGTGTGGGTGTGAGGGTGAACCAATGCGGGCGTCTTACTGGTGAGGACGGGCGCGGGGATGCGCGAAGTGTGAACGGGCAGTGCGATGTGGGCGCGGGAGCGGGGATGCGCGAAGTGTGAACGAGCAGTGCGATATGGGTGCAGGTATGACACGAGGGGCCGACGTGGGAAGATAGGGGTATGGAGAATGAACCTTCGGGCGCACTGCGCGCTGACCTCACGAAATCAACCACCGACGTCGCATCGATGTTCGACCGTGTTGCCGAGCGCTATGACCTTATGGATGCGCTGATGACAGGCGGTATGGATCACGTGTGGATGGTCGCGTTGCGCAACGCGGTGAAGCCGGCACCGGGGGAGAGGATCCTTGACCTTGCTGCGGGCACGGGCGCTTCGTCGGCAGCCTTGGCGAAGGGCGGGGCGGAGGTTGTGGCTTGCGACCTGTCCGAAGGCATGATCGAGGTTGGTCGCCAGCGTCACCCCGACATTGAGTTCGTCCAGGGTAATGCGCTTGACCTGCAGTTCGAAGATGGGTCCTTTGATGCGGTGACGATTTCGTGGGGTCTGCGTAATATCCCAGATCCGGCTCGCGCGCTACGTGAGATGGCGCGAGTTGTTCGTCCACGAGGCCGCCTGGTTGTCTGCGAGTTTTCAACCCCGCCGAACGCGGTTTTCCGTAGGCTCTACAACTTCTACCAGTCCACCGTGATGCCGGTGATGGCGAAAGTAATGTCGTCGAATGATGTCGCCTATGACTATCTGATCGAGTCGATTCGTGATTGGCCGGATCAGCAAGATGTTGCTCGAATGATCGCCGCGAACGGCTGGACCGATGTCCAGTATCGAAACCTTACTGGCGGAATCGCGGCACTGCACCGAGCTGTGAAGCCGTTGCCCTAAGGGCACCACAGATCAATGAGGAGGAAGGCGTACCGAATTAGGTACGTCTTCTTTTTCCGAATTGAATGCATCTTTGTTAACGCTCGCATTTCACTTTTCCCGAAAATCCGCCTTTCTTGAAGAACGGGCGCACTCGTTGGCGCAACAGGCTACGCTTTCAATTCGGATCGCGGTGCAGTGCACACCGCTCCGACTTGCACATCTGCGCAGCCCGTACAGCTGCGCTCACTTTTTTGGGAGGGCTACCAGTGGTCAATGACCTTACTGGCGTAACGGATGCCGACGTCATTATCGTCGGTGCCGGACCTGCGGGTTCCTCCACCGCATATCACCTGGCAAAGCTAGGGATTGACGTCCTCGTCCTTGAAAAAGCAGAGTTTCCGCGCGACAAGATTTGCGGTGACGGCCTGACTCCCGCGGCCGTCCACGAATTGATCGCGATGGGCATGGACATCTCCACGTGGAACCGAAACCGAGGGCTGACCGTCGTCGGCGGAGGACACACGATTTCCCTTGACTGGCCTGATCAGAAGTCGCTTCCGGGCTATGGGATGACGCGCGCACGCATGCAGCTGGACCACGATCTGATCCAGCATGCAGTGCATGCGGGCGCCCGTCTGATGGAGGGAATTACCGTCACCGGCGCACTGACCAGTCCAATGGGTCGCGTGTGCGGTGTGAAGGCAAAGAAGGGGCGCGGTAAAGATGCCGAGGCCTTGGAAATGCGCGCCAAGATGGTTGTCGACTGCGGTGGTGTTTCTGCCAGGCTCGCTACCTCTCTCGGCATCGAAAAGGCGATCAAGCGCCCCATGGGTGTTGCGGCGCGCGCCTACTTCAAGTCGCCTCGTGGCAACGAAGACTACATGGAATCCCAGCTGGAACTCTGGTCGGGCGTGCCCGGGCAATCGGACCTGCTTCCCGGTTACGGCTGGGTCTTTCCCATGGGCGACGGAATCGTCAACGTTGGTTTGGGCTCTGTTGCCTCTACAGCCAATGCGACGCAGCTTCCCTACAAGAAGGTCTTCGAACAGTGGATCGCGAACGTGCCTGAGGAATGGGGATTCACCCCTGAAAATCAGATCGGCCCGCTCCGCTCAGCTGCCCTCCCGATGAGCTTCAATCGCAAGCCACACTACGTGTCGGGCCTCGTACTCGTTGGTGACGCAGGTGGCATGGTGTCTCCGTTTAATGGCGAAGGTATCGCACCGGCTCTGAAGGCGGGTCGCTTCGCTGCCTCGTGCATCGCCCAAGCCTTCTCGCGCACCACGTCGGCAGGCATCGACCGCGCCATGAGCGAATATCCCGAACTTCTCCGCGAAGAATACGGTGGCTACTACCAGCTGGGCCGAGTCTTCGTGGCTCTCATTGAAAATCCGCGAATCATGCAGCTCTGCACCAACAGGGGTCTGCCAATTCCGCGACTTATGACTTTCGTTCACAAGCTACTTTCTGACGGCTATGAACGTAAGGGCGGCGACTTTGATGACCGCCTCATCACAATGTTGACAAAGATGGTGCCGTCCGTATGAACGCCCTTCACTTCTTTCAACCCCGGGAGGAACGATGACGAATCCCTATTTTCCGTTGCTGATTATGGCTGCGGCTGCACTCGTGCTGGCACTTGGTGGCCTTGGCGCATCGGCGATTCTCGGCCCGACGAAGAAGTCTAAGACCAAAGCTGACAACTATGAATGTGGCATTGAACCGACCTCGGGGCACCTTCACGAAGGTCGCTTCCCGGTTCGTTACTACCTGGTCGCCATGACGTTCATCATCTTCGACATTGAAGTCGTCTTCATGTACCCGTGGGCAGTGAGCTTCAGCCAGCTCGGCCTGTTCGGGCTTATTGCAATGCTGACGTTCATCGCGCTCATCACCGTGCCATACGTGTACGAGTGGCGACGCGGTGGCCTGGATTACTGAGGGACAGGAGCAGATAAATGGGTCTTGAAGAAAGCCTGCCCGCTGGCGTTGCGCTGACAAGCATCGAGAAGGTTCTCGGCCTTGCACGCAAGTACAGCCAGTGGCCGGTCACCATGGGTCTGGCATGTTGTGCTATTGAAATGATGGCAGCCGGCACACCTCGATTCGATATGTCCCGCTTCGGTCTGGAAGTTTTCCGCGCATCGCCGCGTCACTCGGACATGATGATCGTTTCAGGTCGTGTCAGCCACAAGATGGCTCCCGTTATTCGTCGTGTCTACGACTCTATGCCGGAACCCAAATGGGTTATTTCGATGGGTGCATGCGCATCATCGGGTGGCATGTTCAACAACTACGCCGTCGTTCAGGGATGCGATCACATCGTTCCCGTCGACGTCTACCTGCCTGGGTGCCCGCCCCGTCCCGAGGCCCTGATTCACGCGGTTCTGACACTGCGCGAACAGATTGGTAAGGAACCACTCGGCGTTCACCGTCAGGAAATTGCCCGCAAGGCTGAGCAGGCAGCTCTCGCCGCAACGCCCACCCACCAGATGAAGGGACTCCTCGCATGAGTGACGAAATCGTCACCCCGGACGACTCCCAAGTCGTAGCCAAAGCCCCGCAGCGTGCGTTCGGTGCACCCGAACTGATGACGCGTCGCGAAGGCATGTTCCCCGATACGACCGGATTTTCCGGCCTGGTGAAGGAATCTTTCCTTCCCGGTGAAACGCCACGCCCCTACGGTGGCTGGTTCGACAACACAGTCGACATTCTTGAAGAACTGATCGAAGCCGACGGTCTGAAGGTTGAAGAGGTCATCGAAAAGGTTGTTGTCGACCGCGGTGAACTGACAATCTTCATCGTCCGCGATCATATTGCTCGCGTTGCAAAGTACCTGCGTGACGATGCAGATCTTCGTTTCGAGCTCTGCCTTGGCACGAACGGTGTTCACTACCCGTCAGACGAGGGTCGCGAACTCCACGCGATCTACCCGCTGATGTCGATCACCTACAACCGCAACATTCGTCTTGAGGTCACGTGCCCCGATGGTGACCCGCACATTCCCTCCATCGTTTCTGTCTACCCGGCAAACGACTGGCAGGAACGTGAAACCTGGGACCTCATCGGCATCATCTTCGACGGTCACCCGTCGCTGACTCGTACCGCACTGCCTGACGACTGGGTAGGACACCCCCAGCGCAAGGATTACCCGCTTGGTGGCGTCCCCGTTGAATACAAGGGCGCAACAGTTCCGCCTGCAGACACGCGGAGGTCATACAACTGATGAGCACACCACACTTCCACGCGGCGGCTTCTTCAGCCCCGCTGAATATGGACGAAGTTCCCGAGGTCATGACTCAGGGTGGCGACTGGAAGGACGTTCTGAACGAAATCGAAAAGATTTCCTCCGAGCGCATCGTCGTTAACCTTGGCCCGGTTCACCCGGCAACCCATGGCGTTCTGCGTCTGATCCTCGAACTCGACGGTGAAACCGTTCGCGAAACCCGCGTTGACACCGGCTACCTTCATACCGGCATTGAGAAGACGATGGAATACCGTACGTGGACGCAGGGCGTGACGCTCTGTACCCGTATGGACTACGTTGCCCCGATCTTCCAGGAAGCCGTCTACTGCCTCGGCGTTGAAAAGCTCCTGGGCATCACGGATGACATTCCGGAGCGCGCGAACCTGATTCGCATCATGATGATGGAGCTCTGCCGCATCGCCTCGCACCTCGTCGCTATCGGTTCGACCGGTAACGAAATGGGTGCAACGACGATCATGACGATCGCATTCCGCGGTCGTGAAGAGATCCTCCGCATCTTTGAACGCATCACCGGCCTGCGTATGAACAATGCGTACATCCGCCCCGGTGGTGTCGCACAGGACATTGGCGAAGGCACCGTTGACTACATCCGTGAGCTTCTTCCGAAGGCTCGTCGCGATATCGGCGAGCTCGAAGACCTGACGAAGCAGAACCCGATCTTCAAGAAGCGTCTGTGCGACGTGGCCGTCATGCCACTGTCCGCTCTGATGGCTCTTGGCACGACCGGCCCGGGCGTCCGCGCCGCTGGCTTGCCACTCGACCTTCGTAAGTCCCAGCCCTACTGTGGTTACGAACAGTTCGAGTTCGACATTCCGACGCGCGACAAGTCAGACGTCTACAACCGTGTCATGGTTCGTTTCGACGAGTGCTACGAGTCTCTGCGCATCATCTACCAGGTCCTCGATCGTCTTGAGAAGTGCGAAGGTGCTCCCGTGATGGTCGCGGATCCGGCGATTGCATGGCCCGCACAGCTGTCGGTGGCAACCGACGGTCAGGGCAACTCGTTGCAGCACATCTCCGAGATCATGGGCTCCTCGATGGAATCCCTGATCCACCACTTCAAGCTTGTGACCGAAGGTTTCAAGGTCCCCGCTGGTCAGGTGTACCAGCAGGTTGAGCACGCAAAGGGCATCATCGGTGTTCACCTCGTTTCTGACGGTGGCACCCGCCCGTTCCGCGCCCACTTCCGTGACCCCTCGTTCGCAAACCTTCAAGCCATGGCAATGATGACCGAAGGTGGCCAGCTGGCCGACGTCGTCGTTGCACTTGCTGCCATCGACCCGGTGCTGGGAGGCGTTGACCGATGAGCTACACGCAGGAAGTTGAAGCCCGCCTGAGGGCTGAATCCGCAGAAATTATTGGCCGTTACCCGACAGGGCACGCACGTTCGGCTCTTCTTCCGATGCTGCACCTGGTGCAGTCCGAAGACGGCTACGTCAGCCCCGACGGTATCGCCCTGGTCGCCGACATTCTGGGCTTGTCGCGTCCAGAGGTCAGTGCCGTTGCAACGTTCTACACGCAGTACAAGCGTCACCCCAACGGTGACTACTTGGTTGGTGTGTGCACGAACGCGCTCTGCGCAGTTATGGGCGGCGACGCGATTTGGGATGCTGTTTCCGAACACGTTGGTGTGGGAAGCGACGAAACCAACGAATCTGGTCGCATCACCCTTGAGCGCATCGAATGCAACGCGGCCTGCGATTATGCGCCGGTTGTCATGGTCAACTGGGAGTTCTTCGACAATCAGACGCCCGAATCGGCACTTGCTCTGGTCGATGACCTCGAAGCTGGTCGCCCCGTCCACCCGACGCGTGGCGCTGCGGTTGCCCCGACCTTCAAGGAAGTTGAGCACACACTCGCGGGCTTCCTTGATGGCCATGAAAACGAAGGTCCGTCCGCCGGTGAGCCGTCCCTGCTGGGTTGCAAGCTCGCCGCGGAAAATGGGTGGACCGAGCCGGTTGCTGTTGCTGGCACCGAAGGTGAGCAGGGAGGCGAACAGGCATGACAACATTTGTAGCTCCTGGGCCCCTCACGCCGATCGTTACGAACGGTTGGGGTGAAGACCAGTCGTGGACTCTCGCTTCGTACCTGTTGCGCGGTGGCTACGAGGGTCTGAAGAAGGCCAACACTCTTGAAGCGGGCGACATCGTCCAGATCGTGAAGGACTCCGGTCTTCGCGGTCGTGGTGGCGCAGGCTTCCCGACGGGCCTCAAGTGGTCTTTCCTTCCACCAGATGACGGCAAGCCTCGCTACCTCGTTGTCAACGCTGACGAGTCCGAGCCGGGTACGTGCAAGGACATCCCGACCATCATGGCGAACCCGCATGTTCTGGTTGAAGGCATCGCGATTACCAGTCGCGCCATCAACTGCAGGCACGCGTTCGTTTACCTGCGTGGTGAGGTCGTCCACGTATACCGTCGTCTGCTAAACGCTATTAAAGAGGCAACCGATGCCGGTCTGCTCGGCGATCTGAAGATCACCGCTCACGCTGGTGCTGGCGCCTATATTTGCGGTGAGGAAACAGCGCTCCTCGATTCGCTCGAGGGCCGTCGTGGCCACCCGCGTTTGAAGCCACCGTTCCCGGCAGTCGCAGGTCTGTACGCCCGCCCGACCGTTGTGAACAACGTTGAGTCGATCTCCCAGGTCGTTGGTGTCTTCCGCAATTCGCCGGAATGGTACGCATCGATGGGCACGGAAAAGTCGAAGGGGCACGGCATCTTCTCCGTTTCCGGCCACGTGAACAATCCGGGTCAGTTCGAGGCTCCGTTCGGTATCACGATGCGTGAACTGATCGAGATGGCCGGCGGTATCCGTGATGGTCATCAGCTGAAGTTCTGGACTCCCGGTGGCTCCTCCACCCCGATCTTCACCGAAGCTGAACTTGATACCCCGCTCGACTACGAGTCGGTCGGCGCTGCAGGTTCGATGCTCGGTACCCGAGCCCTGCAGGTCTTTGACGAGACCGTGTCGGTGGTTCGCGTGGTCACTCGCTGGATCGAGTTCTACCAGCACGAATCCTGCGGTAAGTGCACGCCCTGCCGTGAAGGTACGTACTGGCTCAAGCAGATCATGTACCGCCTCGAAAAGGGCCAGGGGCTTCCCGGAGACGTTGACCTGCTGGGCGAGATCGCGAACAACATTGCCGGCCGTAGCTTCTGCGCCCTTGGCGATGCTGCTGCAACGCCGGTCAAGTCGGGTATTCAGCGATTCCGCGAAGAGTTCGAAGCCGGTCTGACTACTCCGGCCAATGAGCTCTTCCCCTACGAGGCATCCGCCATCTACGCCAGAGGAGGTGTCCGATGAGCGACGCTCCCAACATGGTTGATGTCGTCATTGATGATGTCACTGTCGCCGTCCCGCAGGGCACGCTTGTTATTCGTGCAGCAGAGCAGGCCGGAATTCGTATTCCGCGCTTCTGCGACCATCCGCTTCTGGCACCGGTTGCTGCGTGCCGTCAGTGTTTGGTCGAGGTCGGTATGCCCGATCGCAACACCGGCGAGCTTCGTTTCATGCCGAAGCCTCAGCCGTCATGCGCACAGACCGTCACTCCCGGAATGGTCGTCAAGACTCAGTTCACATCCGAGGTCGCCAAGAAGGCACAGCATGGCGTGATGGAGTTCCTGCTGATCAACCACCCGCTGGACTGTCCGATCTGCGATAAGGGTGGCGAGTGCCCCCTGCAGAACCAGGCAATGACCGATGGTCGCGCAAAGTCCCGTTTCGCCGATGCGAAGCGCACCTACCGCAAGCCGTTGCGTCTGACCAGCCAAATCCTGCTCGACCGCGATCGTTGCATTCTCTGCCAGCGTTGCGTGCGCTTCGGTAAGGAAATCTCCGGCGACGTGTTCATCGACCTGCAGGGTCGCGGTGGTGGTACGGCTCCGACCGACGACCACTACTTCATGGCAGAACAGATCGGCGCGTTCGACACGACTGCTCTGGACTTCCACAACCCGAAGCCGAAGAACCTGGGTAACGCCGGAATCTCCGGTCCCTACGGTGATGCGGGCATCATTGGTTCGGCAAACTCTGGTGACCTGACCGAAGCTGATCTTGATCAGACCGGTCGCCAGTTTGCGTCCTACTTCTCGGGCAACATCATTCAAATCTGCCCGGTTGGTGCACTGACCGCTTCCTCGTACCGCTTCCGCGCCCGCCCGTTCGACCTCGTGTCGACCGCGTCGGTCGCCGAGCATGATGCTTCCGGTTCTGCACTCCGCGTCGATATCCGTCGCGGTGAGGTTGTCCGTCGTATGGCCGGCAACGATCCGGAGGTCAACGAAGAGTGGATCACCGATAAGGATCGCTTCGCTTTCGAGTGGGACAAGCAGGATCGCCTGGTCACCCCGCTGGTTCGCGAAGACGGCATACTGGTTCCGACCTCGTGGTCGGATGCTCTTGACCGTGTCCGTAAGGGTCTCGAAGCTGCGGATCAGACGGGCTTCCTGCCCGGCGGTCGCCTGAGTTTCGAAGATGCCTGGGCATGGAGCAAGTTCGCTCGCACCGTCATCGGCTCCGATTCGATCGACGCTCGCGTTCGCACGATTTCCGCTGAAGAGACCTCGTTCTTGGCTTCGAAGGTTGCTGGTACTGGTCTTGGCGTCACCTACACCGACCTTGAAAATGCGGGGCAAGTCCTGCTGGTCGGCCTCGAACCTGAAGATGAAGCGGGCGCGATCTTCCTGCGCCTGCGCAAGGGTGTTCGTAAGGGTGGCGTGAAGGTTGCGACGGTTGCTCCGTTCACCACGAACGGTAGTGCGAAGATGAGCGCGACTCTGTTGCGTGCCGCTCCTGGCACCGAGCCTGAGGTTGTTGCTTCGATTGCTGAGGGCGAACAGAACGCAGAGCTTGCAGCCGCACTGAACGGTGGCGTCATCTTGGTAGGTGAGCGCGCAGCTCGCACCCCGGGCCTGCTTTCCGCGGTTGTCGAATTGGCTGAGCGTACGGGTGCTCGTTTGCAGTGGGTGCCTCGCCGTAACGGTGATCGTGCCGCAGTCGAAGCCGGCCTGCTACCGGGCGTGTTGCCCTTTGGTCGTCAACTGGACGACGAGGCCGCGCAGGCTTCACTCGGCTGGAAGTCCTATCCGAAGGGCGCGGGCCTGGATGCTGACGCTCAGCTTGCAGGTGCCCTCGACGGCTCGGTTCAGGCACTGGTCGTCGGTGGCGTTGACTACCGCGACTTCACCGATCCGGCTCTTGCGCTTCGCGCTTTTGAAACGGTTCCGTTCCTGGTGAGCCTTGAGGTTCGTTCCTCTGAGATCACCGAGCTTGCCGACGTTGTTCTTCCGGTTGCTCCACAGTTGGAAAAGAACGGCACGTCGATCAACTGGGAAGGTCGTCTGCGCCCCTACGGTCAGGCTGTTTCCGCTCGTTCGCTGACCGACCGCGATGTTCTGGTCAAGCTGGCCGAGGAATTTGGCGAGGATCTTGGCATTCTGACGCTGACCGACCTATACGACGAGGTCAACGCCATCAGTACCTGGGACGGCGCTCGTGCCGAGTTCATGCCGGTTGCCCCGCAGGCTCCTCAAGCAGTCGGTGCTGGTCAGGCAGTTCTCGCAACGCACAAGCCGATGCTTGATGCCGGCCGTCTGCAAGATGGTGCGCCGTGGCTCGCTGGTTCTGCTCGTCGCGTGATCGCATTCGCTTCGCAGGCAACGCTGACAGGTGCCGGCGTGAATGCAGGTGAAGCCCTGACGCTTTCCACTGAACGCGGTTCCATCACACTGCCCGCGCAGATCGCGGACCTTCCCGACAACGTCGTGTGGGTTCCCGAATGCTCGCAGGGTTCTTCAGTCCATCAGTCGCTGGGTGACGCAGGTTGCCTCGTGGCTCTCAGCGCCACTGGGGAGGTGGCCCGGTGAATCTCTTGCTCAGTGCGGTGCCTGATTACACCGCAGCAGATTTCTCGCAAGAAACATGGTGGCTGACGCTCATCAAGGCCGTCTTCATCATCGTTTACCTGATCCTGAACGTTCTTCTTGCCCTCTGGGTTGAGCGTCGTGGCCTCGGTCGCATGCAGACCCGTCCGGGCCCGAACGTGGCTGGCCCGCTCGGTTTGCTCCAGGCAATCGCGGATGCAGGCAAGCTTCTGTTCAAGGAAGACATGTGGACCCGCGGAGCCGATAAGTTCTTGTACTTCATCGCTCCGGCCATCGCAGCATTCAGCGCATTCAGCGTCTTTGCCGTGATTCCGATGGGTCCGAACGTCAACCTGTTCGGCCACTCCAGCCCGCTTCAGCTGGCTGATATGCCGGTCGCAACGCTCTACATCCTGGCAATCACCTCGCTTGGCCTGTACGGCGTTGTCCTCGGCGGTTGGTCAACCCGTTCGACGCTTCCGCTCTACGGTGCGGTTCGTTCGTCCGCCCAGGTGATTTCATACGAACTCGCAATGGGTATGGCGCTTGTTTCCGTGTTCCTCATGTCGGGCACGATGTCGACCTCGCAGATCGTTGCTTCCCAAGGCCAGGTCTGGTGGGCATTTGCGCTGATCCCAGCGTTCGTTGTCTACTGCATCTCGGCTACCGGTGAAGTCAACCGTCTGCCCTTCGACCTCCCCGAAGCTGAAGGTGAACTCGTCGCCGGTCACATGACCGAATACTCGTCCATGAAGTTCGGCTGGTACTACCTATCCGAATACGTGAACATGCTCAACGTTTCCGCGGTTGCCACCACGATGTTCTTCGGTGGGTGGCACGCGCCGTGGCCACTGTCGCACGTACCGGTCATCAACGACGGCTGGTTCGGTATGCTCTGGTTCTTCCTCAAGATGTGGTTCTTCATGTTCCTCCTCATCTGGACCCGTGCAACGCTGCTCCGCTTCCGTTACGACCAGTTCATGAGCTTCGGCTGGAAGTGGCTGATGCCGATCGCTCTGGTCTGGCTGGTTGCCGTCGCCGTCGTTCGTGGCATCACCGAATGGGTTGAGGTTTCCCTGCCAGTCCTTGGCGTATCGATTGTCATCCTCTTCGCAATCATCATGCTGATTATGTGGGTCACGGATAAGGGCGAGCCTGAACCGGCCCCCAAGCCTGCAGATATGGAATACACCGGCTTCGCTGATGGCTTCCCGATCCCGCCACTTCCCGGTCAGAGTCCGGTTGAGTCCCCGCGCGCCGGCCGTGCGCCGGTCGTGGCGACTGCCTCGAAGGAGGACACCGATGAGTAAGAAGAACGATTCGAAGAATGAGGAAATGCGCTTCGAGCATGACCCGAAGGGGCCGATCGGCGAATTCTTTGCTCCGATCGCCGGCTACGGCGTCACCATCTCGTCTTTCTTCCGTCCGACCGTCACCGAGCAGTACCCGCGCGAACCCGCGCGCGTCATGCCTCGTTTCCACGGTCGTCACCAGCTGAACCGCTACGCAGATGGTTTGGAAAAGTGCATTGGCTGCGAGCTTTGCGCGTGGGCATGCCCCGCTGACGCTATCCTCGTTGAAGCAGCATCGAATACTCCCGAGGCGCAGTACAGCCCCGGCGAGCGTTTCGGCAACGTCTACCAGATCAACTACTTGCGTTGTATCTTCTGCGGTATGTGCATCGAAGCTTGCCCGACTCGTGCTCTGACGATGAGCAATGACTTCGAGCTCGCCACCTACACTCGCGCAGATGATATTTACGAAAAGCAGGATCTGCTTGTTCCTCTCTCCGATGGAATGCTCGCTCCGCCTCACCCGATGGTCGAGGGGCTGAACGATGGCGATTACTACCGCGGTGCGGTCAGTGGTGCCACCCAGTCCCAGATTGATTGGGTGAAGGAACACCGTCCTGAGGATCCGAGCCTTGCCAACGCGCGCGTGGTGGCAAAGGAGGAAGTCCGATGAATCTACTGGGTACATGGCCCGAGATGGCATCTACCGGCGAAGCCGTGCTGTTCGCATGCACCGCAATCGTCATGGTGGTGTGCGCACTGGGTGTCCTGTTCTTTAAAAAGGCCGCATACGCCGCTATCTCGATGGTCGGCGTCATGCTGGGTCTTGCAGTTCTCTACTTGACGCAACAGGCACCGTTCCTCGGTGTTGTGCAGATCGTCGTCTACACCGGCGCAATCATGATGCTCTTCCTGTTCGTCATCATGATGATTGGCATCGGTGCCACCGATGACTACGCAACGCAGTCACGCGGTTCGATTATCGCAGCAGTCATCGCGGGTCTTGGCCTTGCAGTGATCATCGCTGCCACCCTCGGCCACACGAAGTTCACGGCTGACGCAAAGGGCCTCGTCCCCGCTGACCCGTACTCGAATGAACCGATCGAATCCCTCGCAACGACGCTCTTCTCGCAGCACTGGCTGACGATGGAGGTTGCGGGCGCACTGCTCATCACCGCCGCAATCGGCGCAATGCTACTGACGCACTCCGACAACCTCGGCCCGAAGATTTCGCAGGAAGAAACCGCAAAGGCCAAGATGCGCGCATTTGCCGAATCCGGCCGACGCATCGGTCAGCTTCCGGCACCTGGCGTCTACGCACACAGCAACGCTGCTGACGTCCCGGCCATCTCCGGTGAAACCCTCGGCCCGGTCGAAGAATCCGTCCCGCGCGTGATTCGTGTTCGTGGCTTGGAGCGTTCTATCGATCAGGTCGACCACGACGTGGCACAGTCGCTCATGCTCGCCCGTACCGGCGATACCATCGACTCGCCGTTTGCACAGTTTGCATCGCAGACCGTCGAGCGTTCGGGCTCGTGGGGTATGCCTGGCCCGGCAGCGCCCACCGGCCTTGATCAGCCGGTCGGTCCCGCCGGTGTGGCTGACGCTGAAGCACCCGCACAAACCAAGGAAGAGGAGGAGAAGTGAGTCTGGCTTGGTACCTCCTGCTTGCGGGAGTGCTCTTCTCAATCGGCGCTGTTACCGTTCTGGTTCGTCGCTCCGCCATCATTTCCC
Organism: Schaalia turicensis ACS-279-V-Col4; assembly: GCF_000296505.1. Lineage (GTDB taxonomy): Bacteria > Actinomycetota > Actinomycetes > Actinomycetales > Actinomycetaceae > Pauljensenia > Pauljensenia turicensis_A. Next base: position 695,048 of record NZ_JH815208.1, read on the forward strand.
TGATGGGCGTTGAGCTCATGCTGAACTCCGCGAACCTGGTGTTCGTCACCTTCGCGCGAATCTTCGGCGATGTGAACGGTGAAATTATGGCGTTCTTCGTCATGATCGTCGCGGCCGCTGAAGTCGTGGTCGGTCTGGCGATCATCGTGTCCATCTTCAAGTCACGGTCGACAACGAGCGTTGACGATATCAACCTGCTGAAGAACTGAGGGAGGAAAACAGAATGACAACATCCTTCGCTCTTCACGCGATGAACGACGGCCTTGCTGAGGTAATCGTTCCTGCCACCGGCGCAGCGTCACTGGCATGGCTGATGATTGCAATTCCGCTGGCAAGCGCAGCGATCCTGCTGTTGCTGGGTCGTTCTTCTGACCGCTGGGGTCACCTGCTGGCCACCTGCGCCTCGTGGGTATCCTTTATCGTCGGTGCCGTCATCGTCGCCCAGGTCCTGGGAGCTGATGGGGGAGCACACCGCATGGCACACACCCTGTTCACCTGGATCCCCGCGGGGGATTTCAGCGTGAACTTCGGCCTGCTGGTTGATCCGCTGTCGCTGACCTTCGTGATGCTGGTGACCTTCGTTGGTTCCCTCATTCACGTGTACGCAATCGCCTACATGGAACATGACAAGGATCGTCGCCGCTTCTTCGCCTACCTGAACCTGTTCATCGCAGCAATGCTGACCCTGGTTCTGGCTGACTCCTACGCCGTCCTCTTCGTCGGCTGGGAAGGCGTGGGCTTGGCCTCGTACCTGCTGATCGGCTTCTGGAACCACGTTCCGGCGAATGCTCGCGCTGCAAAGAAGGCGTTCGTCATGAACCGTGTCGGTGACATGGGTATGCTCGCCGCAATGATGGTCATGGTCGCAAACTTCTCGTCCGTCCGCTTCGAGGATGTGACCGAGGGTGTCGCTACGATCCCGGTTGCTCAAGCAACCGCCATCGGCATCTTCCTCCTGGTTGCTGCCTGTGGTAAGTCCGCGCAGTTCCCGCTACAGGCATGGCTTGGTGACGCAATGGCAGGCCCGACCCCGGTTTCCGCTCTTATTCACGCGGCAACCATGGTCACCGCTGGCGTCTACTTGGTTGTTCGTTCCGGTGCCGTCTACGTTGCAGCTCCCGCGGCAGCAACTGCAGTCGCCATTATCGGTGCAATCACGCTGCTCTTCGGAGCGATCGTCGGTTCCGCAAAGGATGACATGAAGAAGGTCCTCGCGGCCTCGACCATGTCGCAGATCGGCTACATGATGCTGGGTGCGGGCCTCGGTCCGATCGGCTGGGCATTCGCAATCTTCCACCTGTTCACCCACGGCTTCTTCAAGGCACTTATGTTCCTTGGAGCCGGCTCAGTCATGCATGGCATGGCTGACCAAGTGAATATGCGTCGCTTCGGTGCCCTGCGTACCGTCATGAAGATTACGTGGGTCACGTTCATGATGGGCTGGCTGGCAATCCTCGGTGTTCCGCCGTTCTCCGGCTTCTGGTCGAAGGACAAGATCATTGAAGCAGCCTTCGCGGCGCACACCTTCGGTTCGATCGAAGCACCGTGGATCGGCTGGGTCTACGGCCTGGTTGCTCTGATCGGTGCCGGTATCACCGCGTTCTACATGTCGCGTCTGTTCTTCATGACCTTCCACGGCAGGCCGCGGTGGACGACTGAAGCGGAAGGCTCGCCGGTTCACCCGCACGAGTCCAACGCTCTCATGACCGTCCCGATGATCATCCTTGCCATTGGCGCGATCTTCATCGGTGGCCTCATGTCGATTGGTGACTTCTTCACCAACTGGTTGTCTCCCGCAATCGGTGGCGTTCACCATGGCGAACCGGTCATGCCGGTGATGGCCATTCAGATCCTGACCCTCGTCCTTGTGATTGCCGGTGCCTTCCTCGCATGGCGCATGTACGGTGCCGGCGAGGTTCCGACTGGCGTTCCTGCCGGTAATGCTCTGACCGAGGCTGCACGTCGTGACCTCTACCAGGATGACGTGAATGCCACCCTGTTCGTCGCTCCCGCTGCGGGCCTTGCAAAGCTTGCAACCGGTGGTGACCGTAAGGCAATCGACGGCGCGGTTGGTCTGGTTGCCAAGGGTTCGGCTGGTGTTGGTCGCCTGATTGCGATCACGCAGAACGGCTTCGTCCGCGCCTACGCGTCATACATCCTCGGGGGCGTTGTCGTTGCCCTCGCGATCGTCCTCGGCTTCAGGCTGTGAGGGAGTTAGACAATGGAAAACACAATGGTTGAATCCTCGTTCCCATGGCTTACCCTCCTGGTCGCTCTTCCCGCGCTGGGTGCGCTCCTGCTTGGAGTAACCCCCGCGTTGCGTAAGGGCGCAGGCAAGGGCTTTGCTCTGGTCGTCTCCCTCCTCGAACTCGGTGCTGCTATTGGCGCTGCCATGAGCTTCGACTGGGGTTCGGCTTCTATGTATCAGCTCATCGAATCCGTCTCGTGGATTCCCCAGATGGGCGTTTCATGGGCCCTCGGCGTCAACGCCTTGGCCCTGGTTATGATCCTTCTTGCTGTCATCCTGGTTCCGATCGTTTTGATCGCCGGTTGGAACGAAGATGAAAGCGAAGCGGATGCGGGCTCGTACGCGGCCCTCGTCCTCTTCCTCGAAGCGTTCATGGTCGTCATCTTCGCAGCGTGTGACCTGGTGGTCTTCTACATTGCCTTCGAAGCGATGCTGATCCCGCTGTTCCTGATGATTGGTCGTTACGGTGTCGGCCCGGTTGCCGAGCGTCATGCGGCAGCGATGAAGTTCCTGCTCTACTCGCTCGCCGGCGGTCTGGTCATGCTCGGTGGTCTGATCGCTCTTTGGGCATTCGCTCCAGAGCACTCCGACACCTTCTTCCGCCTCGACACCCTGTCCCAGGTTGCGCCGCTCCTGTCGAGCACAGTGCAGATGGGCGCGTTCGTGTCCTTCATGGTCGCCTTCGCAATCAAGGCTCCGATGGTTCCGGTTCACACCTGGCTCCCCGACACTGCCGCTGTTGCCCGTCCGGGCACGTCGGTTCTGCTCGTTGGCGTGCTGGACAAGATCGGTACCTTCGGCATGATCACGCTCTGCCTGCGCCTCTTCCCGGAAGCTTCCTTCGAAGCGCGCTGGGTCCTCTGCGCACTGGCAGTCCTGTCGATCATCTGGGGCGGTCTTGCTGCTAACGGTCAGGACGACATCATGCGCCTCGTGTCCTACACGTCCGTGTCGCACTTCGGCTTCATGGTTTTGGGTATCTTCATCGGCTCGTCGGTCGCCATGGTTGGCGCTATGTTCTACATGGTTGCTCACGGCGTTTCGATCGCAGCGATGTTTATCCTCTCCGGTTGGCTGTCGCGTCGCGGTGGCACCCAGGACATGAACGCATACTCGGGTATGCAGCGCGTCACCCCGGTTCTTGCCGGCCTCTGGCTGGTTTCCGGTCTTGCATCGATCGCACTGCCCGGTCTGTCAGGCTTCGTTCCTGAATACCTTGTCCTCATGGGTACGTGGCAGGTGAATATCGTGCTGGCGGTCTTCGCGCTACTCGGCGTGATCATCGCTGCCGTGTACGTCTTGATGCCTTACCAGCGTGTCTTCACCGGTGGCCCCGTCGCCGGCAAGGAGGCACTGCCTGACTTGAACACTCGTGAAAAGTCAGTGATGGCCCCGCTGCTCATTGCAATGGTTGTTCTCGGTATCTGGTCTGCGCCACTTGTCGGTGCACTGACCCCGATCGGTGAAGATCTTGCTCTTGGCACTGCCGATACTGCCGCAACGGCAGTTCTTGAAGGGAGCTCGAATTGAATCTCTTGCAAGCAGCAAACTTTAGCGCTCCGCAGATTGCGTGGGTGACGCTCATTCCGATCATCGTCGTCTTCGGCGGCGCGGTCTTGGGTGTGCTCATCGAAGCATTTGCTCCCCGCAAGACCCGTCGCACGCTGGTCATTGCCGTCGCTCTGCTGACGACTCTGGCCGCAGGCGCGGTGCTCGCTACGCGGTGGTTCCCGGTTCTTGACAAGCCCACTTCCATTGGTGAGTACATCGAGGACCCGCTGACGATCGGTGCCCAGTTCGTCCTGACCATCGTCGCGTTCTTCGCGATCCTGGTGATGGCCGATCGCACTGTTGTTGGTGACGGCGCTTTCGCCGGTCAGCCTTCGGACCGCCCCGGTTCGCAGGATGAAGAGCGTTCCGATACTCAGAACTACCAGCGTTCGGAAATGTTCCCGCTGGCCCTGTTCAGCTTGGGTGGCATGATGTTGTTCCCGGCAGCTGATTCCTACATCATGCTGTTCGTGGCTCTTGAAGTCATGTCGCTTCCGCTCTACATTCTGGCCGCCACCGCGCGTCGTCGCCGTCAGCTCAGCCAGGAAGCAGGCATGAAGTACTTCATCCTGGGTGCATTCGCATCCGGCTTCCTGCTGATGGGTTCGGCGCTCCTCTACGGTTTCACCGGCTCCCTGAAAATCTCCGATGCTGCAGCAGTCGTCCCGACCGCGAGCGGTCTTGATTGGCTGGCAGTTGTTGGCGTCTTCATGATCATGGTCGGCTTGCTGTTCAAGGTGGGTGCCGCTCCGTTCCATGCCTGGACGCCCGACGTGTACACCGGTGCTCCGACCCCGGTTACCGGCTTCATGGCGGCAGCCGTGAAGATGGCGGCCTTCGGTGCGATGGTGCGCTTCTACCAGACGATCGCAGCACTGCTTCAGTGGGACCTGGTTCCGGTTCTGATCGCAGTTGCCGTTCTGACCATGCTGGTTGGCACCTTCACCGGTATCGTTCAGACCGATGTGAAGCGTATGCTTGCCTTCTCGTCGATCGCGCACGCAGGCTTCATCCTGATCGGTGTTTTCTCGCTGGCTCAGGGCTCCGCTGGCCACGTCCTCTACTACGTGCTGGCATACGGGCTGGCAACGGTTGGCGCATTCGGTGTCATCACTCTGGTTCGCTCTGCGACTGCTGAAGGTGAACCCGGTGGCGAGGCAACGGCTCTGGATCGCTGGGCAGGCCTTGGCAAGAAGAACCCGCTGATGGCGGCATCCATGCTTGTCTTCCTACTCTCGTTTGCTGGCATTCCGTTGACGGCTGGTTTCGTTGGCAAGTTCGTCGTGTTCTCCGATGGGTTCGCCGGTGGCTTTGGCTGGCTCGTGGCGCTTGCTTTGGCGTGTTCCGCAGTGACGGCCTTCTACTACTTCCGCCTGGTTCGCCTGATGTTCTTCACCGAGCCGACTGAGAATTCAGTGGTTGTCCGTTCTGAAGGCATGACCTTCATCGCGGTCCTGATCTTGGCACTTGCGACGATTGTGCTAGGCGTCTTCCCCGGTCCCGTTTTGTCGATTCTGTCAAACATCGTCATACTTTTGCCGTGACCGTTTCTACGCCAGATCTCCATGTTCCCGACCTCGAGTCCCGAATTCTTCCGGGGCTCGAGGTCGTCGAGCGTCGCCTGTACGAATCAGTGACGGGGTCGCGTGACCTCGTTGATGACCTGACCAGCCACCTTGCTCTTGCAGGTGGGAAGCGACTTCGCCCCCTCCTCGCGCTGGTGTGCGCGCAACTGGGTGACCCGGAACGTGCGCTCAGTGACGAGGTCATTCGCGGTGCGACTGCCGTTGAAATGACGCATCTCGCGTCGCTCTATCATGATGACGTTATGGACTCAGCGCCGACCAGGCGTGGCGTTCCGTCGGCTCAGCACGTGTGGGGCAATAATCGTGCGATCCTCGCTGGTGACGTGCTTTTTGCGCGGGCGTCGATGCTGATCACGACGCTTGGTCCTGAGATGGTTCGCTACCATGCGAAGACCTTCGAACGTCTCTGCATCGGTCAGCTGAATGAAACCTTCGGTCCGACTGAAGAAGACGACCGCGTCGACTTCTACTTGAAGGTTCTGTCGGATAAGACCGGCTCGCTGGTCGCAACGGCCGCGTACTTTGGTGCGTGTCTGTCGGGTGCTTCTGATGACATTGCTGCGATCGTCTCTGAGTTCGGCGAACGCATTGGTGTGGCATTCCAGATCGCTGACGACGTCCTTGACCTTGCGTCCGATCAGTCTGGTAAGACACCGGGTACTGATCTGCGTGAGGGTGTAGACACCCTGCCGATTCTGCTCCTGCGTCGTCGTGTTGCTGAGGGCACGATCGATGAAGCGGGGAAGCAGATTCTGGCTGAACGTGACGCTGATCTGTCGTCGGATGAAGCTCTCGGTGCCCTGGTAGCGAAGATTCGTGTCCATGATTGCTTGGAGGAAACGCGTGCGCTGGCTCGTCAGTGGTCAGATAGTGCGATCGAGGTGCTCGACTCTCTGCCCGATGGTGAACCGAAGCAGGCACTCATCGCGTTTGCTCACCTGATGGTGGATCGTTTGGTCTGACTTCGACAGTTGTTTTCATCTGTGTGCCCCGTAGCTGTGACTGTGGGGCACACAGTGCTTTACGGGGAGTCTCTTCTCTTTCGCCCGAGCGTGTTTCGCACGTCAGAAGGACAGTGGGTGAGATATTGGCTGGGAGCCGGGACGAGGCCACGCTCCCTGCCAAGAGTTCGTTCGAGCCTCGTGCGCGAACCCAACCGGAGCATCAGAGAAGGTGAAACTCTCCACCAAATGGGTGAAGCCGGTTACGAAATGGCGAGATTTGCGCGATCGACACTAGGATCAACACAGATAGATTTTCAAGTTGTCCTGTTTGCGTAAATCAAAACGCGTGGGGCTTCGAAGGGAGAACGGGTTGACTGCGCTCAACGTTGCTGTCATTGGTGCTGGTCCTGCGGGTATTTATGCCTCCGATATTTTGTCGAAGTCTGGGTTGGACGTGAACATCGACCTCTTCGAGCGTCTGCCCGCTCCCTACGGTCTGGTCCGCTACGGTGTTGCCCCCGACCACCCGCGTATTAAGCAGATCATTGTTGCCTTGTACAAGATCCTGCAGCGCGGTGACATTCGACTGCTGGGCAACGTTGAAATCGGTCGCGACGTCACGATCGATGATCTGCGCGAACACTACGATGCGGTCATTATCGCGACGGGTGCCGACCGCGATGCTCCGCTGAATATTCCCGGCGTTGATCTGCCGGAGTCCTACGGTGCAGCCGATTTCGTGTCCTGGTACGACGGCAACCCGGATTACCCGCGCACCTGGCCGCTTGAGGCGAAGGAAATCGCGGTCGTGGGTGTTGGCAATGTTGCGTTGGACGTTGCGCGGGTTCTGGCGAAGCACGCCGAAGACATGATGGTCACCGAGGTTCCTGAAAACGTCGCAGAGGGGCTGAAGAACAATCCCGTCACCGACGTGCACGTTTTCGGTCGTCGAGGTCCCGCACAGGTGAAGTTCACCCCGTTGGAACTGCGCGAACTGGGCAAGGTGCCCGACGTTGACATCATCGTTTCTGAAGAAGACTTCGACTTCGATGAGGGCAGTGAGCGGGCTCTGCGCGAATCCAACCAGCAGCGCCAGGTTGTCAAGACTCTGACGAACTACGCGATGGCTGACGAGGATGAACACACGGCAAGCCGTCGCATCCACATTCACCTGTTCCAGTCGCCGGCCGAGATTGTTGCCGATGACAAGGGGCATGTGAAGGCGATTCGTACCGAGCGTACGGAGCTGACTGGCGATGGAAACGTGCGTGGCACGGGTGTCATCACGACGTGGCCGGTGCAGGCGGTTTATCGCGCTGTCGGCTACTACTCGTCGCCGATTCCTGGCCTGCCGTTCGATACTGCTCGCGGCGTTGTCCCGAACGTTGAGGGCCGAGTTGTTCCGACGCCGGAGGCGAGCGAGGACGAGGCTCTGACGGGCATGTACGCCACCGGTTGGATTAAGCGTGGTCCGGTTGGTCTGATTGGTTCGACGAAGTCTGATGCTCAGCAGACGATCTCCCACTTGGTGGAGGATGCGAATGCTGGACGTCTGCACGCGTCCTCGTCCGCGGTGGGCCACGAAGCGATGGTGAACCTGCTGAACGAGCGTGGCGTCGAATTCACGACCTGGGAAGGCTGGGAACTGCTTGATGAATACGAGCGTGCACTCGGCTCCGAATACGGCGAGCTTCCCGAAGGTCGTGGCGTGCGTGAGCGCGTGAAGGTTGTTTCCCGTCGCGCGATGACAGACATTTCACGAGGTTCCGATTCGAAGCCCACTGACCTGATTGGTCAGATGGGAGAGATGGGTGTTCCTTCAGCTCCCGAGCGTTTCGATGACTACACCGGTCCGGGACGAAGCAAGTAACGTTTTCCTTGTGTGGGCGGGCAGTGCTTTTCTCAGGCCTGCCCGCCCCTTGTTTCAAGGGCAATGCTGATCCCCGCGAGGGCGCTCGTTGGCGATAAGAGGCAGATTTCAGATAGTGTTCCGATTGTTTTCAGGGCTTACCCAGACAGTTCTCATATTCTGTTTCTATGACGCAGCGTAGATATCACAACGGCTTGAAGACGGCGTTCCTGCTGGGAGGCATGTGGGCGCTTCTACTGGTGATTGGTGGTTTGATTGCCGGTTCAACCGGTCGATCAATCTGGATTTGGATCTTTGCGGGTATTGGATTGGTTCAGACCGCAGTGTCCTACTGGAACTCGGCAACAATTGCACTGCGATCAATGAACGCTTATCAGGTGACGCGGGAAGAACGGCCTGACCTGTATCGAATTGTTGAAGAGCTGGCTGCGCGTGCAAATCAGCCGGTGCCTTCCATTTGGGTCGCTCCGACTATGACTCCGAATGCGTTCGCAACGGGGCGCGACCCGAACCATGCAGCCGTGTGTTGTACCGAAGGCATCCTTGAAATATTGGGCGAGCGCGAGCTACGTGGCGTCCTGGGGCATGAACTGATGCACGTCTACAATCGTGACATCCTGACCTCGTCCGTTGCGGCGGGTATTGCTGGTCTGATCGGATCAGTCGCGCAATTCCTCATGTTCTTCGGTGGTGGGAGCAGGCGTGATGGCGAAGGCGGGGGAGTGGGCATTATCGGTTCGATCCTCATCGCCCTTCTGGCGCCGTTTGCTGCGACCCTCATTCAGTTCTCCCTGTCGCGCACCCGCGAGTTCGACGCGGACGAGGACGGATCGAAACTGACTGGAGATCCTCTGGCCTTAGCCTCCGCATTGCGCAAGCTGGAGCAGGTCACGGCACACCGTCCAATGGAACAAACTCCGGCCAACCAATCCGTTGCTGCCATGATGATCGCCAATCCCTTCGGCAAGGTGCGCAATCTGTTCTCAACGCACCCGTCAATGGATGAGCGTTGCGCGCGCCTCGAAAAAATGGCCGGCTACTGACCCTCTTCCTGTTTGCGCAACGGGCGGAACGAGGTCGCATCTGCTCGCCCAACGTGCATCACACTTGGGTGAAAGTCGTCACATGGACTGTATAAGGCGGGCGGGGTGGGAGCATTCGCTTCCACCCCGCCCGGCCTCGTGAATCGAAAAATCAGCGGTAGTTCACGAACTGTAACGCGACATCAATGTTCTCGCCGGCCGGGCCCTTCAACAGTGCAATCACAGCTTGAAGGTCATCACGAGACTTCGAAGAAACGCGAAGTTCGTCACCCTGAATCTGGGCTTTCACACCCTTCGGGCCCTCATCACGGATGAGCTTCGCGATCTTCTTCGCAGCATCCTGAGCAATACCTTCACGCAGGGGAGTGACCAACTTGTAGATCTTGCCCGACGGCTTCGGCTCGCGATCCTTATAGTCCAGGCTCTTCAAAGAAATGCCGCGACGAATCAGCTTTGTCTGCAGAACATCAAGGATTGCAAGGACTCGATCGGCGGAATTCGCTTCCATTTCAATCGCGTCACCGCTCAACTTGATCGCTGCATTAACGTTACGGAAGTCGTAACGCGTCGAAATTTCCTTCGCAGCTTGGTTCACTGCGTTATCAACTTCCTGACGATCCAACTTGGAAACAATATCGAACGAGGAATCTGCCATGGGCTTTCCCTTCCTTGTAAATGCGCGGTTCGTGGGCAGGTGAGTCCGACCAGCGGTCCGCCGATTGGCGTTGAGGATAATTTATCTGTTATTCTTCCACGGCACCGAAAAAATTGGTGCACGGCGGGGTACCCGAGCGGCCAAAGGGAGCTGACTGTAAATCAGCCGCGTAAGCTACGGGGGTTCGAATCCCTCCCCCGCCACCATCTTGGATGTATCCAAGATCCATCGTGTGAGGTCATTCTCAGACTGACAGATTGCTAAAGCAATTGGAACTGAGATAGGCTCTTTCGCGTTGCCCCGATAGCTCAGTCGGCAGAGCGTCTCCATGGTAAGGAGAAGGTCAAGGGTTCGATTCCCTTTCGGGGCTCAGGTAGCGACGAGGGTCGCGCCATTGCGGCGGGGTAGCTCAGCTGGTCAGAGCGCACGACTCATAATCGTGAGGTCGCGGGTTCGAGCCCCGCCCCCGCTACCAGATATCAGGTCGCGCGCCGACAAACTACTGAAGCAAAAGAGGACACACCGTGGCAAGCAAGTCTCAGGATGTTCGCCCCAAGATCACTCTGGCCTGCTCGGAGTGCAAGGAGCGCAACTACATCACCAAGAAGAACCGTCGTAACACGCCGGATCGTCTGGAACTCGCGAAGTACTGCCCGCGTTGCCGCAAGTCCACTGCGCACCGCGAGACTCGCTGAGTAAGCAGTAAATAATCCCCGAAGCACGTGCTTCGGGGATTTTTGTTTGCCCAGATTCTGCTCAGATTCAGGTCGCGTTGAACCGGCCTCGAAGGTACGCCGGTGGGAATGGCTAGGGGAGTTGTGCTCGCTCGAACGTGACCGCGACGGTTGTTCCCTGACCGAGGTCGCTGTCCAACGCGATCTGAGCATTGTGGTAGTTGACCGCGTGCTTAACAATCGACAGGCCCAACCCGGTTCCACCAGACTCTTTCGAATGGCTCTTATCGACGCGGTAGAATCGCTCAAAAATACGCTCCTGCTCTTCGGGGGCAATGCCGATTCCCTCGTCGCGAACATTGAGCTCAACCGTTTGATCGGTCGTAGTAACACCGATGGTGACCGTCGATGACGGGTGTGAGTACTTCAGGGCGTTATCGGCAAGATTGAATACGATTTCGTAGATCAATCGACGAATTGCGAGGATCATGCCGTCGTTTCCTTCAAGTGCAAAGCGAATATTCTTCGCCTGCGCTGAAGGCTGAAGCGTATCAACGACTTCGCGACACACAGCTAGAAGTGACACCGGCTCCTTTGGAGCATCGACTCCTTCATCTAGGTGAGAAAGCTGGATGACGTCATCAATAAGATCAACAAGACGCGATGACTCATGGCGAATATGCCCAACAAAACGAGGCAAATCCTCCCCGTCAACAAAACCGCTCTCGATCAGTTCAGCTGAGCCAATAATGCCCTGCAAAGGCGTTTTCAATTCGTGCGACACATTCGCGGTAAATTCACGGCGAATTTTTTCGTGTGTTGCTTGAACCGTCACATCGAACGCCAGAATCACCACCCCAACGGGCTGACCATCAGAATCGATCCTGCTGCAATCAAACTGGAATTCTCGATCACCTATAGGCAAACGGAGTGAAGAGAAACCAATCTTTTTTCCGCGTTCGATGCCATCCCACAACGCATGCCCGTGATGAATGGTCCGCAAGTTGGTACCGACGCAGGTGGTATCCGTGTTAAACAATCGCTGAGCTGCTGGATTGATGGATAGTACGCGATAGTTTTCGTCCAGAAGGATGAGGCCCTCGCGAATATTGCTTGTGATCAACGTGAACTCATCGCTCCGCCTGCGAACGGTCGCAAGTTGAGTCTTCAACTCATTGTGCTGAGCGTCGATACGCTCTAGCGTCGGAGTCAGCTCAACGTAGGTATCGTTCAACAGTGGCTGATCCAGATCGATGCTGTTGAGTGGCTCAATAATTCGCCGGGATATTCGATGAGCAACAAAAGCTGAGATGAGCATGGCACTCAGGATTACTGCCAGTACCGGGACGATCGCTCCAATAGCAAGGGACACGACGGTTGCCCTGCTTATTGAAATGCGAAGAATGGTGCCGTCGGGAAGGCGTTCGGCTTCGTAGAGGGTTTGCTCAGTCAGCGTCGACGAATAACGAGAGCTTGAACCATGCCCATTCGCGCGTGCCTCAGCGATCTCTTCACGGTCAAAATGGTTCTTCAGCGTAGCCGGAGCCGCCTCGCTGTCGTAGATGACACTGCCGTCGGCATCGACCCACGTCAATCGGTAGACTCCCGGCTTAAAGTCTTGCAGGTAGTTTTCTCCAGATACCTGGACGCCATGGACCGCGCACTCTAATTCGTCGCGTAACTGGTGGTCTTGAATCGACGTGAAGTAGTGCCACAGGGTGGCTGAAATGACGCAGAAAGATACCAGGAGAACCGTCGCAGACGCTCCCAAAATCGAACGGAAAACACGAGTTGTCAGTCTTTGCTTACCCACCGATACCCTACGTTCCTCAAAGTTTCGATCTTTGATGCGTACGGTCCAAGTTTTCCTCTGAGTGTGCGAATGTGCATATCCAGGGTTCTGCTATCACCGATATAGTCGGTTTCCCACACGTCCCAGAAGATTTGCTCGCGTGTGAATGCCGTTCCCGGGCGTGAAAGAAGCAGTCGCAATAGAGCGAATTCTTTCGCAGTTAGGAAGATGCGTTCGTCGCCGATAAAGACTGTATACTCATCGAAGTTCACGACGAGATCACCGTGGGTGAAGACATCCGCAAGACGGTCTGGTTCTGTGCGACGTAAAACAGCTTTCACTCGTGAAACGAGTTCGAGCACGGAGAACGGCTTCACCAGATAATCGTCGGCTCCCATGTCAAGAGTCTTAATCTTGTCGAACTCTTGGCCCTTTGCGGTTGCCATGATGACGGGTAAATCTTTGAGCGTGGATGATGCGCGCATACGACGGAGTAACTCAATGCCATCGATGCCAGGAAGCATGACGTCAAGAACGACCAGCTGGGGACGTTCTTTCTGCAGGGCTTCCCAAAACGACGTGCCATCGTCGAAACTGCGAGCTTCGAAGCCGGTAGCGCGCAGAGTATGCACTTCGATATCTCGAGTGCTGGCATCGTCTTCGACACACCAAATCAATTAGATTTCATCCTCGTGTTGTCCCGTGACGGAGAAAACAATCCACTCCGCAATGTTCGTGGCGTGATCGCCGATACGTTCAAAATACTTTGCAATGATCAATAAATCGAGCGCAAGCTCTCCGTCGGTCGAACCGTTCGCAATCATGTGAATGATATTTGATTTCATCTGATTGAAATAGGAATCTACGATGTCGTCATCGGCCACAACACCCAGCGCTTTATCGACATCGCGGGCAACGAACGCCTGGATCGCGTTGGAGAGCATGGAACGTGTTGCTTCAGCCATCATGCTGGTCGTATCAATGTCAGGCAGGTGCCGTCCGTTAAAGAAGGCGACGATTTCGGTGATCTCTTGTGCTTGATCGCCAATTCGTTTCATGTCGGTGATCATCTTTAACGCGGCCGAGACAAGATGCAGGTCTTTCGCAACAGGTTGTTCGTGCAGAACAAGGGCAAGACACCTGCGTTCGATTGTGCGCTCTGTTTGCCGGATTTCTTCGGAGAGTTCTTGGACGTACTGGATCGACTCGATATTGCCCAACGCGAGAGCCTTTTCAGCTCCCAATATTGCTTCTTCACATAGTGACCCCATGGTGATGAGTTCGCTGGTCAGTGTGTTCAGGTGGCGTTCAAATTTGATTCTCATTGGGATTCCTTATCCGAAGCGGCCGGTGATGTAGGATTCTGTGCGTTCATGTTGAGGGCGATCAAAGACCTCGTGCGTTCTGCCAACTTCGATGAGCTCACCCAGGAGGAAGAATGCGGTGTAGTCGGAGATACGTGCGGCTTGCTGAAGGTTGTGCGTGACGATGACGATCGTGTAGTCCTCTTTCAGCTCGCCGACGAGGTCTTCGACGCGTGCCGTTGAGATCGGATCCAGTGCGCTGGTGGGTTCGTCCATGAGGACGATACGAGGCTCCACAGCGAGCGCTCGAGCAATGCAGAGGCGTTGCTGTTGGCCTCCCGACAATCCCAGAGCGTTTTTGTGAAGACGGTCCTTTACCTCTTCCCAGATTGCGGCTCTGGTGAGTGCTTGTTCGACGATTAGATCAAGGTCCTTCTTCTTACGGATGCCGTGTGTTCGCGGACCGTAAGCGACGTTGTCGTAGATGCTCATTGGAAACGGATTCGGTTTCTGGAAGACCATCCCGATTTCACGTCGTAGATCGTTGACGTCAACGTCCCTGTCAAAGATGTCGTTGCCGTCGTAGCGGACCTCTCCGTTGATACGCACGGTGGGAACAAGGTCGTTCATCCGATTGAGGGTCTTAAGGAATGTTGATTTTCCGCAACCGGATGGGCCGATGAGTGCGGTGACAGTGTTTTCGGGGATGTCGAGGCTAACGTTTTTCAAGGCTTGATGTTCGCCGTACCAGAGGCAGAGGTCGCTTGCACTCATAATCGGATTCATACAGCTCGTTTCCTTTCGAAATAGCGACCTGTTTGCGTCGCGATACCGTTGATAATCAGGGGGAGGATCAGTAATAGCGCTCCAAGTGCGAAAGCGACTGTGAAATCGCCGTTTTCTTTGGCGTAGACGTAGAGACTGACGGAAAGAGTCGCGCCGGGAGAATGGAGGGAGTCGAAGAACCCGTGCACTGTGTGAGCGAAACCCGCCGTGAAGAGCAAAGCCGCGGACTCGCCCAGAATTCTTCCGACAGATAGGATGCAACCGGTGATGACGCCGTCGATGGCCTGAGGAAGAACGACCGTGCGGATTGTCCGCCACTTTCCTGCTCCCAATCCGAATGCGCCTTCGCGATAGCTTTGTGGCACGGATTTCAGGGATTCTTGAGTGCTCCGGATGACGGTCGGAAGATTCATAATGACCAGGGTGAGAGCGCCTGCCAGGAGGGAGGTTCCGATCGTGTTTGAGAACAGGAGCATTCCGACAAGACCAAAGATGATCGACGGGATTCCGGCGAGAGTTTCTGTGGCGTATTCGATGGTCTGAACGATCCGCTTGTTCGTTGCGTACTCGTTCAAATAGATCGCGGCTCCGACTCCCAGCGGGATGACAAAAGCGAGGGTCGCAAGAACGATATACAGGGTGTTCAAAATGTCGGGAAGAATGCCGACTCGCTTGCCAATGTAACTGGGCGCGGTTGAGAGCATTTCCCATGTGATGTGGGGGATTCCTTGCGCAAGGACGTAGATCATCAGGCTGATGGCCAAGGTGACGGTGAGTGCGGTACTCAGGTACATCGCCGTTGAAACAGCGATGGCGTAGATGCGCCGGGACAGGCGTGGTCGTGTGTTCCGCATGCGTTTACTTCTTTTCTTTTTTCACCATGACGTTCAACGAGAGGTTGATTGCCAGAATGAACAGGAATAGAACCAGCGCGATCGAAAACAGAGCTTGGCGTTGGAGTCCGGCGGAATATGACATTTCAGAAGCGACTGCCGTTGTCAGGAACCGTACGGATTGGAACAGTGAATTCGGCATATTTGGCGCATTTCCGGCGACCATCATGACGGCCATGGCTTCCCCGATGGCTCGTCCGATACCAAGAACGATCGATGTTGCGATTCCGCTTTTTGCTGTCGGAACGGATACGCGGAAGATAGTTTCCAGAGGGGTGGCGCCTAGGGCCAGTGAGGCCTCTTCCAGTTCACGAGGCACTGCGTCGAGCGCGGTGATCGACATTTTGATGATCGAGGGCAGGATCATGACTGCCAGCACGATGATCGCTGCGAGGAGTGTCGCGCCGTCCGGCACGCTGAATGTCGCACGGATGAAGGGGACGAGCACGATCATGCCGACCAAGCCGAAGACAACGGATGGCACTCCGGCAAGCAGGTTGACGATTGTTTCTACGCTTCGTCGCAGTCGTAAGGGAGCGATCTTTGCAAGAAATACCGCGGTGAAGAATCCCAGCGGAACGCCCAGAAGGATGGCTCCGGCAGTGCCGTAAATGCTGGAGAGAATAAACGGCGCAATCCCGTAGAGGGGCGGAGTTGAGGTCGAGGCCCACTGGGTTCCGAAAAGGAAAGGAATGACGCCAATCGAGTGGATAGCTGGTAGGCCGGAGACAATGAGGAAGACGGTAATGAGGATGACCGAGAGAACACTGATTGTCCCTAATACGAGGAAAAGGCCGTGGAGGACCTTTTCAAGGTTGCGGGCGTATTTCATGAGTGTGCCGGAACCGCTCCGCTAGACAGGATCAGCTCGTAGGCGTTTTCCGACGTGGCGAAGTCAAAGAACTTTTGTGCGTTCTCAGAAAGAGCGCTTCCTTCCTTCGTGACAAGAACGAAGGGGCGCTGAATGACGTAGGTTCCGTTTTGGGTGTTTTCTTCGGTGGGCTGGACTCCGTCCACGCTCAGAGCGTGGACGGAGTCGTTGACGGAAGCTTCAGCTGCGTATCCGATTGCTGCAGGGTTTTGCGATACGGCGGTGATGACGTCGCCCGTCGAGGTGAGCTCTTGACGGTATTTGTTCTGATCTTCAGTTTGAGTGATGGATTCGAAGCCGTCTCGGGTTCCGGATCCGGCTTCACGGCCGATAAGAACGATCTCCTCATTGTTTCCACCGATCTCAGACCAGTTGGTGATGTTGCCGGTGTAGATGTCGGCAATTTGTTCGACGCTCAGGTCAGTGATGGGGTTGTTGGGATTGACAACAACGGCGATTGCTTCGCGTGCAAGAAGCGTTTCTTTCAGTCCAAGGGCTTTTTCTTCGTCCTTGAGGCTTCGCGATGACAAGCCAATGTCGGTTCGTCCGTCTTTGACCGCTTGGATTCCGGATCCAGAACCCGTCGGGTTGTAGGTGAATGCGATGCCGGTTTCGTTAGTGAATGATTCGCCGAGGCTCCCGATGAGCTTTTCCATGGATGTTGAGCCTTCGGTGGAAACGCCACTTCCTTGGTTGGGAGCGCATGCGGCGAGTGCAAGGGGCAGTAGGGTTCCGGCAGCGAGAGTTGTGATGATTTTCTTCATCAGGTCTTTCTCCTTCAACGTGATCGATGATGACCACGCTCAAGTCTGAAAGACGGATGTAAGGGGCAAAGATGAAGAATGTCAACTCTATGTAAATTTTTCCCGTGCCGATGTTTTAGGGGAGTTGCCAATTGATTGGCGTTGCTCCTTGAGCCCGAAGAAGGTCATTTGCCTTCGAGAAAGGCCTCGAACCAAAAAACCCGCGACGTGCTGACAAAGGGGATGGGTGCACCGACTTGATGATCGGGAAGCGGTTCAGTCGCGGTTCCAGCGTCTGTGCCGGTCGGCCCCAGAGGATTGCCACCAGCGGTTGTGGTGTGCCCTCGTCATCTGTGCGGGCAACAAGAGCATCGATCGCGCATTCGGTGACCTCCTCCCACCCGCGTTTCTGGTGTGAGCCTGGGGCACCCGGGCGAACCGTGAGCACTCTGTTGAGCAGACAGACTCCCTCGCGCGCCCACGGCGTCAAGTCACCGGATGTCGGTCGCGGGAGGCCTAGGTCCGACTCCAGTTCGGTGAAAATATTGACGAGGGACCGCGGAATCGGTGTCCCCGGAGTGACGGAGAAACTGAGCCCCATCGCGTGCCCGGGCGTGGGATATGGATCTTGACCGACGATCAGTACTTTCACGTCGTTAAATGGGTAGGTGAACGCTCGCAGTACATCCGTACCAGCGGGCAGATAGTTGTGCCCGGCTTTGATTTCTTTGCGGAGCATTACTCCCAACTCATGAATCTTGTCTTCAACGGGCGCCAAGGCTTCAGCCCATCCGGGATCGATGAGATTGATAAGCGGTTGAGGAGCAACGTCATTCATATGCTCAGATTAGTGCGATCGAAGCCGCGATGTTTATCTGATTGTGATACGTGGCGAGGCCTCGGCGCGCCGGCGTCTTCTTCGGCATCGAAACGTGCGTGACGTTAGGCTAAAAGGGTGAGTTCAGTTAACCCTCGTGATGAATTTGATGTTGCCGGCGAAGATATGCCTGTCGGTATGCACCGCCCTCAGCCGTCGAAGTGGAAGTCAGTCTGGCCATTCCTGGTCATTCTGATCGTTGTTCCTCTACTGGCTTGGGGAGCAAGTAGCCTTCTGACGAACAGGCCGACCTCGTCGAATACGACTGTCGCCTCTTCAGGGCAATCCGAAGCGCAGTCGGCTCAGTCGACACCTGAAACCACCCAGTCTGCTCCCGCTGAACAGGCTGAATCTGCTCGGTCGGAACCGGTAACCGAACCGGAATCAACGCCCGCCCCGGCGAACGAACCCATCGTTGACACCAACGTGAAGATTTCAGTGCTGAACGGTACCGGCCGAAACGGTTTGGCAGCTCAGACCGCCGAAGAGCTCACCGCAGCAGGCTTTGCCGGTGCCGCGACGGGCAACGCAACCGGTTGGAGAACCGACGTTTCAACCGTTTACTACCAGGATCCGAACTTGGAAGCCAGCGCGCGAGCAGTTGCCGAAGCTGTCGGCATCACGAACGTTCAGCAGTCGAATAACATCGGCGATTCAGATATTGTCGTTCTGTTGAGGTAGTCCCGCTTCGCGCTCTAGGCGCGAACGCGACACTAGCAGGAGTGGTCAGTCGAAAATCGACTGGCCACTTTGCTGTTTGCGCCCACAGCGAACCCCGTTTGCCTCGTCTTGCACTCGAAAGGGGAGAGTGCCAAACTTGACTTAGCACTCGCCACGGCAGAGTGATAAAACCAGCGGGAAGGTGAGGGGCGTTCGGCATCTGGAAAGGCCAGATGAACAGCGTTCCGTCCGTCGCGGGCACCATCCCCAATCCGCACCGCGGAAGGAAAGACACACCAATGGCAAAGATCATTCACTTCGACGAGGACGCACGTCGCGGCATGGAACGTGGCCTGAACCTCCTCGCTGATACTGTCAAGGTCACCCTCGGCCCCAAGGGTCGCAACGTTGTTCTCGACAAGAAGTGGGGCGCCCCCACCATCACCAAGGACGGCGTCTCTGTCGCAAAGGAAATCGACCTTGAGGATCCGTTCGAGCGCATTGGCGCCGAACTGGTGAAGGAAGTTGCTAAGAAGACCGACGACGTTGCAGGTGACGGCACGACCACCGCAACCGTTCTTGCTCAGGCGCTCGTCCGTGAAGGCCTCCGTAACGTTGCAGCCGGCTCGAACCCGATCGCTCTCAAGCGCGGTATTGACCAGGCTGTCTCCGCTATCGTCGAACAGCTCCACAACGACTCCAAGCCTGTCGAAACGTCCGAGCAGATCGCAGCAACCGCTTCGATCTCCGCTAACGATCTGGCCATCGGCCAGCTGATCGCTCAGGCATTCGAGAAGGTCGGCGCAGAAGGCGTCGTCACCGTCGAAGAAACCAACTCCTTCGATACCACCCTCGAAACCACCGAAGGTATGCGTTTCGACAAGGGCTTCCTGTCCGCCTACTTCGTCACTGACACCGAGCGCCAGGAAGCCGTCCTCGAGGACGCCTACGTACTCCTTATGGACTCGAAGATCTCGAACGTCAAGGACATCGTCCCCGTTCTCGAGAAGGTCATGCAGACCGGCAAGCCCCTGCTGATCGTCGCCGAAGATGTCGAGGGCGAAGCTCTGGCAACCCTCGTCGTCAACAAGATCCGTGGCACCTTCAAGTCCATCGCCGTCAAGGCACCGGGCTTCGGTGACCGTCGCAAGGCAATGCTCCAGGACATGGCAATCCTGACCGGTGGCCAGGTCATCTCCGAAACCGTTGGCCTTTCCCTTGAAAACGCTGATCTTGAACTGCTTGGTCGCGCACGCAAGGTCGTAGTCTCCAAGGACGAAACCACCATCGTCGAAGGCGCTGGCGAAAAGGAAATGATCGACGCTCGCGTCCGTCAGATCCGCCAGGAGATCGACAACACCGACTCCGACTACGACCGCGAGAAGCTCCAGGAACGCCTCGCCAAGCTCTCCGGTGGCGTTGCCGTCATCAAGTCCGGCGCTGCAACCGAGGTCGAACTCAAGGAACGTAAGCACCGCATCGAAGACGCAGTGCGTAATGCTCGCGCAGCCTCCGAAGAGGGCCTCGTCGCCGGTGGTGGCGTTGCTCTGATCCAGGCCGCTGACCGCGCACTGGCAACCCTCGAAGGCCTGCCCGGCGATGAAGCAACCGGCGTGAACATCGTCCGCGTCGCAATCTCCGCTCCGCTCAAGCAGATCGCTGAGAACGCTGGCTTCGAAGGTGGCGTTGTCGCAGATCGTGTCGCAGCAATGGAACCGGGTCACGGCCTGAACGCAGCAACCGGCGAATATGGCGACCTGATGGCAGCCGGCATCTCTGACCCGGTGAAGGTCACCCGCTCTGCTCTGCAGAACGCTGCTTCGATTGCAGGCATGTTCCTGACCACCGAAGCTGTCGTAGCCGACAAGCCTGAACCGCCGGCACCGGCCGGTGGCGAAGACGCTGGCATGGGTGGCATGTACTGAGCCACTGATGCTCGCGCGCGTCTCGCGTAGCTGAAAACAACCGGGGCCGACCCTGAGATGAGGGTCGGCCCCGACTGTCTCTTCAGACCAGTCGAGCAAGTGGTATCAGGCGTGTCTGTGGAACCATCGGCATTACTCAGGCGTCTGATGTTGGCACCTGGAGCAAACGCCAGTAGACAAGCCCATCAGACGCTTCCGTGAGAGCGTGAAATATGGCTTATGCGCCCACAAAAAGGCCTGCGCTCGCGGCCTCGGCGTCTTCGTAGCTTTGGGCTGCAATCTGCATATGAGATCCGATCGTGTCCAAAGATGCTTCGACCTGCGCTTGTGTGGCTTGCCAGGAAGCGACGCATGTCTGAAAATTTGCTTGCGCAGCGCCTGTCCATGAGCCTTCCAAGGCCTGTAGGTCTGCGAGCATCGTCTGAATCTGCGAACGGATTTCGTTGCTGAGGACACTGACGCGCATAGCACTCGCTGAGATTTGCGAAGAATCGACGGTGAAAACTGCCATGAGAATCCCTTTCCAATCGTGGTGACGCACATTGAAAAATGGTGCGTACGCCCACGCTAGGAAAGAAAGGACGAAGCAGAAACCGGGCGAGCGCTCAATTGTGGATAAGTGTCACCCGCACACAATGTGGATAAGTCTGGCTTATGCCGGGTTTGCCGGCAGATCCATTGCTTCGATCGCGCTTTCAAGGGACGACGTTGTTTCATCGTCTTCTGGAGCGATAGGCTCTGTAGGAATGACGATCTTCGGCAGGGTGCCGGTCATCGTGAGTTCGTCTGCCGGAGTTTCGACCGTAGCAACGTTCTTCTTCAGATGGCGTCGCTTTAAGATGATGGTGCCGGTTGTGGTGAGATCCTCTTCGGGGGCGTCGTCGGAATCATCCGTGTCGTCGGCATCGTCATTGTTGTCACCGCACTGGCAGAGTGCGGAGTTGATTTTTGCTAGTTCGACTTCCAGGTTGAAACGGGCGGCGTCTTCCCACGCGCTTCCCAGTGGTGACTGGTAGAGCGGGTCGTAGGACAGGAGCTTGATAATCAGTGCGCGGCGTGCTTTGAGGAAGGGAGTTTCTTCCAGGTCGGCGAGTTCGTTGCGTAGCTTCTCGCGGTACTTCTTGTATTCCTGTGGGCTTCCGGCCAGCAGTGCGAGGTCGGCGTCCACCAGTACCTGGGCGTCCACATCGTCACGCGGTGCGCGGTGCTTGGCGAGGTATCCGATGAGTTCACCGATACGGTTTGTCACGTCTTCGCTGACGCCGAGCGATTCCATGTGCTCGGCGGTGTTGGCGACGCACTCGTTGACGGTCGCCTGCGGGTCGATGCCCTTGAGTTTCACCGCGATGCAACGGTTGAGGGTTGCGCCTCTGTACCATGCGGCGACGCGGAGGACGTCTGGGTCGTGTGTGGTTGCAGAGAGCTCATCGATGCGCGTAAGAACGTTAATCAGATGATGCAGGTTATGCAGAGCTAGGCGCTCGTCGGACCATTCTTCGACAAGTGCGTGCGCTTCTTGAGTTAGTCGGTCAACCGAGGCGGTTGTGCCGAGTTCAATCATGGCGTCAGTAAACGAGCTGATAAGCCATTGTGGTGCTCCAGCACCCATACGCTCACTCCTGTTTTAGGGATATGCCGAAATCATACTCAGGGGATAGGAATAAGGCATTTCCGGTGGTCTACGTCTCATTGTGGATTGAGGAGGCCTGCGCGTTCTCGAAGTGAAAGAAGCGCGTGGCAGGCGCGCTGGGTGCGTGGGGCCTACCGGTCTGGATCCTACTTTTCTACGTCGGTGGGGCTGATGGCTGGTGTGTCCGGGTTCGTGTCTGCGGGGGAGCAGAGGAGCGGGAGTTCGATGCGGGCGGTCAGTCCGCCTCCTTTAGTTTTGCTCAGTGTGGCGTTGCCGCGGTGGGCATTGATGATGCCGGCAATGATGGCAAGACCAAGGCCGGAGCCTCCCTGTGTGCGAGCACGTGACGTGTCGGCGCGGTAGAAGCGTTCGAAGACTCGCGATTGGTCTGCTTCTGCGATGCCGGGACCGTGGTCGCGGAATTCGACGACGGCCGTGTCTCCTGTTTTGCCGAGTGCGATTTCGACGGGTGAGCCCGCGGGGGTGTAACGGACGATATTGCCAATGAGGTTGGTGAATACCTGTGATATGCGGTCGCGGTCGGCTTGCGTCACCAGTGTCATGGGTGGTTTGTGTCCGCTGAGAGACGTCAGGGCAACGGAACGAGTGGGGTCCAGTGCCTGCAGGTCAAATACGGCGTTGCCGGCAAGTTTCACCAAGTCGATATCGGTGATTTCAAGGGGGCGTCCCTCGTCCAAGCGAGCCAGGGTCAGAAGGTCTTCGACCAGTGAGGCCATGCGCGTTGATTCTGATTGGATGCGTCCCATGACTTCGTCGACGCGTTCATCGGGAACGCCACCCATGGAGTAGAGCTCGCAGTAGCCGGAGATCGCGGCTAGTGGCGTGCGTAGTTCGTGGGATGCGTCAGACACGAAGCGACGGATCTTCTGTTCTGACACTTGTCGAGCGTGGAATGATTGCTCAACCTGGGTCAGCATCGCGTTGAGCGACAGGGACAGAGATCCGACTTCGGTGCTTCCCGGTTGGGAAGGAACGCGTTGTGTGAGGTCGCCGGCGGCAATCTTGCCCGCGGTCGATTCGATTTCTCTCAGGGGAAGCAGGGAACGGCGAACCAAAGTGTGGCCCAGGAATGCGCCGACGAAGACGATGACAACACCGGCGATCGAGAAGTAGGTGCCCGTGGTGCGCAGGGTGCGTTGAACGTCTGTCAGAGGAAGAGCGATCGTCATGGTGCCCAGGGGCGTGTGTGCCGTGGAGGATGCATAGAGCGGGAAAGCGACCGCGCGCCAGTTGGAGCCCAGTTTAGTCGAGGGCACGGTAACGGGGTTAGTGATCTCGTCGGAGGTTTCCGAAATCTGCGTAGTTGCAAGCAGATCCGGGATCACGGGTGTTCCCGATGTTTCCAACGTTCCCGGGTAGTAGTAGGTCGTATCGTCGCCGCTTATGGAGCGTGCGTGAATGTAATACAGGGTGGGTAGACCCGAGGTGCCGTCTTTAATCGACGTGTTTTCGCCTCGAATGAAAGAGCTCGCCGTGACGCGCAACTGTTCGTCAATCTGAGACACCAGATGGCGTTGCAGGAGGCCTACCATGACCGTTCCAGACATGATCAGCCCCAGAGCCAACAGGGTTGTAATCAGGGTGACCAGCTGAGTAGAGAGGGGACGACGTTCCCAAAAAGTACGCAGGTGGCCAAGCGGTCCCGAGGAGCTACTCATGTATTCCTCAGTCGTCGGCGCGCAGGATGTATCCGACACCGCGCTTGGTGTGGATCAGTTCGCCGCCCGCACCTTCGACTGCCAACTTGCGACGCAGGTAGGAGATATACGATTCGACGATCGCAACTTCTCCACCCCAGTCGTATTCCCACACGTGATCCAAGATCTGCATCTTCGACACGACGCGTCCCTCATTGATCACCAGGTAGCGAAGAAGCTTGAACTCTGTGGGGGACAGGTCGATTTCGACGCCCGCACGGCTGACCTCGTGCGCATCCTCGTCAATGATCAGGTCGCCGACGCGGAGCTTGCCATCGTCTTCGTCGGAGCCGATGGTGCGTCGCAAGATGGCGCGGATACGGGCAACGACCTCTTCAAGGCCAAAGGGCTTAGTAACGTAGTCGTCGCCACCGACAGTCAGACCCTGGATCTTGTCGCGCATATCGTCGCGTGCGGTCAGGAATAGAACGGGGACTGTCGCTCCTGCTTCGCGCAGGCGACGGGTCACGGTGAATCCGTCCATGTCTGGCAACATGACGTCCAAAACGATCAGGTCAGGGGCCTCGTCCATGGCGATACGGTAGGCGGAGTGGCCATCTTCCGCGGTCAGGACATCGAATCCGGCAAAACGAAGTGATGATGCCAGAAGGTCGCGAATATTCGGCTCGTCGTCAACGACGAGCAGGCGAGCTTCTTCCTCAGTGCCTGTGCGTGTCATATCCATAGTGTGACTGATATTTCTGAATGTTTCCTGAATGGTTTGCGAGAGTCGCATGTGTGCGTATAAAAGCCCGTTTCTGTGCCACACCATTTACTCAGCACTTATCAACGACCTGTGTATATGGCACGATAGAACTCCAAGAACACACATGAGGGAACCCCGAAAGGACCAGCGATGCTCGATCCAATGAGCCCACCCGATGTGGAGTTCCACTCCGTATCGCCCAAGCTTGCCCAGGTCCGCATCATCACGACGATTCTGACGTTCCTGCCTCTGCTCGCCGGCGGAGTCGCGCTCGCGGTTCTCGTTTCGAAGTGGTGGTGGATCGGATTCGCGGTTGTTGTCATCATGATGGTCTGGTCGCTGGCGATTATTCACCGTCAGGTTCGCGCGATGGCATTTGGCACGGGCGATGACGATTTTTTGATCCGCAAGGGCATTATGTTCCGTCGTCTGACGTTGATTCCTTACGGTCGTATTCAGTATGTGGAACTCTCTGAAGGTCCAATTGCTCGCCACTACGGCATCGCAGAGCTGAAGATTCATACGGCGTCCGCATCGACGGATGCGACGTTGAACGGTGTTCCGGTTGCTGAAGCCGCTCGCCTTCGCGACATGCTTGCCGAGCGTGGCACGGCGGAATTGGCTGGCCTGTGAATAAATCGAATGAATCCGCCCCTTTGCGCGCCACGCAGGGCGGTGTCTCCGACGAGCAGTGGCGCAAACTGCACCCGGCATCTCCGATTATCCATGCGTGGAAGGCGATCGTGGCTCTGCTTGCGGTTGTCACCTATCAGAATTTCGACACGGTTGCCGATATTGCGAATTCTGATTTTGTTCGCCATCAGACGCTCTCGCTGGTCGTTGGTGTCATTGTCGGTTCGGCCTTCTTGATTTTTCTTGCGATCGCGCTGTTTTCGTACTTCTCGTGGAAGTTCACGTCTTTCGCCGTTGTCGACGAAGGCGTGTATTACCGCGCTGGCATCTTCGTGAAAACGTTGAAGCACGCTCGCCTGGATCGCATTCAGGCGGTCGATATTCATCATCCGTTGCTGGGGCGTATTTTCGGCTTAGGCAAGATCAACATTGAGGTTGCCGGTGGCGGACAGTCGAATGTCGAATTCGGTTTCCTTAAAACACAGGAATTGGATGATGTGCGCGCTGAAATCTTGGCGCGCGCTGCCGGCGTCTACTCTTCGCCAACTTCCGCTTCTGTGGAGGATGCGCCTCAGTCTGATTCCGCCATCGGATCGGGGGACGAGGCCGGCTCCATCGATCAGACACCGTCATCGGAACAGGCCGGTGCCTCGGTTCCTCAGCGTCCGGTGGTCGCTCCCGAACGAGTTCTGTACACGGTTCCTGTGGGCAGGCTTGTTGCTTCGCTGGTGACGAATATGGGCATGATCATTGCGATCCTGGTTGTGCTTGCCATCTTGGTCATGTCGGTTGTTTTGCTGATCAAAGTCGGAATTGAGGGGACGGCGGGTATCTTCTCTGGTTTTGCAGGTATTATTGCTGCCGTCGCTGCAATCTGGAGTCGTTTCGCAGGCGAATTTAACTTCACTGCAGCCGTTTCCCCGGATGGTATTCGCACTCGTTCGGGTCTTCTGGAAACCCGTAATCAGACGATTCCGCCACGTCGTGTCCACGCTGTTCTTGTTCAACAGCCGTGGCTTTGGCGTCGCTTCGGCTGGTATCGCGTGAAGATCACGCAGGCTGGCTACGGTGGCAAAACCGATAGTGATAAGTCTCAGCGTTCCGCTGACGTTCTTTTGCCGGTGGGCACTCGCGCTGACGCGGAGCTTGCTCTGTGGCTGGTGATCCGTGACTTGGGTGTGACTGACCCCGTTGCTTTCATCGAAGCTGCTTTGAATGGAACGCGCGAAGGGCAAGGATTCCTTCCCGTTCCGATGCGTGCGCGCCTGTTTGATTGGTTCTCTTACAAGCGTCGCGCAGTCGCGCTGACGGATACGTGCTTTGTGATCCGCAAGGGCTGGCTGACCTGGCAGACCGGTTTCATACCCGTGGAACGGATTCAATCCCTGGCGATCATTCAAGGTCCGTGGGAGAAAAGGCGCCAGCTGGTTGATGTGAATGCTTCCATCGTTCCAGGTAGTGCCCCAGAGTTGGCAGGCCACATTGATGAGGAAGCCGGCGTTGCCTTGCTTGAAGAGCTCCGTGCGAAGTCTCAGCTGAAGCGTGCCAGCGAGCCCGCGGAACACTGGATGCTGCGCGTCACGAAGGGTCTTGACGCCCGTCAGGATGATCAGAGCGTCTACGCGCCACAGGATGACCCCTCGTGTGAAAGCAGCGTTGACCGTAGGTGAAGATAACTTCGATTGTGATCGCGCCGATGTTCAGCTGGAAGCCGATGAATCGAGCGCGGCCTCGTCGATCGAATAACGGCGGGCGAATATCGACTACCGTTGAAGACGCGCGCCCGCGCACACCATCTACTCAAGGCGGCACATTGTGAGTGAGCAACCAGGCAGGCTTGACGTCGGACTCATCGGCATGGGGACGGTCGGTCCTGTCATCGCTTCCGCTCTACGTTCCGTGGGGCATCGAATCGCCGGCGTCGTCGCGCACACGGACGCTGAGCGTGAGCGTGCGGAGATGATGCTCCCGGGCGTGGCGATCATGGATGAAACCGAGGTAATTGCCGCATCGGGCTTGGTGATTCTGGCCGTTCCCGACGGAGAAATCGAGCCTCTGGTCAAGGGCCTTGCCGACATGGGCGCGTGGAAAATGGGGCAGATCGTCTGTCATCTGGCCGGTCCGTTTGGAACCGGGATTCTGGCGCCCGCGCAGGCGAATGGCGCGATTCCGACCGCGATTTACCCCGTTATGACATTCACGGGTATGAGCCTTGATATTCCGCGTCTGTCGGGTACTCCGTTTGCTGTCAGCGCGCCCGCACCTTTCTTGCCGATCGCGCAGGCGCTGGTTGTGGAAATGGGTGGTGAACCCATCGTTGTCGACGAAGATGCTCGCCCGGCAGTCCACGCGGCGCTCACGCTTGGCACGCTTGGGATCGTGACGGCGGTCGTCCAGTCGTTGGCTGGTCTTGAACGTGCTGGGATTGAGGACCCCGCCCTCTTCGCTTCTTCGCTTCTGGCTGGAACGGCAGAAAAAGCGCTGTCTGAAATTGAGCGGGCTTTTGCGGCTCCGATTGCGAACGGCGATACGCAGGTCATTGCTGAACATGTGAAAGCGCTGGCTGGCCTGCTCGCATCCGACGGTGATCGTGATGCTGGGGGTGATTTCGCGGATATCTACCGCGTGCGTGCGCATCAGGCGACCGACATCCTCTATCGACGAGGCCACCTGAGTGATCGAGCGTGCGACTCGATTAAAACGGCGTTGATGGAAGGCGGGCTCTGACGCTGGTTGTCCGCGTCGTGTTGGCGCAGAATTGGCAGTGCGTCAGTCAGAAACGTGGGGGAATACTCGCCCTTAGAGGTCGCATATGAGTCTGCCTACTACGACAATGGAAGTATGACGAAACGACCAGTGCTCACTCATACGCGTGAAGAACTTGCCGCAGCGCTGAAGCCATTGACCGGCTCGCGTGCTCTGGTGATGACGATGGGCGCCCTGCATTCGGGGCATTTGGAGCTGGTCAAACAGGCGAAGGCGCACGGTGACCACGTCATCGTCACGATTTTCGTGAACCCCACGCAGTTTGCTCCGGGTGAGGACTATGACGCCTACCCGCGCACGCTCGAAGCGGACATGGACGCGCTTGAAACCGTGGGCGCGGATGTCGTGTGGGCGCCGAGCCCCGAAGATGCCTACCCCGAGCCCGTCACCGTTTCGATTGATCCCGGTCCGATTGCTCGCGTCCTAGAAGGCAAGACTCGCCCGACCCACTTCGGTGGGGTTGCGCTGGTGTGCACGAAGGTCATGGGTCTCGTTTGCCCAGATGTTGCACTGTTCGGCGAAAAGGATGCTCAGCAACTTGCGATGTTGCGCCATGTGTTCCGCCAGCTCGACGTGCCGGTGACCGTGATCGGCGTTCCGATTGTGCGTGATGCCGACGGCGTTGCCCTGTCCAGTCGCAACCGCTACCTGTCCGACGAAGAGCGTGTCCGCGCTCGTGCTCTCAACCAGAGCTTGACGCTGGGTGTTGAAGCGGGTCGTGCGGGCGCACCTGCCACCCAGATTATTGACGTCATACGAGGCCACGTCGAGGCGACCGGCGATATCGACATTGATTACATCGCGCTGGTTGATGATGGAACCTTCGATATCCTGGGCGCCTACGGATCGGCAGAACTGACGTCGGCTGATTCCTTGCGTCCCGCAACCTTGAATCAGGCGGGGGAGCGCGAATACCGTCTGCTGCTCGCGGTCAAGGTTGGCGCCACGCGCCTGATCGACAATATGCCGTTTGTGGCGCCTGTTGAACAGGGGAATGCCGGTGAGTGAAATCATGCGCTCGATGATCCAGGGCAAGATCCACCGCGCCACCGTCACGGGTGCTGACCTGCACTACGTCGGTTCGATCACCATCGATGAGGAGCTGCTGGACGCGGCGAACATTGCGCCCGGGCAACGAGTCGACGTTGCAGACGTGAACAATGGCAATCGCCTGTCCACCTACACGATCGCCGGTCCGCGAGGCTCCGGTGTCATCCAGCTCAACGGCGCCGCTGCGCACCTCGTGAACCTCGGCGATCTGGTCATCATCATGGCCTACTGCCAGGTTCCAGAATCCATGGTGAAAGGCTGGGAGCCCGCCGTCGCATTCGTTGACGCTGACAACCATATTGTCGAGGTCGGGTCCTCAGCGGGGACGGTTCCAGAAGACTCTGATCGCGCTCGCGAACTCGGCCTGAAGTCGTCCGGCACGTAGTGCCTCTGTCCCTCCCCGCGTCTCTTTTTAAAACGGGCAACGGTGGCATAGGCATACGTTGAAGTGTCCGGCCTCGTCGATACGAGTGCCAAGGTGGAATAATCCGCGAACTGACGTTGTGCGATGTGGCACTGCACCCACTCGCGTTCCCTATGCGAAATGGGTGCGGTGATGCCGTTAAACTGGCAGGGTGACTGACGTGAATACAAACCCAGCTGCCCCGGAAAACGACGACGCCCCCGAACAGGTGCGTGTCCGCCAAGAAAAGCGCGAGCGCCTGCTTGCCGAAGGAGGCCAGGCCTACCCGGTCGTCCTGGCGATTACCACTTCGATCGCCGATGTTCGTGAAAAGTACGCTCACCTTGAAACCGGCGAAGAAACTCAGGACGAGGTCGGTATTGCCGGTCGCGTGATGCTTGCTCGCAACGGTGGCAAGCTCTGCTTCGCAACCCTGATGGATGGCGCCGGCAACCGTATTCAGGTCATGCTGTCGGCCGCAGAGGTCGGTTTGGATTCGCTGGCTCAGTACAAGACCGACGTGGACCTTGGTGACCACCTGTTCGTGCACGGTCGCGTCATTTCCTCGCGTCGTGGCGAACTGTCGATCATGGCATGCCCTGGCACCGCGCCCGCCGACCTGTTCACGCCCGGCATCAACGAAGGCGACCCGGTCCCCGCATGGCAGATCGCTGCAAAGGCGATCCGCCCGCTACCGAAGACCTACACCGGAGAAGACGGCACCGAAATGTCCCTGTCTGAGGACCTGCGTGTTCGTCGCCGCTACCTCGACATGATTGTTCGCCCGGCCGCCCGCGACATGGTGCGTATGCGCGCCAATGTTGTGAAGTCGCTACGCAACTACTTCGATGAAGCTGGCTTCATCGAGATCGAAACGCCGATGCTGCAGAACCTGCACGGTGGCGCGGCCGCACGCCCGTTTTCGACTCACATGAACGCCTACGACACCGAGCTGTTCCTGCGCATTGCGCCCGAGCTGTTCCTCAAGCGTGCGGTTGTCGGCGGCGTCGACAAGGTCTTCGAAATCAACCGCAACTTCCGTAATGAGGGCGCGGACTCTTCGCACAGCCCCGAATTTACGATGCTCGAGGCATACGAAGCCTACGGTTCCTACGACACGATGGCTCGTCGCACCCGTGAGTTCATCCAGAAGGCGGCACGCGACGCCCTGGGCACCGAGGTCGTCACCCTGCCTGACGGTTCGTCCTACGACCTTTCGGGTTCGTGGAAAGAAATCTCGATGTTCGAGGCCACGGCTGACGCTCTTGGTCGTGAGTTCACGGTGAATACTCCGCTGGACGAACTGGTGAAGATCGCCGAAGAACTCGGTGAAGACGTTGCTGACCACTGGGGTCCCGGTAAGGTCGCAGAGGTTATCTTCGAAGTCGCCGTAGGTGACAAGCTGTATGCGCCGACCTTCGTGCGCGACTACCCCGAAGACTCCAGCCCGCTGACCCGCGGACACCGTTCCAAGCCGGGCATCGTCGAGAAGTGGGACCTGTACGTCCGAGGCTTCGAACTGGCGACAGCCTACTCCGAACTCGTCGACCCGGTCATCCAGCGCGAGCGTTTCGAAGCGCAGGCGCTTGTTGCGGCAAAGGGTGACCCGGAAGCAATGGTCTTGGACGAAGACTTCCTGATGGCCATGGAGTACGGTATGCCACCGGCAGGTGGCATGGGTATGGGCCTTGACCGCCTGCTGATGGCTCTGACCGGTCAGGGTATCCGTGAGACCATCACGTTCCCGCTGGTCAAGAAGCTCTGAGCATTCCCGGACCGGCCTCTTGAACGTTGTCATTGATGGGCTTCGTGCGCAGATCGCCTAGAACACGTCCTTGTCAACCGGAGTGTGGTGTCTGCTTGGATAAAGAAAAGTGGAGTTCACGATTGTTGTGAGCTCCACTTTTCTTTGGTTTTTGGCTGGGTATGATCTGGCTTAGCGCCTAGGGGCGAGGCCACGCGCCTGCGCCGCGCGAGTGCGAACCAGATCAAGCAGTTCGCGTGCCACGCCATCGTCAAGGACGAGGTCGGTGGCGACGTGTGCGCGCAGCGCGCCAAGTAGCGGGAGCGCCTTCGAGGCACCAGCTACGACGCAGAGGCGACGCGGGATCTTGCGGAGAGTCTCTGGGCTGGGCCCGGAAGCTCGGCTGTTGAGTTCCATGTCTGTTGAGCCGTCTTCGCGCAGGAGGACGGTGCAGACGTCGCCGACAACGCCGTCCTTCTGGGCCATTGCGATTTCTTCAGTGTCCAGGAAGCCACCCGAATAAACGTGGGAGGGCAAGCGTGCCGAAAGTGAGCCGACGCCGAACAGAGCGATATCGCAGTCGTCAATCGTCTTCAACACGGTCTGAACCGAGCGCTCGCGCCAGAGCTGCTTCTTTGTCTCTGCGTAGTCGAAGAACGTGGGAACGGGGAAGTGGACCATGCGTCCGCCCATTGCGCGCGCTGCGCGGGAAATAATCGCGTCTGCGTACGGCATGCCGGACTCGGTAGCGGTCGCGGCCCCGTTGAGCTGGACGACGGTCGATCCGGGGAAGTTGACGCGTGGCATACAACGGGTGATCTCTGAGGTCGTGTTGCCCCATGCGATGCCAAGGGTGACACCGGGTTTGAGCATGTCGACCAGACGTTCCGCCGCGACAAGCGAGACGTTATGAAGTCGGTTGACTTCGGTGTGGACGTCATGGACCGGAACAACGGACGTCTGTACGCCGAAGATTTCAGAAATTTGACCGGCAAGGGTTCCTTTGTGTCCTGGAGCGGCGCTCACTGAGATGCGAACCAAGCCGGTGTCGCGCGCGTAGGACAGTAAACGAGAGACCGAGGAGCGTGATACGCCAAGGTGGCGTGCGATCGTCTCCATGGTCTGGCCTTGGAGGTAATACATTGATGCGGCTTCATGAGCCTGTTCGTCACGAATCGTCACGTGTCATAGTCTGCCATGCACAGGCGTGCAGGTCTAACTGTTGAATGTCCAATCCTTTGGGAGACTGTGCGATTTGGTGAGCGTGCACACATTGGAGAGGTAAGTGTCCCCTCAGATGCACGGTTGTGCACAGGGGCAGGTTCGATGTGCAAACGCTGTCATACTGTGTGGTGTCCAGGTGAAGACATCACAGGTCAGCGCGGGTTTGTTCTGCGACCGCAAAGTGCTCACGAGCGGTCCTGCGAAACAAGCGGAGTCTTGAAAAAGAATTCGTATGTGACGCGGTAGACTTTTCGCACTTGGCGTGATCAGTCCTGTCTCGCTAAAGGAACCCTGCGGGTGGGAAACCGCCCGACAATTCGATGCAACGAAGCATCGAAGAAAGATTGGAAAAATGCTCGCAACACTTCTTCCTCTTGCGCCGCATGAACTCACTGCCGGACATATCTTCATGTCTGAGTTCCTCGGTACAGCAGTCCTTCTCCTCCTCGGTGGTGGCGTCGTTGCTACCAACCTCCTGCCCAAGTCCAAGGGCAACGGCGGCGGTTGGCTCATGATTAACTGGGGATGGGGCCTCGCAGTTCTCGCAGGCGTCTACGTCGCATACGACTCGGGTGGCCACCTCAACCCTGCAGTCACCATTGCTAAGGCCGTCGGTCACATGATGGATTCGTCCGTCGAACTGGCCCCCGGCGTTGCCGTCACTGCAGCAAACGTTGGCATCTACTTAGCAGCTCAATTCCTCGGTGCATTCGTTGGTGCAATCCTCTGCTGGCTGACCTTCAAGCAGCACTTCGATGAAGATCTCGACCCGGCCCTCAAGCTCGGCGTCTTCTCGACCGCTCCCGAGATTCGCAACGGATTCTGGAACACCCTCACTGAGGCCATCGGCACCTTCGTCCTGATCCTCTGGGTCTTCGTCTCCGGCTACACCGAAACCGCGATTGGCCCGCTCGGCGTTGCACTGATCATCGTCGTCATCGGTAACTCGCTCGGTGGCCCCACCGGATACGCGATCAACCCGGCCCGTGACCTCGGCCCGCGTATTGCTCACGCAATTCTCCCGATCAAGGGTAAGGGTGGCTCCGACTGGGGCTACTCCTGGGTCCCGGTCGTCGGCCCGATCATCGGCGCCATCGTCGCAACACTCGTTGCATTCGGCTCCGGCTTGGCCTGAACCTAGAGCTTTGGCACTCTAACCTTGCGTGGGGTCCCAGGCGGACTCGTCTGGGACCCCACGTTTCTATCTGAAACACAAAGAAGTGAACAGAAGGGACATCAGTCATGTCTAATGAAAAATTCGTTCTCGCGATTGACCAGGGCACCACGTCCTCCCGTGCGATCGTCTTCAACCACTCCGGCGAAATCGTCTCGGTTGGTCAGAAGGAATTCACCCAGATCTTCCCGAACCCGGGCTGGGTTGAGCACGATCCCGTAGAGATTTGGGAATCGGTTCGCACCGTCGTCGCCGAGGCGCTTCAGAAGGCAGAAATCAACGCCACCCAACTTGCTGCTGTTGGCATCACTAACCAGCGTGAAACCACCATCGTGTGGGACAAGAACACCGGCGAGCCCGTCTACAACGCAATCGTCTGGCAGGACGCCCGTACTTCGGAAATCGTCCGTGGCGTCGCAGCAGGCGACCCGCTGGGTACCGAACGTTACCGCCAGATCACCGGCGAGAACATCTCAACCTACCCGTCCGCACCTCGCATTACCTGGATCCTCGACAACGTTGAGGGAGCACGTGAGAAGGCAGAGGCAGGCGACCTGCTTTTCGGCACCCCGGACACCTGGGTTCTCTGGAACCTGACCGGTGGCGTTAACGGTGGCGTCCACGCAACCGACGTGACCAACGCATCCCGTACCCTGCTGATGGACGTTCGTGAGCTCAAGTGGCGCGAAGACATCTGCGCCGACTTCCGCATCCCGCCGGCAATGCTCCCCGAGATCAAGGCATCCGCAGACACCTACGGCACCGGTCGCCCGAATGGTCTGCTCGCAGGCGTTCCGATCTCCGGCATCCTTGGTGACCAGCAGGCTGCAACCTTCGGTCAGGCCTGCTTCGAAAAGGGCACCGCGAAGAACACTTACGGCACCGGTTGCTTCACCCTGATGAACACGGGTGAAGAGCCCGTCTTCTCGACCAACGGTCTGCTGACGACCGTGCTGTACAAGCTTGGTGACGCCAAGCCGGTCTACGCGCTCGAAGGCTCCGTGGCAGTTGCAGGCTCGCTGGTTCAGTGGCTGCGTGACAACCTCGGGATGATCGAGAAGTCCTCCGAGATCGGAAAGCTCGCTCAGACCGTTGAAGACAATGGTGGCGTGTACTTCGTCCCGGCATTCTCCGGTCTGTTCGCACCGTACTGGAAGGACGACGCTCGCGGTGCGATCGTTGGCCTGACCCGCTACGTGAACAAGGGCCATATTGCCCGCGCAGTCGAAGAGTCGACCGCATTCCAGTCCGCAGAGCTCATTGATGCAATGAACGCCGATGCAGGCGTCCCGCTGAAGGAACTCAAGGTTGACGGTGGTATGACGGCTGACGATCTGCTCATGCAGTTCCAGGCTGACATCTCCGGCGTGGACGTCATCCGCCCGGTCGTTGCAGAGACGACCGCTCTGGGTGTTGCCTACGCAGCCGGTATCGCAGTCGGCTTCTGGAATGGCACAGACGATGTCATTGCCAACTGGCAGGAAGACAAGCGTTGGAAGCCGTCCATGGACACCGCAGAGCGCGATCGCACCTACCGCCTCTGGAAGAAGGCTGTTACCCGCACCTTCGACTGGGTTGACGAAGACGTGAAGTGATCTGCTCACGCACGTGAGTAGGTAGTTTCCACTCGATAGGGCGTTGCTCGGCACGATAGGTGTCGAGCAACGCCCTTTTCGCGTAATAATCTTTTACTCTTGACCCTATGGATAACTATTCATTTAACGAAGAAAAAACCTACTTGATCGTTGACGGCGAAAATATCGATGCCACTCTTGGTATGTCAGTGTTGGATCGTCGTCCGAATCAAGAAGAACGCCCGCGCTGGAATCGAGTCCTTGAACGCGCCGAAGAACACTGGGGAAGTGAAGCGAAGGGCCTCTTCTTCCTCAACGGTTCTTCCGGTTCGCTACCGATGGGATTCGTTCAAGCACTCATCGCCATGAACTACTCGGTGATCCCGCTTTCGGGTCCTGCCGACGTGAAGGTCGTTGACCTTGGTTTGCAGCGCACGATGGATGCGATCTCAGAGCTGGACTCGGGCTCGGTCATTCTTGCCAGCCATGACGCTGATTTCGCTCCTCAAGTTGAGCGTCTGCTGGATCAGGGACGTCGTGTCGCGATCCTCTGCTTCCGCGAATTCCTGTCGACCGCTTTCCATGAGCTGGAAGCCAAGGGCTTGGAGATCCTTGACCTCGAATACGATCTGCACGCATTCCAGGTAACTCTACCGCGACTGAGCATCATCGACGTCGACGACTTCAACCCGTTCGACTACCTGTAAAAACCGCCAGCCGGGCTGTTTGGGGCCTGTGCGTCAGTATGCCTGTGCCTGAGGCGATCAGGTGCCGGATAGTTCGTCAAACCTCAAACAGAAGTGGTGCGGGGCACTGCCCCACACCACTTCTGTTTGATTCAGCTACTCGCTGGTCGCAATGACGTTCGAGCTGAGCGATCAGTCCTTGTTCTTGAGCTCTGCCAGGCGCGCTTCGATTTCAATCTCGGAGGCGTCGGTTTCGAGTTCTTTAAACTGTGCGTCGAGGGACGAGGCCGCGACCTCTGCCTGACCCTGTGCCAGTGCTTCGGCGCGACGGACACGCTCTTCGTAGCGTGCGAGCTCTGACGTCGGATCGAGCACGTTGATAGATGCGACAGCGTCATTGACCTTGGTCTGTGCCTCTGCGGTCTTCTGCCGTGCCACCAGCTGATCGCGCTTGGACTTGAGTTCTTCGAGCTTGTCCTTCATCTGAGCAAGGCCGGTCTTGAGCTTCTCAACAACCTCGGTCTGTGAGGCGATGATTGGTTCTGCGTCCTTGGCTTCGCCTTCAAAGGTGATCTGCTTGCCGATCGCTGCCTTGGCGAGCTTGTCCCACTTGTCAGCGCCTGCAGCATCGCCGCCTGCACGCATTTCGTCTGCCTTCTGCGAAGCGGCCAGAGCCTTGCGACCCCAGTCAGCTGCTGCGGCAACGTCTTCTTCGTGGTCTTTTTCTGCCAGACGCAGGTTGCCGACAGTCTGGGCGACTGCGGTTTCGGCTTCTGCGATGGAGTTCGTGTAGTCACGGATCAGCTGGTCAAGCATCTTTGCCGGATCTTCAGCGCGATCCAAGAGGGCATTGATGTTTGCTTTTGCGAGCTGGGAAATGCGACCGATGATGGACTGCTTTTCTGCCATTGTTCCTGTCCTTCGCTGGATGGATTGCGCGATTATCGCGTCACCTCCATTTTAGAGTGTGACACCGAATACTTCCTGTGAACGGACTGCATATCCGTTCGGTGTGAAGGTGGAGCCGAGATGGCTGGTGCCCTGCAGGGCATTCCTGCAAGGCACCAGCCATATGTTCAGATCAGAAGGAGCCGGAGCTACCGCCACCGAATCCGCCACCGCTTCCGCCGAAGCCTCCGCCAGAGAATCCGCCACCGGAGCTTCCTCCTTGCCCGAGGCTACGACCGACATCCATCAGGACAGACCACAGCAGGGCATTGCCAAGGCCGGTGTTATCGGTGAAGATTCCACCGCTTCTATTCGTGTGGTGTTTGAACTGATCAGCCTGCCTGTATGAGGGATCGTTTATCGGGGTTGACAGCACGGTAAGGGCCGCGCTACGCGCGCTCTTCGCCAGGGTCGTTGCCTGATCGGGGTCAGTTTGGACAAGTGCAACAGCCTGATCGAGTTCAGCCTTAGCCTCAGCGAGTTTGGAACGGACGTCCAACGGGATGACGCCCCGGCGTCCCTGAATGTAAGAGTCAGCTCGCGCGTACTGGGCTTGAGCGTCGGACACGGCGTTCCGTGCTGCCTGGACCTTGCGTTCTCTTGCGTCAGCCTGAGAACGAAGTGGTTCAAGCGCGGCGTCCAGCTGAGATTCGGCCAAACGTAGGTTTTCCAGCGCAGCCAGCGGGTCACCACTTCCTGTGCGTGCGCTTTGAGCCTCGGCTACAGCCTTCTGTGCTTCGGCAACAAGCGGTGCGAACGCTGCTGAGTCTGCCTTCAGGGTCGTCACGTCGGAAAGATCCGAGGTGATCGAAGCAATTGCCTTCGTCAGAACCTCGTTCGCGGCAGCGAGATCGTGCTTGGCGCTCATGATTGCCTCGGTCTGGTGTCCCGCCATCGCGAGTGCTCGGCGAGCAATATCGAGTTGCACCAGTGCTGCTGACGGATCAGAGGTTGCGAGGGAGGTTGCTTGGTTCGCAGCGACCGACGCTGAATCAAGGAGAGCGCGTGCCTGCTGAGGATTGTCCGTCAACGAGGCAACGGTCGTGGACGAGTACAGCGTCTGAAGGGCGGTGAGTTCAGCTTCCACGCTGGGCAACGCTGCGATTGCCTCAGAAATGCGCGTCTTCACGTCCGTGGCCTGCGTGGGAACGCTTGCCTCTTCATCGCGAAGCTGGCTGAATGCCTTCTGTTGCTCAACCAAAGCTGGCATGACCTGGTTCAACTCATGTTGCAGCGTAAGCGCAGCCTCGGTACGCGAACGAGAGTCGGGGGCCTCGTTCATCGTTTGCTGGGCAGTAAATGCCTTCGCGATGCCCGCTTGAGCGGCAGAAAGTGCCTTCGCATATGCGTCGGTCTTCGTTTCACCGAACTGAGCGCGCGCGAAATCAAGCTCATCGGCGGCCGAACGTACCAGTTCGTCTGCCTGAAGGAGCAGAGTCGAAGATTGGTTGGTCAGGGCCAGTACCTGATCCTCGGTCAATGACGGAAGCTGATCGCCGGGTGCCCAAGGGCGGTCAGCGGTTGCCTTCGGAGCGGGGGTTGAAGTGCCCTTCGCCTTGTTGCGCTTCACGAAGAACACAATCAGTCCACCGATAACGACAAGGATGACAACGGTGCGGATCCACCTGAATCCCGACTTCTCGGAGGAAGGAGCGTCGGTCGACGAAGAGTGTGAAGAAGAGGACGAGGTTTGACCTGTCACGGTTGATGTCAACGTTGAAATAAAGGTTGTTGCTGCATCCGTCGTCGTATCAGCGTCCAGAGGATTCGATGCGGCAAGAACTTTCTTTGCTGCCGACGTTGCGCGCGTGATATCCGAATCGGTGACAAGTTGCTGATCAGCGTTGCCACACGTTGCGAACATGCGCTCTTCATAGGCAATCACGTAGATGATCGACTGATGTGACAATCCGGAGTTCAAACCCGAAGTCTTGCACCATTCAATTGGCTCAGCACCCGAAAAATCGGGAACCGTCACGAAATAAACCTGCAAACCGGCAGACCCGGCCTCGTCCGCGGAAGAGGATATTTCCGAAACGTGAGAGTCACTGAGCCAACCCGAGGGGTCGGTCACCGACGTTGAAATAGTGACAGGGGATGTGGCAAGTGCTGGCGCGCCAAGGTCTGCAATCAGGGCGATACCGACAACGGCACTGGCGCACGCACGCGAAACAGCGGAACGGAACGACATGGGGATCTCCTGACCTTTGAGCCGACCTGCAAGCGTTCAATAACTCGATGTTACCCGCCCCGTATTCATTTGGCGTTGAAAGCATGTAGCGCATTAAGGTGGCGGGCGCATTAGAATGACAGGACGAACGAAAACGAATGATTCCTAAAGGAAAGGGGAGCAACATGCCTACTGGCAAGGTGAAGTTCTTCGATGCTGATCGTGGCTTCGGCTTCATCGGCGGTGACGACGGTATGGAAGTATTCCTGCACGTTTCGGCGCTCCCCGAAGGAATTGAAACGGTGAAGCCGGGGACGCGCGTCGAGTACGGTGTCGCTGACGGACGCAAGGGTCCACAGGCACTGACTGTTCGCATCCTGACCCCAAAGAAGTCGCTTGCGGCGGCGCGTCACCGCAAGCCTGAAGCCATGGTCCCCGTGATTGAGGACCTCATCAAACTGCTCGATGCTTCCTCGACCAGCTTGCGTCGCGGAAAGTACCCCGAGAACGCGCCTCAGATCGCGAAGGTTCTTAAAGCAGTAGCCGAGGATTTCGATGCCTGACACACACGCTGGCGATACTGCGCCTGCACCCCAGACGCCCGCCAATGACACAACGGTGAAAACTTCGTCGCGCTCGCCTTCAACGCATAAGGGAGCGGTGCGCACCCCGAAGAAGGACGCGGTTCTTGCCCAAGCAGTCGACGTTGCTCGTGAATCCGCGAAGGCTGTTGCCCACCCGCGTCCCATCGGTGAACACCTTGGGTTCGTCATGGACTCAGAGCGCATCGGAACCCACTATTTCGCTTCCGCCGACGACGGCTATGTCGGTTGGGCGTGGGCAGTGACGGTTGCGCGCGTTCCGCGTTCGCGTCACGCGACCGTGTGTGAGGTCGACATGCTTCCTCGCGATGGTGCGTTGCTTGCTCCGCAGTGGATCCCGTGGGAAGACCGCCTGCGTCCAGGCGATTTGTCGCGCGACGATATCCTCCCCTACCAGGCAGAAGATGCCCGCCTTGAGCAGTCATTCCAAGATGTCGGCGAGGACATTGACTACCCGGAGCTGAAGGAAATCGGCTTGGGTCGCAAGCGCGTCCTGTCCGAAGAAGGCCGTAGTGCTGCCGTTGATCGCTGGTACAAGTCTGAGCAGGGACCGAAGTCGTCTCGCCCGCCACGTAACTCGTGCTCAACCTGTGGTTTCTTGGTGAAACTGTCGGGTTCGATGCGCACGGTGTTCGGTGTATGCGCCAACGAATGGGCTCCCGATGATGGTCGCGTGGTCAGCCTCGATCACACCTGCGGCGCACACTCGGAAACTGATGTTGCCAAGCAGGGAACCCAGTGGTCGGTTCGCCCGTCGCGTATTGACGACGGTGCACTGGACACCGAGAAAATGCCTGTGAATGTGACCCCGTAGGCACGGTGTCCACATTGTGTTGTGGCGCCCGACACGATTCTTGCCTGTGAGTTTCGCACGTTGGCACGATGAGTTCGTGAGCACACAACAGACTGCCGCTTCATCCCAATCAGCGGCCAAAGGTTCAATTGATTCGTTCTTCAAGATCAGCGAACGCGGATCTTCGATCGGCCAGGAAATTCGTGGCGGT
Organism: Schaalia turicensis ACS-279-V-Col4; assembly: GCF_000296505.1. GTDB lineage: Bacteria > Actinomycetota > Actinomycetes > Actinomycetales > Actinomycetaceae > Pauljensenia > Pauljensenia turicensis_A. The sequence goes on from NZ_JH815208.1 coordinate 735,502, forward strand.
GTCGTCACGTTCTTCGCCATGGCCTACATTCTTGTCGTGAATCCAGCCATCCTCGGGGCAGCACTGCCGGAGGATGGCTCTATTACTGCTCAGGGTATTGCGGCAGGTACCGCGCTTGTTGCAGGCGTTATGACCATCCTCATGGGTGTTGTCGCCAACTATCCGCTGGCACTTGCTGCCGGTCTGGGCCTCAATGCTGTCGTTGCTTTCACCATGGTTATAGGCATGGGCCTGAGCTATGCAGAGGCCATGGGTCTTGTCGCATGGGAAGGCATCATCATCCTGATCCTGGTTCTCACCGGCTTCCGTGAGGCAGTGTTCAAGGCTGTTCCTCATCAGCTGAAGACCGCTCTGACCGTTGGTCTAGGCCTCTTCATCACTCTTATCGGTCTGGTTGACGCCGGTATCGTCCGCGCAGGCGCCACCCCGGTTCAGCTGGGCATCAACGGCTCCCTGCAGGGCTGGCCGACCCTGGTCTTCGTCTTCGGCCTGTTTCTGACCTTCGTCCTCTACATCCGTAAGGTCAAGGGTGCCGTCTTCATCTCGATCGTCTCTTCGACGATTCTGGCCGTCATCGTCGAAGCCGTTCTTCACCTTGGTATGAAATCGGATGAGAACGCTACCGGTTGGGGCCAGACCATTCCGGCTCTCGACGGTTCACCTGTTGCCGTCCCCGTGTTCAACACGCTCGGCAAGGTCGACATGTTCGGCGCATTCGGTAAGGTAGGCATTGTTTCCGTCGCCTTGCTGATCTTCTCGCTCATGCTGGCTGACTTCTTCGACACGATGGGTACCATGGTCGCCGTCGGCGCCCAAGGCAATCTGCTCGACGAACAGGGCAACCCACCGAAGACTCGCGAAATCCTGGTGATCGACTCCCTCGCCGCCGCCGTCGGTGGTTTCGGTGGCGTTTCCTCGAACACCTCCTACGTTGAGTCCGCAGCGGGTGTCGCTGAAGGCGCACGCACAGGTCTTGCGTCTGTCGTCACCGGTATCCTCTTCCTCCTCTCGACCTTCCTTGCACCGCTCATGGAGCTCGTCCCCACCGAAGCCGCTTCGACCGCTCTGGTCTTCGTTGGTTTCCTGATGATGACCCAGGTTACCGAGATCGATTGGCAGGCCCCGGAAATCGCTCTTCCGTCGTTCATGACCATCGCCTTCATGCCCTTCGGCTACTCCGTCTCTGTCGGTATCGGCGTTGGCTTCATTACTCACACCGTCATCCAGGTTGTTCTTGGCCGTGCGAAGAAGGTCCACCCGCTCATGTGGCTGGCTTCGATCCTCTTCGTCGTCTACTTCCTGCTTGGGCCGATCCAGGCTCTGCTGGGAGTCTGATCTCCTCGCAACAGATCGTGTGATGCGCAGAGGTGTGATGCTCTGCTTGACTGATCACCAATCGTCCGAATGGAAAGACCCCACGGTGCATTGAACTGCTCCCCATTAGTCGGTGTCTGATTTCTCAGTCCAACTAAAGGGGAGCAGTTCATTCCTCGAGGTCGCGAGGGCGTTCGTCGGTGCGTGATAAGCCAGCGGGGCCGTCGATGCAGTGATGCTCCAACGGCCCCGATGTACAGTGGAATCGACTCGACTACTTGACGGCGAAGAACTTCTTATCCGCAAGCAGTTCCGCCTGGACAGCGAGAGTGCCTTGCTCGATCCCATCGGTCGGGACCTCGATGACGATGTTTCCGGTCGTCGATGCGCCATTGAAAAGGGGAGACAATTGGTCGAACTCCTCCGGCGCGACAGTCAGCTTCTGAGAAGACGCCAGGTTGTACGTCTTGCCGTCCTTGCTGACGAAGTCGACCGTCGCCCAGGGCATCTGACCCTGGGAGTCATTGCCGAGGTAGGTGGCCGTTATGTTGATAAGAACATAGGAGAAGCCATCCGTGGCCGGCTCGTTGAAATCGCTTGCGGCGGCAACCTTCTCATCCGCATTGAGGTCGACGGAGTTGACGGTGACCTTCCAGTCCTTCGTCGTGATCTCCGAGCCGATGGGGAGAGGATTCTCCCTGGAGGAGCCGGCATCGCCCTCATTCGTAGCGGGGGCGTTCGATTCGGCGGGAGTGCTTTGAGGCGACGAGGCTGCGGGGGTCGAGGTCGTGGTCTCAGTGGTCAGCGCCTGATCTACGGCGTGGTCGATGACGGCGATGAAAGCAATGGCTGCGACGATGGTTCCAACGATGGAAATGATGATCGCTGCGAGGCCTTGACCATGGGCCTTGTCCTTCTGAAGCACGGCGACGAGTCCGAGGACGAAGGAGGCGGGCAGGAGGATCCACCCGAGGATTATGATGCCGGGTACACACGAGAGAATTGTTCCGGCGATGGCGAGGATGAGCGCGACGAGTCCGAGCGTATTGCGCGGCTTCTTCACAGGGATCTGGGGATTAACGGGGGGAGGGGGGGGAGGGAACTTCCTGAGGAGTTGCAGCTCCCCCTTCGAACGGGGTGCTCACTTCGGGCCTTTCGCATAGGTGGTGATGGAATGTCGACGCTGAAGACGAGCGAGTGAAGTGACTGCGCAGGAGGTCGGCGTGACGTTTCTCATCTTAACAAGTACCGGCTTCATCTGAGGCTGACGTTGGCGCGATTAGTGGAGTCCCGCATAGTGGTGTCCCGTCTTCGCCTTTCTCAAGCGCGGGGATTTCGTCAGAGAGGCGGCGGTCGCGACTGCAGGAGCCGCGCATCGGTGGTACGTGAAGAATGCTCTACCGCGTGGAACATACGACCGAAGTGATGAACTGGCGGCGCTGGAACTCGACGCGGGGGTGCCCTTCTTCTTCGCCCGTCTTTCCGATCAAAATCGCGGTAGGTGGTCGAAGGCGCCGAGCGGGGTCTTCTGGGGCCTGCAGCTCGGGACCACTGATGCGGACCTCGCCCGATGCGTGTATGAGGCCATCGCGTTCGAGGTCGCGTCATGGTGGGAGCTGATGGGTCTTGGGGCTTCAGCGCTTCGAGTCTTCGGGAGCAGTTCACATTGCCGTGGGGCTTTTCGTATGCTTGAAACAGCTATTTCTTAGGTCTCCGAAAAACTAGGGAGGCGCATCCGCGCGTGTCACGTACTTTCCATTCGTTGCGTTACTTCAACTTCCGATTGTGGTTCTTCGGAAACATTATTGCCTCGACGGGCATGTGGATGCAGAGGGTTGCGCAAGACTGGCTGGTTCTGACCGTTCTGACGAAGAACTCTGGCACGCAAGTGGGTGTTGTCACCGCTTTGCAGTTCCTGCCGATTCTGTTGTTGTCACCGTGGGCTGGTTTGCTTGCTGATCGTCTGAATCGTCGCGCTCTGCTACAGGCGATGCAGTTGGCGAACGCGCTCCTGGGCTTGATCTTGGGCGTGCTGATTCTGACGAATACAGCCCAGCTTTGGCATGTGTATGTGTTGGCGTTGTTGGGTGGCGTTGCTGGCGCGATTGATTCACCTGCGCGCCAGGCATTTGTGTCTGAACTGGTTCCGGCTCAGTCTTTGTCGAACGCTGTCGGTTTGAACTCGACGGCCTTTAATGCTGCGCGTCTGCTTGGCCCGGCTGTTTCCGGTTTGTTGATTGATGCGATCGGTACTGGCTGGGTGATGATCGTGACCGCTGTTGCGTTCTTTGCTCCAGTTTTGACGCTTGCGTTGATGCGTTCTGCAGATTTGGTTCCCCGCAAGGTTGTGAAGCGTTCGCCCGGCCAGATTCGCGAGGGCGTTTCCTATGTGAAGAATCGTCCCGACATTGTGCTGATCCTGGTGATTGTAGCGGTCGTGTCAGGTTTGGGCATGAACTTCCAGCTGACCAGTGCCCTGATGGCGACTGAGGTCTACGGCAAGGCTGCGGGCGAGTACGGCATTCTGGGTTCGTTTATGGCAGTGGGAGCTTTGACCGGTTCACTTCTTGCTGCGCGTCGCGCTCAGCCTCGACTGCGTCTGATCGTGTCGGGCGCGGCGATTTACGGTCTGCTTGAAATTGTGTTGGCTTTGGCTCCGACGTATGAGTCGTTCGCGGTTCTTGCAATCCCGACGGGCCTTGCAATGTTGACCATGGTGACGGCAGCGAATGCGACTATTCAGATCACCACGGAAGAGAGTGTTCGCGGTCGCGTGATGGCTCTCTATTCGATGATTTTCATGGGCGCGACGCCGATCGGCTCGCCCTTCATCGGTTGGGTGGGCGAGCAGTTTGGTGCCCGTTGGTCGATTCTTGTCGGCGGTGGAGCTTCCCTAGCGATCGGAGTTATCGCGGGCGTGTGGGGTCTGATTCATTGGAATTACCGGGTCAAGTTCCGTGTTTCGGCGCACCCGATCGAGGTCGAGGGCCCCGCGGAGCGCGCATACCTAGCTACTCTGCTCGCTGAAGCTGAACGGAACGCGACCGGAAAGTAGCGTGTCAAGTGCCTGCGCGCTGAGCGTCGTGCAGGTTGCGCCTAGTAGGACCTCGTTATGTTCCAGCTTGCGTCCACGTTCTCTGCGGTGGATTATCGCGATCGACGAGGCCTGGGCTGACCTTTGGGGTCACAGTGCTCGTTCGAGCGCCCAATCGATCGACTCCAGAAGTGCTTCGACGTCCGAAGTTGGAGTCGAGGGCCATGTCGCGATGCGGAGCTGGTTGCGACCAACCCCGCGGTAGGCATCGATGTCGACGATGCCCGATGCTCTCAGGCCGTCAGACAGGACCTTCACATCGACCACGTCGTCGAATTCAACGGTGACGACAACGGGGGAGCGCCAGTCCTTATTCTCAACGAAGGGGTGAGCAACTGACGAGGCGTCGGCCCAGGCGTAAATCAGGTCGGAAGCGGCGCGAGAGCGCGCTTCCATCGTTTTTAAGCCACCACCGGCATTCATCCACTGGATTTGTTGATCCATCATGATCAGCGTCGCCACAGCCGGCGTATTCAGCGTCTGATCCTTACGCGAGTGAGAAATCGCCACCGAAAGGTCGAAGAAGGTCGGCATCCAACGGTCGGTCGCCCCATGCAATTCTTGTGCGCGTTCGACGGCTGCAGGGGAGAGGATCGCCGCCCACAGGCCACCGTCAGAGGCGAAAGCCTTTTGGGGAGAGAAGTAATAGGCGTCGGTGTTGGCAATATCAACGTGCGCAGCGCCGGCGATCGAGGTCGCATCCACCAGCGTCAATGCGTCTTCACCACCGATACGGTTCACCCGGCTGATCGTGCCCGTCGAGGTCTCATGGTGCGGATAAGCAAAAGCATCGGGTTCTTCCCCAGCGGTCCCGGCCTCGTTCCCCGTGAGCGTGACAACGGTGCCCAGCTGACCTTCAACGCGAAGCGCGTCGGCGAGATGCGGGGCCTTGTCCACCTCTTTGGCGAATTTTGCGCCGAACTCCCCGAAGGTCGCGAACGCGGCCTGCTTGCGAATGAGCGAGGCCGCCGCCACGTCCCAAAACGCTGAGGCGCCACCGTTGCCAAGGGCGACTTCATAGTCATCGGGAAGATTGAACAAGGTCGTCAATCCCTCGCGGATTGAATGGACAACATTCTTCACCGGGGACTTGCGGTGCGAGGTCCCCATCAACCTAGGCGTCTTCAACGCATCAATCTGCTCCGGGCGCACACGCGACGGGCCGGAACCAAAGCGGCCGTCAGCAGGAAGGATAGAAACAGGAATCGGGGGGAATGTCTCCATAGGCTCAAACTTAGTCGCATTAGATGCGCTCGCGGAACATATTCCATGACACACATGGTGCTAAATACCGTGGGTGCTCACCGCGTATGCCTGTCCACCGTTTGGCGCAATATCAACGGAAATGACAATCGTCAGGTAAAAATACTCGATAACTCATATTCTCTTAAGTACCTGAAAACCTTTGAACGATGCACGATTCGTGCAGGGGTTCATCGTAGGAAAGGAACCGCCGTGGGAGACCTCATCGACACCACCGAGATGTACCTCAAGACCATTTTTGAAATGGAAGAGGATGGGGTGACGCCCCTGCGTGCACGCATCGTTGAACGACTTGATCACTCAGGTCCGACTGTTTCGCAGACCGTTGCTCGCATGGAACGCGACGGGCTTCTGCACGTTCTGGGTGATCGTCGATTGGAGCTGACTGAAGAAGGCCGTAAGCGGGCTGTAGAGGTCGTTCGTAAGCATCGCTTGGCTGAACGACTCCTGGTCGATGTCATCGGTTTGGATTGGGCGTGTGCCCACGATGAAGCATGCCGTTGGGAACACGTCATGTCCGACAAGGTTGAAGGTCGTCTGCTTGAGCTCTTGAAGGATCCGACAACGGATCCTTACGGTAACCCGATTCCTGGAATGGGCGTCGAGGTCAGTGGGCAGTCTGCGGAACTTGTGGCGCGTGCCCACGACGACCAAATTGTGAGACTCGTTCGTATCGGTGAACCTATCCAGGCTGAACATGACATCATCGCTGATTTTGCTGCGGCAAAGATTGGTCCTGGAGTCAGCATTATCCTGCGCGGAGAAGGCGATTATGTGCGGATTGCGCGCGCCGATCAGGATGCCTCTGACAGTGATTCCAGCTTCCGAATTCCTCTGGCGCTGGCGCCACATCTAGTAGTCGAAATGTGATTTGACTCCACTTCGTTACCTTTGCGTGACATTTGGGGGTCAAAGGTATAGAGTTCATAACGGTCGATAGGCCAGCCGTCCTTCATTTACCGAAGTTGGATCGTGAAGGGTCCGGTTCATTTGATCCAACTCGGGGGAACCAATTCGGCCCTTGTGGCCTTGGGGTGAAGCTTGGGAAACCAAGCCGGGCTCTCCTGCTCGAATCCGACAGCTGACCTCGAAGGTGCAAAAGGAGAACACTCTTGACGAACCTCAAACCTGCGCCACGTCACCGCAAGGCGCGTCGCCCAATGGTGCCGATCGTGGAACTGACCGACACGATCACGTCGCTCAGCCCGATCCGTCCGGTGGCAATTGCATCCGTGACCGGTCTTGCTCTGACTGCAGTTGTTGGTGGCGCCGCAAACGCTGTCACCGTTTCTGCTCCTAGTGGTGATCAAGAAGCTACTCCCACCACGACCACTGCTCCTCAAACAACTGGTGTCACCGTTTCTGTTGCGGATATTGAATGGAAAGCAGAAGCTCCGACCGCGACCGCAGAAGCCCCTGCTGCCGCTACTCCGGTCGCTGAAGAAACTGTCGCCGCGGATCGTTCCGAGGCTCGTGAAGACCTCAGCCTTTCAACCGCTGCAACCGCTGCTGCGTACAACGCTGCCGGATCTTCTATTGTAGCCGCTGCTCTTGCTCTGACCGGTATTCCCTACGTCTACGGTGGCGCTTCCTACGGTGGTGTTGACTGCTCGGGTCTGACCATGCTGGCATATGCCGCTGCGGGAATCAGCCTTCCGCACTCCTCCGGCGCGCAGGCTGCCGGTGGTATCCAGGTTTCGGCCGGCGAAGCTCAGCCTGGCGACCTGGTTGCTTATTCGGGTCACGTTGCCATCTACATTGGTAACGGCCAGATGGTGGAAGCCACCGTCCCGGGTTCTCTCTCTAAGGTTTCGCCCGTTCGTGCAGGTGGCATGTTCGTTCGTTACTGAGCTCAACGTTCGTTAAGAGCGCATACTTCAACTAGAGCGAAAGAACTTCGGTTCTTTTGCTCTAGTTTTTTGTCTAAAACCCTCTTGAACAGGTAAAAGTTCTATTTTCGGTTTCGGAAAATCGCGATGTGGTGCACAATGGTAGGTGATGTAAGTCACGAGGGGGCATTATGGCATCCACCGAAGTCATCTTGGTCGGCGTTGATGGTTCAACGGAGTCCATCGCGGCCGTCAAATGGGCCACTGACCGCGCACTACGCACGGGCGGGCGTGTCCACGTTCTCTGTACCTACGCATTGGCATCCTATTCAGCGGCGGCGTTGGATGGTGGCTACGCGGTTCTTGACGATGAAGCTCTGAAGCGTGGCGCCCAGCAGGTCGTTGAAGAAGCGGTCGCAGCGGCGAAAGAGCGTGGCCTAGGAAAGGTCACTTCATCTATTGAGCCGGGTGACCCGGCGGGCGTTCTGGTTGAAATGTCACGCGAAGTTGATTTAGTTGTTGTCGGTTCGCGTGGAGGCGGTTCCTTTGCTGATCGTCTTCTCGGCACGGTCTCGTCCGCGTTGCCGGCACACGCGAAGTGTCCGGTTGTCATCGTTCCTCGCCATACGTCCGGCAAGTGCTTCATGCCGATCGAACGTGTCGTTGTCGGTGTGGATGGTACCGAGGTTCCCTCGTCGGCTTTGCGTCGCGCGATTGATGAAGCATCCACATGGGGTGCTCGACTGACCGCTGTTTCGGCTGTTCCGATTGCTTCGGGCACGTCCATGATGACGTGGGCGCCGACCGGTTTGGATCACTCCAACCTGTTGAAAGATGTCCGCACCGCAATGGGTGCCGCCATTGACCAGGCACTTGACGGTCGCGACATGGAGGTTGCGCGCCATGCGCTGGACGGGTCGCCCGCTTCGCTGTTGATTGAGTTCTCGACAGCAGTTGATCTGGTCGTTGTCGGTACACGAGGCCGCGGTGGTTTGGCAGGCGTCTTGCTCGGCTCGACCGCGCAGACGGTACTCAGTCACTCAACATGCCCCGTGATGATTGTTCCGTCTGATCACCTGGGCAAGGCTGAATCAGCGAAGGCTCCGACGTGGGAGCGTCGCTGACGCTTGACTCAGCCGATGGCTCGCGCGAAGAGCGCGTTGTCTTGATGGATGGTGTCTGGGCGGGTCCCCGCCCAGACACCATTGTGTTGCCACAAGGTTTTCTGGCGTGTGGCCGAGGGAACGTCACTCATAGTCAAGAATGGTCTAGTCTAATTCGGTGCGAACTACCGATCCTGCGGTTCGCCCTGATCTACACAGACAAGGAACGTCTATGAGCACGCCAGAAATGGCAGCGGACGCAACCCGCTCCGTTTCCCAGTCCGGCATCGAAACTGCCGGCATTGAAATCATCAGCGACGAAGAACGTACCGCTAAGCCCCATAACCTGTTCCTGCCCTGGTTCGCGTCGAACATCTCCGTGTTCGGCATGAGCTACGGCGCCTGGGTTCTCGGCTTCGGAATTTCCTTTGCGCAGGCAGTCATCGTCACCATCATTGGTGTCGTTGTCTCCTTCATCATCTGTGGCGTCATCGCCCTTGGCGGTAAGCGTGGCTCCGTACCGACCATGGTCATGTCCCGCTCCGCCTTCGGCGTGAACGGCGCGAAGATCCCCGGTATCTTCTCGTGGCTGACCTCTATCGGCTGGGAAACCTCCCTCGCCATCACCGCCGTCCTAGCGACCTCCACCGTGTTCGTCCGCCTCGGCTGGTCGAGCGAAGACGGCAACGCCGTCAAGATCGTTGCCGCCGTTGTCGTCGCAGCGCTCATCGTTCTCGGCGCAGTTGCCGGCTACCACATCATCATGAAGATGCAGGCAGTCCTCACCTGGCTGACCGGTATCACTACGATCATCTACATCATCCTGGTCGTCCCGCACATCGACTGGTCCGCACTCGGCGCAATCGAATCCGGTTCACTGGCTGCAACGATCGGTGCCGCCACCATGGTCATGACCGGCATGGGTCTTGGCTGGGTCAACATTGCTGCTGACTGGGCGCGCTACCAGAGTCGCGACGCCGATGGTAAGTCCATCGTTTTTTGGAACACCTTCGGTGGCTCGCTCGGCCCGGTCGTCCTGATCACCTTCGGCCTCATGCTTGCCGGTTCTGACGCTGACCTGTCCGACGCCATCGGTGGCGATCCGGTTGGTGCACTGGCCACCCTGTTGCCGACCTGGTTCCTCATTCCGTTCCTGCTGACCGCAATCCTGTCCCTGCTGTCAGGTGCGATCAACGGTATTTACTCCTCCGGTCTGACCCTGCTGACGCTGGGTATCGCGGTGCCTCGTCCGCTGGCTTCGCTGATCGACGGTATCATCCTGACCGCCGGCACGATCTTCGTCGTGTTCTTCTCCCCGGACTTTATCGGCCCGTTCCAGTCCTTCCTGATCACCCTGGGTGTTCCGCTCGCCGCATGGGCAGGCATCATGATGGCTGACATTACTCTGCGTAAGGCTGACTACGACGAGAAGGCCCTGTTCGATGCTTCCGGCATCTACGGTTCGATCAACTGGGTGTCCATCGTTATCATGGCCGTCTCTTGCGTGATCGGCTGGGGCTTCGTGATCAACTCGTTCGCTGAGGCTGCCGCATGGAACAACTGGCAGGGCTACCTGCTGTGGATGCTCGGTGGTAAGGAAGGCCCGTGGGCATACGGCAACATCGGTGTCATCCTTGCTCTGATCATCGGCTACGTTGTTTACCTGCTGGCTTCCATGAAGAAGATCGCTGCTCAGGAAAACCGCAGTGCCTGATTTATCGGTTGCCGTTGTGGATGCTGTGCGTAGTGAAGCGTTGGACTACTGCTTCCAGCGTGACCCGCTGGCAGTGGACGAGGTGCGCGAGGGTGCTCAGCTGATCGCAACGCGCACCGGCGTTGAACGCCACGACGCGCTTGTCGTTCTTGGCTCTGGTCTGCGTGATGCGCTGGACGAAATCGGGAAAATCGAGGCTCGCCTGCCCTTGGCAGACCTTCCCGGCGTTCCGGTTCCGGCGGTTGAAGGTCACGGCGCTGAATTGCTGAGCGTGCGCGTGAATGTGCACGGTGGTCGTGAGAAGCACCTTTTGGTTGCTACCGGTCGCGTCCACCTGTACGAGGGCTATACGCCGACACAGGTCTGCCAGCTGGTCCGCGTCTGCGCGATGACCGGCATCACGGTCGCGATTCTGACGAATGCTGGCGGATGCCTGCGTAACTGGACAGTGGGCGACGTGATGACGATTGAAGATCACTTCAATTTCTCTGGTGTTTCCCCGTTCGAGGGCCCGGTGTTTACCGACATCTGGCAGGTCTGGTCGCCACGCATTACGCGTATCCTGGCTCCGATTAGCGACCGCGTGGGCACGTACGGCCTGCTGCGCGGCCCGGAGTTCCAGACGGCAGCTGAATCGCGGATGCTCGCGAACAATGGTGTGGACACCGTTGGTATGAGCACGATCCTTGAAGCGATCTCGCTCCACCAGCTGGGCGTCGAGGTTGGCGGTCTGTCCGTCGTCTCCGACCTCAGTTTTGACGACACACCAACTGAACACGAGGATGTTCTGCGCGCCATGAGCGTCGCGTCTCCGAAGGTTGCTAGCGCGATTATCGAGTGCTTGGCTGCCCTCTGATTCGTAGTACTCGTTTTCTGGTGGGGTGAGGCTTCGGCCTTACCCCACCAGTGTGTTTCGGCGGGGTTTTGTGCGGTGGTGTTCTGCGCCGGCGATGGGGGAGTGGTGTGGCGGTGTACGCGGCCTCGTGGATGAGGGGCGGGCGTGTGCACTGCGCGCTAGCGGATGATTGACGAGGCCATACGTACAACTGGCGCCCGGTGCTGTGCGCTCGCGCGTGGAGCGAAAGTCGGCGAGGCTGGTAGAGTTGGAGGCGCTCAGACTGCCGGCGCGTTCGCGCGCAGGATATGGCTGGCTAAGCCCTCGTAGCTCAGGGGATAGAGCACCGCTCTCCTAAAGCGGGTGTCGGACGTTCGAATCGTCTCGGGGGCACAAGAAACGTTGGAATATCAACGAAAAGTGATCGGGGTTCTGAGCCAAAAAGCCGCTCAGAACCCCGATCTACGTTCCTATCTACTCTCTTTGCCCTCGATTAGAACTCGTAGGCGTGCGCGCGTAGGTGCGGGTTGCGGTCTCGATGGTCTCGCGGAGCCGTGCTCGTTGCCGAACAAGTCCGGGGCTATAGGACAAAAGGGTATGCGGACGAAATCTTGGAGGATTTCCCGTATGACTAATGCGGGCTATAGGCGCAAACGTGGTGCTTTAGACGGCGTGTCGTGGGTCTAGTGGGCGCGTCCGGCCAGCCTTTGCGTGGCCAGAGTCCTTCTTCTGGGGTGGGGGTTCCTTCTGGGATTCCGTGGCGTTTCTGATTGGTGTGGTTGGGGTGTTGTGGTTGGGTGGGTTTTCTGGCACGGACTGCACCTGGTGCGACGGTTTGGGCTTGGAACGCGTGGTTGTGTCGCGTCGGGTGTAGGTGGTGCTGTGGTTGGGTGAGTTTTCTGGCACGGACTGCACCTGACGCGACACTTTTGCCCTGAAATGTGTGGTTGTGTCGCGTCGGGTGTAGGTGGTGACGCGCGACGAGGTGCGGGTTAGGGGTGGGGTGAGGTCTGACGTGTTCACTTCGGACGTTTCAAGCGATACAGAGGCACCTCTTCCGTGAACGAGGTGCTGACTGTACGCTTGGACTATGGAAGAGCTCGAGCCCCTCGGGTCGACCGCCCCGTCGCCCGAACAGCAGATACCGACTCGCTTTGACCGGCACGCGCCCGCACCTTTCACTCCGAAAGCAGTCGTGGCGCTGATTGTCAGTGGCGTGGGAGTTCCCGTGCTCTTCTATGCGGGTATCGCGTTGCGGGGCTTCCTGATCTGGCAGGTGCAGTGATGCGTCGCGCCGAATGGATTTTGTTGCTCGTCGTATTCGTCGTGCAGGTGGGATATCAATTCCTGCTGTGCCACGTTGATGCCATGCGCACGATGATTGACGATGAAAAAGGGCTGTCGGGAATGTTTATTGTCCTGCCGCTTGTTGCCTACGTGTGCGCGATGGTGTCCGCGTATCGCTGGGGTTTTCGATTCTGGCGCCCGGTGCTCCTTGCCGTTGTGACGACTATTGCGTTCGTTGTCTCAGTTCCCGAGGCGTTTGGCCTGACCTCGCCCAGAGATTGGGGCGACCTTGCGGTGTTCACGCTGATGTACTTCGTGCCCGCCATTGTTGGTGAGTGCATCGGTGCTCTTATTCGCCGGTGGCGATCTGCGCTTGGTTGAAGTCGACGGAGACTTTCTGACCTCCAGTCGCGTGTACTACTTGGAATCAACTGTGGAGTCATTCAGCGTCACCGAGTCAACCGTGCCTTCGGTGTAGTCGGACTGTAGCGGATCCTCGAGGGTGACGAACTTAAAGTGTGTGCCAGAAGCGATTGGCGCAACCTTAGCGGTGACAGGCAGGTTAACCCGAGTGGAATGATTGTGAAAAAAGAAATGTCGACTGAGGCGACATTAACAGTGTTTGACAACTCAACGACTTTCCTCAGCAAGCATCAGCCCATTACGATTGTGAGCGGAATGAAAGGCAGTGACGCATGACCCGAATGAAATGGCTGATTGCAGCGATCATTGGAGTATTAGTTGTTGTCGGTGGTGCCGGCACGGCGTACGCCAGCTACTACTCTGATAAAGCTCTTCCGACCGCATCCGTTGGCGGACACAATGTCAACGCGATGAATCGTGACGAGCTTGTCGCATGGATCAACGATCAGGCCTCCCAGGTTTCAATTGACATAGATGTTGACGGTACCCCGTCAAAGGCATCGCTTGCAGATCTGGGCGTCACCGTTGATGCGCAAGCGTCAGCGGATCAAGTTCTGGCTTCTTCGGATTCCGTCTGGGAACGCTTCGTTGGCCTGTTCAAGCGTAGCGACTACCCCCTTGTTTCCTCTACTGATAAGAAAACCTTCAACGCCTACATGGCTTCCCTGGTGAAGTCCGTCGGCGAGGCCCCCAAGTCGGCGACCGTTTCAGTCGATGAGCAGGGTGCGTTCGTTGTGACCCCCGGGGTACCTGGTATCGCGATTGATGCCCAGCCGCTGAATGATGCTGTGGCCACGGCGTTGCAGACTCTGTCCTCACAGGCAATCTCCGTTTCGCCGTCCACGCAGGACCCGATTGTGTCTGACAAGCAAGCTCAAAAGGTTGCCGACGCAGCCACCGCTCTTGTTGCTCACTCGGTGACGATCAGTGACGGTATTAAGGACTACACTGCCGAAACCGTCGACCGCGCAGCGTGGGTTGCTCTGCCCGGCGTTGATGACGTAGAAGGAACCCCTTCCATCGATCCTGAAGCTGTCCAGGCATGGGTTGATAAGACTGCTGAAGCAACGAACGTTGCCCCAACCCCGGCAATCAACAACGTTGATGGCGCCGGTAATGTCCTGGCCGAATCGATGCCCGGCAAGGAAGGCGAAGCCGTCAACAACTCCGCTCAGGTGGGCGCCGATGTGGTTGCTGCCCTGAATGCTGGGACCGACTACTCGGGTAGCTTCGACTATGACAAGGTTCCGCCACCCACTGAAACGCGCCCCGTTATGGCGGGCTACGAAGCCTACCCATATGCCATGCATGAGGGTGAAAAGTGGATCGATATTAACCTGACCACGAACCGCCTGACCGCCTACGAAGGCCAGACCGTTGTCCACGACCCCATTGCGGTCAACCACGGCGCCCCCGGTCATGAGACCGTCACCGGTACCTACCACATCTACCTGAAGTACGAGAAGCAGGACATGGGTTGTACCCCCGAGTGGCCCTACTGCGCGAAGGATGTGCCGTGGGTTTCCTACTTCACCGGTTCCTACGCGATCCACGGTGCTCCGTGGGTTCGCCAGTTTGGACTAGGCTCCGTTGGTGGTTCGCACGGTTGTGTGAACCTGCCCGTCGCTGAAGCACACTACGTCTTCAGCTGGGCTGATTCCGGTACTGCCGTCGTCACTCACTACTGACATCAATTGTGAGACGCGTTGCCGCGTAGGGGAATCTGCCCCTACACGGCAACGCCTCCGTTGAAAACCGAGGCCACTCCACTACCGTGGAATCGTGGCCTCTAGTTTTTTCTCACGTCATTCACGAACGCCCTCGTCGCAGCAACAGACTCCTGTTGCGCCGACAGAGGAGTCAGCCCAGCCGAACACGCACCAGCGTCTTCGCGATCAACTGACTGTGTGGCAAGATGACCTGCTTCGCCGGACTCGCATTGATGGTGCGGATGCTCCTCGTCTGACTATCGGCGCTCCGCACCCAGGTGGGCTTGCAAAGCTCTACGCTGACCAGCCGACGCGTCTGTCCCTTCTCATCCGTGAGCCTTCCGCCTTGAAACGAGGCTTGGATCATGCGCGCGCAATCATGGCGCGTTCAAGTGAGCTCACTGCACGCCACGGTGTGGGAACTGTTCACATGTCTATCGGCTACGCCCGATGGATGAATGCTGGCGAATGGGCCAGCTCTGCTGTCCTGCTTCGCCCTGTTCTTCTTGAAGACCAACCTGATGACGTGACGATTCGTCTGGCTTCTGGCTACAAGCTGGACAACACGATCACGTCAGCTCTGTTGAAGAGCGGAGTCGCAGTCGATGCTGAGGCGTTGATTGATGAAGCGACATCTATCCACGGGTTCTCTTCATCCAAGGCGCTGGCGAAGGTCCGCGAGTTGGGTCGTCATCTTGACCAGTTTGAGCTTCGTGACGAACTCATTATCGGCCTGTTCGAGCATCCGGCTTCTCAGCTGCACCGCGAGTATGACAATGCTGAGCATATTTTGAGCTCGGATATTGTGCGTGCTCTGGCTGGCGATCAGGAAGCTCGCCAGAACACTCATCGCGTACTGCCGGATTCTGTTCCAACCGATCGCGATCCGTGGAAAGAACGTGGCGCAGGCGATTTGACGCCTCAGCAGCAGGATGTTGTTGAAGCTGTTGCTTCGGGTCGTTCTTTCGTTGTGGATGTGCCTCACGGTTCGGATGACACTGCGCTGGTGGGCGCGATTCTTGCTGATAGTGCGGCCTATGGTAGGCGCGTGATCCACTTGGGGGGTTCGCCGTCGCGTACGACGATGGCTGAAGAGCGTCTGCGTTCCTTGGGGTTGAGTGAAGCGGGGGTCCGTCTGGATGGCACTACCGCGGACGGGTCTGAAATCCGTGCGCGCATCCATCAGGTGATGACCGATACGTCCCCGGTTGCGGATATGGGTGAAGTGGACGAGATACGTACCAAGCTGCGCGATGTGCGTTCGCGTTTGTCGTCGTACACGACGTACTTGCATCGTCCGTTCCGCGCATTTGGGGCAAGTGCGTACGAGGCTCTTCAGGTGCTGACAGACCTGACAAGCGCGCATCCGAGCCCTTCTACCCGCGTTCGTTTCCGCGAGGATGTTCTGTTAGATATTGCTCAGGATCAGGGTGCGAAGGCTAGGGAGCTTCTGCACGAGGCCTCGAACTTGGGTCTTTTTGCACGCGCAACGGCGCATACCGCATGGAAGGGCGTTGTTATTTCGTCGGACGAGCAGGTTCCTGACGTTTTGTTGCGCGTTCATCGTTTGGCAACGGAAAGCTTGCCTGAACTTCGTGTTCGTATCAGCACGATTGCGGGTGAAGCGGATATTCGAACTGCGACAACTCTGTCTCAGTGGCTCGCTCAACTGCATATGTTTGAGGGTGTTCGCGACGTTCTTGATATTTTCACTCCGCAGATCTTTGAGAACTCGGCTGCTGACATGGTGATTGCGACTGCGTCGAAGCAGTGGCGTGCCGCCCACGGCATCACGATGAAGCGTTCAGAACGGACGCGTCTGTTGAAACGAGCCCAGGACTTTGTTCGTCCTGGAACGCATGTTTCGGACCTGCACGCTGAACTCCTCAAGGTGCAGGAACGTCGCGATGTGTGGCGCGACCATACCGGTGGCGACGGTTGGCCGACTTTGCCGAACCGTATGAATGAAGCGATCGAATTGACGACAAGCATTCAGGATGATCTGAAGGCTCTGCGCCCGATGTTCTCGACGGGTCATAAGAACTTCGAAGAGATGACGATCGTTGATCTGGCGGCGTTGTTCGAGTCCTTGGATACTGATCCCGAAGGTGCACGTGAACTGCCACGTCGCGTCACAGTGCTGAAGAAGCTCAAGGGTGCAGGTTTGGCGTCGCTGGCTGAAGACTTGCGTGATCGTCACGTTGATGACGAGATGGTGGATTCAGAACTGGATCTGGCGTGGTGGGCATCAATTCTTGGCCTGATGCTGGCAAGCGATCCGCAACTGGGTGGTTTCGACCCCGCTCATCTTGAGGCCACGCTTGAGTCTGGTCGTGCCCTGGATCTTGCCCAGGTGAATACGTTGGCTCCGCAGGTTTTGGGTCAGCTTCGCAGGTTGCGTTTACAGGCGATGGCGACACGCCCGGACCAGCAAGAACAACTGGAAGCTCTATTGGCTTCGGGCACGCCCGTTGGCGCGCTTGATTTCTACAACGCTCTTCCCCTGGTCCGTTACCTGGTGCCAGTGGTGTTCACGGTTCCTACGTTGGTTCCCGCGATCGTCAAGGCCGGACATCATGTTGACCTGCTGATCCTGGACGATATTGATGATCTGCCACTGGTTGAACTGATCCCGATTATTGCTCGTGCTCGCCAAGTTGTTGTACTGGCAGACTTGTCTGGCGCTCACGAAGGTGGGGCGGCGCGTGTGCTGGCCAGTGTTCTACCAACGACGCGAATGGACGTTGCACCGACGCGTTTGAATGACCAGGTTGCATTGCTTCTTGCTCGCCATGGCATCGACCATACGGGTGTCCCGGTCCCGTGGACGGCTGCAGCCGCTCCGATTACGGCGTTCTGGTGCGAAAGCTCCGGTATGCCCGCTCCGGGTTCTCACGCAGTGGAATCAACCACCGCGGAAGTCGATGCTGTCGTTGAACAGGTCATCGAGCACGCCGTGTCTCAGCCGGAACGTTCGCTGGGTGTGATCGCCCTGTCAACTACGCACGCGAATCGCATTCAGCGCGCGATCGAGAAAGTCCGAGCCTCGGAACCCGGACTGGCATCCTTCTTCGACGAAGCAACCGCTCAGCCGTTCGCTGTCGTGGATCCTGGCGGCGCTCGTGGTTTTAGTCGCGATCGGATCATCATTTCCGTTGGTTTTGCAAAGACCCCGCACGGGCGTGTGATCCATGATTTCGGTGTCTTCTCCAGCCAGAACGGGCTGTCGGCAATGTCGGATGTTTTGCGTGCGGTGCGTGGTGATCTGACGTTGATTTCTTCGATTCACTCCGGCGATATCGATCCGTCGCGTCTTTCCGCTGAAGGCGCCCAGATGCTCTACAACCTGATTGAGATTGGCGAAG
The DNA here is from genome assembly GCF_000296505.1 of Schaalia turicensis ACS-279-V-Col4. Lineage (GTDB taxonomy): Bacteria > Actinomycetota > Actinomycetes > Actinomycetales > Actinomycetaceae > Pauljensenia > Pauljensenia turicensis_A. The sequence continues at coordinate 753,438 of NZ_JH815208.1, forward strand.
GTCAGTCCGGTGTGGGGAATGGAGGGTGGCCGGTTCTGGAAGCTGAACCGGATCGTCTGCTGATTGACTTGGCAGAACGCCTGTATTCGATGGGGCTTGAGGTAGTCCCGAACGTGGGTATCCCGGGTGGAATGCGTATTCCGCTTGCGATTGGCCACCCGGAGGTTCCCGGTCGACTGCTTGTCGCGGTTTTGACTGATGATGAAGCGTATGTGGCGGAGCCGTCCTTGCGTGTCCGTGACCGTATGTGGCCGGCGATGCTTGAAGCCCAGGGCTGGAAGGTCCATACGGCGTTGTCGATGGCCGTTTTCATTGACCCGGCAAAGGAAGCAAACACGATTGTTCAGCTTGTTTTGGATGCGGTGGATGAAATCAACGGTGTGCCTGACCAACAGGTTGTCGAGGTCCCGATGGTTGTAGACGTGGATACCTCCGGCCCGGATACGTTGGTTGGCTTGAACGCTCCTGAAGTTGCATCTAGCGATGCGGGTCCTGCTGTGGCCCCCGCTCCGGTTTTGGCTCCCAGCGAGCAGGTGGTTCTTGGCCCTGAGGCACAGATCGTCCTGGAAGAACCGGCTGAATCCGGTGACGTTGGGGCACAGACGGATGACGTAGTCACGGAGCCTGCGAAGTCGGATCATCAGATGGATGCCCGCGAGCGCGCTGACGAGGTGATTACGGGCATGCTTGAGATCATCGTTGCGAATCAGCCTGAGACGGCGCGTGGTCCGCGTCCGGCGATCGCCCCTGGCCTGCCACTGGCGGCCTACTCTGATGATCAGCTTGATGAGATGGCGATGTGGATCCGTTCTGACGGCGTCGATCGCTCGTTCAATGAGTTGATTGACGAGTTGCGTGACGCTTTGGGGATTACTCGTCGTGGTTTCCAGTCTGATGCGGTGCTGGGCAATGTCGTGCGCAGGACTCGTCCGGCTGCCCCTGACGAACAGTGATTCATGGTGTCTGAAAACCTGAGCGTCTCGACTGATTCGCCCGCGTTCACTCCCTCTGATCGGCGAGTTTCTGCTGATCAGAGAGCGACTGTCGATCAGAGTGTGCCTGTTGAGCGTACGAAGAAGCGTCGTCGCGTGGCGACTTTCGTGTCTGACGTGGATCGTAAGTTGATTGCTCACGGGGTCGCGCCATCGTGGGAGGATCGCGTTCACCCCGACGATCGCAGGGCAGGTTCGTTCGCGGATTCACCGGATCGTGGGGATGGGGCGAATGATCGTCGTCTGCTGGACAACGTTCCGCCTCACGCCCAAGCGCGCGCTTAGGTGCTCTTCGTTTTCTCCTATTGAAAAGGCCTCTCCCGTCACTTCATCGCCTGTCCTTTAAACAAGGGCGGAGTAGGGAGCTTATATCCGTGCATAGCAAAAGTGGCTCCGTCCCTGTAGGGATGGAGCCACTTGAACGCGTGTAAGGAACTGAGTCTCAGTTCTTGTTCGCCAACAGGTCGCGGATCTCGGTGAGGAGCTGTTCTTCGGTGGAGGGAGCTGCCGGTGCTTCTTCTACAGCTTCTTCCTTCTTAGCGGTTGCGGCCTTGATCTTGTTCATCGGAGCAACGATCGCGAAGTAAACAGCAATTGCGACGAGGAGGAAGTTCACAACAGCGGTGATGATGGTGCCCGGCCGAATCGGGTCAGAGCCGTTGATCGTGAACTGGAGGACGGAGTCGAAGTTCGGCTGACCGATGACGGCGCCGATGATGTCCATGATGACGTCGGTGATAGCGGTGACGATGGGGGTGAAGGCTGCGCCGATGATGACGGCGACTGCGAGGTCAAGAGCGTTGCCCTTGGAGATGAATTCCTTGAATCCCTGGATCATTGTGATCTCCTGATTGAAGTGTCCCGCTAGCCATGTGGTGTAGCCAAAGCGAGGCCAAGCGTATGCGTCCCGGCGTGGCCGAGAACGGTGTCGGTTACTGCTTCGTCAACGATGATGTCGAGACGAGCAGTAGCAGACGATCCCCATTGGGATGCGTCGGTTACTGACACTGAGGATATAAGTGCTTGATTAGTCAATAAAGATGCTGAACAGGTGTTTACGTCACAGTTGTCAGGAAAACCCCATAAAACCACGGAATCTCCGGCCTCAAGTGGGGGGACTTGTGTTCTATCTAATATGACAGAAATCAGGTTTTGTCCGGGTTTTAAACTTCGTCCTAACGCTGATCCTGCCATGACGCTTTCCGAGAGGATCGTGCCTTTCGTGGCTGGCTCTCCTGTCCAAGTAGCGGGTAATACGTCGGTCGAGGTAATGGCGTCGGCGGGGACGAGCAGTTCTGGGACCTCGATTGACGTGACCGTCGAAGAGTCGATGGCGTCCCCGCGTTCAATGTCGGCGGCGAGGATCAGCACTTGATGTCCGCCAGGATGAGGGAGCAAGGTCAAAGCGATTGCTCCGATGGTGAACACGAAGATGATGGCGAGTCCAAGCCTGCGGATCGCCGTGAACGAAATGCGTCTGGTCATGCCTCAAGTAAAAGCACGCAGTCGCAGCCTCGCACCTGAGCGAAACGGAAACTGTGGATAAGTGGCACTTAGCGCGAATTGTGGATAAGTCGCGTGTAACCGCTGGGAGTCAGCACCCCGTTCACCCGCTGATCGTGAGGCTCAACGGGCAGATAATCGCGAGGATCGGAGAAAAACTCATTGTCGAAGACTACGGCGATAATCGGAACACCAGGCCGAGCGTGCTCGAGCGCCCGATCGTACCATCCGCCACCCTGCCCAAGACGGACTCCTCGCGCATCCACAGCCAGTGCGGGTACAACGATCAGGTCGGCTTTCGCCAATTCGTCGGCGCTCTCTATACACGTAGGAGTAAACCGCGGGCCAGTAGACACAATAGATTCCAGCTTCGCCTCCATTGGCTCTGCCGTCTGCGGGCGCGAATCCACGTACGTCCAGGCCACGCCAATGGCTGCCTTCCCATCTGGGTCGACGAGGCCGGGAATCAAACACCACTCACACGCTTGAAGTAGCCCGGCAGTGTCAGGTTCGCTGGGGCTTGAAATGAAGAGAGCGGGAAGAAAACTCGCGCCCTGAGCAGGGGGAGAGGACACAGAGGTAAGCGCGGTCTCGTCAACTGGCGCAGAGGATACAGAGGCGGAAGAAAACCCGAAATCTGCCAGCACCTCGGGCCACAACGCAGCCAGCTGAGCGCGTTCGCGCGCGCGCTGATCGGCGGAAGTGCAGACCCGACGCTGACTCCGTTGTGTGCGGATTCTCGCGCGAATGAGGGCTTTGTCCTCGTGTATCACTCGGTTTTGCTCCTGCTCGAACTAGGGTGGAGAGCATGATCGAGCAGCATGAGACTGTCACCCACGCGGTTGTTCCCGTCGCGGGACGCGGTACCCGTTTCTTGCCGATCACACAGTCTGTTCCAAAAGAAATGCTACCGAACGTCGGGCGCCCAGCGATCGACGGACGCTACATTTGTGACCCCATCGTTGTCGACGCGCTCACAAACATCACTCCAGGAGCCGGTGGCGAATACCAGCTGACCGACGCATGTGCCCGGCTCATCGCCAAGCCGCGCGAAAACGGTGGCGGACTGTACGGTGTCATCATCGACGAACCCCGATACGACACCGGCGACAAACTCGGCTACCTTAGAGCCACCATCGCCTTTGCGCTCACCGACCCAGACATGGGGCCGGCACTGCGTGAATATCTGAACACCCAACCGAATGAGGCCTGATGCGAAGCGTTGCAGAGTTCTACCAAGACTGTCTTTCAGCCGTAGCCCAGCAGCCACCACTGGACGTGCAACTCGCGGACGCAGTGTCCTGCGTTCTTGCCGAGGACGTTGAAGCTCCCTTCGATCTTCCGGTCGCTGACCTTGCGGCCCGCGACGGCTACGCGGTGCGTTCCGAAGACCTTGCCGGCGCTCGCCCCGACAACGAACTCTCCCTGCGCGTCACCGAAGAAATCCGCGCGGGCGACGTGAACCCCGCAGCACTGGTGCCCGGAACCGCGATTCGTATCGCCTCTGGTGCCCCGATGCCGGCCGGTGCCGATTCGGTGATCGCCCTTGAATTCACTGACCACGGCATGGCGCAAGTCAACGTTCGAACCCAGCCAGCAGTCGGCGAAAATATTCGCCGAAAGGCAGAAGACGTTGAAGAAGGCGAAATTGTCCTGCGAAAGGGAACCCGCGTTGGTGCCCGCCAGGTCGCGTTGCTTGCAGGTGTGGGTCGCTCGCGCGTGTACGTTCACCCGCGTCCTCGCGTCGTCATCCTGTCCATCGGCGACGAAATTGTTGAACCCGGCGAAAAAGCGCGTCCTGGCACTGTCTTTGACGCAAACGGTCACGCCCTCTCAACGGCTATCGCCGATGCGGGGGCTCAGACCTTCCGCGTTGCCGCGGTCCCAGACGAACGCCACGTCCTGAGCGAAACCATCGAAGACCAGCTTGTTCGCGCAGACCTGATCCTGACCACCGGCGGTATCTCGCACGGTTCAGGCGATACGGTCCGCGAGGTCCTGTCCACGCTGGGCACCGTTCGTTTCGACAACATTGCCGCGTGGCCGGGACACATCCTCGGCGTCGGAACTGTCGGGGGCGACGACAACGGTGAGGGTGGAACCCCGATCTTCTGTCTTCCCGGCGACCCGGTCTCTGCCCAGGTCTGTTTCGAAGTCTTTGTTCGCCCAGCACTTCGTCATATGCAGGGCTGGACCCAGCTGACTCGACCCTCCGTGAAGGCTACCGTCGACCGCTCTTGGTACTCACCGCGAGGCCGTCGCGAATTCGTTCGTGTCCGCCTAGTCGGCGACCCCAAGACCGGTTACCAAGCGAAGGTCATGGGTGCTCCCGCATCGCTCCTGCTCAGTGCGCTCGCGGAATCCAACGCGCTTGCCATTGTCCCTGAAAGCACAACTAACGTGCGTACGGGTGACATGTTGCAGTGCTTGGTTCTTGAGTGATTCTTAGACCCGCTCGCTGCTACCTGCTAGTGATCAGCCGTTACCTACTGTCTTCCGGTCGCTAGCTTCAGCCCGACCAGTCGTCGACTACGTAGAGGACCAGATCATGTTTGGACACTTCATCCGGATCTGGGGCAGAACTCTTGGTGAACTGAGCCTTGAGGTCCGCGACCCAGTCGGTGAAGGGTTCATGCACGGGCGAGCGGCCTCGTCGATGACGAAATCGGTGGAGCACGAAGGTAGTGCGAAACCCAAGAAAGAGCAGGCGGAACTGCACCCGAAATTGCTACGAATTCGCCCTGCTTACGCCGGCGCTCACACGGCGATCGACCGAGTACGACGCGAGAACGCCGATTGGCTACAGCCCTGGGACGCAACCCTGCCACCGAACACGTACGGCAACGCAGGCCAGACGCTTGGCGAATATACGCGCACCATCGACAGGGCTCAACGCGCGGGGCGGGCGCTGGTGATGAAGCTTGAAATCGGCGGCGAGATTGCCGGACAGTTCTCGCTGACCAACGTGACGCACGGGGCGATGTCATCGGGGATGCTCGGCTACTGGCTGGCGGAAAAATGGGCTGGACGAGGGCTGGCAACATTCACCTGCGCGGCGATCATCGACCTGGTTATCGGCGAACTGGGACTCCACAGGATCGAGGTTGTGATCCGACCCGAGAACCGCGCATCGCTGGGAGTTGCTCGCAAGCTCGGTCTACACCGTGAAGGCCTGCGACCGCGCTACATGTACATCGACGGCGCGTGGGCGGACCATGAAGCGTTTTCGATCGACACGGAGTCTCTGCCGGCCGGTGGATTAGTGAAGAAAATTTACGGTCACGCGATCAGCCAGTAGGAGTCGCGTACGAGGTCTCGACCGGTGGTGTTGCCTGGTTTTCGTGTGGGCTGAACGCGCAGTCTTCAGGCGGGCTGAGGGGCAGGCGTAGCGTGGCTGGTGGGGCTGATGTTGCGATTGTTGCACGTGTGAAAGTGGCTTTGAGCAGGAAACACAACACGCGCCCACCCCACCATTCAAACGCACTTGAAAACCCATAGCGTTGTCCCGTGGAGTTTGGCGGAATCATCATCATTGCAACGGTAGTGACACTACTGGGGCTGATTCCCCTGCTCGCTGCCCGACAAAAAGCGAAAACTTTCAGCCGTGAAAGTGACCGTTTCTCAACGGGCATGAAGCTCCTCAACAATAATGAAAGCAACCGCCAAACCTGCGGTCGATCTACCGGGCAGTTGCTCGGTGTTCGTCGCACAATTACGCAAAGGGCAACGATCGCCATGGCAGATCAAGCTGCAATGAATGCGAAGATTCGTATCGAGCACCGCGCAAATAAAGCCGTGCGTGAGATTGCTAAGCTTCGTGCGCGTCGTGCTGCGCGCCTCGCCGCTGAAGCGGCTGCAGGTCGCCGTCGCCTTGGAGTCAGCGCCACCTGCGCTGGTCTGAGCGGACTGGTCGCCATCGTCTGTGCCGCGCTTTCGGCGTCTTTCCTCTGGACTCTGATCCCCGCAGCTCTGCTTGTCATGTCCCTAGTTGCCTCGCGCATGGCGGCAATTCGTTCCGACAAAGCAAACGAAGCTGAGCTCGAATTGCTTGAAAACCTGCGCAACGCAGCCTCGGCTCGAGGAGTCCGCAAGGAAGAATCCGCACCCGCCCCGAAGGCGCAAAAGGACGACCTCTTCGCCGGTATCACCGCAGATCGTTCCACGTCTCGCGCGACGGTCTCCCCTGCATCGCAAGCACTTGAAAAAGTCGAGCTGGACGCATCCGCTTCTACCTCGCTCGCCGAATCCGGTGACACCAACGTGATCGAGATGCCCAATGCGTCCGCCGATGCGGTCAGCGGTGAAACTCAGACGGACCTCGTCAATGCTGAAGACGAAGCCGAAGAACTCGCACTGACCGGCACCGCCGTTGAGCGTCGCACATGGACCGTCAACCCGATCCCCGCGCCACGATACGCAACGCGCGGTCGCGTCAGCGGTCGTTCGGTCCACATTGACACCGACATCCGCGGAATCCCGAAGGTTGGCGTGGCCGTGCCGGCTCGCCCGATCGCAGCAACTGTCGCCGAGAACGCCATGACCACCGAACAGGTTGTCGCAGACCAGGCTGTTGCGCTTGACTTGGACGCCGTGCTGGATGCTCGTCGCGCGCAGTAACTGACACCCGTGCTGACGCTCTGACTTTTTTGGACAGGCTCACCCGAACACCGGGTGAGCCTCTGTTCACTATGTGCGCTTCTCTACGCGCATTCGAAGGTCGAAGCGTTTGAGATCGGCGCCTCGTTCCTGAGTCTTCGTTTCCCGTTTTTCATCGCTGCCCGTTGGGTGCTATGCTAAACGGGCACCTGGGGCTATGGCGCAGTTGGTAGCGCGTCTCGTTCGCAATGAGAAGGTCAGGGGTTCGAATCCCCTTAGCTCCACAAAATCGCGAGGTTGAACGTTGGTTCAGCCTCGCTTTTGTTTTGCCTAAGCCTGCTTCGGCAGCTGGTCGTGGTGCGAGAGGCGGTGCCAGGGGCGGAGCAGGATTGATGCCGAAGCTCGAAAAGCCCCGGTTGCCTGCGCACCTTGAGGCACAATGTGTGAGTGCCTGAACATGAAAATCGCGGAACCTCACGCGCACACAATGTAGGCAACACTGACGTAGGGGAGCGTCCAGGAGGTCAGCCGGAATCCGGCAGTGAACTGGTGCGAGCGGAAGTGCGTGGCCTCGTCAATGAGAGAAACGCGGACTTCATCGCGAAACTCGTTCCCGGGCGAGGGATGCAAGTGAAAGCGCCGAGCCACGCGAGCGGGCGTGAACTGAAGGTGGCGTCTTGAGATGGTAGTCTTTGAGAGCCCCAATAGCTCAGTCGGTCAGAGCAACGGACTCATAATCCGTCGGTCGTCGGTTCAAGCCCGACTTGGGGCACTCCTCGAATAAGGGGCACTGCTCCAACAAACTCACGCGCCTGACCCGAAAGGGGCGGGCGCTTTGCTTTTTCAATGGCTTCAGCTGGAACACACACTTCGACAGGAACGTCTAAGAAGCCAGCTGTGCGCCAAAGTGGGGGTTAATACCCAAAGTGGAGTGGACCCTGCCCCTTAGCGGCCCGGCCAGCCCAGGCCCGCTAGCGACCCCTGTGTTCGCAGGGCCTGACCAGGTGTAAGGATAGGTGACGGTCGTGGCGCCGTTGTGAATGACCTCGAGGTAGTTCGTGCGGAACAGATCGACCGCCCTGCGATCAGCGTCGTTTCGACGAGAGAAGCCCAAACGCCGACGAGCGGGGCCCGAAACTGACGCTTCGGACCCCGCTCGATTGCGCAACTCCCGTCCACGAGGAGCGGCGTGTGATGGAGACTCAGGCCTCCTGGAGAGCTGCCTTCTCTTCCTCGCTCAGGCGCGCGATGCCGATGCCGGTCGCGCCCCACAGGAGGGCGAAGCCGATGGCGATCCAGTTGCACACCGCCCACGGCAGGTACGAGAGCGTCGCGACGCCGAGCGTGCCCGCCATGTAGGCGCCAGCAGACGTCCAGGGGAGGATCGGCTCCCACAGGGTCGCCGAGTCCTCGATCGTGCGCGAGAGGTTCTTCGGGTCGAGGCCGCGCTTCACGTACTCGCCGCGGAGCATCTCGCCCGGGATGAGGAGGGAGACCTGGCCGTTCGAGGTGATGCCGATCGTCGCGAGGCCCGTCGCGATCGTCGCCGCGATGAGGCCGAAGGTCGAGCGCACCGGCTTGAGGAGCTTCGAGATGAGGACGTCGAGCGAACCGGAGACCGAGACGACGCCGGCGAAGGTGATCGCGCAGAAGCAGATGAGCAGGACCGACATCATCGAGTTCATGCCGCCGCGGTTGAGGAGGCGCGTGACGTCCTCGATGACGTTCTCGGCGTCGAAGCCGGTCTTGCCGACCATTTCGACGTTGAAGCCGTTGACGCCCGCGACGACCGTGTCCTTGAAGGAGATGCCCTGGAAGACCACGGCGTTGAACATCGCGACAGCGCTGGACACGAGGATCACGGGGATCGTCGGCTTCTTCCACATCGAACCGCCCAGGACGATGATCACCGGCAGCAGGAGCAGGAGGTTCCAGTTGAACGCGGAATCGAGGGTGCCGAGGATAGCGCCGACCTTCTCGGGGACCTGGCCGCCGGACATGCCGAGGCCGAAGAGGAGGTAGACGACGGCCGCCGTGAGGAAGGAGGGGAGGGTCGTCCACAGGAGGTGGCGGATGTGCGTGAATAGGTTGACGCCGGTCGCCATCGAGGCGATGTTCGTCGTGTCCGACAGGGGGGAGAGCTTGTCTCCGAAGTAGGCGCCCGACACGACTGCGCCGGCGACCATCGCGAGGTTCGCGTCCATGCCGACCGCGACGCCCATGAAGGCGACGCCGACCGTGCCAGCGGAGCCCCAGGAGGTGCCCGTGCACAGGGAGACGATCGCGGTGACGACGAGGGCGATGACCGCGAGGTACTGCGGATCGATGATCTTCAGGCCGTAGTAGATGAGCATCGGGATCGTGCCGCCCGCCATCCACGTGCCGATGAGGAGGCCGACCGAGATAAGGATGAGGATCGCGGGCATCGTCTTCGCGATCTTCTCCGCGACCGAGTCCATGATCTCGTTCCATGAGTACCCGAGACGCCAGGCGACCAGGCCAGCGACGACAGCCGAGGCAATGAGGAGGGGTTCGACCGGGAGTTCAGCGAAGATGTAGCCACCTCCCAACAGGACGATCAGCGTGATGACCGGGACTGCGGCGAGGAGCAGGCTCGGAGTCCTGCGCTCGGCCTTCGCCGGGGTGGTGGGGGTTGTAGGAGACATCGTTGTCCTTTCGATATGGGTCGTCAGTTCCTCGTGAGCGCCCCGGCGAGCCGGGTGATCCCCTCGAGGAGTTCTTGACGGGGGAGTGCTGTGTTGATACGGAAGAATCGATCGTATGCGGGACCGAAATCGGGTCCCGGGCTGACCGTGACGGAGGCGGCGCGCTCGGCGCGCACGAGGTCGGCTTCGGAGCCGATGTACGCGGAGGCGTCGATCCACAGGAGATAGGTGCCGTCCGGGTCCGAAACCCTCGCCTCCGGCAGGAGGCGCGCGAGGAGGGACCTCGCGGCTTCGAGGTTGGCGTCGATCTCCTTCGCGAGGGCGTCGACCCACGCGTCGCCCTTCGTCCACGCGGCGATGGCCGCCGGGATGGCGAAGTAATTCGGGTTGTGCAGACCCATGCGCCTCTTCGCCGCCTCGAGCTCGGCGCCGAGGGGCCCGTGGACGCAGATCGCCGTCGCTTCGAGGCCCGCGATGTTGAAGGTCTTGCCGGGAGAGGCGCAGTGGACGATCCGTCCGCTCATCCACAGGTCCTTCGCGACGCTGGCGAGGGCCGAATAGCGCTGCCCGCCGGGGCGCTCGAAGTCGCAGTGAATGTCGTCGGAGAGGACGAGGGCGCGGCATTCGCGCAGCAGCTCGGCGAGTCGGCGCTGCTCGTCGACGCTCCAGATCCTGCCCGTCGGATTGTGGGGGTTCGTCCACAGCAACAGGTCCGCGTCGGCGAGCGCCTCCTCGAGGGCCTCCCAGTCGATCGAGGCGGAGGCCGCGGTGTCGCGCATGGGCACGCGGACGAGATCGGTGCCCGCGCGTTCGCACACCTCGAGGAGGGGCGAGTAGGCCGGATCGAGCGTGACGACGCGGACCGGTCGATCGTCTCGCGGCAGGACGTGATCGACGAGGGCGGCGACGCACTGGACGACTCGGGGGAAGAAGTGGACGTCCTCGACCTCGCAGGACCATCCGTGGCGGCGGGTCATCCACGCGGTCGCGGCTTCGGCGAAGTCGTCGAAGACCTCGGTGTAGCCGTAGGCGCCGAGGGCGGCGGCGTCGGCGATCGCCTCTCGGACCTCGGGGCAGGAGACGAACTCCATGTCCGCGACGGACAGGGCGATCGCGTTCTCGCCGAGGTCCTTGGCGAGCAGATCCCATTTCGCCGAATGCGTGCCCCAGCGCGACAGGTGCCGGCTGAAGTCCTCGTCAGTAGCGGTCATCATTCCCCCTCGGTCTCGTTAAGGTAGTTGTAAATGGAGAATCGCGTGCAGTGGAGGGCTTCGGCGGCCATTTCCGCTGCATCCCGCAGGAGGAAGAAGCCCCTCGCTTTGAGGAGTCGGACGACCTCGACCTTGTGTTCCTTTCTCATCTCGTCGACGGGAACCCCCGACTCTGCAACGGCTCGTGAGAGGAGGAGCGTCGCGAGTTCGTCGACGTCTCTAACGAAGACTTCGGTCGTCGCCTGCTCCTCTTCGGCGGAAGTTGGGAGCGAGAGGCCCGCGAGCGCGCCCGTGAGGGAATGAAGGATCTCCCAGCCGGAGATGTCGCGGTTGATGCACAGGGCGGCGACGGGCTGGTTGGTCGAGTCGCGGATGATGGCGGTTGTTGAGAGAAGCTCCTTACCGCTCGGAGACGTTGTCCGGTATCCGATGCTGGTGCGCAGATTTCCGGAGGCGACGGCGTCAAGGAGCTTGTCGGTCGCCGGATCGCCGATCGATCGACCGGTGACATCGCCGCCAATCGCGACGATTGAATTCGGGAGCCGAGTGAGATCGTGAACGATGATCTCGGCGGGTCCGACAAGTGTTGCTTTCATTGGTTCAACCAGCTGTTGAAGGGTGGAGATAATCTGATCGTGCTCGTTTAGCTTCGACGGTGAAGCAGTCATGCAGAACCTCCGGCTTTGACGCTTTAATCGTTTATCTTAGTGACTCAATAGGTTCGCGTCAACAAACTGTTGAAAAAATTGTGTCTGCGCTTCGTCGCCCAGCCCTCTTATTGCCTTGTCACCTCCCCGGTTTTATGCGGTGTGCAGACAGGAAGGGGTGTAATTCTGCGCAAAAACTTGACAGCGGGGCAGGGTGAACGCCTGGATCGGGAAAGGATGGATGATCCCCTTGTCCTCGAGGGCGTCGACGATCGGCTCGGTGACGCCGAAGTCGGTGAAGGTCTTGTGCTCGAGGTCCTCGTCGCCCGAATCGGTGATGTCCGGAGCGGCCTCCGGCTCGACGGCGACGGGGATGATGTCGCCGAGTCGGACGACTCTGGCGGAGTACTCGACGGGCACCGCTGTGGGGGTCGTCTCGATGGCCTGGTCCTTCTCGGGCGCGGCCGCGTTCTCGTGAGTCGTGTCGGTCACGATCCGCCTTGTTTCCCGGGACTCCCGGTCTCTGCCGGGATGGGTGGCAGCCGATCGCGCATGTCGAGGCGCGGAGCGCGCGCGGATAGTGTTCGAGCGACCGATCAGCCGTGGTCGCCTCCGATTGTACGGGGGGCGACCACGGCTGACCGTGAAGGTATGGTCAATCACTCATCAGGTGAGCGACGACCCCTGACGCGGGGTCAGAAGACGCCGACCTGGCCGCCGACCATCATCCATGTGAACAGGGCGGCGCCGACGGTGCTGGCGACCCAGATCGAGCGCGTTCGCACCTGCAACCAGACGTTGAGGGCGACGAGCGCCGTGAACTGGGGGATGATGACGTCGAGCATCATCATCCATCGTCCGCCGAACGTCGGCAGGCCGATGACGTCCATTCCCGGACCGATCCCGAGGTAGCCGGGCACGAAGTGGAACAGCCAGAGCAGGCACAGGCCGAGAATCGCGCTCACCCACGCGAAACCGAATCGCTTCGCCCAGAGGAGGCTGAGCCGTTCGCCCTCGCGCGCCGGAATTCGGGACACGGTGTTGAGGGAGAGGCCGTTGACCACGAAGAAGAACGACCAGATGATGAAGAAGTAGGGGAGGAGGACCAGAGCGCGTTCAGGGGTGAGCGGCTTGAGCATCGGCCACAGCACTCGGAACTCCGGTCCCCTGAAGAAGGCGCTCATCGCGACGACGACGGCCGGCCATGCGACGAGGACGAGGGAGAGGAGAAGGGCCGTGCCGATTCCGCGCGCGCGATCGGTCTTGGGGACGACTCCGAGCTCGGACCATGTCGTCGTCCTGCCCACGCCTAGGCGCTTCCAGACGAGCACGACGACGAGCGTGAGGACGGTGGTGACGACGAGCCACGTCGCGATGCCGTTGCCCATCTGAAGCGGGAGGAAGGGGATCGCTGCGGAAACGGGGTCCTTCCCTCCGCCCTTCTGCGTGCACAGGGGATAGAGGATGATCGTGGTGACGATTCCGAGTACGGCGGAGACGACGAGACCCCGGCGGCCGCTTCCGGCGTAGGAACCCTCGGAGGCGCGGAGCCCGGCGAAGGCCGGAAGGCGCAGGAGCAGGCCGAGGAGGGGGATGAGTGAGGCGACGAGGGAGAAGAGGGCGATTGCCCCGCCGATCTCCTTCCATTGGTAGACATGAGAATCCGAGGGGATCCAATGCTCGTCCTGCGCGCCGTCGCGCAGAGCCGTGTTGAACCAATCGACGACCGCGGTGTTCGACGCCCCCGAGGTCATGACGCCCAAGTGGGTTCCCGAGACGAGTTCGGCGCGTCGCGCGCTGCCGTCGGAGAAGTCCCCGTACGTGTGGTTCCACTCGAGGACGTCGGAGTCGCCCAGCCCGAAGGCTTCGAGTCGTGCGGGGTGGGTGGTGAGGGAGGAAACGGGGAAGGTCTTCTCCCGGTAGGGGCCGATCTCCTCGTTGTCCCCCTGAACGAGCAGGTAGTTGCGGACCTCGTGAATATCGGGGTCGCCACCGTTGCCGGACAGTGCGACGACTGCGCGCACGTCCTCGTCGGACTTGGCGAGTTTGACCGCGTAGATCGATCCGGTGGAGTGACCGTAGGTTCCGATCATGGTCGGATCGACGAAGGGGAGGGATTTGAGGTGGGTGAGGCCGTAGGCCGCTCCGGACATGATCTCCGGGTCGACGCCGTGCTGGGTGGAGTACCCATGGCCGAACTGGTCGATGCTGAGGACGACGAAACCACGCCGCGCCAATTCGATGGTCCCGAAGGTGGTCGTCGCCTCCTTGTCCGATTGGTAGCCGTGAAGGGCGAGGAGTCCGGGTGCCGGGTTCTCCTTGGTCACCCAGGTCGGTCGGTAGATCTTCGCGGTCATGGGAACGTTCGATTCGGTCATGAATTCGACGGTCCGAACGTCGACGCGCCCGAATCCCCGGTCGGCTTCGACGCAGAGGAATGCTCCTGAGATCGAGAGGACGAGGAGGAGGGCCAGGGCGGTCCAGAGGCTTCTCGGCGAGGCGCCTCGAATGGTCGCGGTATCGGGTGAGGTCGTGGTGGGCATGGTCGTCTCCTTCCGTCTCATGCTCTGCTCGAAGAGCGTCGGCAGTCGCGGGTCGATGTGGGGATCCGGTAGATGGAAGTGGAGGCCGCGATGTAGAGGTCGGTGCCACTCTCGCCGCCGAAGCAGAGATTCCCGACCTTCTCGGGAACCGGGATTCTGCCGATCTCGCGACCGTCCGGGGCGAAGACGACGACCCCGTCGAGACAGGAGGACCAGACGTTGCCGTGTTCGTCGACCTTGATCCCGTCGGGGACTCCGGGGTTGACCTCGACGAAATCCTCGCCCGCCTTCACCCGCCAGTCGTCGATGAGGTATCGGCGGATGTGATGGCGGCCCATCGCCCCTTCGCGATTGAGCGCGGCGGAGTCGGCGACGTAGAGGATCGTCTCGTCGGGGGAGAACGCGAGCCCGTTGGGCTCGACGAGGTCGGTGATGGCGACTGTGAGTCGTCCCTCGGGCGTGATGCGGAAGACCCAATGATCGCAGTACTCGCGACTACCGGGGTGGCCCTCCTCGGGGTAGATGATCCCGTAGGCGGGGTCGGTGAACCAGATGGAGCCGTCGGAGGAGACGACGACGTCGTTCGGGGCGTTGAATCTCGCGTCGTGCCAGTGGTCGACGATGGTGCTGATCTCCCCGTTCCGATCGCGTTCGAGACGCCGTCCTCCGTGGGAGCACTGGATGACCGAGCCGTCGAGATCGATGGTCCGCCCGTTGACGTGGTCGGGGCGCTCGAGGTGGATGGTCGCTTCGCCACTCGCGGGATCGAAGTCCCACACGCGGTCGCCGATGACGTCGGAGAAGCGGAGTCTATCCGCTCCGGGGACCCAGCAGGGGCCTTCGAGCCAGCGCCCCCCTGTGAAGACGCGATCGAGTCCCGTAGGATCCGGGATGAGTTCGTGGAATTGCATGCTGTTCTCCTTGTGCTCGCCACATCGTCGTGGTGAGCGGTTCATGAATGCGGGGCGATGATTCGGATGAGCGTGGAATCATCCTCGGCGCCACGCCCCTGCGCATTGCCGAGGATGTAGAGCTGTTCGGCGGCGGCGGCCACGGGAACGGCGATGCCCGCGCGCTTCGCGGCGGAGGTGACGATGCCCATGTCCTTGACGAAGATATCGAGTCGCGAGCACACCTCGGGATCGGCGCCCTCCCAGGCTTCGATCGCGCGGGGCCCACGGTTGCCGAGCATGAAGGACTGGGCGGCGCCGGCCATGAGCGCGTCGAGGACCATCCTCTGATCGAGCCCGAGCTTCCCCGCGAGGGCGAGCGCCTCTCCGGCGGCGGCGATGTGGACGCCGCACAGGAGCTGGTTGACGGTCTTCATCGACTGCCCCTTGCCCGGGGCGTCGCCGACGAGGACGAGGGTTCCGGCCATCTCGTCGAGGACGGGTCTCGCGACTTCCCAGACCTCGGGGGTCGCGCCGCAGGTGACGAGGAGGTCGCCCTCCCCGGCGCGGACGGGGCCACCGGAGACGGGTGCGTCGACGAGGCCGATGTCCGTTTCAGCGAGGCGCGCGGCCTCGGCCTCGACGGCCTCGGCGCCGACGGTGGAGGTGAGGATGATCGCGGCTCCGGGTTCGAGGACCGGGACGACGCCGGAGGGCCCGTGGAGGACCTCCTCGAGCTGGGCGGCGTTGCGCACGGCGATGAGGACGAAGTCCGCGCCGGAGGCGGCCACGGGGGCGGAGTCGGCGACGGCGACGCCGTGCTCGGTGGCGAGGGTGCGGCGCTCCTCGAAGGGGTCGAATCCGGTGACCTCGAAGGTCTTGGCGAGATGGGAGGCCATGGGCAGTCCCATCGCTCCGAGACCGAGGACGGCGATTCGCTTCGACATGGGTGTTCTCTCCTTGAAGGTGGGGGCCACGGACCTCGTCGTCCACGGCCGGACGGGGATGAAGGTGCTACTTCTCGAGCTTCTCGACGACATCCGCGAGGGATTCGTCGGTGCCGACGTTGCCCGCGAAGACGATGTAGGGGACGCCCGCGGCGATCCCGTCGACGGAGGACCAGAGGGAGACGATGCCGGGGAGCATCGGTCCGATGACTCGGGCGCGCCGGATCTCGAGGCCCTTCGAGGCGACGTCGGAGGAGGTGATCCCGCCCTTCGCGACGACGAATCGGGGAGTGACCCGCTCGACGACGCCGTGGACGACGGCGACGATCGCCGCGGAGATCGAGCGCGCCTGGGCGAGGGCGGTGTTCGCATCGAATCCGGAGAGCATCGCGCGCGAGGTGCGCAGGATGATCGTGTTCGTCTCGAGAGCGTCGGTGGCCTTCTCCACGAGCTCGCGGATGTGCTCCTCCGCGCGGTCGCCGGTGATGATCCGCGCCGAATCGAGGACGAGCACCTCGGCCTTGGACCTCGCGGTGAGCCGGTCGAGCTGGCGGGCGGTGACGCCGACGTGCGAGCCGACGACGACGAGGCCACCGGCGCTCGGGATCCTACCGGAGCGCGACTGCGCGATCTCCTCGGAGGTGAGCGGCTCGTGGGCGATCTGCCCGATGCGCTCGCGGACGAAGGGCGGGCCGACGCGGTAGACGAAGCGCGAGCCGGCCTCCTCGGCGCGGATGAGGGCGAGGGCGAGGGCTCGCAGGTCCGAGGCCTCGACGACGTCGACCGCGATGGGCTGCGAATCCCGGGCGCTCCTCAGGATCTCGACCGTCCGATCGAGGTCGGTGCGCAGGGTCTCGATGTCGATGAGGAGGACCCGCCCGGCCGGGGTGCGGCCGCCTGTCTTCTCCTCCACCCAGTCCGCGATCATCGAATGGGCGTACCCGAAGGTGTTGTCCTTCGCGAACTCGGACTCGGCGGCGGGGACGTAGCCCGCTTCGGCGGATCCGGCGTAGTGGATCCCGCGCAGGGTGATCCTCCCGGCCTCGGGGAAGGCGGGGACGAGGACGACCCCGTCGACTCCGCGTTCGCCGTTCTCCTCGAGGGCGGCGGCGATCGTGTCGGGCTCGAGGGGGAAGTGGCCGCGGAGCGTCGAGTCGGAGCGGGAGACGAAATCGACCTCGATGCCGAGGCGTTTCGCCGAGGCGAGGGCGGAGGCGACGACCTCGCGATTGACGCGCTCCGCGTCGGCGGGGGCGAGGGAGCGCGAGTTCGTCATCACGTAGACGGCGGGGGAGCCCGTCGCGAGGGCCCAGTCGAAGTCAGCCTCCTCCCATGCGGTGAGGACGGGCAGATCTGCGACGGACTGGGTGCCCGTCGGGTCGTCGTCGAGGACGATGAGGACGGGGCGCCGGGCGGCGGAGGCGCGGGCGGCGTCGACGTCGGCGGGGGAGACGGGGGCTTGCGGGGGGAGCCCTGCGACGAGTTCGTCGCGGCTGATGAGCGGCATGACACTCCTTCGGGATTCGGGCCCTCTCATCCGAGCACCATTGCTCAGACCTCTGAGGACTGGTGTCACTATACGCCACGCATCGGCGTGCGCGCAAGTAATCCTCTGAGGACTTGCGGATTCCGTTCCTACTCGGCCGTGTTCGCGAGAAGATCGAGCCGCGTCTGCGTCATGTGCGAGCGCATCGCGTCCTTCGCCGCCTCCTCGTCCTTCGAACGGATCGCGTCGAGGATCGCCCGGTGGTGGGCTTGGGCCCGCCTGCGCACTTCGGGCTGCGAGGCTGTGACGAAGCGGGACTCGTGAAGTGCCTGGGCGAGGGGGGCGAGCACGACCGGCATGAAGGGATTCGCGCTCGCCAGGAGGATGCGCCTGTGGAAATCGAGGTCCGCATCGACGTTCGCCTCGACGTCCCCGGCCACCGCGGCCTCGTCGATGCGCTCGAGCAGGGACTCGAGGGCCTCGAGGTCCTCTTCTGCGCGGTTGCGCGCGGCGAGACCTGCGGCTCCGACCTCGATCATCCGTCGCAGTTCGACGAGTCGGAGTCCGGCGTCGCGCGGCGAGGACTCGCGCATCGTCAGCGCGATGACCGTCGACAGATCGGTCCACCGGGTCCGCGGTGCGAGGAAAGTGCCGCGTCCCTGCTGCACCTCGAGGACCCCCCGATCCTTGAGGACCTTCACGGCCTCGCGGACGGTGAGGCGGGAGACGTCGAGCTCCTTCGCCAGGTCGACCTCGCCGGGCAGGGCGTCGCCCTCGCGGTACGCGCCCTCGACGATCCTGTCGATCACGGTGTCGACGACCTGTTCGACCAAGCCTTTGCGCATGTCCCCTCCTTCGCTCATTGGGATTCTCCCATAGATGAGGAGGGGCCTCTAGATGAGGAGGGGCCTCTGAGCCTTCTGGGGCGAACGTCCGCCCCGCCCTCGCCGATCGCCCGACGAATTGAGGTGTCAGGGCGAGCTGGCACTCTTACCCGCCTTGAAAGGTTGTAAGACAGTGTTTTAATGGTGTTAAAATAATTAATAGTCAGAAATACCAATATTTGCCTTTAAAAATAAATTATGGCATCAGAGACGGAAAGTCCCCCCATGAAAGTTTCGTTCAAGCAAACCCTGTCTCTACTACTGGCGGTGGCATTGATACTTCCGGCGGCAGTGATATTTTCCCGGCTGCTGACAGCTGACGCTGCGGAAACCAGCAAATACCAAAATTCCATGGAACTGGAACCGGTGAAGCTTCCTGCTGACACAACGACGGAAAAGTTCGTCAAGAATCCGGAGCAGCCAGATATCTACACCCTCCGTAGCGATTATCGGGTTGAGAGAGATGGAGACTATGCCATCAACTACCAGCCCTATGTGGCGACCGTAGGGGCAGGTGCTACTCAAGGCGAAAAAGACAAGGTAAATAAGACTATTAACCTCCCGGATTTCCTGGGTTACGATAAGCCTCAAGGTAATTTCCCTATCGGCTACGACACGGTGGTTAAAGAAGCTAAAACTGGCGAACAGAGTGGCGATGATGAATACGGAAAGACCTATCAGAAAACTCGATCCTTTGACTACCCGGCTGTAAAAAATAGCGTCAAGATTAAGCATGTTTTCCAAGACATCAATGATTTTGACAAATATGGTCCAAAACCTGGGGAAACAGAAATAACTGAAACTACTGAGGAAGGTAGCGTCGGTTCCGATCTAGAAGTTAAGCCTTTAGATGAAGCTCAAATAGCGGGTTTTATTCCAGAGGCTGATTCTATTACGGTGCAGGTTCCCCAAGACACGAAAAATTTTTCAGTGGAATACCGTTACAACCGTAACCACTATGACGTCACTTTCGACACCGATGGGGGTGCGGAACTTCCTTCCCGCACTCTGTACTACGGGCAGGTCATCCCCACTCTTGAGAAAAAAGATATTCCCGAAAAAGTGGGAGCTACCTTCCAAGGTTGGAAGCCTTCGATTGACCTAAAAGATGAATCTGGCGAGAAGACGTTTAAGGCCGGCGAAGTTATTAAAGACGGTGGCGGTAATGCGATTCAAGATCTAAACGCCGAGCTGATTATTCCGGCTGAAAACGTCAAGTTCACTGCAGTTTGGGAAGATAACGAGAAGGCGGACTATGCAATCCAATTTTGGACGGAAAAGGCCGACTACCCCGAGGGGGCTTCTCTTTTAGAAAAGTACGACTTCGTGGGTACCCATGTGTATAAGGATCAGGCCACCGGTACTCGTCCAGACCTTGAAAATGAGACAGTAAAAGGGGTGGAGTTTCCGGATCTAGATCAGGCGCGGTTAGATAAAATATGGAACAACCAAAGATTTTACCGTGGCGCCTTCCTTTACCTTAATAAATTTTATAAATACAATAAAGATTTAACCGATAAAGAAAACGCTGATCCAAATAGCCCAGACGTAGTAAAGGCGGTTTCTTCCACCGGCAAAACCATTTATAACATCTATTATGATCGCCAGGTGTATGACCTTTACTTTACGAAGTCGAATGCTAAGACGGGTGATCAAGCTGAGTCGACCTTCTATCCGGAAATTTGGAGACACGGTAAAAAGTTAGGGGAACCAGGTAATCCATACCACTTTAAGGCCCGGTTTAACCAGTTGATGACAGAGTGGCCAGATGACGCCCAGGAAACCAAGGGGTTTTCCGAGGGTAAGCAAAGTTTTGGCTGGGGACCAAACTACGTTATTCCAAATTGGCAATACCGCGATACTCCTCCCTACCGGCTCTCGGCTGAAGAGTTTCTCGATATGGCAGCCTACGAGAGACTGGGTGGTTACACTAACGAGATTGATGCCGGAAATGGCGTCACTTTGGACGTCAACTGGAATGCTAAACCGAGAACTTTCACTACTCTTTCCTTTGGTATCGAACAACGGGGTGGTTCCGGAGAAGAAACTCAGCCAATACCTCACCACATGGACTTTTGGATGGATGGGTTTGAGTCCGGAGAGACCATCGTTGACTACAATCTCTATCGAACCAAAGCGGATACCGAAAGTTCAGCCTATGGTCACCCGTACCCAAAGGTGCAGGGCTTTACCCCTTACGGCCTATCCGAACCCTCCCAGAAGCTTACCGAGGATGAGCTTGCTGCTATGAACGAGGAGCGGGCAGATACAACTCCCCTTCCTGACGAAACGGTAATAGACCCCTATGGCAACGAAAAAACCAAGGGCGACATGCAGTTTATGCGCACGTTCTTTAACCGTGCTGATGAATTCGGGGATCCGCGGGAAGAGGAAGGTGACCCGTTTGATAAAAATGGCTATATTCGCTTCCAGTACCACCGGAATAAGTACAAGTTGCGGTTCAACAATGACCCCGCAAACCTCAAGGACGACAGCGAGTACGACGAGACCAATCAGACAGACGTCTTCTACCAAAAACCCTTAAAGGATTTAGACCTAGATAACCCGCAGACCTTAATTGATCTAGAGCTGACGGATCTGGTGGAAAAAGATGACGAGGGAAATGATCGGATTAAGAGACCTGAGGGCCTCGCACCCCAAATGGTATTTAAGGGTTGGGCGCTAGACCCGGCCGGGCAGAAACTGGTTTGGGAAAACAAGGAAACTATGCCTGTGCACAACCTGGTGCTCTACGCCAAATGGGGGGAACCAGACTATAAGTGGAAGGTAACCTTCGATCCCAATGGGGGCAAGCTAGATCCCATTGAGGAGAAGAATGTTACCACCGCACCTAAGACCATTAAGGAAGGCGATGTCTCTGACCAAAAAGAAGTCACCTACGCGAAAAAGGGTGAAAACGAAGGGGATAAGCAAGTCTTTACTGTAGTGCAGCGGCAAAAACTGGTAGAACCGAATAAACCAACCCGAAAAGGCTATAGCTTCATGGGTTGGGAGGTGCTGCGCTATCAGAAGGATGCCAATACCGGCGAATACACCGACAAAGTGGATACTTCTTATCGGGACACCTATAAAGTTCCGGAACTTTACTCCTACGGTAACGACGTAGTCAGTTCCATTTACCTGAAAGCCATTTGGGTAAAAAATGATATGCAGGATGTAAAGGTTTTCCACCACTTCTTGGATAACGATCTCGCAATTGATAAGACCGTGACGGATAATCCGGCTACAGAAACTAAAGGAAACCAGCGCGCCGAAAAATACGTGGCCGCCATTGGTTCTAAGCAAGATGCCAAATGGATTTTGGCTTCCGATGAAGAATTGCGGAACACCAAAGACGAAGAAACTAAAAAACTCTATGAGGGTTATCAAAAGCTGGCTGGCGAGCATCGGGCAACGAAAGATAACACCTATTTCCAGACGCTTAGGGTAGAACCGAAACAGATTCTAGAAGACGGGAAATTAGTTGATAATCCGAAAGCCAAGGACAATGAGTTCCACTTCTTCTATCGCCCCTTCCACACCCGTGATTACAAGGTTAACTATGTGGACCAAAGAGCTGAGACAGAGCTGGCGAAAGCCACTACCGATGCGGAAAAGAAAAACATTATAGAGAAGTACCGTATTCTAGACCAGGAAACAGTGACTAGCCTCTGTCGACATTACGATGCCAGAAACTATAAGCCGATAAACGGCTGGAGGCTAACGTCTGCTCCCCAGCAGCAGCTCTTCTACGATGTAGATGAAAAGACTAATGAATTCAAAGGAATCAACGGTACCGGTTCCGATGAGATTACCTTCTACTATCAGGATGTCAGGGTTATTGAGGTGCCCTCAAATAGTCCTACTCCTCCAGACGGGTACGTCCGGGTAACCTTTAAGGCCAGTGAGGGCGGCTCCTTCGGTGCCGGCACAGATGGGAACCCCATCAAAGAAATTAATTACGATGTACTGAAGGGGCTTAAGTCTGATCTGCTTCCAGTTCCCCAAGAATTGGAGAATGGAAAAAAGCCGGACGAGAACAAGCACTATGTCACGCCGGAAGAAGGCAAGAGCTTTAAAGAGTGGGATAAGGAACCACTTTTATCGCCGGGCACGGAGATAAAAGAAAACCATACCTTTACCGCACAGTTTGATTGGTCAGATCTGATGACTAAAGGGGTGGCGACTACCGAGTCCTTTAAGGCATCCGATGACACCTGGATCAATAATTTTGTGCCCACTCTGGATGAGCTGAGGGCAGCTATTCAGCTGCAGAGTAAAGACAAAACCAAGATAACGAAACTGCCTGATGACGCGACGGTAGAGTTCGTAGATGAAAACGGTACCTCCGTAGCCACCCAGAATGATCTTTACACGCTGGTAAAAGAAGAACCGGATTCAAACGAACTTGTTCGTACCGTGAAACTCAAAGCGAAAGTTAAGTTTGCGGGCCGAGAAAAGATTGAAGAGATCGAGTTGCCCATAAGGGTTTATAAGAACCGGTACGATGCGCCCCCTACGGGACCCATGCCAGACTTCTTGAAGCAGGCAACCGATCCTCATGGCGATTTGGCGAAACTCTTGGATGGAAAAACCTATGTAAAGGTGACGGTGGAGCCCTCCAGTCGACTGGACAAGCTGCCTCCTCAGAGCTATTGGGTTAACCCCAAGGCTTGGGTAGAGATTCCCGAGATTGCAGTCAGCGATAAAGATAAGGCCGCAACCGGGTTGAAGCATTGGTCAGCTGATAAAGCTGCCCAAAATGAGGGGCAAGCTAAACTGGGAGTTTATGACTTCACGAAACGGCATAAGTTCAGTGAGGACACGGAGATCACCCCGGTATTTGCAGAAAAAGTGGTGCCCTCCGTACCAGTAACCGGAGCTAATGTGCTGGTTTATCTCTATGCGGCAGCCTTGTTTACTGTAGCTGGCATTGCGCTGGTGATCAGCAGGACCAGGAGGAAAGCGTAGCGGGCATAACCCGCGGGGCTGCTGAAGCTTTGGTGGAGGCTTTGCCAGCGCCAAAGTCAGCGCCAGTGCCAAAGTCAGACTCAAAGTCGAAGTTAGCGCCAGCGCCAAGTTCGCCAGCGGCTCGTTCGGATGAAGAAGTAGGCGGAGGCGCAAACGAAGAAGTAGACGACGAAGCGGCGGCTCGAACCGGGAAGGTCCGAGTCGCCGCTTCGGCGCTCACATTTCACTCAGTCACGGGCTGGGTAGTTGATCCGGGAGACGTGTCAGCGAACTCTACGTGCGCGGCCGTTTACGCGCTTGCGCAGGAGAAGCGCCCAGGCGCACGCCCCGACGAGTCCGCTACCGCCGATCCCTACGAGGATCCACTGCCACCAGTTCGAGCCGCTCCCGTACGAGGCGGAACCGCGCTCAGGGTTGAGCAGGGCGCTCACGGGGGCAGCGGGCTTGGCGAGTGCCCGCGTCGTGGACGCTCCTGACTGTGAGGAGTCCGCGAAGTCCAGACCCTCGACGCCGCTCGACTGGGATTCGTCGGCGCTGGAAGCGTCCGATGCGTCGGAGTCGGAGCTCGTTGACTCCGCGTCGGCCGCCGAGTTCGACGACAGTAGTGAGCCGGACACGGTCGACCCACCGGTTACCGGGGTTCCGGTCTGCCCGGCACCCTCGGCGAGGCGCGCGGCGGCCGCGGTCGGGTTCTCGATCGGCGAGGCCGGGGCGCTCGCACTTGCTGAGGGGGAGCCCGTGGACGGTGATCCGGTTGACGGGGAGGTGCCCGGAGCGGGCGTGGGCTGGACGGGCCGCTGCGCACCGTTGTTCGGGTTCGTCCAGTTCCTGTGGGACTCGGCGTTGAGCTTCGCGACGAGTTCGTCGATGGGAAGGGTGTCGCCGGGCTCCGGGTTCGGTGCGGGCGAGGGATTCGGCTCAGGCGAGGGGTTCGGCTCAGCGCCCCTCTTGATGGTGTCGTCGCCGACGAGGAAGATCGCATGGAGCGTCTTCTCGATGGTGGAGCCGTCAGCGAGGTGCGCGGTGTAGACAAAGTCGGTCGAGTAGCGCCCGGGCTTCGTGAAGTAGAAGGCCTGGTGGTCGTGTGATCCAAAGAGGTAGTGGAGGACCATGTCGGGCTTCGTCGAGTCGAGTCGGGGCGTGAATCCCTCGAAGAGGGAGGAGACGCCGGTGACGAGGCGACCAGGGCCGGTGAAGTTCCTCATCGCGACCTCGACGCCCTTGCTTGAGAGCTGCGAGTAGTCGACCCGCTGGGTTGAGAAGCCGACCCAGGGGATGCCCTCGAGCTGGGTCTCGGGCAGACTCCACACACCTTCGGGCGCCGCAGCGGCGAGTTCACTGTAGCCCTTCGCGCCGGCGGGGATCTTCGCGTGCGTCGAGTCGGGGACGGCGTAGGCGAAGGTTCCGGAGGCGCGGTGGACGGGATGGCGCGGGTCGGCGGTGTCGTCGACGAAGACCTCCGCCTTCCCGTCCCTCAGGGACATCGCCTGATCCATGTGACCTTCGGTGATGATGTGGATCGCCGAATCGCCGGGATGGGAAGGGGTGGACGGGTTGGCAGGATCAGGTATCGAGGGATTGTCGGGCTGAACGCCACCGCTCGGTGGCGCATCGGCATCCGGATTCGCAGGGTTTGGAGAGGGTGAGGGCGCCTCGCCGTTGTTCTCCGCGGTGATCGCGCGCAGCGCCGAGATCGCGGCGTCGCCGACGACGAAGTGAGCGGAGCGGGACTTGTAGGAGAAGTTCCCGTCCTTGTCGCGCGTCTCGATGTTGAAACCGACGGTGTAGACGCCTGGCTTCGTGAAGACGTGGGCGAGGGGAACTGCGGCTGCATCGACGGTGAAGCCGCGGTTGGGGTCGCGCGTCGTATCGAGGGTGACGTTCATCGCCCCGTCGGTGACGGTCCCCGCGATGTAGCGGCCACCCTTGGGGCCGTCGAAGGTGTCGACGGAGTAAACGGCTGGCCCGGAGCGCAGATCGGCGGGCATTTGGGTGAAGTCGAATCCGAGCGATCCGTGCTCACCGGAGGCAGGCAGGACCCAGCGGTCGCCGTCGGCGGTCGTCTGCTTGAGTGAGTCGGGGATTTCGAGGATCGGTTCCCCGGGGATCGACTTGCCGTTCGCGTTCACCTCGAGGGTCACCCGCTTGATCGGCACGCCAGCTCGCACATCGTCTTTGAAAGTCCCCTTGTAGACGTAGTGGGAGGGGTAGGAGGGTGAGGCTGGCGCCTTCGCAGTAGAGCCGAAGAGCGCTTCGATCTGCTTGCGGGCTTCGGCCTGGGTGAAGGGGGGCTCGGGCTCGGCGGGCGTCTCCTCGGTGGAGAGCTCGCCGGAAGCGATCATCTTCTCCTTCACCTGCTCGGTAGTCGTTCCGATCGGAGTGAGGGAGGTTGTGGTGCCTTCGGGCAGACCGACCTCAGCATCGGAGCCGACGAGCCACGTGATGGTCGAGGGCAAGGAATTAACGGCTCTCTGGGTCAAGGTGGACGTGTAGGAGGCAACCATGTCCAGCCGGTAGACGCCCGCTTTCGAGAAGGTCCAGTTCCAGTGGCCGTGGGAGCCAGCCTGGAGGGAGAGCGGCGCGAGCGAGGGGTCGGAAGAGAGCCCTCGACTCAGGGAGTTCGTGCCGACGGTGCGCCACACCTCGACGGCTCCGGGCCCGGAGGAATTCGCGATCGAGAGCTTCACCTCGTCAAGAAGGATCCCCTCGGGCTGGGCGACCTCGTGCGCCGTGTCGAAGGCGCCGATGCCAGCCCAGACGGGACGCCAGTTGTCGATCTGCTCCTGGGGGGCACGCCAGACAATGTCGCCGGGCTTGCCAATGAAGTTGAAGAGGCCACCCGAGGGGACGACCATGCGCGAGACTTCCTGGGAGTCGGAGGTGCGCGCGTCGGGGGCGAGTCGGACGCAGACGGAGTTTGGGTCCTTGACGACTTTGCGCCCGTCGACAACAGTAACGGTGAAGGTGTCGTCGACACGGGTGACGTAGGCGGCGTCAACATGCGCGTGGTGGAGGAGCTTGCGGCCAGCGCACACGTGGGGAACGCGACCGTCGGGCCCAGGGGTCGCCTCCGGGTCGGCGCCGGGCGAGCCCGCAGGAACCGTGAGGTCGGCGGGCACGAGGTCCCCGTAGCCAGCCTCTCCGGGCAGGTGCTCGGGATCGTCGGGCGCTCCGGGGGACGAGGGTGCGGCCTCAGCGTTGGTCGAGCCGGAGGCGTACTCCGTGGGAGAGGTCGTTTCTGACGGGACTGCGTGCGCCACGGGTGCGGTGAGTATAGGCGCGGCGAGCAGGGCGGCCGCGGTGAGGAGTCCGGTGAACGGCAGGGGCCTCATGCGAGTGTCCTTTCTGTGGTCTGCGCCACCGGTCGGGCGCGAAGAAGGAGTCCGCGCCCGGGCGAGAGGAGCTGAGCGAGGACGAAGAAGAGGGTCGCGACGAGGACGATCGCCGCGCCCGAGGGGATGTTGAGCGACCAGGAGGCCCAGATGCCGAGGAAGGCAGAGACGGCACCGATGACCGGGCCGATGAGCATCATGGGGACGACACGGTCGGTGAGGAGTCGTGCGGTCGCCGCGGGAGCGATGAGAAGCGAGAGGACGAGGACGTTCCCAATCGTCTGGATGGAGACAACGACGGCAGTAGCGATGGCGAGGTGGAGAAGCAAATCGATTCGCCCAACGTGCAGGCCCGCCGAGATCGCGAAATCGCGGTCGACACTTACGAGAACGATCCGGTCGTGGAAGAGCGCGAGGGCGATGCCGATTGCGGCGCACGCCCCGAGGGAGATGAGGACATCGGTGTTCGTCACGCCGGTGAGCGACCCGAAGAGGAGCGACTCAAGGGATCCCGTGTAGCCAGGCGTTCGTGCGACGACGACGAGGCCAAGGGCGAAAGCGGCGGCGAAGAAGACGCCGATGACGGAGTCTTCGCCGACCCGGCGGTTCTGGGAGAAGACGGAGATGAGGATCGCGACGAGGATCCCGGCTGCGGCTCCTCCCAGGAGGATCGACCCCTGGAGCGCGAAGGCGATCGCGATTCCGGGGAATACAGCGTGTGAGAGCGCATCGCCGACGAAGGAGAGTCCGCGCAGGACGACGTGCGCGCCGACGAGGCCACAGACGAGTGAGGAGAGGACAGCGATGAGGAGCGCCCTCGGGAGGAAAGCGAGCGAGGGGTTTGCGAGGTCGGAGAGGAAGTCGAGGAGGCTCATCGGCGCACCATCCCGAGGGAGCGGAGGAGTGCGGAGTCCTTAGAGACGTGGAAGGTCTCCATCCACGGCTCCGGCGAGCAGAGGGTGGAGGGCTCGCCCTCGGCCCTCACAGTCCCGTTGAGCATGACGAGTCGGTGGCAGATATCGACGGCCTGCCCGAGGTCGTGCGTTGACATGAGGATTCCGACTCCTGAACGGGCGAGGTCAACGAAGAGGCGAGATAGCGCGTCCTGATTCGGGTGATCAAGCCCGGTGAAGGGCTCATCGAGGAGGAGCAGACGCGGCGAGGTAACGAGCGCCCGGGCGACGAGGATCCTCTGCTTCTGACCGCCCGAGGTCTCGTTGATCGTCCGGTTGCGGAACGCGTACATGCCGACTGCGTCGAGAGCACGGTAGACGGCCTCAAGGCGCGTCGCACCTCGAGGTGCGCGACGCTGACCGGTGAAGGCGGTCGCGACGAGCTGGGCGGCGCTCATCGGATAGTTCCAGTCGAGATCCTGGCGCTGCGGGACGTAGCCGATGACCGAGCCACTCGCCTCGATGCTCCCGCGGTAGGGGATGAGTCCCATGATCGCGCGCATGAGCGTCGTCTTGCCAGCCCCGTTCGGCCCGATGAGGCCGACAAGCTCGCCCTCGTCGACTCGAAGGGACACATCCTCAAGGATCGTCCGCCCGCCAAGGTCGACGCGCAGGCGGGACACCTCCAGTGCGCGACTCATCGCTGAGACCCCCGGTCGTCGCCGTCATCGGACGCTTCCGGCTTCGGCTCGACGGAGCCGGAAGTCCCATCCTCGACGATCTTCTCAGCGACCCGCTCGCGCTCGTGGCTGCGGCGACGGGCGACGAGGACGAGAGCGACAAGGACGAGGCTCGTGGCGCCGAGCCCTGCGGCGATCCACAGCGGGAGAACGGTCGAGCGGTCGACGACCGACGGCGAGTCAACGGGAGCGGGCGACTCAGGGGCGTTCGAGACGCTCCACTGGGCTTCGAGTGCCTTCTGCGCGTCGGCGGCGTCCCCGACGGCAAAGCGGAGGACGCGAGTGTCCTCGACAGTGGTGCCGTCGGTGAGCTGGGCCTGGATGCTGAGGCGGATAAGGTGGATCCCCGGTTGCGTGAAAACCCAGTTCGCGTGGGTGTGCGTGTTTGCGTCAACGTGGATCGGCTGCGAGTTCGGCTTCGTCGAGTTCCACAGCTGCTGGGGGCCGGAGAAGTTTCCGGCCTGGACGAAGGCGTGGAAGTCCCCCTCGCCCTCGTGTCCCTCGAAGACGAGGGTCGCGCCCTGGGCGAGTCTGCCGACGACCTCGGGGTCCTGGGTGTTCCAGCCGAGCCACACGACGTTGGCGATCTCAGACTGGGGGACGGCCCAGACCGGGCCGTTCGCCGAGATAAAGGAGTACTGGTCGTCGGCGGGGAGTTCGAGTTTCGCGGCGTCGGAGACTCGTAGGACGACGTCGTCAAGGTGGCGCCAGGTCGGCGTCTGAGCAGAGTCGTCGCGGGCGAGGAAGGTCCATGCGCCGTCGAGGAACTTCGGTCCGAGGTCGACGTGCCCGGCGGAGATCTCGACAGGCGTGCCTTCGGGGGCGACGGTCTCGTTCGAGTCGACAACCTGGGTGAGGGCGGGGTCCTGGGTCGTCGTGTCTGTGGCGACTGAGGCGGGGGCCAGGGCGATGAGAGCCGCGGTGGCGAGCGCGAGTGCGTGCGTGAGTTTCACTGGTCTCCTCGGGTGGGATTCGGGATGGATGCCTCCGACTCAAAGGGCCAGGCGGGTAGCGAGGCGGGGTCGAGGCAGGACTTGATCGAGCGCGTGTTGAACACCATGAGGTCGAGGTAGGTGGGGACCTCGTCGGTGAGCGTGTCGGAGTGGAGCGAGCAGACGGACTTACCGGTCGTGTGCGCGAGTGCGACGAGCTCGCCGAGGTGGGAGCGGGAGATCGGTTCGAGGAAGACTCCGGCGGCTGGCGTCTGCTCGAGGACACGCGTGAGGTTAGCGAGTTGGAGGGCCGAGGGCTCGAGGGACGGGTTCGGCGCGACAAACCCGCCGATCCGCAGCCCGTAGGCCTTCGCGTAGTAGCCGAAGGAGTCGTGCGCGGTCACGAGGGTACGGCTCTTCTCAGGGATAGTGGCGACGACTTCGCGGATCCACCGGTTGAGGGCCTCAAGTTCGGCGTCGCGGGCGACAGCGTTCGCCCGATACTCGGCCGCGCGCGAGGGATCGAGGGCGGCGAGGCGGTCAGCGATGAGGTCAGTGTAGGCGATGGCGTTCTTCGCATCGTGCCACATGTGCGGGTCGATCTCACCGTGGACGTGGGTTCCGATAACGGCCTGGGCGAGGATGCGGGCGGAGGTGCCTGGTTCGGCGAGGAAGCGCCACCGATTGTCGGGGATCGTGGTCGTCGTCGTGTCCGGGACGGCGATGACGATCCGGTCGGGGTCGAGGTCGCCTGCGGGGGCGTCTGCGCGCAGGGTCATCGAGCCCTCAAGCTTCGCTGTGAGATCGGCGTGCCCGGAGTCGAGGACGCTCCGCCCGGTGGAGTGCGGGTCGACGCCGACGGCGAAGACGAGGGTCTTCTCACCGAGCGGAGTGTCGCCCGTCGGCGAGTGGAGCGTCGCCCGCAGAGAGAGCGAGTAGACGCCGGGCTCGGTGAAACCCCACGACATGTGGGTGTGAGCGTTGGTCGGGAGTTCGACGCGGTCGTTCGAGTCGATCCCATCCTTCGAGGCGATCCACGGGCGCGGTTCGCCGAAGGTGCCGGTCGTGAAGGCGGCGAGGTCGCCGGGGCCGGTCGCCGAGACTGCTTCGAAGGAGACGGTTGAGTCGGTTGAGGCGCGTCCGTCGACGCGCAGCCCGAGCCAGATCGTCGCGAGAGAGAGGTCCTCGACGAGGGGAATCGGACGTGCGCCGAAGGGGACGGACTCTTCGCCGAGGGCGACGTGCTGGGCGCCCTTTGGGAGGTTCGCGTCGATGGAGGAGGTGAGTGCGCTCTGCTCGAGGAGCAGTCCGTTGGAGAAAGCGATGTCGGCGTGCGCGATGTCGCGGAGGGCCGCCATCGAGGGCTCGAAGGAGTGCGGATCAACGCTTGCGGGGACGAGCGTCGCGATGCGCGCTCGCGGGGCGACCGCGCGCACGAGGTCGGCGATGATCGGCGTCGTCGCAACGATCCGAGGCTGCGACCCGTCATCGGCCACATCAGCACTGCCAGGTGCAGCGGACTCTGATCGTGCGCCGGGAGGCTCCTCGGCAGAGACTCCGTCGTCCGCGAGGACGGGGGCACATGCGCCGAGGAGCAGCGAAGGAGCGCCGATGAGGAGGGAGAGCACGAGGGCACCCCCAGCGCGACGCGCTCGGGTGCGCCTCACCTTCTTGCCCACCGTCGTGCGGCGAGCCCAGCGAGGGCGAGGAGCGAGGCGAGGACGACCGGGGTGGCGGAGCGTGCGCCGGTCGATGCGAGACCGCCGGGAAGGGCTGAGCCGTCGACGATCTTACCCTCGGCGCGCAGACGATCGATCGTCGCCTGGTCGAGTTCGCAGGGGTGCCCGTCGGCGGTGCGGCCGACGTAGACGGTCGTCGAGCCTGAGCTGCCGCCGAACCAGCGGGCGCCGACGAGCGAACCGAAGTTGCCGGACTCGAAGACGGCGAGTGAACCGGGGCCGGAGACACCGTTGAGCGTCCAGGTGACATCGCCGGTCGTGCGGGCGAGGAGGCTGGGGTGCATCGTGTTTGCGCCGAGCCACGGGACGGAGGGGACCTGGCTTGAGGAGATCATCCAGATCCTCTGACCTTGCTTCGCGATGAACTCGATACCGGCGGGTGCAGTCGTCTCGGCTGCGGAGCCAAGCCCGAAAACGAGGGAGGAGGGAGCGACCCAGCGCGCGGGCTGCGAGCGGTCGTCTTTGACGAGCATGGAGATCGACGAGGGGCTGGCACTCGTCCCGATGTCGAAGTGGCCGGAGTCGGCGTTTCCGGCACCGCCGACGTTGAAGGAGAGGATGCCGGAGGTCGAGACGCGGGCACCGGACTTCAGGGTCGCGGTCTGGGTGATCGAGACTTTGTAGAGGCCGGGGGCGGTGAAAACCCAGTTCGGGTGGACGTGGGTGTTCGCTCGTATCGTGTGGGATCCGCCGACTGCAGTGCCGCTCCCGTTCGAGGTGACGGGGGTGGGGAGGCACTGCTCGGCGGCTGGCTGTACGGGCGCTTGGGGGGCGGTGGACTGAGGCGCTGGCGCTGGCGCTGGCGCGGGGGTCGGGGTCGATCCGGTGCCGGGCGTCGACGGCTCGACGGGAGCCGACGCTCGGGGGGTGGCCTGCGCGATCGCGGTGGCGCCCACGGCGAAGGTGTAGGAGGCTCGGTCAGAGACGAGGTGCCCGTTGGGGGTGTCGACCTCGCCGTGGAGAGTGAGGGAGTAGGTGCCCGCGTCTGTGAAGAGCCAGTTCGCGTGCTCGTGGGCGGGCGCGTTCTGGAGGATCGAGCGCCCGGGAGTGGCCTCGAGGGAGCCCTGCTCGAAGATCGGGGAGGTCGCGCCGAATGCGGCCGAGCGCCAGAGGAAGATGCGACCAGGCCCAGAGACCTCGTCGATGACGAGGCGGATCGCGGTTGGGCGCAGAGGGGCGATGGCGTTCGAGTCCCAACCGGGCCACAGGAGAGCGGGATCCTCGGACTGGGGGAGTGCATAGCCGGCGGTTCCAACGCCCTCGATCTTTTTGGTCGCGCTCGTTTTCGCGGCGTCGGTGACACCGAGGATGAGCTTTGCGGGGTTGTGGTAGGTCGGTGCGCCCGGAGTGGTGACGTCCTCCTTGGCGACGAGGGAGATCGTCGGCCCGTTGGGGACGAGGGCGAAGACGTCGGCGTGCCCGTGGGTGAGGAGCGCTTTCGTCGTTGATTCTCCGCCCTGCGGGTCGGGCGCGGCGCTCGTCGGCGTAGCAAAGAGCGCGAGGGTGAGGAGCGCGGTGAACAGGGCGAGGAGGGGATGAATCCCGCGGCGGGTGGCGCGCATGATGAACCTTCTAGCGATAATGAGAATGACTCGCATTATCGTACGGGGTTGTCTGCGAACCGCGCAACCTCGAGTGTGAGGCCCGGATCACGCTCGCCGCGTGTAAGGATGCGAGAAGAGTAATTGGTGCCGTCGAGGGGGTGGGCCTGCGCCCACCGCTACATCTGTGGACAACGTCGACGCGATGCCTGAGTCGGCTGGATATGCTTCCGCAATCATCGCAGACTCCACTCAGGCCTGCGACAACAAACCGCCCATCACACAATGAATCAACCACCTCGAACAGTGCACCTAGGGGCAAGTTGTGAGTAACATGTGATTCTTCTTTCAAACAATGTAATAATCGATCGATAACCACTATCGTGGGAGCGCCTCAATAAGGATCGGCCGACGACAGAGTTCATTGGCGAGAAGCATTTCGAAAGGTAAGAAGGTGAACTTCACGAGAACTATTTTGGGTGGGGCGACGGTTGCAGCACTCGCGCTCGCGGGCGCAGTATCCCCGACCCTCGCGGCTCCAGAGAATCTTGCGCTCGGCAAGACAGCGACGCAGGTTTCGACCGGTTGGTACGCCCCCGCCTCGCGCGCCAATGACGGTATAACCGATGGAGTCTTCGACAATGGTTCCGTCTCGCACACTAACTATGCGACCAACCCGTGGTGGCAGGTTGACCTCGGCGAAGAGTTCGCGCTCTCGAACGTCAACGTCTGGAATCGCTCGGACCGCGACCCCTGCCAAAAGGGGGCCTGCTATGAGAGCCTGAAGGACTTCTGGGTCGTCGCCTCCCGCGAGGAGCTACCGTCCAACTTTGATCCGAACGGCCCGCTTGCCGATGGCGTGAAGGCACTCAAGGTCGACGGCGTCGGTGGCTTCCCGTCGAGCGTCGATTTCGGCGGCTTCCAGGCGCGTCATGTGCGCGTTATCCTGCCGGGTCCCTACACCCAGCTTGCGCTCGCAGAGGTCGAGGTCTTCGGTGAAAAGATCGTTAACGGAGAAGCACCGCACATCTCGCCAATTTCGATCGAGTCGGACGACATGGATAAGGTCGAGATAGCGGGAGACGATCAGTTCCGCACCATCACCGCACCCGAGGGGACGACCCTCAACCTTGCGGCCGATGTGACGGGCGATCCCGCCCCGGATCTGCAGTGGCAGATCAAGGAGAAGGGCTTGGACCAGTGGGTTAACCTCGATGGCGACACTGGCCGGGCCACGTCGATCAAGGTCACTCCCGGCACCGACGGTGCCCAGATCCGCCTGCTCGCGACGAACTCCACCGGAACCGTCGAGTCCGGGATCGTCGAGCTCAAGCTGAAGGCCGCAGAGCCCGCCCCGAACCCCGGGCCAAACCCGAACCCCGGGCCAACCATTACCCTCGAGAAGAGCACCGCGAAGATCGGCGAGAGCATCGAGATCGTAGGAACGGGCTTCACTGCCGGTCACGAGATCAGCGCGGTTCTCCACTCCGATCCGATCACGATTGGTACCGCACTCGCGGACGAGCGCGGAGTCGTGCGCTTCTCGTACACGATTCCCGCGACGACGCCGATCGGATCCCATGAGATCATTCTCACCGATGCGGCGACCGGGGTCAGCGTCAAGGTGCCTTTCCTCATCGAGGCCGCAACGACCAAGGAGGCCGCAACGGCCAAGAGCCGCGGGCTTGCCAAGACCGGCGCCGATGTGGCGGGTCTTATGGCTCTCGCCGCGCTCTTTGCCGCGACTGGAGCCGTTGTTTCGACGCGCGCCAAGCGCAGGAGCTGAGCGAGTAGTCGCAGAAAACGGCGTGAGCGGGTCGCCCCTCGGGGCGACCCGCTTCGTCATGCGCGGAGCATTGACAGATTTGTGAGTGTTTGGCGGTGCAGAACAGAGCATTGTGACCCGCCAAAGGTCGAGAAAGCCGCCACACGCGTGTTGGAGGCGGAGGCCGCCACTCACTGTACTGTTCGGGGAGGTTGGTTTGTGTGATGGGTGGGAGGTTCTCGCAGGTTGAGTGGGTGTGTGGTGATTGTGGAAGTGGATTCAGGTGGCCACAGCATCGCGCCGCGGTTGTCCTGAGGCGAGGTGTAGCATCGGGCGTAGGCTCAGCCCGTCAACCGAGCCCTCACCTGCACGGATTCGCTAGCGTGTCGCACACGCCACCAGGTACCGTGAAAAAATCCGCATGTAATGGAGCAAACGGAGTCGTCAGTGCTGACCGCAAGTGCCAATTTCTTGGTGAGGTTCCGCCATCTGATCTTTGTCATCATGGTGGTGGCGACCGGTGTGTGCGCTGTCTTGGCTCCCAGGGTTGGCGTTATCAATGACATGGTGGAGTTCCTGCCCGTGACCTCCCAGATGCGTGCAGGCACCGACATCATGGAGGTTGAGTTCCCCGGCTCCATGGACACGTCGTCGACGCGCGTCATGTTCACCGGCCTGACAGCTTCCGAAGAAGAGTCGACTTTGGCGAAGCTTCAGGCGATCCCGAATGTTGATTCGGTGGGGTACGAGGCTCGGACTGAGGATTCAGACGGGATTTATCACCAGGGTGATCACACTCTGTTCATTGTTGAGTCCAAGCATGCTTATGGGTCGGCAGAAGACGCGGCGATCCAGCAGGCACTCACCGATCAATTCGCGATCAAGGGTGCGTTGATTGAGTCGGATAACCCGTCACCGACCTCAGAGCTTCCATTGTGGATCGTGATGGTTGCTGTTGTTTTGCTTGCACTGATCCTGTTTGCGATGTGCGCGTCCTGGCTTGAGCCGATTCTGTTCTTGGTCACGATAGGTATGGCCGTTGTCCTGAATTTGGGGACGAACCTGATTCAGGGGTCGATCGCAGATGTGACTTTCACGATCGGAGCGATCCTTCAGCTGGTCTTGTCCATGGATTATTCGATCATCCTGATGAATCGCTACCGCCAGGAGAAGACGCCTGATGGGTCGCGCCCAGAGGCGATGGTGCGCGCAATTCGGGGGGCTTTTTCGTCGATCGTTTCTTCGTCGATGACCACGGTTGTTGGCCTGCTGATGCTCTGTTTCATGTCTTTGCTGATCGGCATGGATTTGGGTATTGCTTTGGCCAAGGGTGTGTTCTTGTCGATGGTGAGCGTGTTTACGATTCTGCCGACGCTGATCCTGTGGTGCGATAGGGCGATTGAGAAGACCGCGAAGCCTTATCTTCGGGCAAACTTTCATCCTCTTGCACGGTTCGAATATAAAGCTCGTATTCCGATCCTCGTCGTCTTCATTGCTTTATTCGCTGGCAGTGGCGTGATGGCTGGAGGCACGCCGGTTGCGTACACGCTGGCGAAGGCGGATCCGATTGCGGATGTTTTCGAGAAGGAAAACTCGATTGTTCTTCTGTATCGCAATGGCGATGATGCGATTGCGGGCCAGCTAGCTGAGCGTATTTCCGATACTGATGGGGTTCGCTCTGTCATGTCTCAACCGACGACGATCGGATGCCAGCGTTTTGTCGACGATATGTCTGTTGCCCTGAGCGAAATGGGGAGTGAGGACCTGAGTTTCGACTCGGACATGCTGTCTTTAGTCTACTTCTTAGCGCATGACGGCCAGGCAACTGAGCGTATGAGTCTGCCGGCGTTCATTTCTTTCATTCGCAATAATCGGCTGATCGTGTCACGCACGGATGAAGACACGTTGAATTCGCTGGCGCAGCTGGAGCCCTATCTTGACCGTGATGCTCTGTTGGGGGTGCGAGGCCCCGCAGATTTGGCGAACTTCCTGGGGATGAGCGAATCCGAGGCGCGCGGAATCTACCTGTATCACGCGATCTCGAACCCAAATATTGCGGCCGATTCGATGACGCTTGGCCAGTTCGCTGACTTCATCGTCAACGACGTGCCGAACACTCAATACGCGCCCATGGTCAGTGGTGATGCGCGGGCTCAAGCGGAAAACCTGCAACGTTTCACCGATGCTCAGGCGATGACCACTCCGATTTCTTTCAAACAGATGGCGAATCTGCTGGGGATTGATTCGTCGCAGGTGCGCCTGCTCTACGCGAAGAAGAAAGCTGAAACAGGGGAGTACGCGAACGATTCGCGAACACTGAGGGCTTATGTTGAAGCGCTCAACGCGGTTGCAACAAACGAACCGCAGG
Source organism: Schaalia turicensis ACS-279-V-Col4 (assembly GCF_000296505.1). GTDB lineage: Bacteria > Actinomycetota > Actinomycetes > Actinomycetales > Actinomycetaceae > Pauljensenia > Pauljensenia turicensis_A. The sequence continues at coordinate 790,084 of NZ_JH815208.1, forward strand.
TCAGTGCCCAAATGGGGGAGAGGTCAGCGCAGCTGGCAAGCCTGATGGCATTGACTGATACCACAACGCTCGCTACACCGATGGATGCGCAGGGGCTGGCTCAGTTCCTGTCAATGGAGCCCGAACAAGTGGGGCAGATCCTTGCGATGCGCGCCACGCTTTCGGGGCACGACCCTGCAACCGCGACTACGGCCAGCCCGTGGGAGATGATCGATTTCCTGAACACGCAGGTCCAGGCGGGAGAAGCATCTCCGCTGGCGGGCTCTCTGACCGACGACCAAAAAGCGGGCATCGAGCAGATGTATCAGATCGCTTCCCTTGCCGTGTCCGGTCAGCAGATCCCACTGTCAACGTTCGCGTCCATCGTGTCGATGAACTCGGCTCAGCTTCAGGTGATCATTGCGATTGCGGACTCGCCCGCCCATGCGACCGACTGGCTCTACACTCCGCAGACGATTGCCTCTGACTTGGCGAATGACTCGTCTCTGTCAGAACAACAGCAAGCCGAGGTCTCCACCTTGCATTCGATCATCGATGCTTCGGTTGCGGGCACCTACTTTACGCCCAGGCAATTGGCGAGTTTCCTTGGCATGGACGCCAGCCAAGTTCGTCAGCTTTCCCTGCTCCGCACCTCGATGTACGGCGATACGAGTTCGTGGAATATGAGCGCCTATGACGCCGTGAGCTTCATCCTCGACACGATGGCGTACGACCCTCAAACGTCCGGGAATTTCAGCGAAAGCCAGGTGAGCCAGCTGAGTGCCCTGCGTCAGGTCATGCGCGCTGTCGTTGACGACAGTCAGCTGAACCCAACTGAGATGACAAGCCTGCTGGGACAGCTTTCGGCGCTGACCGCTTCAAGTCGCTCGCTCGATACGAACCACGTCGCGCTTGCCTACCTGATTCACGGCGCGCAAACGGCAACAGATCGGGGTGAAACCGCTGGTCAGACCCTATCGATCGCGCAATTGGTGAACACGCTGAATACGCAGATTTTGGATGATGCGCGCTTTTCTTCGTTCATCGACGACAAGATGCGCACGGCAATCACCGACGCATCACACCAGATCCGACAGGCCAGAATTCAACTGGTCGGGGACACCTGGTCACGGATGGTCATCACTACGACCCTGCCTGAAGAATCCGATGCGATCGAAGCGTTGATCGGCCAACTGGAATCGGCGTGCGCGGAGGATCTGGGCGGGAACTGCTACCTGGTCGGCAACTCGGTGTTGGTGCACGAGCTCAAGTCGTCTTTCGATTCGGAAATGAGTCTGATCCAGTGGCTAACTGCCGGCTCAATCTTCCTTGTCGTTGCGCTGACCTTCCTGTCGCTGTCGGTTCCGTTGCTACTGGTTCTGCTGGTTCAGTGCGGCGTTTTCCTGACGATCGCCACGATCGGATTGCAGGGATACGACAATTACTATTTGGCCCAGCTGATGGTGCAGTGCATTTTGATGGGTGCGACGATCGACTATGGCATCCTGCTGACAAGCCAGTATCGCGAGGGTCGGAAAGAACTTGATATCCGGCATGCACTGGCTCGCGCATACGACAATTCGATGCACACGATCGCAACGTCCGGGTCAATCATGATCCTCGTGACCGGCATTCTTGGCTTCCTATTTGAGAACCCGACGATCGCGCAGATCTGTCGCACCATTTCGATCGGTGCGTTGTGTGCGTCCGTACTGATTATCTTTGTCCTGCCGGCGTTACTTGCTTTGGGGGATAGGTTCTTCGCAGGTCGTGAGCGTCTGCGCTGATAAATATCGCGCTGATGCCCGTGTGCGCTGATAATCCTCGTACTAACGATCATCTGCACTCGCAGTCATATGCTCTGAAAAGTGCCTGCGCTCAGAACCACCGGCGCTGAGACTGGCGAGAAAACCCGCGACCCCTTCAATAAAATGCGGGTATGAACACCCTGCTGATTGCCGTTGTCGCGTTGATCGCTATCGCTTTTGCTGCGCAGGTGTCGCAGAAAATCGGCGTGGCCTCACCGCTGATTCTGCTTGCACTGGGCATCGCAATCGGCTTTCTACCATGGGTTGATCCGATCGAGTTGGAACCCGATCTGATCCTCGAAGTCATCTTGCCCCCGCTCCTGTTCGCGGCCGGAGTGTCGATGCCAATCATGGATTTTCGGCGCGAACTGAGAATGGTCGCAGCCCTTGCGATCGGCTTGGTGATCATCAGCGCTCTGGTCGTCGGTTGTGTCTTGAACTGGCTGGTCCCGGCTATTTCGCTCCCGTGGGCAATCACGCTGGGCGCGGTGCTCTCGCCGACTGACGCGGTTGCCGTATCGATTGTGAAGAAACAGGGTGTCGCTCCACGCATCATCACCATCTTGGAGGGCGAGGGCCTGTTTAATGACGCGACGGCCCTTGTCCTGGTGTCGTCGGCAACGTCGGCTGCACTTCTGGGTGACGCCGATGCCCTCAACCCCGCGCACCTGCTGAGCGATTTTGTTATCGCGCTACTGACCGCCGTTGCTGTTGGCTGGGTGGTAGGCGAAGTTGGTAGCCGCATGCGTTCAAAGATTAAACAGCCCGCAGCAGACACCGTTTTTTCGTTTGCGATGCCGTTCATTGCCTCGATCCCCGCTGAACACTTGGGTGGTTCAGGCTTGGTCGCGGCCGTCGTTGCAGGTTTGATCGTTTCCTACAATCGCAACGTGCGCATGCCTGCTCTGAACAGGCGGTTTTCCCAGCAGAACTGGCACACGGTGGAATTGGTCTTGGAAGGCTTCGTCTTCCTGATTATGGGGATCCAAGCTTTCGGCATCTTCGAGAAAGTTGAGGAAGGCCAGATCGGCGTTGGATATGCCCTGCTCCTCGCCCTGCTTCTTGGCCTCATCGCGGTTGGTGTTCGCGTCCTCTTCCTCGCGCCCCTCTTGGCGTTCTTGAACCACAGTCAATCGCATGCTCGCGCGCGAATGGAACGTGACGAAGAACGTCTGCGTCTGCATGAAGAGCGCCTGGCGCACGCGAGTGATGTCGATCCTGAGCTTCTTGAAGCCCGAAACATGAGCCTCGAGCACTGGAATGCGGCTGTTGAACGGTGGCACCGCAGGGTTGAACGTGGCTGGCGCCAGCAGAGGCGTCGCGGAAACGACTTGGAATACTTCAACGCCCAGCCCTTGGGCGTGCGCGAAGGGTCGATTCTGGTGTGGGCAGGCATGCGAGGTGCCGTCACGCTTGCGGCCGCCCAGACCCTGCCTTTCGCGACCCCGATGCGTAACGTCCTCCTGCTGATCGCACTGGTCGTGGCCGGCGGTTCGCTGGCATTGCAGGGCTTGACTCTGTCGTGGGTGATCCGTTTGGTGAAGCCTCAGATGGCTACAGATACAGTGAATGAAGAAGAACGCGAGCACCTTCTTCACCTCATGCATTCCTCGCTTAAAGAGACTGCTCTGGCCGAGGCCCTGCATCCTTCCGCTCTTAAGACACCCATGCCTTTCGGTGGGGTGATCGGAGCAACCAGCGTCCAAGCGAGCGTCGCAAAGGGGACATCAGAAACTGCCTCCACTAGTGAAAGCGATGGGCGTGACCCGGTGCCCGTAAACCCCATTCCGGACAAGACGCCCGAGCAAGGTGCCCTCACCATCGAACAAATGCGAGTCCTTGCCCTCGAAGCGATCCGCGAACAGCGTCAGGCTCTGCTCGAAGCACGTAATGAAGGCGTGTTCTCATCCGCCGCCCTCGAAACGGCAATGGAGCGCCTGGACCAAGAAGAAATCATGCTCAACATCGGTTGATCCTGTCGATCATGCGCAACTTCCCGTGAGTGCGGCGATGATCCTGATCACTATCTCCGTCGGCCCGACGGTGGTCGTCGGCATCGTCCCATCGCGTAAACCATGCGTGAAGATCCCGTCGAGGCTCTGCGAAGCAAGTCATGTGGCGCGTAGACGCGGGGCAGTAGGTAGGTAGTTTCACGCTTGCTGTCAGTGAATTCGTCCATGGTCAGCGCGATACTTGAAGGCAGAAAGCTATTAGGAGGTCCTCATGCCAACCCCGACCACTGTCACAACCGACGCGTCCGTCGGCGTCCTCATCGCGCCCGGACTAGAGGAAGTGGAAGCGCTCGCGGTCGTCGACTGCCTGTATCGGGCGGGCGTGCGCGCTGATCTGATTGCCGTTCCGGCATCAGACAGTCAGGCCGTAGAAGAACCTCGTTCCAATCCTTTTGCTAGCGCGCCGTCGTTGCTGTTGCCTACCCGTTCCCTGTCCGTCACGTCGTCGCACGGCATCACATTGGTGTGTGACCTGCATCTTGATGACGCGGACCTGTCTGAATACACCGTGCTGTTCCTGCCCGGAGGCATGCCGGGCACCGTGAACCTTGAAGAAAACACGAAGATTCAGGCAGAGATTGCTCGTCGCATCGCCTTCGGCAAGCCTGTCGCTGCGATCTGCGCGGCTCCTTCGGTCTTGGCTCACGCTGGATTCCTCGACGGGCGAAACGCGACGGCGAACCCGGGCTTTATGAAGGATCTCGAAGTGGGCGGGGCGCGCGCTCTGACCGATTCGGTTGTCGTGGACGATAACGTGTTCACGTCGCGCGGAATGGGGACGGCTATCCAGCTTGGTCTGAGCCTCGTGAACCATCTGCTGGGCGAAGAGGCTGCCAAGGCGGTTGAAATCGCGATCGTGAAACAGGGCGACTGACATGAACGGCACTTTGTTGCAGGGTTTTTCGTGGTACGTGCCCAATGACGGCTCGCTTTGGCGTTCGATTGCTGATCAGGCGCAGCACCTGTCTGACCTGGGAGTCAGCGCCGTGTGGTTGCCTCCGGCATATAAGGGGCAGGCGGGCATTGATGACGTCGGATACGGCGTGTATGACCTGTGGGATCTGGGGGAGTTTGACCAGAAGGGCGCTGTTCGCACGAAGTATGGGACGCGCGAAGAATATGTGGGGACGATCCAGGCCTTGCATGATTACGGGATCCACGTGCTTGCAGACACGGTTCTCAACCACAAGATGGGTGCAGACGCGTCAGAAACGGTGACCGCAACCCCGATTGATCAGCAGAATCGCACCATTGAAGTCGGCAACCCTGAACAGATCCAGGTCTGGACGCGATTCACGTTCCCAGGTCGTGCTGGCACGTACTCGGATTTTGAATGGGACTGGACGTGTTTTCACGGGACCGACTGGGATGAAGCGACTGGGCGCAAGGGGCTCTGGCTGTTCGAGGGTAAAAAGTGGAACGAAAACGTCGATGACGAGTTCGGTAACTTTGACTACCTGATGGGCGCTGACGTCCACTTGACCGATCCCAAAGTCATGGATCACCTGGTCGAATGGGGAGCCTGGTATCTCGAAACAACGGGGGTTGACGGCCTGCGCATGGATGCGTTGAAACACATGGGACGCGACTTTACGATGGCATGGCTCGACCGCATGCGTGATGTTTCTGGCAAGGAACTCTTCACGGTCGGCGAATACTGGAGCGCTGACCTTGGTGAACTGCGGTCATTCATCGGTGATGATCGCCGACTGAGCCTGTTTGATGTCCCGCTTCACTTCAACTTCCACCACGCGTCGCGCGCCAACGGTACCTTCGACATGAGCGGAATCTTCAACGGCACGCTGGTGGACGCGGACCCCACGATGGCAGTCACATTTGTGGAGAATCACGATACTCAGGATGGTCAATCGCTGGCGTCGCCGGTCGATAGTTGGTTCAAGCCCGCAGCCTATGCGCTGATCCTTCTTCGCGAGGCCGGCTACCCCTGTGTATTCCACGCCGACCTATTCGGGGCTGAAGGTGAGCATCCTATTGCTCCGGTTGAAGGACTAGAAACCCTGATGAAGATGCGTAAGACGCACGCGTACGGTGTCCAGTGGGATGCGTTCGACGATTCTCACGTGGTCGGTTGGGCGAGGCAAGGGCAGACGGATGACGCTAGTGACGGTGTTGCTGTTGTTATTTCCGATTCTGGTGAAAGCGCAAAGACTCTGAACGTGGGTGCTCATCATGCCGGTCAGGTCTGGGAGTGCGTGATCGGTCGATGTGAACCCGTCCAGATCGGTGACGATGGTTCTGCTTTGTTCCCGGTTCCAGATTCCGGATTGTCCGTCTATTCTCCGAAGGGGGTTTGACGTGGGTAAACGACGCCCTCGCACATGGCCAGAGGTCCCGGCTCCGCTGGCGGAGCCGGTCATGGATAATCACACGCACCTTCCCGTCCATGAGGGCGAAATTCCGAAAGCTGACGGTGTGAAGCTGTCCCTTGAAGAACAGATTGAGCGTGCTCGATCGGTGAATATCACCCGCCAGGTCTCCTCTGCCTGCGAGCTCCCTGACTTCGATCCGATGATTCAGATCGCTCGATCCTTCCAAGGCGTCCAGGTTTCGCTGGCGATCCACCCAAACGAAGCCGCTCTTCACGCTGGAATCCAGGTCCCGTCACCCGACGGCTTAATCCCGACTCGGCGCGATCATCACATTCCCCTTGACGAAGCGCTGTCAGAAGTTGAACGACGTTTAAGTGATCCGACGGTCGTCGCCGTCGGAGAGAGCGGGTTGGACTACTTCCGTACCGCAGACGAAGGTAAGCAAGCGCAAAAAGAATCGTTTGCCGCCCACATTCAGATGGCTGAGCGAGCCGGCCTGCCCCTGCAGATTCACGATCGTGACGCTCACGATGACACGGTTTCCGTCCTTGAGGACGTGGCGCGCGCAGATCAGCTGATTGTCTTTCACTGCTTCTCCGGAGATGGACAACTGGCAGACATCCTGGCAAAGAATGGCTGGTATGCATCGTTCGCGGGCCCCATTTCGTATCCCGCCAATGATCACCTTCGCCAGGGGTTTCTCCGGATGCCCCGCGAACTTGTTCTTGTCGAAACGGACGCTCCCTACCTGACACCCGTCCCACATCGTGGTTCGCCAAACTCTTCGTACGTGATGGCTCACACCGTCCGATTTATCGCGGATCTTTGGGAAGCCAGTGAAGAAGAGGCCTGCCGTCGATTGATGGAAAACTCGCTCAGAGTCTACGGAAAGTAGGGGGGTGGGTATGCCTTTTTGGCGGTTGAGAACGCGCTAGCTTCGTCCCATGAGGCATCAAGATCGGCGATGAACCTCGTTAATTTGTTTCGTGAAGATAGACACGAACTGACGCACGCAGATAACAAAACGGTTACGGTAAGTGTGTTAGTCCGTTATCGGCTCACACGATGCACGCATCGAGTCACCCGAGCGGAACCTTCAAAGTCTGGAGCCGCGTGAACATTTCACACCCGAGTAAACGAACCGTCATCACTGGCGCGTCCGCGCTTGCCCTTGCAATGGTGGGAATCGCCGCGGGCGGAGTTGCCTCTGCTCATCATCAGGTCACTCTCGAACTCGACGGTGTCTCACTGCCGGTCGAAGGTTTCTACACCACTGTTGACGATGTTCTTGAATCTGCAGGTGTGAATATTGGCGAGCACGACCTTGTTGCTCCCGCGACCTCAACTCGCGTCCACGACGGCGACATGATCGTAGTCCGCATGGCCTCCGCATACGCGGTGAACATTGACGGTGAAGACCTGACTGCATGGTCGACCGCCGACAGCATCGACGGCGTCTTGGACTCCATCAACAGCGAGTCCACGATTACGTTGGCTGCGGATCGTTCCAAACTGCGTTCTGAAATGCCCGTTGTTACCGACGGTACGCCGATCATCCTTGACGTTGATGGCACACAAACCGAAATCACCGCGTCCGGTAAGGGAGCTGACAAGGTTCTCGCAGATGCTGGTGTCAGGCTCGGCGAATTTGATCGTTTCTCTTACATCTTCAGCGAAGGTAAGACCACGTTGAAGGTCACCCGAGTGAGCCGAGAAACCGTCACCGAAACCGAGGCGGTTGCTTACTCGACCCAAGAGCGTGAAGACGACACCCTCTACCAGGGCGAAACCTCGGTCGTTCAGGCCGGTGTGAACGGCTCTATCACCCGCAAGCTGTTCCGCGAAACAGTCGACGGGCAGGTCACCGTGAACCGTGTGATCTCTGAAACCAAGACCAAGGCAACCAGCGAGATCGTTGCCAAGGGAACCAAGGAGCGCACCGCTTCAACCGCTGCCGCTTCTGCCGGCGCTGGAAGCGCATACTCACTGTCTGCTGATTCTTCTGGTGTTTGGGCAGCCCTTGCGCAGTGTGAGTCGGGCGGTAATCCGGCAACGAACACGGGCAACGGATACTACGGTCTCTACCAGTTCACCTTGTCGACCTGGCGGTCAGTTGGTGGTACGGGGCTTCCGTCCAACGCGTCCGCTGAAGAACAAACTGCCCGAGCTCAAGCGCTGCAGGCGCGTGCAGGCTGGGGTCAGTGGCCGTCGTGCACTCGAGCAATGGGCCTGTACTGACAGGTGACGCGCCTGTACTAACCGGTCATTGGGTCTGAACTGACAGATTCTGCCTGAGTGACAACAGAATCCACGTTGCTGGGTGACGTTGATTCTCAACACGCCGCGGGTGAGCGTTGACTTTCTTAAAATAAGTGGGGTGTAAAGGATCACCTTGCACCTGTTCACCTGTGCAGTGCCCCCGGAATCACGTACCGTGGACACTGGTGAACTACTCACATTCCACTCAAGGAGCTACCGACCTCGTGATTTCACGTTCGATGCTTTCTGAAACCGTCCTGCACCCCACCCGTGCTTTCCTGGGCGGATTAAACCCAACGCGCAAAACAGTCGTTGCCACCGCATGGTTGGCGTCTGCGACGATGGCGGTTGTTGCTGGAGGCGGAATGATGTCGTCTCGCGCCGAGCTGACGCTCGAAGTCGATGGGGTTTCTCAGCCGATTACGACGTGGGGTGGAAGCGTCTCGTCGGTTCTGGCGCGCGCGGGTGTCGCGGTTGGTGAACACGATCTGATCCAGCCGTCGTTGAACACGGTTGCTCCCGATGGGGGAACGATCATCGTGCGTACCGCGAAGGAATACAAGCTGACCGTTGATGGGACGCCGACGACGATTTGGTCGACCGCTTCCTCCGCTCAGGCTCTTCTTGTCAGTTCATCATCCCTTGGTAGCGATGTTGCCGTTGCGGTGGATCGTAGGTCTGTCAGGAAAGATGTGACGAAGATTGTTGAGCGTTCGCAGAACATCACGGTTCAGGCTGACGGTCAGCAGACTAGGGTTCAGGTCTCTCCTGAACAGCGTCCCGATGACATCGTCGCGCAGGCTGGAGTCCAGTTGACTCCCAATGACCGCCTGAACGTGAGTGTCCGGCCTGATCGCTCGATGAAAATTAACGTGGACCGCGTGACTCGCGGATACGTTGATGTGGATATCCCCGTTGAGTTCAGCGAAACCACCCAAGAGTCTGCGGACCTGTTCAAGGGTGAATCGAAGATTACCCAAGCGGGTGTTCAAGGCGTTGCTGCTCAGAAGCAATGGCAGGAAAGAGTAAACGGCAGGCCCGTTTTTTTCGCCGTGATCAGTGAATTGGTGACAACCGCTCCCACCGCGCAGGTCAGGTCGAATGGTACAAAGGAAGCGACTCCTCAGGCGCTTGCTATCGCCGGAATCGACCCGAAGGCCACGTTGGAGACAACCGTGGACAGTGCGGGCAACTCGATCACCGCATACACGGCAAAGCTTGGAACGATCTCTACCGAAGACGAAGTGAACGCTGTTATTGCATCGATTGAAAGCGCGACGGATCGTGCGAAGGCTCGCGCTGCGTCCGTGTACGGTGTCAGCGTCGCTTCCTATGCTGCTGGCGATCCGCGTGGCATTGCCCAGGAACTGGTGGTCAGTTTTGGCTGGGACATCAGTGAATTCCAGTGCCTTGACAAGTTGTGGACTCGCGAATCTCATTGGAACCCCAGAGCAGAGAACGTGAGCTCGGGCGCCTACGGTATCCCGCAGTCGCTTCCCGGCTCGAAGATGGCGTCCGAGGGTGACGACTGGCGAACCAACCCAGAAACCCAGATCAAGTGGGGTCTGAAGTATATCAAGGGTCGCTACCAGAGCCCGTGTGGTGCATGGGCTCATTCTGAGTCTGTCGGCTGGTACTAATCCTCCGCGTGAATTGTGCGGGCACCGTTCATTGGCATGGCGAGCGCAACCTAGCGCACACTTTCCGCACCGCGGTCCAGCCTGCCTGACCAGTAGAATGACAGGGTGACTCGATCTCGTACCCGCACCCCGAATACTCGCTTGGATCCGACTCTTCCAGAGGGCGTCCAGCCGTCTGAAACCGGCTTGCTTGGCCCGCTTGAAGTGAAAGCGATTGCCGATGCGCTCGGTATTCGCCCGACGAAAGTTTTGGGGCAGAACTTTGTACACGATGCTGGGACGGTTCGTCGCATCGTTCGCGCCGGTGGTGTGGAAGCGGGGGACGAGGTCATTGAGGTCGGCCCTGGCCTTGGTTCGCTGACGCTGGCGATTTTGGAGACCGGTGCGCGCGTGCGGGCGGTCGAGATTGATCCGCCACTGGCTCGAGCTCTTCCGCAGACTGTTGGTGCTCGTATGCCTGAAGCCGCTGATCGTTTCCACGTGGTGAACGCGGATGCGACGAAGATCAACGGTGTTGCTGACTTCGGTGTGGATTGGCCACCTCCGACGAAGCTGGTCGCGAACCTGCCGTATAACGTTGCTGTTCCGGTGCTTCTGGCGATGCTAGAGAGATTCCCGACGCTGACGGATGTTCTTGTCATGGTCCAGTCTGAGGTCGCTGATCGCTTGGCTGCAGGCCCCGGGTCGCGCACCTATGGCGTGCCGTCGGTGAAGGTCGCCTGGTACGGTCAGGCTGAGCGTGCGGGCACGATCGGTCGCAGTGTTTTCTGGCCGGTTCCGAACGTGGACTCTGCGTTGGTTCGTTTGCGCTGCGATGGCGAGCCTCGTGGCGATGAAGACCTGCGTCAAGCAACCTTCGAGGTTTGTGATGTGGCGTTCGGTCAGCGTCGTAAGACTCTCCGCGCTGCGTTGAAGACGTGGGCGGGTTCGCCAGCTGCCGCCGAAGCGCTGTTGGACGTTGCCGGAGTGGAATCGACCGCCCGCGGTGAAGCACTCGGTATTGAAGAATTCGTGCGCCTTGGTCGCGCGGTCCTCGAACTGCGTGCGTGTGGGGTGCTGGCTGCTCGCGTCGATCCGCGTACAGGCAAGTCCGTGGGGTCTTCCCCAATAGATCAGGCCGCCTCCACTGCAGCCCTTGGCGCTGACAATGGGGCGGAGTCAGCGCTCGCTCAACAGCAGGATTCTGCTGATGCGTGAAGTGAGGGCGAGCGCTCCGGGCAAAGTGAATCTGACTCTTCGCGTGGGACACCCGACCGAGGACGGATATCACCCGCTGGTCACGGTCTTTGAAGCGCTCAATATGCGCGAGACAGTCACTGTTCGCACATCGCGCCGTCTTGGTATTCACGTGACAACAACGGCGTACCTGCCTAACGGTCGGGTTGATGAAGCGACGACTGCTGCAATGGCGGAGTTGGATCCCGAAAACCACTTGTGCGTCAAAGCTGCACGTAGCCTGCAGAAACTTGCTGCGATGGGGCCGTGGGGACACACGGCTGCCGGCATTGAGATCCACGTGGAAAAGCATGTGCCGATGGCTGGCGGTATGGCCGGTGGCTCCGCGGATGCTGCCGCGACGCTTGTTGCCTGCAATGCACTCTGGGAGCTGGGCCTCAACAGCGATCAGCTTGAAATGATGGGACGAACGCTGGGTGCTGACGTTCCCGCATGCCTGACCGGTGGCATCGCGCTGGGAACCGGTCGAGGCGACCATACGAGTCTGCTTGCCGACGGTTCAGACGAACCGCGTCACCACTGGGCGATCGCCTTGGCGCACGGGGGTTTATCAACACCTGCTGTTTTCCATCAGCTTGACCAGATGGGCGGGCCTGGAGGCACGTGGGAGCTTCTTGAAGATCTCAGTGATGAAGCGGGCGCTCTACTGACAGGTTCTGCCGAGCAAGCCGCGCCCTGCCTCGTCAATGACCTGACCGAAGCGGCACTTGAATTGCGCCCCGAACTGGCTAAGACGATTGCTGGCGCGCGTCATGCTGGCGCCCTGGCCGTGATTCTTTCCGGATCCGGCCCGACAATCGCGGCCCTTGCCACCAGCGCGGAAGACGCCCACTGCATCGCCGACGAACTCGCTCAGCTCCCCACCGTCTCCGCAGTGTTGACGACGTGGGGTGCCGCGCGTGGCGCAATGATTGAGCACGAGGACAACGCATAAATGGCTCACCTTCTAGGAACGCAATCCCTGGCCACAATGGCGGGATCGCGCAAACTGCTCGATGACGTCACCGTCAGCCTGTTTGATGGGTCGCGCGTCGGTATTCTTGGCCCGAACGGCGCTGGAAAGTCGACCTTGCTACGCCTGGTGGCCGGGATTCAGGAACCGGACTTAGGCCTCATCACCATGCGCGACGGTGTCCGCATCGTTGTGTTGGATCAGGTGGATTCGCTCGACCCGCAGATGAGTGTTGTCGACGCTGTCCACCCCGGGCTTGAAGAATACGAGTGGGCCTCGAACGCAACGATCCGCGACATCCACGCGGGTCTGCTGTCCGACATCGACACGCGCGCACTGATTGGGACCCTGTCGGGTGGGCAGAGGCGTCGCGTTGCACTTGCCCGAGTACTCGCCACCGAATCTGACATCGTCTGCTTGGACGAGCCGACGAACCACCTCGATGTTGAAGGCGTCGCGTGGCTGGCCCGTCACCTGAACGCGCGCTTCGCGAAGCCCGGCGCGAATGGTGCTCTGCTGGTTGTCACGCACGACCGATGGTTTCTCGACACCGTGTGCGAGCACATCTGGGAAGTCGTCGCCGGAGTCGACCCGGGTGGCGACCGCCCACAGATCGCTGGCCACGTCGAAATCTACGATGGCTCGTACGCTGCCTATATGCTGGCCCGCGCCGAACGTGTCCGCCAAGCCGATGTGGCTGCCCAAAAGCGCGCGAATCTACTGACCAAAGAGCTCGCGTGGTTGCGTCGAGGCGCGCCCGCGCGCACATCAAAGCCAAAGTTTCACATTGCTGCCGCAGAAGCCTTGATCGCCGACGTGCCACCACCGCGCGACACCGTTGAACTGGTGAAAATGGCGACCGCGCGCCTGGGCAAAGACGTCCTGGACCTTGAGGATGTTTCGATCGCGTTCACGCGCCCGAACGGCGAGGCGAACATCATCTTTGACGGTGTCACCTGGCGCCTCGCACCCGGCGAACGAGTCGGCATCGTCGGTGTCAACGGCGCAGGAAAGACAACTCTGCTGAACCTGCTGCGCGGAGACATCCAGCCTGACTCCGGTCGCGTCAAGCGGGGTAAAACCGTCGAAGTGGCCACGCTGTCCCAGGACACGCATGAACTGGATGCGCTCGCGGATATGCGAGTCGTCGAAGCCGTCGCCGAGGTTGCGCAGACCTCGATCGTCGACGGGCGCGAGGTCAGTGCCGCACAGATGACGGAACGCATGGGCTTTACCCGTCAGCGCGCCTACACGCGAATTAGCGAGATTTCGGGTGGTGAACGCCGTCGCCTGCAGCTGATGCGCCTGCTGATGGCTGAACCGAACGTGCTCCTGCTTGACGAACCGACGAACGACCTTGATACCGATACTCTGGCGTCGATGGAAGACCTGCTGGATTCCTTCCCGGGCACGCTCGTCGTCGTTTCGCATGACCGTTACCTGCTGGAGCGCGTCACCGACCACCAGGTCGCACTGCTCGGCGATGGAAAGTTGCGCGCCCTGCCCGGCGGTGTCGAACAGTATCTCGCCATGCGCGAAGAGGGGCTGGGGCTTACGACTTCCGGCGCTAATGCAGGCTCAATGTCGGCGAATGTATCCGGGAATTCGACAGGTAAGTCCGCGGGCAATTCTGCTTCGAATTCCGCGGGGAACGAGGCCGCCCCGACCATCTCTAACGCCGCCGCTCGTAGGGCGGCGAAGAAAGACGTCGATCGTATCGAACGTAAACTCGAAAAACTGCGCGCCTCGGAAATAAAACTGTCTGATCGCCTCGCCGATCTGGGTGCTCGCGTTGCCACGGATGCCTCGTTGGTCGATGAACTGACACAGGTGGCAGCCGAACATCGCCAGATTCTAGACGAGATCGATGAACTTGAAATGGCGTGGCTGGAAGCGGCGGAACTGTTGGATGAGTTGGGAGCTGGCAGCCAGGACTCAGCCGCCGATGAGGACGAAGAGCTCAGGCGCCCAGCAGATCGTCGGTGAAGAAACGGCTGGAATCCGCCAGAAGTTTGGCCATGAGGGCGCGCTGGCGACTATAGAGGTTCCACACTTCGTCTTCGTCGATCACGCCAAGGCGTTCACCTGCTTCGATTGCGACCTCACGGTTGTTCATCCACGACGACGAATACTGATCCATCAGTGGAATCATTGTCTGATCCAGTGTCTCAATACTGGCCAGCGCATCTTCTGTCTGATCCATCAGCGCGCACGCTTCGGTGTAGCGCTCTTCCATGTGGTGCAGGCGCTCCAACGCTTCAGATTCGCGGGTCACAGTCATTCTTTAGTTTCAAAGGGGGCCAGTAGAACTGTCAGAAGATCAGCGAGTTTCTCGCGCTCGCCAGATGACAGAGGAGCCAGGATTCCACGTTCAGAATTGAGTAGGGACGCAAGCGCGGTATCAACCTTCGTCTTGCCTTCCTCGGTCAGTTTCACCTGAACGACGCGACGATCTTCACGCGCGGAAGAACGGGTGACCAGGCCTTTCTCCTGCAGGCGGTCAATACGGTTCGTCATCGTGCCACTTGTCACCAAGTGCTCGGCGATTAAATCACCCGGACTCAGCACATAGGGTTCCCCTGCGCGACGCAGGGACGAAAGAACGTCAAATTCCCACGTTTCCAAGCCGTGGTCGGCGAATGCGGCTCGGCGGGCGCGGTCGAGGTGCTTGGCCAGACGAGTCACTCGCGACAGAACGAGCATCGGCGTGGGATCCAGATCTGGGCGCTCGTTCGTCCACGCTTCGACAATGCGAGCGACCTCATCGTGCGCCTCGTGCGTCGGGCAGGAAGCGCGATCAGCTGAAGTCATTGCACACAATCCTCCGATCGGACGACCAGCGAGGGGCTGGGACGCATATTGCGAATGCCGTTCCAGACTAGGTTTACAACGTGTGCGGCGACCTCGTCCTTCTTCATTCGCCGATCGTCCAGCCACCACTGTCCAACCTGTGCAATGAGTCCGACCAGCATCTGCGCGTACAGGGGAGCGAGGTTCGCGTTGATGTCCGTGTGTGAGAACTGTTCGGCCAACAGGTATTCAACGCGCGACGCGACATCGCCGAGCACGGAAGAGAATGAGCCCTGCGTGCGATCGGTGGGTGCGTCGCGAACCAGTACGCGGAAGCCGTCCGTGTGCGATTCGATGTAGTCCAAAAGGGCAAGTGTTGCGTTTTCTAGAAGGATACGAGGCCTGGCGCTGGACTCCAACGACGTGTGAAGCTTCGTCACGAGCGCCTGAACTTCACGGTCCACGATGACCGCATACAGGCCTTCCTTGCCGCCGAAGTGCTCATAGACGATCGGCTTCGACACTTTTGCCTTCGATGCGATCTCTTCAACGCTCGTCGCATCAAAGCCTTTTTGAGCGAAAAGTGAGCGTCCAATCTCAACTAGCTGTTCGCGCCGTTCGAACCCGCTCATTCGCGTGCGTTTTTCACTCATACGGTCAGTATGTCATCTGAATCGGGTCACGCGGTAGGTGTGAGGTGTGGCGCGAACGAGCCTTTTGCGCCCGTCCGACGTGGCACAGCAAGGGGTACATATGGCAGAATCAAAAGGCGTTTTCCGCCCTGGTGTAACGGCAGCACATGGGTTTTTGGTGCCTTTGGTCCGGGTTCGAGTCCTGGGGGCGGAGCTACAAGTGGGTCACCGCCACGATTTTGGAAGGTAAAACATGACCGTTCCTGCAGCTGTCATTGTCCTCGCCGCAGGTCAAGGCACTCGTATGAAGTCCTCTCTTCCCAAGGTTGTGCACCCCGTTGCCGGCCGGTCCATGATTGGACATGCCCTGAAAGCAGGCGAAGGCCTGAACCCCACGCACCTGGTTGCTGTTGTGCGCCACCAGCGTGACCTTGTCGAAGCTGAAATTAAGCGCGTCAGCCCCACCGCTATTGTCGCCGATCAGGATGAAATCCCCGGCACAGGACGAGCCGTTCAATGCGGCCTGGAAGAGCTGGAACGCCAGGTTGGCCAGATTCACGGCATTGTTGTCGTCACCTACGGCGACGTCCCCATGCTGAGCACCGAGACCCTGAAAGACCTCGTCGATGCTCATATCGAACAGGCGAATGTCGTCACCGTCCTGACCTCGCGCGTCGATGATCCCACGGGCTACGGTCGTATTATTCGCGATGCCGGTGGTCGTGTGACCGCCATCGTCGAGCAGCGTGACACCACCGAAGAACAGGCTCTCATCAACGAAATCAACGCCGGTATCTACGCATTCGACGCCGATTACCTGCGCGAATCCCTCGTCAACGTGGGAACCAACAACGATCAGGGTGAGGTCTACCTGACCGACGTCCTCGCGGCAGCCGCCCCCGCTGGAAAGCGTGCGGGCGCTATGGAACTTCTCGATGAATGGCAAGCACAGGGGTGCAATGACCGCGTGCAGCTTGCAGAACTCGGCGCCGAGTTCAACCGACGCATCTGCGAAAAGCACATGCGCGAAGGCGTTTCCATCATCGCCCCCGATTCCACGTGGATCGGCGTTGATGTTGAGATCGGAAACGACACAATAATCTGGCCAGGAACCGTGTTGCGTGGTGCGACGGTGATCGGATCCGAGTGTGAGATCGGTCCCTCAGCGACCCTTGATACCGCGATTGTCGGGAATCGTGCGGTTATCCACAACGCGTGCGTGTCCAACGTATCGGTTGCACCCGATACGATGGTTACACCATTCAGCGTCATCGGACAGTCCAGTCGGGACTGACCGATCCGGGTTCTTTAAGCAAGGGGAGGAACGCCGCATGAGCGGATTGGTCACCAGTGGAGAGAAGAGCCTCGTCCTCGTTTCGGGTCGAGCGCACTTGGAACTTGCCGAAGAGGTTGGCAAAGAAATCGGGTGCGGGCTTTCGCAAGTGACCGCCTACGATTTTGCGAGTGGCGAAATCTACGTCCGCTTCAATGAATCCGTTCGTGGCGCAGACGTCTTTGTCCTCCAGTCACACACGGGCGACATCAACAAGTGGCTGATGGAACAGCTCATCATGATTGACGCTGCCAAGCGTGCCTCAGCAAAACGCATTACCGCTGTCTCGCCGTTCTATCCCTACTCGCGTCAGGACAAGAAGCACCAGGGTCGTGAACCGATTTCGGCTCGCCTGGTCTCTGATCTGTACAAGACCGCCGGCGCTGACCGCGTCATGAGCGTCGACCTGCACGCCTCGCAGGAACAGGGCTTCTTCGACGGCCCGGTCGACCACCTCTTCGCAATGCCGGTTCTGGTTGACTACGTCCGTTCGCGCCTCGACCTTTCCAACACCGTCATGGTGTCCCCAGACGCTGGCCGTATTCGCGTCGCCGAAAAGTGGTCTTCGAAGCTCGGCGGTTGCCCGCTGGCATTCGTCCACAAGACCCGCGATACCACCCGCCCGAACGTTGCTGTCGCCAACCGCGTCGTCGGTGAAGTTGCAGGCAAGGAATGTGTCTTGGTTGACGATATGATCGACACCGCTGGCACGATCACCGAGGCCGTCAAGGTCCTTAACAACGCCGGCGCCAAGAAGGTCATCATCGCCGCAACGCACGGCATCCTCTCTGATCCGGCAACGCGCCGCCTCTCCGAATGTGGAGCAACCGAGGTCGTCGTCACCGACACCCTGCCGATTCCGCCCGAGAAGCGCTTCCCGACTCTGACCATCCTGTCGATCGCGCCGCTGTTGGCACGCGCCATCCGCGAGGTCTTTGACGACGGATCGGTCACATCACTGTTCGACTGACTCGCTTTTCACCGCCCTCGTCGGGTACTCTGATTGAGTTGCTCCGGCGAGGGCGGTTTTCTGTATTCCGCCGTTATCGACAGGGCCTTTCGGATCTTTGCCGGTCCTACCTGGGTTCTTCGACGCTTGAGCGTGAAACCTACATACTCAGGAGGACATTTCTTATGAGCGATAACCCGATCCTTGTCGCCACCACCCGCACCGAGTTCGGTAAGGGCGCCGCACGTCGCGCTCGCCGTGCGCAGATGGTTCCGGGCGTTGTTTACGGCCACGGCGAAACCACCCACCTTGACATTCCGGAACACGACCTGTTCCTGATCGTTCGTGGCAACAAGAACGCTCTTGTTGAGCTCAAGATCGACGGCACGTCGCAACTCGCACTTGTCAAAGACATTCAGCGTCACCCGGTCAAGCGCAACCTGCTCCACGTTGACTTCCTAGCCGTCAAGGCTGGCGAAAAGGTTGACGTTGAGGTCGCAATCGTCGTCGTCGGCGAAGCAGCCCCCGGCACCACCCACAACGTCGAAGAGCACACCGTGACCGTCAAGGCCCCGGCAACCGACATCCCCGAGGCTATCGAGGTTGACGTGACCGGCCTCGAAGCTGGCACCGTTGTCCGCGTCTCCGACCTGGTTTTGCCGGCCAACGTTGAGTGCGAACTCGACGCCGAGCAGGATGTCGTCATTATCTCCGAGCTCGCTGCAGAACCTGAAGAAGAAGCTCCGGCAGAAGCCGAAGGCGACGCTGAGTGAACTAGCGCGTAGCGTTTTCTTTCAAGGCGGGCGGGTCGTATGTGAGGCTCGCCCGCCTTGCTGTGTACCGGGGAACATGGAGCGGATCTTTGCCGAGGTAAGGTGCGGCCCCAGGTGGCGGGTGTCTAGTTTTGGGGCTAATGCCCGAATAATACGGACTTGCCATAAATAAGAGGGGGCGGCTCATACTTGTAGTACGAGCCGCCCCCTCTTGGATGTATCCGCTGCGGATTACGTTCTGTGTATGCCCCTGTACTATCGCCAGATCTAACAGTTGTATTGGATCTGGCGGTTATTGTCCATCAGTGATGGTCAATACAGATTGATGCATTACAGATCAGATTGACTTAATCCACCCTTTCCTATTCAGCTCGGCGTTTTCTAGCTCCAACGAGGCCAATGCCTAGCAAAGCGATACCTGCTCCCACGGGTAATAGGGTGATGTCTGCGCCGGTATTCGCAAGCTGTTTTGCCTTTGGCTGTTGACTATCGCGCTTGTTCTTTGAATTATTTTGCACGCCAGACGGGTCTGTAGCCTCAGAAAGCATTTTCATAGCCTGCAGCTGAGCGCGTAGTTCAGCTAACTTGCGCTCTAGGTCTTCGCTAGATTGTTTAGCTTTGTTAAATTCTGATGTGGCAGATTCAAGAGTAGCTTTAGCAGTTTCTTCAGCTTTTCTCAGCTCAGATAGGTTCTGCTGCGCTTGTTTTAACGCCTCGTTCTTAGCTTCCCAAGTTTTCTGGGCTTCGGCCAAGTTCAGCTTCGCTTTCTGAAGCGCTTCGTTGGCGGAGACAACAGGCGCATGCTTGTCCATGGCATTCTTCAAATCAGAATTCGCTTGGGAAAGCTTATCTGTTGCAGCTCGCTTTTTCTCCCTGGCTTTTTCCTCAGCTTCCTGATCTTGTTGAAGCTGCTTATCCTTCAAATCAGCGTTTTTCTGGGCCTGTTCCTTGTTGCTCGTCGCCAAATTCAGATTATTTTGGGCTTCAGATAGTAGCCCTTCGAATTTCTGCTTTTCCTGCGTAGCTTCTTTTTCGTCTTGCTTGGCTTTTTCTAGCTTGTTTGCAACTGCCTCTAGCTCATCCGCAGTACGTTTTTTGTTCTCGTACTCTTTTGTGGCAGCATCAGCTTGCTTTTTAGCTTCTTTTTGGACGTTTTCGGCTTCGTCTGCTTTTTGGAAGAGATTCTCGGCAGTGTGCGTTTTCGTCTGAAGGTCTTGATCAAGTTGTTTGATGTCAGCTTCTAGAGTTCCTCTTTCAACTTCCTTTTTCAGAAGTTCATTCCTTAAGGTAGGAATTCTTTCTTCCAAAGCATTAACCTCAGCTTTTAGGGCATCAGCTTCCTTTTCGGCTGACTCCTTCTGCTTTTCTGCTCGCTGTTTTTTCTCTTCAGCATTCTTAATTTTATTCTGTGTCTCGGCGGTAGAATTCTTCTTGTCTTCGGCTAGCGCTTCTTCATACTCTGATTGTGCCCGCTTGACATCCTCGTCAAAAGATGCAACTTCTTGTTGTTTCTGCTTTAGATTAGCCTGGAATGTATTTTTCGTATTTTCAAGCCTGTTAATTTCCTGAAGGCTCTGTTTGTTCTCTTCCTTAAGCTTCTCATGGGCAGCCCGTTTTTCTTCCAACTCCTTCTCCAGGGTTTGGACTGCGGACCTAGCGGATACTGCCTCTTCTACGAGCTTGTTATACTCGTTGGTCTTTTCAGTAAGGAATGCTTGCTTCTCTTTGTTGTTTTTATCAGCTTCTTCTAGTTGACTTTTTGCTTCTTGCAAGTCACTATCAATATTCGGGTGATTTTTCTGTAACTGCTCAATGGTTTTCTTGAGCGTTTTTTGTTCCTGTTCAAGCTGGCTCAACCGGGTTTTAGCGTCATCAATTTTTTTGGTAGCTGAGACAACTTCTTTTTCAAGCTCAGCAACTTTTTCGTCGGCTTGATTCTTCTCTTGCTGAGCTTTTTTTAGCTTCTGTTGTGCCAAAGCCTCGGCTGCAGTCGCTTCCTCAGCCTCTTTTGCAGCTACTTTTTGAGCCTCTTCTAGCTTCTTAAGCTCGTCAGCGGCACCAGAGTCCTTGATAGCTTTGTCCAACTTATCTTTTGCAACTTGAACGGCTTTTTCAGCTTCTTCTTTTTTCTGCAATAAAGCTGCAGTTTGCGTTTCCAAACCTTTAACTTCGGCCTGTTTGGCTTCTAGTTCCGAAACGGCCTTGTCATATGTTTTCTTTGCCTCATTCAATAAGGCAGTCTTTTCATCAAGATTTTTCTTAGCCTGAGCAGCTTCGTTTGTAGCGTTTTCAATAGCGGCTTGTAGCTGCTCACGGGTTAAGGAAGTCTTCGTATCGGTCGAAGAAACTGGGGTGGAGTCCGATGCTGGTTTAATGGCTCCGAAAGCACTCGGAGCGGCAACCGTGAAACCGATACCCAGTGATAGTGCTGCAGCTAAGCATTTGGTTGTTTTAGTATTCAACGCGGTGTTCTCTCTTTCTTTGCGGGAAGATCGCGGTGGAAATATCTTACAAAAATTGTACTTACCTCGCCGTGTCAGTCAATATTTCCCGATTTCCAGTGATATATCTTGCAGATACTTCCGGGCTAATGCCCGAAAGAATCGTGAAACAAAATCCTGCGAGTCGAAGCGAGAACACGAGTGAGTGAAACATTCGGGCCATGTCCGCTGATGGGTGGTGTGAAGATCCCGGCCTCGTACCCCAAGCAGGCTGATCCAACGACGTGTGGGATTGCGACGCTTGCTGTGCTTGCTGCCCGTGCGAACGCGGATCCCGTGTACTTGTCTTTGCCGCCTGATAAGCGTGAGCGCGCGCAAATTCATCTGCATCGTGTTGCGTCGCGTGTGGGCGTGCCGTGGCCTCAGGCGCTGGGTACGTCGCCGTGGGCGCTGGCGAAGTTGGCTTCAAAAGCGACAGGAGAGCGCCACCGTATAGTTATGCGCGGGAAGCGCTTTCGTGTGGCTGTCGATTCTGCTCTTTGCCGAGGCCGGGATGTCTTGGTTTTCACCGGGGGCTGGGATATGCCTGGGTCGGCGTGGATCCCACGGCATGTGGTGCTTGTGCTTGCGGATGGCACGGATACGAGAATATACGCGGTGTTTGAGCCTTCAAGTGGCAAGGTGTTCCGAGTGAATGCGGATGATTTTTACGCCGGAGCGCCAAGCGCCCGCGCCTCGATGGGGCACTGGAAGAACGTACTGTGCGCGGTTGTGCCGACTGAGTAAGCGGCAAGACCCCAAGCGCTACGTGCAAATACCTCGATGTCGCTCATGGGTTTAAGGCTAATATCTGGGCAGGTCACAGGGATATTTTGTGAAGAATTGGTCGGCGCCACACAATGAAACGTCTAGGGGTTTCTTCGCGTCGGGAAAGAAGGGGGAAGACCGGCGTTAGCAGTTCTAAGAAAACAACGAATGTGCGGGTACGTGAGGCTGAAGTGGGGACAAACACGTATCCTCAAAGCAGGTGCCGTCTTCGCCGTTGTGAAATGTGCGATGTCGGTGGTGAAGAACACGTTGTGGGCACTGAGAGGCGACAATCGTGACGCATTTGCGAACAGATGACGTGGTGGACCTGACCTGCGACCTCATCGATATTCCGTCGGTCAGCGGCGATGAAAAGAGGATCGCGGATGCGATTGAAGAGGCCCTACGTGGCGCCTCGCATCTGGAAGTCCTGCGTGATGGAGATGCGATTGTGGCGCGGACGAACCTGGGGCGTTCTCAGCGAGTGATCATCGCCGGACACATCGACACGGTGCCGATTTCCGGGAACGTGCCACACGTTCGCGAAGAAACAGAGGGGGTCGAGAAGGTTCGAGGCCGGGGTTCTGTTGACATGCTTGGCGGTGTGGCCGGAGCCCTGTATGCTGCGCTGAAGCTGAATGAACCGAAACATGACGTGACGTGGGTTTTCTACGATCATGAGGAAGTTGCGGCTCCCTTGAATGGGCTGGGGCGCGTCTATCGCAATCATCCCGATTGGATTGATGGTCAGTTCGCGATCCTCGGCGAACCCACGAATACTCAGATTGAGGGCGGATGCAATGGGACGGTTCGTGTGATTGCGACGGTTCCGGGTGTTGCTGCGCACTCGGCTAGGGCGTGGCGAGGCGATAATGCCATCCACAAGGTAGCGCCAATCATCGAAAAGATCGCCATGTTCGGCAATCCGGTGGTGAACGTTGACGGGTTGGACTTTAGAGAATCCCTGTCCGTCACCCGAATTGACGGTGGTATCGCAAACAACGTCATTCCCGATTCGGTGCGTTTGACCGTGAATTATCGTTTTGCTCCATCGATGTCGCCGGCGGACGCGATCGCTCACATCGAGTCCTACTTTGATGGGGTCGATGCACTCTTCGAAATTGACGACGAATCAGAAGGTGCTCGCCCCGGTGCGGACTCTGTTTTGGTGCAGGAATTCATCGAAACAGCACGTCGAGTCATGGCAGAAGAAGGCAAAGACCTCAGCGTGAGCGCGAAGGTCGGGTGGACCGATGTTGCTCGCTTTTCTGCTCGTGGGATCCCCGCGATCAATTGCGGTCCGGGTGATCCGCTTCAAGCTCATACTCAAGATGAAGCAGTTCCGGTCTCCCAGCTCCGCCACTACGCGAAGATACTGATTGATTATGTGGGGGCGGCCTCGTTGATCAGCGAAGAACGAAACTAGAATCGAAGGACGCGGTCGCCTACCGCCACTATTTCAAGGAGAAAATATGAGCGAAGCTGTACGTCAGTCATACCAGCGTGGCCCGGTTGTCCTGCGCGGTAAAGCAATCCCGAAAGAAACATCGGACGCGAGGCTCTTGCAGGCGCAGGAGACCTCGGATTGGCTTCACGCAGACCCCTGGAGGGTATTGCGAATCCAAGCGGAGTTCGTTGAAGGCTTCGGTGCCCTCTCTGAAGTTGGGCCCGCGATCTCGGTCTTCGGTTCGGCTCGCACTCCGGGGAACGACCCCCACTGGGCGGCCGCCTACGAAATCGGGCGTATGCTTGCCGAGCGCGGAATAGGTGTCATCACCGGTGGGGGTCCGGGTGCGATGGAGGCAGCGAATAAAGGCGCGTGGGATGCCGGTGGAACGTCTATTGGTCTTGGCATTGAACTGCCACACGAACAGGCGCTCAATCCGTGGATCACAGTGGGTATTAACTTCCGCTACTTCTTTGCACGTAAGACGATGTTTGTGAAGTATTCGCAGGGCTTCATCGTCATGCCTGGCGGTTTTGGCACCATGGACGAATTATTCGAAGCAATGACCCTAGTCCAAACTCGCAAGGTTGGTTCCTTCCCGATTGTCCTGGTCGGTACCGAATACTGGTCAGGGCTGATCGCCTGGATCCGCGAAAAGATGATTGGAGAGGGAACCATTTCCCCCGAAGATATTGATCTTGTGAAGATTGTTGACGATCCTGCCGAAGCAGTTCGTATTGCCTGCGGAGGATGATGAGTCTTTTTCCTCGCGAACTTGTGGTGATTACAGGTAAAATAGGGACGTTACCGTAACGCGACCGCGTTCGCGGACAGTAGGAGCAAGGAGCGGCACATGGCAGCCATGAAGCCAAGGACCGGCGACGGACCGTTGGAAGCCACCAAAGAGGGACGCGGAATCATCATGCGAATCCCCAGCGAAGGTGGTGGCCGTCTCGTCATCGAACTGACCCCGGACGAAGCTTCGGCTCTCGCGGAAGCGCTCGCTCAGGCGGTTTGAGCAGATTCTTATACAGCGCGGGCGTGACTAGCATAAATGCTAGTCACGCCCGTTTTGTTTGTCGCTCAGCGCTTCACCGCAACCGCCAGCCCATCGCCGACGGGCAACAGACAGGGCACGAAGTCTGGGGATTCGCGCAGGAAGCGGATCAGTTCGCGACACATGACGGTTTCAGCGTCGCGACGAGCCGGATCGCACACTTGGTCGTTCCACATGGCGTGCACGAGCGCGACGGTGCCACCGGGGCGCAGGATGCGCACGGCGTGATCCAAGTATTCGGGGGTTTGGGAGATGTCCGCATCCAGAACAACTAGGTCGTAGCCTCCGTCGGTCATGCGGGGCAGAACGTCGAGTGCACGACCAGAAATGGTACGGATACGTTCGGAGCCGATTCCGGTGCGGTTGAACATGGCTCGGGCCTGCTTGTGGAACTCGACTTCGGAGTCGATGGTGGTGAGGACACCGTTGGGGCTCATCCCGTCGAGGAGCCACAGGCTGGACACGCCAGCGCCGGTTCCGACCTCAAGAACCGCGCGTGCGCCGGTCAGGGCTGCGAGCATACGCAGGGCCGCGCCGGTGCCGGGCGAAACGGGGTTGGCGCCGAGTTCGTTTGCTGCGTCGCGGGCTTCAAGAAGAATCTCGTTTTCGGCGATGTAATCCTCGGCGTACACCCAGGATTGAGCCTTATCTGCCATCGAAGGGCCCTTCCATATAAAAGAATCAGTTGAAAGTGATGTCTAGGCATAGCCTAACGCCCTCACGCTTCGCGTGAGGGCGCCTAGTGTGGACAAAGTTACTTATTAAAGGATCCGCCGGGCGTTGGATGCCCAAGGAATCGACGTTGAGTAACGATGTTGAAGTGATTGCCCACGCAGGGCAATCGTTCAGTTCTTGATGGGGGAGACCCCAAGCGGGCGACCCGCTAGGCCTCGTTCCGTCTTGCCCAGTGCTGTTGCCAGCGCGACGAGTTCACTCGCAGCCGGACCATCATCAAGGGAAACGGGGCGTCCGGCATCTCCGCCTTCACGCAACGCGATGTCCAGTGGGACCTGCGCCAACAGCGGAACCTCGTAACCGAGCTGAGCCGTCAGGCGAGCGGAAACTGATGCGCCACCGCCGGCACCGAAGAGCTCCAAGTGAGAGCCGTCGGGCTGAGGCAGGTAGGACATGTTTTCGACAACACCGATGACCTTTTGCTGGGTCTGCGATGCGATGGAACCTGCACGTTCTGCGACCTCGGCGGCAGCAACCTGCGGGGTCGTGACGACCAGGACCTCGGAATTCGGCAGTAGCTGCGCGATTGAGATGGCAACGTCGCCGGTACCCGGAGGCATGTCAATGAGCAAGACATCGAGATCCCCCCAGAAGACGTCAGCCAAGAACTGTTGGAGTGCGCGGTGCAACATGGGACCGCGCCAGATGACGGGCTGACCGTCGGGCACGAACATGCCGATGGACATGACCTTGATACCGGAAGCGCCGACGGGCGGAATAATCATGCCGTCGATGACCTGCGGGTCATGGTCGACGCCCAACATACGCGGAATCGAGAAGCCGTAGATATCGGCATCCATGACGCCGACCTTCAGGCCTGCCTGCGTCATCGCGGCAGCAAGGTTCGCGGTCACGGAGGACTTGCCGACGCCACCCTTACCGGAAGTAACAGCGATAACACGGGTCAGCGAATTGGGCTGAGCAAACGGGATTTCGCGCTCGGGGCGACCACCGTTCAGCTTCTCGCGCAGAGCCTTCTTCTGTTCGTCGGACATGACACCCATATCAACCTTGACGTTCTCAACGCCCTCAATGGCGCCAACAGCTTTGATGACGTCAGCGTTGATCGTGGTGCGTAGCGGGCAACCGGCGGTGGTCAGAAGAACCTCGACGGTGACGGTGGAGCCGTCAATGGTGACCTGCTCGGCGCTGGTCATGTTGAGATCGACGATGGGACGGTGAATTTCGGGATCGATGACCGTTTCGAGCGCGGCCATCACCTGATCGATTGAGACAGACATGCTCTTATCCTACGTTGGCGTGCGCGCGGGGTCGTTTCCTAAACCAGCCGGTGCACGAAAGTGAGTGTCAAAGCGTGGGTAACCGCCATTTTCCCGCCCCCCAAAGTCAGAAGCTCGTGGCGTGCGGATATGAGTAACGTGGGCGGTGGGTTATTCGAATTCCGCCCAACGTACAAGGCCACTTCCTCCCAATGTACAGGGCCACGCTTACCTCAGCGGGCGGCCTCGTCCCCTCAAACCTGCGCGGAATCGAACGAGGCGGATTCTTCGGCGGACTCATCGTCGCCCGAAGCGGATTTCTGGGAGGCAAGCAGTTCGGCGTGCAATTCTTCGCGAATCTCCTCACGCAAGGATTCGACCAGATCACGCAACTCGGAACGCACGAAGTCACGGGTGGCAACTTCCTGGACAGACAGGCGCAGGCTCGCAATTTCGCGGGTCAGATACTCGGTGTCAGCCAGATTGCGCTCGGCGCGCTGACGATCCTGCTGGGCCTGGACACGGTCGCGGTCATCCTGACGGTTCTGCGCAAGAAGAATCAGAGGAGCGGAATACGACGCCTGGGTTGAGAAAGCAAGGTTGAGCAGGATAAACGGATAGGGATCCCACGCATACTTCTGCGACATCTGGTACAGCACGATATTCGCCGTGATCCACGCGACCACGAAGATCGTCATATACAAGATGAACTTCGGCGAGCCCATGAAACGGGCGGTCGCTTCGGCGAACTTGCCGAAACTATCACCCGATGACTTGCGACGCTTGAAGAAACGGAATCCAGCTTCGCGGGGAGTATCTAGACGTTCAGCCATCAATGCTCCTTGCCATCATGCGGTCAGTGACCTCGTCATCGTAATCACGCCAGTCTTCTGGCAGCAGTTCGTCCAACACGTCGTCAACGGAGACCGCGCCCAGAAGGTGCGCGTCTTCATCCACGACCGGAAGGATTGTCAGATTGTACGTTGCCAACAGTCGCGTGACAGTTGCGACGTGAGCCTGCGGGGAAACAGCCTCAATATCAGAGTCGAGGATCGTGCCCAGCAGAGTCTGCGGAGGCTCGCGCAGGGCACGCTGAATGTGGACCATACCCAAGTACGGGCCGGTCGGAGTCTCTTCCGGTGGGCGAGTAATGAACGCGACGGTCGCAAGGGACGTGGGAATATCTTCACGGCGCACAGAAGCAAGCATCTGCGCCACAGTTGCATCCGGGCCCAACACAATCGGCTCGGTCGTCATCAGCGAACCGGCCGTCGACTCGGCGTAGGTGAGCAGTCGGCGAACGTCCTTAGCTTCCTCTGGCTCCATCAGGTTCAGCAGGTGCTGAGCTTGGGCTTCGGGAAGCTCGGAAACGAGGTCTGCGGCGTCGTCAGGCTGCATGACATCCAGAACGTCTGCTGCTCGGGCTGCTTCAAGGCCGGACAGAATGGCAACTCGGTCGTCGTCGCCGAGCTCTTCGAGGACGTCGGCTAGACGCGCGTCAGGCAGTTCCTTCGCAACAGCCATCTGGCGTTCGGCAGGCAGATCATGCAGGAAGTCCGCTAGGTCGGCAGCGCGCATATCCTCGGTCTGCTGAATAAGAGTCGCCGCAGACTGTTCCACGTCGCGACTACGCAGGCCGGTCACCTCAGAAACCGAGACGTTCAGCGTCTCGCCGGAACGAATGAACCCCAGTGCCGTCGTGCGCTGGCGCTGCACGTGAAGCTTCGAAATCACCCAATCCTTCGGGCGACGTCGCTCCATCGCAACGTCAAGGATCTTCACATCGCCCGAACCATCGTTCAAGGCAACAACTCGGTCGAACAGCTGACCAAGCACCAGTGTCTCCATGGGACGCAGTGTGAATGAACGCATATTGAGCAGGCCCGTCGTAATAATCGACCCGGACTCAATGGACGTCACGCGTGTCATTGGCAGGAAAACACGCTTACGCGGACCGACCTCGACGACGAATCCGATGACGTTCGCGGCTGATCCATAGCGGAAAATCACGACGACATCGTGGATCTTTCCAACCTGATCCCCGATGGGGTCAAAGACGGAAGTACCTGCGAGCTTGCCAATGTATACGCGTCGCCCGGCTGTTCTGAGTTCCATAGGTGCGCTGTTCACAGGGACAGCCTATGCCCTCGGGTGGAATGATAGTGGCTAGCACGTAGTGAAAACTGTTCAGTTTGTGAGGAATAAAACCCATGGCGCAACGCTCGAATGACCTGAACTTTGGCATGCCGGTAATGCCGACAGGGACCGAGGTGGCCTCATACCAGACCTACGCGGAAGCTCAGGGAGCGGTCGACTACCTGTCCGACCAGGAATTCGACGTCAAGTCGATTACGATCGTCGGCACCGACTTGCACCTTGTTGAGCGCGTGACCGGTCGGATGACGATGGGACGCGCGGCCCTGTCAGGCGCCTCTAGTGGCGCCTTGTGGGGTGCCTTCATGGGCTTGATGCTGTCCTTCGCGGCACCGAACGGATCGGCGTTCGTGTGGGTTGGCATTGGCATTCTGGGCGGCGCGCTCGCGGGCATCATCATGTCGGGTCTGCTGTATGCGATGACGAGTGGGCGTAGGGATTTCACGTCACAGTCACAGACTGTGGCGTCGCGATACGCGCTACTTGCGTCAGCGGATATCGATCGCGCGTTCCAGATGTTGCAGAAGACGCCGGGTAATCAGATGCGTCCGAAGCTGCGTCGAGTCCGCCCAGAATCCACCGGCCCGACCGAATACGGGTCGCGCCCGGACGAAAAGCCTCGTTTCGGTGTCCGCTTGAGTCATGCCTCTGCGTCTTCCGCATCTTCCGCTTCGGGGAACGAGGCCGATCCTGCTTCCTCAGACTCTCTTTCTTCCGAAGGATCGGAGCCTACTCGCGGTGGAGCCCACCCTGGCCAGCCCGCAGATGAAAAGGCTGATTCCAACGACGCAGACGATTCCAAGCCAGTGTATGGACGCCATCGGGCAGACGACTGAACAGCAAGGTGGGGAGCAGGCAATGCCTGCTCCCCACCAGTGCGTCTGATCCGGTTAGTTGCACTATCGATCAGTCAAGTAATGACTCAGTTGCGCTGTTTACGCGAAGCGAATGAGTTCACTCCCATCAGTGATGCTCCTGCAAGGAAGGTTGCAAGGGTTGTCACCAAGGCGGTGTACGTGTCTGCGCCGGTACGTGCGAGCTTTCCGCTCTTGGATGCTTGAGCGGACGTAGCGTTTGCCTGCTGAGCGTTAGCTACTCCAGATGGTTCTGTCACGGTGGTGCCCGTGGCTGGCTTCTCGCCCTTTTCGTAGAAGACAACAAGGGCTGTGCCGGTTTGAAGGTTTGCTGCAGTTGCAGTGAACACGACGCGTTGCTTCCCAGAAGAATCGCGCAGGACCTTTGCGAGCTGCAGGGAACCGTCGTCAGAGCCGTAGAGGAAATTCGTTGGCAGGTAGCCGGGGAAGTCCTTCACCAGCGGATCGGACAGTGGAATATTCATGTACTGACCGTCAACCACGGGAAGTATTTCCGTGATCGGGTTCTGTGCTTCATCGGTGAAGTATTCCTTGAGAAGAGGCGAGACACCACCGTCAGTGGGGTGTGCGTACATGACCTTGACTTTAAAGGCGCGCTTCGGGTCGAGTTTGACCTCATTCAGTCCTTTGAGTGCGGATTGCAGGGCATCAGTCAACTGTTGCACCTTCTGCTCGTCCATGTACTGCGGAGCCGTGAAAATTTCAGCTGCGGTTGCTTCGATAGCTGCGTGAAGGGCCTCGATCCCGTCCTTGCTGAACGTGTATCCGTCCTTCGGAGTCTTCGCCACTGCCTGGTCGTAGAGAGCCTTCAAAGCATCAAGATTCACTTGGGTGAACGGTTCGGTTTGAAGACCATCGATCGCGGCTCGCAATGCCTTTTCGCTCTCGTCGAATGCGCGGTGCGTGACAAGCGGTGAACCGTCGGCAGGAACCTTAATGGTGGTCAGATCTTTCAAGCTGACAAGCTGTTCTGCCTTTGCCAGAGCAGAGTTCAGTGCGTCGAAGGAATCCTTGGTGTAGCGAGTGGCGTTGGCTCCGTTTTGGTCAATCTTTTTCTGTGCTTCAGTGATTAAGGATTTCAGCCCGTCGCGCTCGTAGGGGAGTGGGAGAAGTTCGGCGTACGTTTCGTTGAGCTTTGTACGCATTGCTTCGATCTCTTCGATCGACGGCGGGTTCTCCGCCTTCTTGGCGTTCTCTACGAAAGCGCGTGCTTCGTCGTTGATGCGCAGATATGCATCAGCCGTTGTAGGGTCGAGCTTGATGCCGTCGTTCAGTGCTGCCTGGTATTCGTTCCAGTGCTCTGCAATTGCTCCTTCAAGGTAGCTGGTGTCGACTTCAGCGGTTTTTGCGGGCAGCGGGATGTCGAAGCTCTTATCTTTCAAGACAAGCTTCACCTTGTCGCCTTTGACCTGGATTGACTGATCAAGCTGGAAGATCGTTTTGTCGTACTTACCGGGCTTAGTGTCTTCCGGAGACACGAGCAGAGGGATGGTCACGTACTCGTTGTACTTGACCTTGTTGCTGTCCGAACGCAGGTACGTCTTGTTGTCAACATCTTCAAGACCAAGATCTTGGACGGTCAGTGGCATCTGTAGCTCCCCGTACAGAATGACTTCCTTCGCCTTGTTCAACGGGTCAACAGAAAGCGTCGCAACGTAGACATCAACGTTGCCGTCGTCCAACTTGACTACGGTCTTTTTGCCGTGGGTCTTGATCCACTCGAAATTGTGCTGGCCAGTGTCAGCAATGGCGGAACTGATTCCTGCCACGCTGCAGAGGATGGAAACACACAACGTCGTAACAATCGTGCGAAGAGAAATGCGTCGTTTTTGCACTCCTCGAGACGAATGCGTCATTAGGTTCTCCTTTTATGTCATAGGTAAGGCGCACCTAAATTAGCATAAGGATTGTGTTGCACTAAAATATTTTCCCCGTTCGCGCTGGAAGAACGAGTTGATATGACGCTGATATGAAAAGGCTGGTGGGGAGCAGGCGCTGCCTGCTCCCCACCAGCGGGAGTTGAAAACGGTCAGTCGAAACTGATGATGCTCAGCTTTGCTGCGCCGCCGCGATCCATGCCTCGACGTCTTCAATAGTGCGCGGGATATTCTCGGAGATTCGCGTGACCGAACCGTCTTCGTTCACGATCACATCATCTTCGATGCGCACGCCGATGCCACGGAATTCTTCCGGAATCAGTTCGTCATCGGCACGGAAGTATAGGCCGGGTTCAATGGTGAAAGCCATGCCCGGTTCGAGCAGTGCCTCCTGGTACATCTCGCGACGCGCCTGAGCGCAGTCGTGAACGTCCAGACCCAGGTGATGGCTGGTGCCGTGAGGCATCCAACGACGATGTTGCTGACCTTCGGCGGACAGGGATTCTTCAACGGTGACCGGAAGTAGACCCCACTCGCGCAGGCGAGTGGCAATGACCTGCATTGCCGCGTCATGAACGTCCTTGAAGCGGGTGCCAGGTTCGTTTGCTCGCGCAAGCGCAGCCTCGCACGCATCCAAAACAGCCTGGTAGACACGTGCCTGGACCTCGGTGAACTTTCCGTTGACCGGCAGTGTGCGGGTGATGTCGGCGGTGTAAAGGGAATCGACCTCAACACCAGCGTCAACCAGAACCAGATCGCCCTCGTTCACCGGACCATCGTTGTCGATCCAGTGCAGGGTGTTCGCGTGATTGCCCGATGCTGCGATCGTGTCGTAGCCAAGGCCGTTGCCCTCTTCGCGAGCAACCGCGCCAAAAGCACCCTCGATGACGCGCTCGCCACGGTGGTGACCGACGGCGCGGGGGAGAGCCTTCAAGATATCGGTGAAGCCCTGATAGGTGACATCGACCGCGCGCTGAAGTTCAGCGATTTCGAAGGGGTCCTTGCGCAAGCGGATTTCCGACAGGCGCTCTTCAAGCTTCTCGTCTGCTTCGCGGGCGTCGTCTCCGGCCTTCAATCCAGCCTGAGTACGAACCTCGTTCACCATTGCTTCAACGTTCGCGTCCACACCGCGCACGATGCGCAAGTTGATCAGCCCAGCGTCCTTCGACAGAGCGTCGCGGAGCGTATCGATGTGCTCGCAGCGGAGTCCGGTCTCGGCGCTAACCTCTTCCAAAGAGGGGCGGGCGCCCACCCAGAACTCGCCGTAGGTTGCGTCGGAGTAGAACTCCTGGGAAGAACGTGAAGCGCGCGGGCGGAAGTACAGAACCGGCTCGTGTGGGCCGTCTTCGCGCGGTTCAAGAACGAGGACAGAATCAGGTTCGCGCTCGCCACCGAGGCCCGAAAGGTGTGCGAAAGCGGAGTATGCGCGGAAGCGGTAATCGCAGTCGTTACTGCGTACCTTGTATGTGCCCGCGGGGATTACCAAGCGCTCGCCCTTGAAAGGCTCGCCGGCTGCTTCGGCGCGCTCGGGCAGATAGTCGGCTGCTCCACTGCGCTTCATTTCCGTCTGGATACGAGGCCCCCAACCGGAGCCCATGAACGCGCGGAATGCGTCCGACGAGGGGCGACGGCTTCGTCCTTCCCCTCGCTGAGCCATCGATGCGGGCGCTTCTTCCGCCTTGTTTTCTTGCGCTGACTGAGTATTCGTCGTGTCGTTCATAGTCTCCATGATGGCACTTTCGGGCGAAGGTCGATACTCTCAGTTTTATGCTCCGAATTGATTCCCACACTCACACCGCGTATTCAGATGGCACCGATACGCCAACTGAACTGCTTTTCAAGGCTCGCGATGCTGGTCTTGACATGATCGGATTGACCGACCATGACACGTTTGCCGGGTGGGATGAAGGTGAGGCGAGCGTCAAAGAATCGCACGTCGCGTTAATCCGAGGCGTTGAAATGTCATGCGCGGCCTCGGGAATTACGGTGCACCTGCTGGCATATCTGCCGGACCCCACGAACACCGGACTGCTTGATTGCTTCGAGAAAGCCCGAAATTCTCGCAAAACTCGCGCCCAGCGGATGGTTGAAAACCTTGCGGAAGACTACCCGATTACGTGGGATACGGTCCTCGAATTTGCGCCCGATGGTGGGCCAATCGGTCGCCCTCACATCGCCGACGCTCTGGTCGCAGTCGGCGTTTTTGAAAACAGGGCGCAGGCTTTTGAAAAGATCCTGCATCCGTCCGGTCCTTACTTCGTTCACCACTGGGCACCGGATCCTGTCGAAGCGACAGAGCTTGTTTTGAAGGCTGGGGGAGTGCCTGTTCTGGCGCACCCGAAAGCGCGTGCGCGCCAGCGTTTGTTCTCCGACGAAGTCATCTACGACATGAAGGATGCCGGGCTCTTCGGAATCGAACGCGATCACCGCGACCATCAGGCTGAAGACCGCGAGGCCGTCCAACGGTTGGCCGACGATCTGGGGCTTGCGATCTTCGGCTCATCTGACTACCACGGTTTGGGAAAACCGAACCAATTGGGTGAGAATCTAACGGATCCTGAAGTAATTTCTCAGGTTGAAGACGCAGGAACAATGGAGGTAATTCGCCCGTGAACGCATCGTCGTTTTTTGATGTCACACTTTTTGCGACGACGTTTACGACCCTGATCGTCATCCTCGATCCCTTCGGCGCGATCCCCATCTTCCTCGGTTTAACCGGTCGCCTGAAGCCACAGGCGCAAAAGAAAGCCGCCAGCCAGGCAACGATTATTTCCTTCTGCATCATCTTGGCGTTCGCCGTTCTTGGCCAGCAGGTTCTTCGTCTCCTACAAATTTCGATGGAGGCACTGAAGCTTTCCGGCGGTGTCTTGCTGTTCCTTGTCGCAATGGAACTGCTGATGGGCAAAGACAGCGATGAGCCCGATACTGGCGACCCGAACGTCAACGTCGCCCTGGTTCCGCTGGGCACGCCACTTCTGGCAGGCCCCGGCGCGATTGTTGCCGTCATGGTGTCCGTCGCGCAGGCTCACGCTTCTCTTGCGGGATGGATCGCCGTCGTGTCGGCGGTCGTTGTTGCTCACCTGATTATGTGGTTCGCCATGTACTTCTCGCTGATCCTGTCGCGTTTGCTTGGCACCGGTGGCATCATGCTCCTGACGAAGATCATGGGCCTTCTCTTGGCCGCTATCGCGACTCAGCTGGTCATGGGTGGCATCTTCGATTTCATTGCTGAAGCGGCAGTTTAAGGGTCTTTTTCCTCGAATAAGGGGTGTGTTCCTTTGGGATCTGTTCGGGTGAAACTCGGTTGATTCCCGCCGGTAACGGAAACGTTTCCGTAAAACGCGCTACACTAGTCCCCGTGGGGCGAAAACTCCCACTGTGGCTCACCTTTCAAACGACCACTTTTGGCGAAATTGCCCAGAAATAGTCGGTAATCTCGTAGCCAGGGTGTCTTTGCCAAAGTAGCAAACGAGCCACGACAACATTGAACACTGGGAGTACCTATGACTCAGAACCTCAGCCAGACGCTGGCAACGCAGGTCCGCGCGGTCTCTGGCCGTCCGATCGCAAAAGCCACGAAGATGGAGCTCTGGCAGGGCCTGTCAGCCGCAGTCGTTGATCAGATTGCCGACTCGTGGGATACAACGACCGAAACCTACGCCAAGGGTCGTCAAGAGCATTACTTCTCCGCAGAGTTCCTCATGGGGCGCGCTCTGCTGAACAACCTGTCCAACCTGGGCCTTGTTGACGAAGCGCGCGCCGCACTCGCCGAACACGGCGACGATCTCTCTGTTGTTCTCGAAGAAGAACCGGACGCGGCCCTCGGTAACGGTGGCCTCGGCCGTCTGGCGGCTTGCTTCCTCGATTCCTGCGCCACGCTCGATCTGCCGGTCGCCGGCTACGGCATCCTCTACCGCTACGGCCTGTTCAAGCAGTTGTTCGACAACGGATTCCAGACCGAACATCCGGACCCCTGGATGGAAGAGGGCTACCCCTTCGTTATCCGTCGTGAAGAAGCCCAGCGCATCGTTTCCTACGCTGACCTGACCGTCCGCGCAGTACCCTACGACATGCCGATCACCGGCTACGGCACAAAGAATGTCAACACTCTGCGCCTCTGGCGTGCAGAGCCTGTCGAGGAATTCGACTACGACGCCTTCAACTCGCAGCGCTTCACCGACGCTATCGTCGACCGTGAACGCACCAACGACATCTCGCGCGTCCTCTACCCAAACGACACCACGTTTGAAGGCAAGGTCCTGCGCGTTCGCCAGCAGTACTTCTTCTGCTCCGCATCCCTGCAGGCCATCGTCGACAACTACGTCGAACATCACGGCAAGGATTTGACCGACTTCGCGAAGTACAACGCGATCCAGTTGAACGACACCCACCCGGTTCTGGCTATTCCGGAACTCATGCGCTTGCTCATGGATGAGCACGGTCTCGGCTGGGAAGACGCCTGGGCAATCGTCGCCAAGACCTTCGCGTACACGAACCATACGGTTCTGGCCGAAGCCCTCGAAACCTGGGAAATGACGATCTTCGACCGTCTGTTCCCGCGCATCGCCGAAATCGTCCGCGAAATCGACCGTCGCTTCCGCATCGAGATGGCAGAACGTGGTCTGGAACAGTCGACCATCGACTACATGGCACCGGTTTCCGGCAACACGGTCCGCATGGCATGGATCGCCTGCTACGCCGCCTACTCGATCAACGGTGTTGCGGCCCTGCACACCGAGATCATCAAGCGCGAAACCCTCAAGGAATGGCACGACATCTGGCCCGAGCGCTTCAACAACAAGACGAACGGTGTCACTCCGCGTCGTTGGCTGAAGCAGTGCAACCCTCGCCTCGCATCTCTTCTCGATCGTGTCACCGGCTCTGACGAATGGGTCACGGACCTCTCCGTCCTGTCTCGCTACGTTGACTCCGCTTCCGAGGATGTTCTGGACGAACTCACCTCGATCAAACACGCCAACAAGGTTGACTTCGCGGCGTGGGTCAAGGAACGTGAAGGCGTTGACATTGATCCCGACGCCATCTTCGATGTTCAGATCAAGCGCCTGCATGAATACAAGCGCCAGCTGTTGAATGCTCTGTACATCCTTGACCTGTACTTCCGCATCAAGGATGATCCGACGCTGGACGTCCCGAAGCGCGTCTTTGTCTTCGGCGCAAAAGCAGCCCCTGGCTACATCCGCGCAAAGGGTGTTATCAAGCTGATCAACACGATCGCTGACCTGGTCAACAACGACGAAGACATCAACGGTCGCATCAAGGTCGTCTTCATCCATAACTACAATGTGTCTCCTGCTGAGCACATTATCCCGGCAGCCGACATCTCCGAGCAGATCTCTACTGCGGGTAAGGAAGCGTCGGGCACGTCGAACATGAAGTTCATGATGAACGGCGCCCTGACCCTCGGCACTCTCGATGGTGCAAACGTTGAGATTCTTGACGCCGTCGGTGATGAGAACGCCTACATCTTCGGCGCCACCGAAGACGAACTTCCCGAGCTACGTCAGAACTACGATCCGCGCTGGCACTACGAGAACGTCCCCGGCCTCAAGCGAGTCCTCGACGCTCTGACCGACGGTACCTTGGATGACTGCGGTTCCGGTTGGTTCCACGATCTGCGCTGGTCGCTTCTCGAAGCCGGCTACGAGCCCGCCGACGTCTACTACGTCCTCGGCGACTTCGCGGCCTACCGTGACGCGAAGGATCGCATGGCCACCGACTACCGCGATGCGCGCGCTTGGGCGCGCAAGGTGTGGGTCAACATCGCTCAGTCCGGTCGCTTCTCGTCTGACCGTACGATCACCGACTATGCGAACGAGGTCTGGAAGCTCGACGCAACGCCGATCGACTGATCTAGTGACGCGCTAGTTTCTGCTAGCTTCTCGCTGGCTTTGGCTGCGGGGGCAGGTCCAAGAGGGCTTGCCCCCGCAGTTTTCTGTGTGTGGTCAGGTTGGGGACGGGGTGCCTGCTGGGGTGTGCCTGCTGGGGTGTGTGCCTCTGCGTGGGGTGTTTGTGGGGCAGGTTTGACCGTGTGAAGCGATATTTTCACGCTGTTTGCAGTGGTTCCCGGTTTCGTTGCCTTGTATGACGTTGTCGGTCGTGTACGTGGCTCCTGCTGTCGGGTTTGGTCGTGTGAGGCGCTGTTATCTCTGCTGAGAGCCTGATTTCGTTGCCTCGTATACCGAACGAGTAGGGCACCCACCCTCCGCGTCTGTATTAAGCGCTTGACACAGTGCCTCGCGGACTGTCATAGTATTACTGTATTAATACAGTGATACAGGAAGGAGGGGGTGTGAGTATCGACGATTCTCGACCAATTTGGGTCCAGCTAGTTGAAACGTTTCGGATCAATATCGTGTCCGGAACCTGGCCGCCGTCCTCGAAGATTCCTAGTGTCCGCGAACTCGCACTACAAGCGGGAGTTAATCCGAACACGATCCAGCGCGCCCTCGGCGAATTAGATCGTCAGGGACTGACCGAAGCTGAACGTGCGCAGGGGCGTTTCGTCACCGCGGACCAACACGTGATCGATGTGACCAGGGCAGAGCTCGCCCTCGATGCAACTCGGGATCACATCACTACTGTCACGCAACTCGGGCTGAGTCTCGATCGGGCGCAGGAGTTGCTTGCTGAACAGTGGACCGACATCGAACGCACAATACGCGAAGGTGATGCGCAATGACATCAACACATGCAGTTGTTCAGGTGGAAAACCTGACGAAAACCTATGCGGGTGGCGCGACTGCCCTGCAAGGTGTGAATTTTGAGCTCAAGCCGGGCACAATTACCGGCTTGGTCGGCGAAAACGGTTGTGGTAAAACGACGCTACTGAAGATCATGGCGGGCGTTCTTTCCGATTGGGACGGGACTGTCCTGATCGAAGGTGAGAAGCCAGGAGCCACCACGAAGGCACACGTCGCATTCCTTCCCGCTTCGGATTTCTTGGATCCGATGTGGGATGCGAATAAAGCGATTGACGTGTACTCGCGTTTCTATTCGGATTTCTCGGCTGAGAAGGCGCGTGAAGGAATCGACTACTTCGGATTGCAAGCGGATCAGCAGCTGAAGTCCATGTCGAAGGGCATGGGGGAGAAACTGCAGATTGCTCTGCTGATGGCACGCAGTGCTGAGCTGTACCTGTTGGACGAGCCTCTGTCGGGTGTGGATCCAGCGGTGCGTGACACGATCATGCAGGGGATTCTGCGCGACTTTAACCCAGATTCGGCGATGGTGATTTCCACTCATTTGATTGCTGACGTGGAGCAGATTCTGGATGACGTCATCATGATGCGAGCGGGTACGGTGCTTGTTCACGCGAATGTGGACGATCTGCGAGCCGACCATGGCATGTCGCTGGAGGGTATTTTCAAGAAGGAGTACCGCTGATGTTTGGTACGTTGTTCGGGTATGAATTGCGTGAGAACGCAAAGCGGGTTGCACAAACGTTAGGCATCCTGCAGGTCATGTGCCTTGTTGCCTTCGTGGCAGTCGCTGTTGATTTCCCCGTGTTTTCAGGCTTTTCTAGTAGCTTTGCTCTGCTTGTGGCTCCGATGATGCCGGTTGCTGTTCTACTTGTTCTGGCTCAGGAGTATTGGAAGAGTATGCATGGTCAGATGGCGTACTTTACGCATTTGCTGCCGGTTCGTGGCCGTGATCTTTTCTGGTCGAAAGTGCTGGTTGCCTTGGTGTATGCGTTAGTGGCGATCGTGCTAACCCTGGTGAACTGGGGTGTGCTGGCTCTACTGAAGGCTCACAAGGCGGAGCTGAGCGTGCAGGAGTTCTGGCATCGCACCGCTGTTATTTGGGATCTTCCGAGCTGGATTGTCTGGTTCGCTGTGGTGGCTGTTGTAGTGCAGTTGGTGACGATTGTTCTTGAGGTCGCTGCTGGAATGAGCTTGAGTGCTCGCGAGCGTTGGCAGAAGCATGGCTTTGGAGCTGCGATAGTGGGTTTCGTGATCCTCTATCTGGCGAATCAGGTGGTGTCCTTTGTTGCGATGGCGTTCTTCCCGCTGATGATGGATGTCAACACGGGCGAGTTACGTTTCGGCTTTTGGGTCACGGACCTGGTGAACGCGCTGTTAGCTGATACGGATCCGCAGTTTGTCGGCATTGGTGCGCCCGTAGGGGCGGTGTTGCTGGCAATCGGTGTCGCATGGTGGGGTGTGCGTTCGATTGAGTGCCACACGTCGGTGCGTTAGTTTCGGTTTTCGACTGTCGGGCTTCGTCATAATCGACGAGGTCTCGCACAGACCTTGGGGGTAGGGCGCAAATGCGCCCTGCCCCCAAGACGTATTGCATTTAAGTGTGCTTCCAGCTCTGATGTTGTTTTTCTGAACTGAAATTATTATTTGGGGAATCGGTTGCCAGAACTCTTGATATTCTTTACTTTTCGCGGTCTGGCACCGTGTTCCCGCTGGGAATCAGTTACCAGAACTCTTGATATTCTTTTCAAGCAGGTTCACGCTCAACACCAACGGCTGGGAATCAGTTACCAGAACTCTTGATATTCTTTCAGGTGATGGTGGGGAGTGATGGGCTGTGCTGGGAATCAGTTACCAGAACTCTTGATATTCTTTAGAGGCTCTGGTTTTCCGCAGAATAGCGCGGAAAAGTGCCTTTGAGGTGTCAGAAAATCATCAATTGTTCTGGCGCCTCATCTGCTACTTGCTCACGTGCGTTCTCAAAACAGTAAGCAGACGACCACTGGCGATCGGTCACGGCAAGCACCCGAACCTTCCCTCCCGTTGGCAAGGATCCCTTAATCGCTTTGATCGTCGTCATATCGATTCCGCCAGTCGGCCAATACTTTACGTACACACTGAACTGAACCATCGAAAAACCGCGATCAAGCAAGAATTTTCGAAAACGTGTTGCCTCACGACGCTGCGGAGCCGTTAAAACAGGCAAATCAAACATCGCAACACACCACATCGGAGAATCAGGCATTCTTGAGATCCGTATTCAACGCTGATGGCCCCTGCCACGAAGGAACCGGGAGTTTTTCAATATCTCCTTCGACATAACGCCCATACTGTTGGGCGAGATCTAATAAGACACGTGGAACACTTCCAGCATCATTGAACGTCTGCATTGCAGCAGCAACCAAGCGTTTCTTCACACTTCGATCCGAAGGAGTAGCATCTGCCGGAAGGAACATCGCAATCTCATCAATACAGGGTCGAAATGGTTCAATCAGATCATCAACAAGGTTGAACATATTTGAACGCCCTCGATGGAAAACCCCATTCGCAGGTCCAAGACCAGCGGCAAGAACCGCTCGGATTCCATGGCCCCGTAGGATCGTATATCCATAATCGAGGCAGGAATTGGGGCCAAATAGTGCGCCGATTCCTGGTGTTCGTTTTCCGAGAGTGTCTGAAAACTTGCTCCAATAGATGCGCGCTGCTTGCCCTTCAAGATTGCTAGGGTCACCCGAACGAACTTGGCCAGCGATATGTTCTAATTCTTGCGCTCCAGGCCTATTGAGATTTCGCAGAACTGCTGCCTGCCCTTGAATCTTTGCGCGAACAATACGTCCCCAAGCATTTTTCCTACGAGGCAGACTCAATTCGAGCTGTGCTTTGTGGCGTGCTCCAACACGAGTGTGCTCTGACCATGAAAAGGCTCCAGATTCTGGAACTCCGCGCCAGTCGCAGAACAACACAGCGATATCTTTGTCCGTTAACCGATGGAGTACAGCTGCAGAAAACGACACCTTCATTCCGATGAGAACAACGGCAACATCGGCAACGGATACTC
This sequence comes from Schaalia turicensis ACS-279-V-Col4, assembly GCF_000296505.1. Taxonomy (GTDB): domain Bacteria; phylum Actinomycetota; class Actinomycetes; order Actinomycetales; family Actinomycetaceae; genus Pauljensenia; species Pauljensenia turicensis_A. The sequence goes on from NZ_JH815208.1 coordinate 831,167, forward strand.
GTTGGCTCACGCCATCAGAATTAACGACAACAATGGCGCCGTCGTCTGAGTGGATCTTCCCTTCAAAAGAGGTGAAGTCGAGTACCCGCCACTGGCTGCTCATCCCTACTGCAACTTACTCGAAAGGGGAAGGGAACGGTGTGAAACTACTCGTGGTTTTCCATGCGTATCACGTCGATACAGAACAACATTCCCAATCTTCAGAAGTTTATCAATAGCAGGCCACCAGCCTGGCCCTTTTACGATTTTAACGATGTCATCTGGAACATCGTCAGCTAAGCCTTCGCTTGCAATGAGCAGTGGTTTCAAACGGAGTTGAGTCTTAGTTGGGAACCCAGTAACCTCCCACCTCGTTGCCTGCGGGTAGGTTTCATTGAAGGTTTCGATCTGGCCTGTCGTGAATCCAGACAGATCAATCTTCAACTCGTCCCCGACAACTAGCCAGCCAATCTGCTCAGCTGTTCCATGAGCGAGGGCCTCCCTCAACTTCGGAACTGCCGTGCGTACGCTGATCGTGTTTGCAGGAAGTTCAACAGTCAATAGATTCTCTTTCTGGAAGCGCACCAGATCGCACTGATAGACACGCAACATCGCATACGTTGTCTTCTTACCCGAGATGCGGAAGATGCGAGCGTGATGGATCCCAGCTCCGATCTCGCAATAGCCTCCACGAATAGCCAAACAAGCGGCTGCAGTCGGGAAAAACTCCACGGTTTCGTTCGGGCCCAAACGCTTGTCGTGAAGACGAATAGTGCGCGAAGGATTCGCTGGCAAACCTTCCTTTGGATCGAAGTCCGGATCTCGTGTCAGTGCTGTCCACAAAGCAGGAGTCGAGGCGCGGTCAATCAGCTCCACTGGCATCGCATCGCTGACAATACGCTTATCGGATGCTTCAAAAGGCTGCACAATCGCCTTGTGCACCGCACTAGAGCCAAGGCGAAGACGTTTGTTCTGACAGATCGGAATACGATCTTCTGCCAAGAAAACATTGAACAACTCAGAGGCACGAAGCATTTCCTCGCACCAGTGTTCCCAACGTTTCCGTGCGGTATCACTGCCGCCTGTAAAGGACTTCCAGGTTTCCTGTTCACCTAGTACCCGCTGGGATTCGCGCATATTCATGCGTAGTGCAATAGTCTGGGCAATCCCGGGCTCCATCAACGCAATCGTTAATGCATCCATCGCATGATGGCGCCGGTCCAAACGCGTTTTACCCTTTCCGCCGATCAGATTAACTCGGCTTTCAAACCCAGATGCGCGACGTCCCTCTGCAGTCACAGCACCACGGAACACACGAACCGTCACGTCGTTTTCTGCTGAACGGTAGAACCCCTCAATGCGATGACGCAGTTCGTTCGCCATCCAAGCGACAGATTCCAGCGATCGACCATCGATCTCCGCATCAGCATGCTTCGTTGTCAGACGCAGACGAATCGCCTTCCTGAACTCGTTCATCTGACGACCATTCATGCCGGGTTCAATCCTCATATCACTGACGCGCTTGTACGCTTCCTTAACGCTGACTCCTGGTCGTTCAGTCTTTTCAGCCCAGACAGCAAAGGGAAGATTCGATTTCTGGTGATTGCACGCTCGGCAAACAGCAGCAAAGTTTTCACGAGTGTTTGTTGATGCAGCACCTTTTCTAGGAACAATATGATCCATCTCAGCATCGGTATACGTAATCGGCATGCCACAATACAGGCATTGACAATTCTGTCGTTGTAGAGCCAAATAACGCGTCAGCTCTGACCTACGAGGCTTTCCACCAATATCGAGACGCTCACGCATTTCAGCGAAGAGTTTCTCGTTGCGAATACGGCGCGTTTGCAAAGAACGCTGGTATTCGCGTGAAGCCTTTTCGCTACCGAGAGCATCTCGGACATGCTCAATGTTGACCGATTCTGGAGTTCCCCACTGGTTTGTTGCAGCACTAATCCAACGCGCAACCTGCTTTAAAACACGATCAACGGCAGGGTTTCCAACAGGCTGTCCAATCGGCTCGGCTGGGGGAGTCCACGAATCATCCACCCCGAAGGCAATCTTACGAGCAGAGTGCAGATCGCACCCTTCGGACAGCATCGTATTGGTCAGTTTTTCCAACGAATCAACAGAGTAGGCTGCACGACCACCAGGCAATTCAACTTTATCTAGAGCCTCTAGCTCTTCATCAGTGAAATCAGACAGGAACTCGCGCACGTCGTCATCAGCAAGCGACCCCTCGTCATCAGAACCCACGTTGGAGAGAGCGTTCACCATGGCACAGCGGTGATCGTAATCAGCATCTTTCCACCATGCGGAGAGTTTCTTCAGCTTTCCATTGAGAATCTTCTGCGATGTGACATCAAAAGGCGGCCGTGTACTGGGAGCAATCCCATCGAACCCCTCGGTGGCTGTTCCTTTCAGATGTGAGCGCGGAATCTCAAGATTATCGGCGACCTCTTCCCATGTCGGAGCCTCAGTGAGACCTGCCTGATTCAGGAAATCAACAACAATCTCCGTCTCTTCGGAGGTTAGTGCACGAAGCCCTGTCCCTTCTTTGATACGTAGATTTTGGACGATGCTGACGATACGGAACTGCTGGAACGCAGGATGAGCTTTCTCTGCACGAAGCCCGTGCGCTCCCGGTAAAACATCTTTACCGACACGCTTAGCTGCGCTCCCCTTCGGCGATTCAGCCGCGAAAACAAAGCCAATGATCTTCTTCAGGAGATCATTATCAAGCCCCTGAACGGTAGCAATACGCCGAAGCTCATTCGCGTTATCAGACTGCATGAGCTTGCCACCCAAGATTCCCTCAGGGCCACGCAACTTACCTGTTTCAAACACATCAAGATAGACAGAGATGAGCTGCGCAGGAGTCTGATCAGCTGTTAAGGAAATACCTGTCTTTTCAGAAACCCGTTGAGCAAGAGCCTTCAACTGCTCGGAAGGATCCGCCTGAATGTGAAGAGACGAAATACGAGCATAGGGGCTACGCCATCCACGATGGCGTGCCATATGGCGGAGCGCAATCGACAGTAGCTTGCCTTGTTCTGCTTCGTCGTCAATGTGCTCCGTTGCAAGATGTGCACGAATTCGCCACGGAGAACGTGCGTCAGTAATAGTTGCGAGATCGACCAGTGGCCAGCCACATTCTTCAATGAAGGCATCAAGCTCTTGTAGGCGCTTCTTGCGACGACGGATGAGTCGACGCGTTCGTCTTGCTACCCCAGCTTCTGCCAAGCGAGTCGTCGCAGTGTCATTTCCACCAGGATCAATACCTGAATCGTGCTTATGCACCATTGAGTTCAAAAGCTGAATCGGCATACCCGATTCATCGACCTCAACCGCACAAAAACCAATGGAGTGTGTGCCTACGTCAATGCCAACACGGTAACGAAGTTGCTGAGAAGCGTCCTTGTCATTCATGCCTTTCATAGTGACATAGACCATGTAGAAATGAAATTGCATTCGCGTCTTATTCGGGCATTAGCCCGGCATTAGCCCTCTTATCAGCGAAAACAGGGGAACAAAAAGACCGGGCCACTCGAAAGAGTGACCCGGTGGAGCATTCAACGCCGCTAACGAGTCGGCGCTTACTGGGAATCAGTTAAGTGTCACTATACACGCGCAAGCTTCTCAATGGGAGCGTTTGACTAAACCCAATGCTCAAGAAAGATGAGAGGCACGAACGAATGCCTTACTCGGCGCTGCCACCCTTGTCCTTACGACGGCGCACACGCTGACGCCGAGCCTTCGGCGCTGAGCCCTCAGTGCGCGGAGCCTGCGTGTGGTTGCCACGACCGCGCCCCTTCGTTCCACGGTCAGAACGACCCTGCTGGCCCGCATGGAACTCGCGATCCCCGTCCTTTGAACGGCGATTACGTTCCGGTGAGTGCGAGCGACCCCTCGAACCGGATCCACCCTTGCTACCTCCGCGCCCCGAACCGGAGCGAGCACCCGAACGGCCTAAGCGGCCTCGTGAACCGTGAACGCCACGCGGTGAAGAACCACCCAAGTCCTCTAGGACCTCGGCGTTCAAGCCCGCAAGCTTACGCTGGGCGCGTGGCAGGCGACCCGTGGTTTCCGGTGCAATATCAAGGTCGGTGAACAGGTGGTCAGAGGTGTGGTAGGTCTCCAGCGGTTCTGGAACCCCCAAGCCCAACGCCTTCGAAATCAATGACCAACGTGGCGTATCATCCCAGTCCACGAACGTGACCGCGACGCCCGAATGTCCTGCGCGACCGGTACGGCCAATACGGTGGATATAAATCTTCTCGTCTTCGGGGCACTGGTAGTTAATGACGTGGGTGACGTCGTCAACGTCGATGCCTCGTGCAGCAACGTCGGTGGCAACGAGCACGTCCACCTTGCCATTACGGAAAGCACGCAGAGCCTGCTCACGAGCACCCTGACCCAAGTCACCGTGCAACGAACCAACTGCGAAACCACGCTCCGTCAGATCCTCGCCAAGGCGGGCAGCAGTGCGCTTCGTGCGACAGAAAATGATCGAACGGCCACGGCCCTCAGACTGGAGGATTCGCGCGACAACCTCGACCTTATCCATTGCGTGAACACGGTAAATCACCTGCTTGACGGAGTTCACGGTCTGGTTCTGATCCTCGGGATCTTGAGCGCGAATGTGCGTCGGCTGTTCCATGAACTTACGAGCCAAAGCCACAACCGGGCCGGGCATGGTTGCCGAGAACAGCATCGTGTGGCGGTTCGCGGGAGTGCGTGCAAGCAACGTCTCAACGTCGGGCAGGAAGCCCAGGTCGAGCATCTCGTCGGCCTCATCCAAAACGACCGTCTCGGCACCGTTCAGATGCAGAACACCCTTTCGGAGCAGGTCAATCAGACGACCGGGCGTGCCCACAACAATGTCCGCGCCCTTTTTCAACGCCTCGATCTGAGGTTCGAACGCGACACCACCGTAAATTTCCACGATGCGTGTCGACAGGTAGGCGGCAGCCTCGCGCAGGTCAGTGGCCACCTGCTTCGTCAGCTCGCGTGTCGGCAGGATGATCAGAGCCTGAGGCATGTTCGGGTTCAGCAATTCGTCATAGCCCTCTTCATCAGGAGCAATAACGTCTTCCAGAACCGGAATACCGAAACCGAGCGTCTTGCCCGTACCCGTCTTCGCCTGACCAATAATGTCGTGGCGATCAAGAGCCGGCGGAAGCGTCAGCGCCTGAATGGGGAACGGGTGCGTGATTCCCTTATCTTCCAGCGCGTCAACGATCGGGTCGGTCACGCCAAAATCAGCGAAGGACTTGTGCTCAAGATCCTCGTCGCCCGTGTCCACAACGTCCGGCGTTGCTTCGGGTTCAACAGCGACCGGAACAATAGTGCCTAGGCGGACAACGCCTGCGGAGTATTCAACGGTTTTCGGCTTGCTTGCCTCCTGCACGTCAGCTACTTGAGTGAATGCGGTGGCCTCGTCATTTTTTTCAACGGGCACATCGGTGCCCTGGGTATTCGTGGAAGTCACGATCTGCCTTCTCTCCCGGAAACGCCGGGGTGGGGGTAGCAGCCGATCGCGCATTATCGAGGCGCCAAGCGCGCGCAAAAACGTGGTATTCAAAGCGACCGGTCAGCTATGGTCACTCCCATTGTACGTTGGCATCTCAGTTTTCAGCCCGAGGATATGGTCACACTACATTCACGAGGCCACCCCGACCGCCCGGGTGCGCACGTTCAGTATGCGCACGGGGTGGGGAAAGTGCGCAGGTTGCGTGGACATCCGTCTTCGCGATTGAGATATCGGGGGAGTGCAGACGAGGCTAGGCTGAGAACATGGCTACTGAAAACGGTGCGGTTGAAGCCGCAGATATTGAAGTAATCGGTCTGCTCGCGTTCACGGCACTCGCCGCAATGACGCGACTGTCAAAGGACGGCGATCAAGCGCCGACCATCGAAGCCCATATCGAGCATGCGCGTATGTCCGCACGGGCTTTTGAACTCTTCACCCAGCTTGAAGCCTGGTGTACGAACCGTGACATCGACCTGCCTGCAGCAGCTGGGCAGTACAACGGTCTCTACGACGATCTGGATGCTCGCACACGCCCGACAACATGGTTCGAACGCTCAGTGAAAACCTACGTGACCATGGGAATCATCTCTGACCTGCTCGGCGAAATCGCTAGCCGGCACGAACTCTTCATCGAAGAAGCCGGAAACTGGGATGTCACGCAGGGGGAGTGGGTTCGTGACAATATCGCTCCGCTGATCTCCGCAGACGAGCAACTCGGCGCCCGCCTGTCCTTGTGGGCGCGACGCGTCGCAGGTGAAGCATTCGCTCTAGTGCGCGCAACACTGTTTACGCACCCCGCCCTTGGCCAAGACCCCGACACTGTTGATGCGATCGTCGCATTCGTCACCAAGCGTCACGGTGAACGTATGGAGCAGATTCATCTGAAGGCCTAACAGCGTCAACTCTCAGCCTGACACACCTGAACGCTCTTCTGCGAGCTGCGGAAGAGCGTTCAGTGTATGAAGACCGGGCTTCAGATCATGAAGCCAACGCGCCGCTTGGGCTCGTCGGCAATCTGCACGAAAGTCAGCGCGTGTCCGGGCACAAGATAACGAGCGCCCTCGGCGTCCGTCAGATCCAGAAGAGAGTCGCCTGTGAGCGCTTGAGCGACCTTTGCAGTCAGCTCATCAGCGGTCAGATCCAACTCAAGATGCAGTTCACGAGTGCTTTCGCGAACGCCGACGATGATATTCATACCCACTCCTTCACTCAATGAGTGATCTGTTTTTCGAACCTGACTTTAATGCTATGCACATTGGTTTCTACATGCCTCCTGAGATGATTACCCTATGAGCGAAATAAACGTACAGATTGCTACGCGCCCGCATGGATGGGCGGATATTCCGCCGCTGAATCATGCTCAGAAACAGGCATGCGATTCAGCGGAAATGCATTCTCTTATCGTTCGTGGTGCGCCAGGTTCGGGGCGGTCGACATGTGCGTTAGAAGTCTTCCGCCGTGCAATTGAAAAAGGCGAAGATGCCGTCATCATTGTTCCTGACCGCGTTCGTGCGCAGATCATGACCCCTCGGGCTCAGTTTTTTGCTCCCCGTACTCTTCGACCTGTTCGTACCCTGTCAGCTTTCGCGTATCGGATTGTGAATCAGTGGCGCGTTGAACGTCAAGAACCCCTGGGTGGCATTGAGCTTGTCACCGGCGCAATGCAGGATCAGCTGATCCAAGATCTACTGGAATCAGCTGATATTGAATGGCCGGACTCAATCTCGCAGGAAATGCGCGGAATGTCTGCTTTCCGCGATGAACTCAGGGATCTGTTTTCGCGCGCGGGTGAAGCCGGAATGGACGGTATCGCGCTCAGTCGCGCCGGTCACGACTTTGATAAACCCCAGTGGATCGCAGCCGGTGAACTGCTCCGACGCTACCTTGAACAACCTCAATTCGCTCTTGAGTATCAGGGCACACTGGCGGTTGACATTTCTCGTATCCAAGCCCTGGCAGCAGATGTTCTTGGACAGTGGCAGGACAAAGCTGCTTCTCTGGGTATCACGGGCGAACGGCCACTTCCTGACCTCGTCATCGTCGACGACCTGCAGGACTGTACGGCATCCACTATCACTCTGCTCGCCCAACTGCATCAGCTGGGTAGTCGTATTGTCGCTTTTGCTGACTCAGATGTTGCCGTCGCTACGTACCGTGGTGGTGAGCCCCATTTGGATGGTCGCCTTGAAAAGACGCTCCATCTGAATTCTCATGAGCTGGGTGACGTGTACACAACCGCGCCCGTTCTGCGTGAACGCTACAAGGTGATCGCCCAGGGCATTGCGCATTCGGACAACAATCCTCGGCGTCAATGCGGGGTTGCTCCGCAGGCTCAGAAGCTCGACGGCAAGGTAATCACCCACGTTGGTGGCTCATACGCGCAGCTTGGTGCACACGTATCGCATGCCCTGCGTGCCCACTTCTTGCACGACAAGATTGCTTGGAAAGATCAGGTCGTCATCGTCAGATCAGAGGCCCTCGCTGAAGAAACTCGTCGCTATTTACGTCGCGGTGGAATCCCGGTTACCTCGCACTCTACTGCCTTCGATTTCCGGAGTATTGCAACAACTCGCATTCTTCTTGAGCTGATGAATTCTCACCCGCAGGCGCGTGGCGATGAATGTGCAGAGGCTCTTATTCATTCGCCACTGATCCAATGCGATGGGATGAAACTCTATTCGCTTCTTCAACGGGTCAGCGCATGGATGGGTGCAAGCATCCAGGATGCTCCGCTGGTTACGGCTTCCACGTTGATGAGCCAGCCGGATCTTTTGACGAACCAGGAAATCGGTTTTGTACCGCCGGAATTGCAACGCGCGGCGCAGATGTGGGGCATTTCAACGGATCAAGAACAGCGTCCACGCCAACTTCTATGGATGCTGTGGGATGCGGCAAATGTTGGTGACGACTGGAAAGAGCGCGCTCTAGCTAATGATCAGGACTCATCGTGGTACGACGACCAGCTGGACGCTGTTCTCTCCCTGATGCGCGTGGCTGACGTCTGGGAGCAACGTAACCCTGATGGGAACGCCCGCGATTTCGCAAAAGAACTGCTTGATCACACTGTCCCCGTCGATACGATCAGTCGCGTTGCAGTACGGCCTGACGGTGTCCGTGTGATTACTCCGGCACAAGCGATGGGTCGCCATTGGAGCGTAGTCGTCCTCATAGGGTTGCAAGACGGTGTGTGGCCAAATACGCGCCTGCGCACACGCGCGATGCGTGGTGACCTGCTGGCGGATGTTGCTTTAGGTAGGACAGGTGACGGCGCGAATGGGCGTGTTCTTCTCGATGAACCTCAGGTGGCGCGCAGAGCTGTCCTTGATGACGAACGTCGTCTGCTGGCAGCCGCAGTTTCTCGATGTTCAACATATCTGCATCTTGGTGTTGTCGTCGCTGAAGACTATGCGCCTTCACGCTTTTACGCGATTCTTGTGAATCCTGAAGGCCAAGAGGGCGGTGACATAGCAGTTCCGACTCCGGCACCTGCTCCTTTGAACCTCGAAGGTCAGATCGCTGAACTCCGTCGTGCTGCATCTGCGCCCGATGAAAGCGAAGACGAATCGACGGCAGCATCTCTTCTTGCTCTTTTGGCTCGAGAAGGCATTTCCTCGGCGGACCCCGATGAATGGACTGGTGAAGGTCCGCTGACTTCCCAGCAACGCATTGCCTCTCAACGCGTTGTTCTTTCTCCGTCGCGTATCGAAGCGATGATGGATTGTCCTCTTCGCTGGTTCTTCTCGTCTATCGGTGCGCAGCCTCGTGCCACGAATGCTCAATCAGTTGGGCAAATAGTCCACGAGCTTGCTGAAGTCTTCCCTCGCGGGAGCACAGAAGAACTCCAATCCCACCTGCTCCAGGAGCTAGAAAGAATCGATATCGATATGCAGACCTGGGGCGGAATTGAGTTTAAAGATGCCGCCCTCGACAAGGTTGAGCATCTTGCTGAATACCTCGCGCAATGTCCGCACGACATTGAGATTGCTACCGAACGGGCGATCGAAGTCGACATGGATGGCGTCACGATCCGTGGACGCCTGGATCGCCTTGAGGTTGACCCCGATGGTCGCGTTCACATTGTTGACTTTAAAACAGGAAAAGTTGCGACCAAACAAGAAGCAAAAGATCACGCTCAGCTGGCGATCTATCAGATTGCTCTCGCTCAGATGATCGCAAACGGTGCAGACCTAGGGCTTGACCGTCAGGCCAGTGAAGTCAACGGTGCCAAGCTGGTCTTTCTGGCAAAGAAACTGCAAGAGCGCACGCAAAGCGTTCTTGACGAAGACGAAAAATGCGCCTGGCATGCCGTTATTCAAAGCGCAGGAGAAATCGCGCGTGGCATTCGCTTGCAGGCGAAACCAGATAATACGAAGTGCTCACGGTGCGTGTTTGCGCGCTCATGTCCTGCACAAGACAGCGGTCGAAGGACGGTGGACTGAACAATGACACAGCATGTCTATAGCGCTGAAGAGATCCAGCGACTGATTAACCCCAAAATCCATCCGACCCCAGAGCAAATTAAAGTCATCGAATCACCTCTACACCCGCTGCTGGTCGTTGCTGGCGCGGGTTCGGGCAAAACGGAAACGATGGCAATGCGCGTTCTCTGGGCGGTTGCCAACGAACCGGACATCACAGCGTCGCGTGTTCTGGGCCTGACTTTCACAAAGAAAGCCGCAGGTGAACTGAAAGATCGTCTACGTTCACGATTGAAGAAACTCAGCATTGGCATCGGAGCTTCCGAAAAGGAAAAGATCAGCAACGATGATGATTCTTCTGCGAAAACAAAGATGATCGACCCGCATGAAGAACCGACATCAATGACCTACAACGCCTTCGCGGGGCAGATTGTCAGCGAACACGGTTTACGGATCGGCTTGAATCCTGACGTCACAATGCTCAGCCAAGCTGGTTCGGTTCAGCTGATGACAGACATCATGACGAATTGGCCGAAACGCCTCGATGAGAACATCACGATTTCGTCTGCGGTCACGACGGCGTTGAGCCTCAACGGACAGTTGGGGGAGCATGGACTCAGCATCGAACAAGCTCGCGAACAGTTGGGACAATTCGGAGCGGAACTCACCGAGGTCGGCGATTCTAACGAAGACGCACGTAAGGTGCAGGCGCGTAACCAGCTTCGTATCGCCCTCCTTGATCCCATTGCCCAGTTCCAACGCCGTAAGCGTGAACTCGGAGTCATGGATTTTTCGGACCAGCTGATCCTGGCCACTCGAATCGTGAATACCGTGCCCGATGTTGTTCAACAGATTCGTAAAGAATATGGGCTTGTTCTGCTCGATGAATTCCAGGACACCTCTGTCATCCAGATGGAACTCCTGTCAACGCTCTTCAAAGACCAGGCGGTGACTGCCGTCGGCGACCCGAACCAAGCAATCTACGGCTGGAGAGGTGCTTCGGCATCCTCGCTAGAATCATTCATGGAACGTTTCTGTTCTGAAGAACCCAAGCCGGAACAGACTCTGACGCTATCAACCGCGTGGCGTAACGATCGTCAGATCCTTGTATGCGCCAACGAAGTGGCAAAACCGCTTCGCTCACATTCGCATGCTGCAACGTCTCCGGTCCTCGTCGAATCTACATTGGCAACTGAAGGCGATGTTGAAATTGCCTATGAAGCTGATCGCGATGCTCAGATCGCGCACGTTGTTGACTACGTGCAACGCCTTCGCAATACCCATCGGAGTGAGTGGAAGATCGGCATTCTCTGTCGCAAGAAGAGCCACTTTCTTCCCATTGACCGCGCACTTCGCGAGCATGGCATTCCCACCCAAGTTCTCGGGCTCGGCGGACTGCTGGAACAACCGGTTGTTGCTGACCTGCGTGCAGCCCTCGAGATTACGAACTCAGTAGATGCATCTCCTGCCCTGTTGAGACTCCTTGTTCGTGAAGATATCGGAGCGTCCGACCTGCGTTTGCTGGGGCAGTGGGCAAGCCGTCTGAACCGTAAGAGCAGAGGAACTCCGTATGAGGGCGTGCTTCTGTCAGCCGTTGATTCTCCTCCGGAAGTGGGATGGACGTCTACGAATCGTCAAGCGGGATCGTCACAATCCGATTCCGTTGCAGAGAGTGCCAACGATGCTCCTCAAGAATCGGATGCGCAGACGGAGGCGCTTGATGGTCCATCGTTCTCTGAAGGTGGATATCGTCGCGTTCTTCGCCTCGGAGAGCGCCTGCGAAAACTACGCTCGTTGCGTGGGCATGGGCTGGTTGAACTCGCAGAACGAGCAAGCCAGATCATGGGGATCCTCGATGATGCGATCGCCGACCCGCTGGGTTCAGGTGCTAGGGAATCGCTCGATGCCTTTATCGACCAGATTGCAGAATACGAATCAAGCGTTGATAACCCCACTCTTGCTGGTCTTGTCGAATGGCTGAACGTTGCAGAAAGCGATCCGGCAGGGCTCAAAGGCGTTGACGTTCAACCGGACCCGTCCGCAGTGCAGATCCTGACAGTGCACGGATCCAAAGGCCTGGAATGGGATAGCGTCATTGTCTTTGGAATGTCCGATACAATTTTCCCCTCGCACCGTAGCAAGAGCGTGTATTGGCGGGACGAGCCTCCAGCCCAAACCGGCTGGGTCATGGCTCCTGAAGAACTCCCGCATCCGTTGCGAGGTGACTATGGCGACCTCCCACCTTTCACCATTGATGTTTCTAACGGACGCACCCCATCCGCAGGATTCTCAAAGTGGTTAAAGACCGTGTATGGGCCGGAACTTGGTGCACACGTAGAAAGGGAAGAACGTCGTCTGGCATACGTGGCAATGACACGAGCACGCCACACGCAACTCCTCATCGGCTCGTGGCTGGATGAGAGCAAAACCCTACGAAACCCTTCCCGCTACCTCATGGCATCACGGCATGCGATGATCGAAGACTTCGAACAGACCTTGGCGACAGGGCAAGTCGTGTGGGCAAACGGAAACGTGGATGTCAAAGACGGCAACGAGTTGCAGGAACTTCAAAAACGAATCGACGGCTTAAACGACGTCATTCCCGAAGCTCCAACATCGGAGTCGTTTGCGCAAGACAGTGAGGAAGACACCATCTACTTCCCCTTCGAAATTGGTCCATCACGTCAAGCGGTTGCCAAAGGAGCCCAGCGCGTGCGACAAGCTCAAGCAGAGCTGAAAACGGACGCCGACGTCTTCGAACTGCTCGACGCCTTGGGTGAATCTCAGCGCGTTAAAGACGTGACAGCGCTCATTGAGGAACATCGACTTGCATCAAGCAAAGAAACCATGGTGATCCGCCAGGATCATATTCCGGCAACCTCGGTTTCAAAGATGCTCGAAGACATCGACGCGTTTGCTCTGGATATGCGCAGACCCATGCCCGCTCAACCCAGCGACAGCGCAACGCTTGGAACGATTTTCCACGCGTGGGTTGAACGACAACTGCATCTTGCCAGCCCAGAAGAACGCGATGAGCCCGTTGCTGGGATCGAGACCCTTGATGATCACGAACGCGCCCGATTGCGACACATGCAGGACAACTTCGTCGAGCTTCCCATCGTCAAAACGGGCACACCGATCGCCATCGAAGAAGCATTCAGCGTCAAGGTCGCTGATATTTCAGTCAATGGCAGGATCGACGCTGTCTTCGAAGATAAACACGGTAAAACAATCATCGTCGACTGGAAGACGGGGCGGGCTCCACACAGGAACACGAAGAAGGAAACACTGCGTTACTACGCGACTCAGCTCCGCCTCTACCGGCTGGCCTGGTCGCAACTCACCGGGCTCGCGGAAGAATCAATCACTCCGATGCTTGCCTTCGTGGACGCTAACACAACTGTTTCCCTTGATGATCTGGTGAAACTAGGTGGTGCAGGCCTCGAAGAAAGCCTAGAAGACGAAGTGAAAAGGACCTTGAAGCGGGCCTAGGCGCAAAATACAGTTCGTGCCCACACGACAGTTCGTGCCCACACGGACACCGCGTGGGCACGAACAAATGCGCCAAATATGCTTCGCCGGAACTTGCTTCAGTCTCTGGCCATTACTCCTGATCCAAGAAGTGCAGGCGCTCAGTCGGAGCCTCGTTCACATCGGTAGAAGCGCGTAAGACGGACGAAGGCGAGGGAACCGAAGACGTGGAAGCCGAATCGGATTCTGACTGAGAACCGGACTGTTGCGGATCGTCATTATCTGCGCGGTCATCATCTACGCGCTTATTGGCATCGTCGTAGTCCGCAAGCAACGTTTCAACGTCGTGCCCGTGACGCCCATGACGCCCAAACCTGGTGAAAAGTGATGCTGGCAAACCAAATCGTGTTGCAAGACTCGCCTTTTCTTCGGGCGCGTCCTGATCACAATCAGCATCGACTTCGGAGTAAGAGTCATCGTCGGCACAACGATCCGGGGCTGCGTAGTCGTCCGAATCCGAGTAATCGTCAGAATCTGAAAGATTGGCGGCGCCGAGGCGGCCTGCTACGACGTTGAAATCAATGACCTCAGTCTTCTGGTTCGCAAGCTCTGCGCCAGCAAAGGAGGACGTGGAGAAAGCTGGTGCCCGGCGCGAAGAAGAAGCAGAATCGGAGGCAGAGGAGACGGAAGGCGACGGCACGGAAGCAGAAGATGCAGGCGATGGGGCGGAAGGTGCGGTAGTGCCAGAATCAGAAGCCTGAGAATCCTGTGTCTGAGCAACATGCGCATGCGGGCGTTCAACGATTTGCGCGTCCCCCAGATCTGTTGAAAGCTCACTGAGCATGTGGCGCGCGTCAGAAATGATGCTTCGGTCTTCCGCGTGCAAGCCGTGAACCAGCCAGCGCACAATAGCAAGCTCAGACAACAGTTGCGCACGAGTAAATAACTGCAGATCAGCAACCGTTCGTTCCTGAGAATATGCGGCGCGAAAACGCTCCAAGAAAGCATCCGATGCAGACGCAAGAACCCACGCGATGTCCTGAGCGGGATCGCCGACGTGCGCAGAAGTGAAGCCAGTCATCGCGCGAACAATGCCCGCTTCGACGATGACGGAATTGCCTTGAATATCGCCGTGGATCGGGGCTGCGGGGAAGCGCCACAATGACAGATCCTCAAGGGCTGCTTCCCAACGGTTCCAGAGGTTCGCGGGAATCAGGACCTGAGACGCTACCTCGTCAAGCATCGCCAGATGGCGTTCGCGACATTCAGAGACGGAGTATGCGGGCAGGTTAATGCCGGTGTAAATGACCGGAGGAAGGTTGTGAAGTGCTGCAAGGGCTTTACCGAGCGAAGCGGGAAGAAGGTTCGGATTGTCGAAGTCGTCGTCGCTCATCGGGTGCCCGCCAAGGTCTTGGTGGACGATGACACGATCACCTTCAGGGGTCAGGGTTGTGCCGTGGATTCGCGGGACGTCGAAGGGGATTTTCTTCGCGTCTTTTGCTTTCGCCAGCCGGGTGAGGACGCCTGACTGAGCGTCCAAATCGAGTCCGCCGACGCTGGAGTGCGGGCAGGTGACGGTCCATTTATTGCCGGCTGAATCGATGATGCCGGTGACGGAAAGAACCTCGTCGGCAAATTGTGGTTCGCGCAGACCCGCAACGGAAAGTCCGGGGACAGCGGCGGTCGCTAGGGCAGCAAGTTCAAGCGGAGTTTTTGGGCGCATCACAGTTTAACGGTACATGGGTGTGTGCCTGAAGCGATGGTGCGGCTTGCGCTTCGTCAGGTTTTTGTGGTCGACGAGGCCGGCCTCGCCGATGATTTGGCTGAATACCGTAGTGAGTGGCCGGTTCGGGAAGAGGTTCAAAGTATGTGATCTTTCTTGAAGGGGTCAATATGTGGAAAGGGATGGTCAAGTATGTGTAATACGTGCCCATAATTAGGGCATGAGCACACTTGATATGAATCGTTTGTCCGACACTCTTCGACCTGTTTACGAGGCCGTTGTTGCCCGCGACCCGGGTCAGCCCGAATTCCACCAGGCCGTCTACGAGGTCCTGCTGACGATTGCTCCGCTTGCCGAACGCAAGCCTGAATACGCTGACCTTGAGATCTTTAAGCGCGTTGTCGAACCGGAACGCCAGATCATGTTCCGTGTCCCTTGGATGGACGACAACGGCAAGATCCAGGTGAACCGTGGCTACCGCGTTGAGTTCAACTCCGCGATCGGCCCGTACAAGGGCGGTCTGCGCTTCCACCCGTCCGTCAACCTGTCGATCATTAAGTTCCTTGGCTTCGAACAGATCTTCAAGAACTCCCTGACCGGCCTGCCAATTGGTGGTGGCAAAGGTGGCTCCGACTTCGACCCGAAGGGTAAGTCCGATGCTGAGGTCATGCGTTTCTGCCAGTCCTTCATGACTGAGCTCTACCGCCACATCGGTCCCGACACCGACGTTCCCGCAGGTGACATCGGTGTTGGTGGCCGCGAGATCGGCTACCTCTTCGGCCAGTACAAGCGCATCACCAACCGTTACGATGCGGGTGTCCTGACGGGCAAGGGGCTGAACTGGGGCGGTTCCTTCGCGCGTACCGAAGCAACCGGCTACGGCTTGGTCTACTTTGCCGAGGAAATGCTGAAGTCGAAGGGCACCTCGTTCGACGGCAAGAAGGTCGTCGTTTCCGGCTCCGGGAACGTTGCCATCTACGCGACTGAAAAGGCTCAGCAGCTGGGCGCGACTGTCATCGCCGTCTCGGACTCCTCCGGCTACGTGGTGGATGAGGCTGGCATCGACGTTGCACTTTTGAAGGACATCAAGGAAGTTCAACGAGGCCGCGTTTCCGACTATGCCAGCGAGCGTTCGTCGGCGCGATTTGTTTCGGGCGGTTCCATCTGGGATCTGCCGTGTGATGTCGCTCTGCCGTGTGCAACTCAGAACGAACTCCCCGTTGAGGCCGCGAACACCCTGATTAAGAGCGGCGTCCAGCTGGTCGCCGAGGGCGCAAACATGCCGACCACCCCGGAAGCGATTGAAGCCCTGCAGTCCGCGGGTGTTGCCTACGCTCCCGGCAAGGCGTCGAACGCGGGTGGTGTTGCCACCTCCGCTCTGGAAATGCAACAGAACTCGGGTCGTACGCAGTGGACGTTCGAGGAAACCGACGCGAAGCTTCATCAGATCATGGTGAACATCCACGCAAACTCGGTTGCAACTGCTGAAGAATACGGTGTGGCCGGAGACTATGTTGCTGGCGCAAACCTTGCAGGCTTCCTGAAGGTTGCTGACTCGATGGTTGATTTTGGTCTGATCTGATTAGCCGTATTGTGAGCATCTGAACGCTTCAAACCCTGCCTGGTGGCGGTGTGTAGGTTGAACCTCATACCGCTACTGGGCGGTGGTGTATCTACCAGATGCTCTGAATCGACTAGTGTAGTGGCGTGGCTACAGAATTTTCAGAAGAGATCCAGAACCTGCGTACGACTATGGAGAACGTCCTCGCGGTCGTCCAACCCGATAAGCTCCGTAGCCAAATTGAAGACCTCGAGAAGCAGGCAACGGCCCCCGATTTGTGGGATGACCCGTCACACGCCCAGGAAGTGACCTCGGCCCTCAGCCATCGTCAAAGCGAACTCGATCGCGTGACCAAGATGGTGGATCGCATCGATGATCTTGAAGCCATGGTTGAAATGGCAGGTGAAGATCCTGAAGAATCCGCAGAGATCCTGGAAGAAGCCGACGGAGATCTTGTCACGTTGAAGGCCGATATCTCCGACCTTGAAATTCGTACCCTGCTTGATGGTGAGTACGACGAGCGCAATGCTGTCATCACGATCCGCTCCGGCGCAGGTGGTGTTGATGCCGCTGACTTCGCAGAGATTCTGCTTCGTATGTACCTGCGTTGGGCAGAACGCCACGGCTACCCGACCAAGGTGATGGATACGTCTTATGCCGAAGAAGCTGGCTTGAAGTCGGCAACCTTCGAAGTCCAGGCTCCCTACGCCTACGGCACCCTCTCGGTTGAAGCAGGCACTCACCGTCTGGTCCGAATCAGCCCCTTCGACAATCAGGGGCGTCGCCAGACCTCCTTCGCGGCAGTCGAAGTTATCCCGCTGATCGAATCCACCGACCATATCGAAATTCCGGAAAACGAACTGAAGATCGACGTCTTCCGCTCGTCCGGTCCCGGTGGTCAGTCCGTGAACACGACCGACTCCGCTGTTCGTATGACGCACATTCCAACCGGCATTGTCGTGTCGATGCAGGACGAAAAGTCGCAGATTCAGAACCGGGCGGCCGCTCTTCGAGTCCTCCAATCCCGACTTCTTGTTCTTCGTCATGAAGAAGAACAGGCGAAGAAGAAGGAACTCGCCGGTGATGTGAAGGCATCGTGGGGTGACCAGATGCGTTCCTACGTTCTCCAGCCCTACACGATGGTGAAAGACCTTCGTACCCAGTTCGAATCCGGTAGCCCGCAGAACGTTTTCGATGGCGACATTGACGGCTTCATTAACGCAGGCATCCGCTGGCGCAAGAACCAAGCGAACGAACAGGCAGAGGCCTGACCTGATCCGATCCCGAGTCAGGGAAAAGAAGCGAACGCTGGTCGGCCTCGTCGATCACGGTCGACATACTGCACTGAAGCGTAAGCTCGCGCCACGGCGAAGCAGCTGGCTAGAAAACGCTGAAAGTATCGCCCTCGTCACCTTTTTAACAGGTGGCGGGGACGGAACTGAATCCGGCGCGTGTCGCTTCAGCCCGCGTTAGAAAACCTTGCCTAGTCTGATTGAGACCATAACCTTCAATTGGACGGCCTAATGATTCGATTTGATGACGTAACCATGGTGTACACCGCAGGTGCGAAGCCTGCGCTCGACCATGTGTCTTTGGAAGTTGAACGGGGAGAATTCGTATTCCTTGTCGGTAAGTCCGGCTCGGGCAAATCCACCTTCCTTCAGCTTGTGATGCGCGAAATTAAAGCAACCTCCGGTCACGTGTGGGTCCTCGGCAAAGAGGTCTCCAAGCTCCGTAACTGGGCGGTGCCAGGACTTCGCCGTCAAGTCGGAACCGTCTTCCAGGATTTCCGCTTGCTCCCATCAAAGACCGTGTACGAAAACGTCGCGCTCGCAATGCAGGTGATTGGTAAGCCGAAGCACGCTATTAAGACCGCCGTCCCAGAAGCACTGGCGTTGGTCGATCTGGCAGGTAAGGAAAACCGCCTGCCCCACGAACTCTCCGGTGGTGAAGAACAGCGCGTCGCAATCGCACGCGCAATGGTGAACCGTCCCGAACTGCTACTGGCGGATGAGCCCACCGGTAACCTCGACCCCGATACCTCGCTTGGCATCATGCGTCTTCTGGATCGTATTAACCGCCAGGGGACCACGGTTGTCATGGCAACCCACGACGCCGACATCGTGAACCAGATGCGCAAGCGCGTCATCGAGCTACAAGGCGGTCACGTCATCCGAGACCAGTCGCGTGGCGTCTACGGGGCGGTGAACTAACCATGAAGCTTCGTTTTATTCTCTCTGAAGTCGGCAAGGGACTGGCGCGCAACCGTGCAATGTCCGTCGCCGTCATCATCGTCACCTACGTTTCCCTCCTATTCGTCGGTGTTGCTGGCCTATCGCAGATGCAGGTCATGCAGATGAAATCGCAGTGGTACGACAAGATTGAGGTCTCGATCTACATGTGCGCCACCGACGATGCAACGCCGTCCTGTAACGCAACGGAAGCAACCGAGGCTCAGATCAGCGCCGTTCGTGACAAGCTCAATTCCGCGGAAATGTCGCAGTACGTGAAGAACGTATACGAAGAATCCAAGGAAGAAGCGTACGAAAACTACTTGAAGCTCTACGGTGATTCCACGATCAGCGAATGGACAACGGTAGACATGATGCCCGTTTCCTTCCGCGTGAAGCTCGTTGACCCCGAGCAGTACTCAATCATCAAGGAAGAATTCTCCGGTGCTGCCGGTGTTTCCCAGGTGAAAGACCAGCGCGAAATTATCGAGCCGCTGTTCAACGTCATTGACGCTGCGCGCCTGATGGCCCTCGGCCTGGGTGGTGTCATGATTATCGCCGCCATCCTGCTGATTTCGACCACGATCCGCCTGTCGGCAATGAGTCGCGAGACGGAAACACAAATTATGCGTTACGTCGGTGCCTCGAACCTGTTCATCCAAGCACCCTTCATGATCGAAGGTGCGCTTGCCGCAATCGCCGGCGCAATCCTGGCAGTGGGAACACTGTTCGCCGGCGTTCACTTCCTTGTCCAAGGCTGGTTGGCTCCGTCATTCAGCTGGACCAGCTTTATCGGCGCCACCCAAGTGTGGATTATGACGCCGATCCTTATCCTCGCAGCGGTTGCGTTGGCACTGATCGCGTCCGCAGTTTCCTTGGCTAAATACACGAAGGTCTGATCATGAAGAAGTCGATTCGTCTTCACGTTCCTGTTGCAGTTGCATGGAGCGCATCGATTGGTGCGCTGTGCATGTACAGCTTTATTCCCGCGAATGCTGACGAGCGAGATGATGCTGTGAGCAAACAGGATGCCGCGGCTCAGCAAGTTTCTAATCTCAAGACTGAGATTGAGGGTATTGATGCGACACTCTCGCAGCTCTTCTACGACCTTGAAGCAGCAAACGCGCAGATTCCTGCTGCTCAGAAAGCACTGGAGGCCACTCAGGCGAAGCGCGATGCTGCGAATCGTGAACACGAAGTCGCAATGGGACAACTTCAGGTCGCTCAAGCGAAGAAAGCTGAGATTGACGAAGAGGTCCACGCTTCCTCGTCACGCCAAGAGGAAGCCAACAAGGCGATCGGTAACTTGGCTCGCTCCATGTACCAGGACGGCACTAGTTCTGCAGTCCTGCTTGCCCTGACGAAGAGTGGAACCGAGTCAATTGACGATCGAGCATCAGCAGCTGACGCCATGGCCCGTTCTCAAGCCCAAGCGCTCAACGCTGCGATGGAAATGAAAGCGACCCAACGTAGCCAAGCAAGTCGCCAGCAAGCAATCTCTGACCGCGTGGCAGCACTTGAAGCTCAAGCTCAGAAGGCCCTTGATGACGCTGCGGCGGCAGAAGCTGAAGCCCAAGCGGGCGTTGACGCCCTAGAAAAAGCTAAAGCTGACGCCCAAGTGAAGCAAGCGGAGTGGGACTCCAAGAAGTCCGAAGTGAACCAACAGCTGGCTCAGGCACAGGCTGACTATGATGCTCAGACCGCGAAGATTCAAGAGATCGATGCGACTAACAGGGCTGCGAACAGGATCTACTCGTCGGCGAATGCGAGCGGTTTCCATAACCCGGTTCAAGACAGCTCGATGATTATTACGTCGCCCTTCGGCTGGCGTATGCACCCTGTGCTCGGCTATCAGAAGTACCACTCGGGCGTTGACCTCGCTGCGCAGTGCGGTGAGCCCGTCTACGCGATGACATCCGGCGTTGTTCTGGATGTTTCAAGCAGTATCTCTGCCGGCAACTACGTGGACGTGAACCACGGAATGCTCGGCGGTAACTCCGTGATCACCGAATACCTGCACATGCAACGCATCTATGTTTCGCCCGGACAGTCGGTTAGTGCCGGAACAGTGCTTGGCGAGGTCGGCATGACCGGCTATGCCACCGGTTGCCACCTGCACTTCGGTGTTCTGCAGAACGGCGTGAACGTTGACCCGATGGGGTACTTGTAAGCCAATGCGACTCGCTGATCTGATGATTGGCTGAGTCAGAAGGCGGGGACAAGCTCAGCTTGTCCCCGCCTTCCATTGATACTGGCATTTTACGAGGCGTGAGCAAGACCCCTGCCCGCGGAGGCGTTAGAATTAACGCCTTGAGTGGCGGGGCGTGGCCTCGTCAATCAAAGAAAGGAGGTGCACGATGCCGAAAGACTGGAAGAAGCCGAAGCTGACCGAAGGCGAGAAGCGCAAAGCTGCATCGGACGCGAAGAAGACGATCGCGCGGAACAAGAAGGCGCGCCACGACTATCTGATCGAAGATAC
The DNA here is from genome assembly GCF_000296505.1 of Schaalia turicensis ACS-279-V-Col4. GTDB lineage: Bacteria > Actinomycetota > Actinomycetes > Actinomycetales > Actinomycetaceae > Pauljensenia > Pauljensenia turicensis_A. The sequence goes on from NZ_JH815208.1 coordinate 852,562, forward strand.
GTGGGAAGCCGGTCTTGTCCTGTCGGGTACCGAAGTGAAAGCTCTGCGGATGGGGCGCGCGTCGCTGATCGACTCGTGGGTTGAGGTCAAAGACGGCGAAGCATGGCTGTACGGCGCGAACATTCCGATGTACGCGCAGGGCTCCTGGAACAATCATGCGCCAACGCGGAAGCGTAAGCTGCTACTGCACGCCTCAGAAATTGAGCGGATCGGCCAGAAGGTGCAGGCCAAGGGCTACACGGTCGTCCCACTGGAGCTCTACTTCATCGGCGGTCGCGCCAAAGTTGAGATCGCGCTGGCCAAAGGCAAGCAGGAATGGGACAAGCGCCAGTCTTTGCGCGAGGCGCAGGATAAGCGTGAAGCTGAACGCGCGATGCGCGCCTACACGAAGCGACCGAACTACAAGTAGCGTACAGGTAGCGGGTGCCAGCTTCGTGCGTGGTGCGCTTTCTGCTGAAACCTTGCGTTTGCTGGCATTACGCTAGCTGGCATTGCGCTAGCTGTTGAAACTTCGCGTAAGCGGGGTTATTCTTGGATGTCTGGCAGAACGGTTGGAAACGGTTCTTCGATGAGTTTGAGGATTTCGTTGAAGAGCCAACCTGGCAGTCTGTTTGCCGGTGAGTGAAGAACTCAATAGGGGATGATCGGTTTCGACGGCGGTCGTCGATCGAGGGGAAGCGGGCCGAGAATGTGCGCTCAACTCGTTAACGCTGCGTGCAAACCAATAGGTGCCGAACAGAACCGCACCGACTACGTTCTCGCCGCCTGATATCGCCGCGTGAACCTTTAGTCCGTCAGCCCAGGTGGTGCCCTCAGCCTGGTGTCTGGCGTCATTCAGGGGGCCACTGGGTGCGCGCCATGTCGGTGGGCGCGCTCCGACACTTCATCGACTGAGCTTCGCTGACAGCAGGCCTGCATGACGTCACAAGCTAAGAAATCAATAGCAGGATGCGCCCGGAGAAGACCTCGGGGCCGGCCGTCGGACGGGGGTTCGATTCCCCCCATCTCCACGTTTACCCCGCTACCTCGTTGAGGTGGCGGGGTTTTTGTTGGAATGGCGGGGTTTCTCGCACTTCTTAAAATGACTG
>NZ_JH815209.1:0-2843 GCF_000296505.1 Schaalia turicensis ACS-279-V-Col4
CAGCTAAGGCCCCTAAGTGTGCGCTAAGTGGGAAAGGATGTGAGATCGCGGTGACAACCAGGAGGTTGGCTTAGAAGCAGCCATCCTTGAAAGAGTGCGTAATAGCTCACTGGTCAAGTGGTTTCGCGCCGACAATGTAGCGGGGCTTAAGCGTACCGCCGAAGCTGTGGCACTCACACATGAAAGAGCCTGGGCAGGGGACCTGCCTAAGGTTGTGTGGGTGGGTAGGGGAGCGTCCTGCGTGCGGTGAAGCCTGCTGGGAACGGTTGGTGGAGCGTGTGGGAGTGAGAATGCAGGCATGAGTAACGAATGGCGGGTGAGAATCCCGTCCGCCGATTGACTAAGGGTTCCAGGGCTAGGTTTATCCGCCCTGGGTTAGTCGGGTCCTAAGGCGAGGCCGACAGGCGTAGTCGATGGACAACCAGTTGATATTCTGGTACCGCGTTGTGACCGCCAAATACTGAAGCTTTTATGCTAACCACCCGCATCTGGACTGTTCATTCCTTCGGGTTTGATCAGCTTGGGTGTTGTGGGATCCTGATTGTTGTAGGTAAGCGTGTTAACAGGGGTGACACAGGAAGGTAGCTGCCGCGCACCGATGGTTGTGTGTGTCTAAGGTTGTGGCCCGTCTGCCAGGTAAATCCGGTAGGCATGTAGGGTGAGGACTGATGGGGGTGCCCTTTTGGGGTGTCTGGTGGTGATCCTAAGCTGTCAAGAAAAGCCTCGACGTGAGGGCATGACGCGCCCGTACCCTAAACCGACTCAGGTGGTCAGGTAGAGTATACCGAGGCGTTCGAGTGAATCATGGTTAAGGAACTCGGCAAAATTCCTCCGTAACTTCGGGATAAGGAGGACCCTGTGACGTCCCCCCTTTTTCTGGGTGTGTGCGTTGTGGGGTCGCAGAGAATAGGGAGAAGCGACTGTTTATCAAAAACACAGGTGCGTGCGAAGTCGTAAGACGATGTATACGCACTGACGCCTGCCCGGTGCTGGAAGGTTAAGAGGAAGGCTCAACCACCCTCGGGTGGTGAAGGCTTGAATTTAAGCCCCAGTAAACGGCGGTGGTAACTATAACCATCCTAAGGTAGCGAAATTCCTTGTCGGGTAAGTTCCGACCTGCACGAATGGCGTAACGACTTCTCCGCTGTCTCGACCATGAACTCGGTGAAATTGCATTACGAGTAAAGATGCTCGTTACGCGCAGAAGGACGGAAAGACCCCGGGACCTTTACTATAGCTTGGTATTGGTGTTCGCTTGGACTTGTGTAGGATAGGTGGGAGACTGTGAAGCAGGGGCGCCAGCTCTTGTCGAGTCGTCGTTGAAATACCATTCTGGTTCACGCGGTCATCTAACCTCGGCCCGTAATCCGGGTTGGGGACAGTGCCTGGTGGGTAGTTTAACTGGGGCGGTTGCCTCCCAAAAAGTAACGGAGGCGCTCAAAGGTTCCCTCAGCCTGGTTGGTAATCAGGTGGCGAGTGCAAGTGTACAAGGGAGCTTGACTGTGAGACCGACGGGTCGAGCAGGTGCGAAAGCAGGAACTAGTGATCCGGCCATGGCACGTGGGTGCGTGGTCGCTCAACGGATAAAAGGTACCCCGGGGATAACAGGCTGATCTTGCCCAAGAGTCCATATCGACGGCATGGTTTGGCACCTCGATGTCGGCTCGTCGCATCCTGGGGCTGGAGTTGGTCCCAAGGGTTGGGCTGTTCGCCCATTAAAGCGGTACGCGAGCTGGGTTCAGAACGTCGTGAGACAGTTCGGTCCCTATCCTCTGTGCGCGTAGGAAACTTGCGGAGGCCCGTCCCTAGTACGAGAGGACCGGGATGGACGAACCTCTGGTGTGCCAGTTGTACCGCCAGGTGCACGGCTGGTTGGCTACGTTCGGAAGGGATAACCGCTGAAAGCATCTAAGCGGGAAGCCTGCTCCAAGATGAGGTTTCCAACACCAGTAATGGTGTGAAGGCCCCCGCCAGACTAGCGGGTTGATAGGCCAGAGGTGGAAGCACAGCAATGTGCTCGCGAGCCGACTGGTACTAATTGGCCGACACTACACGAAACCACAAAAAGGCAACCAAAAGTAAGACTGCTTACAACCACTATACGAATCACACTCAACCCACACCCCCAGCAAGGGGGAGTGGACAACACAAGCGAGTGACCATTTTTGCGGTGGTCATAGTAGTGGGGAAACGCCCGGAAACATTCCGAACCCGGAAGCTAAGCCCACAAACGCCAATGGTACTGCACCCGACAGAGTGTGGGAGAGTAGGACACCGCCGCAAATTTAACTCACGTAAACCCCTTGGAGCACCCCTCCAAGGGGTTTACTACTGTGCACAAAGTGCCCTTCAGTCAAAGCTCGGCAACGCATAGCGGTAGACGAGTGGACTCACGCACAATGTGGCAGTTATCTGGCGGATTATCGCCGTGAACCGGCTATGCTTTTTAAAGTAGAAATGTAGCTATCAGGGCTAGAACGCCCACGTTTGAAAAGCGCAACCGCGCAGGAATAGAGGAAGAAGCCATGGCAGAAGAACAAGGATCACGTTTTGATAAGGGTCGTGGTGGATTCCAACGTCGCTCACGGTGGAGCGACCACAATCAATCCCGCGCAAACAACAACCGTCGCGAAGGTGGATACGGCCTTCGCGACGATGACCGCCGTGAAGGCGGATACACGCGACGTGATAACGATCGGCGTGACGGCGGCTATGGTCGTCGTGATGATAATCGTGGTCGTGGTTTCGACCGTAACAACGATCGCCGTGAAGGCGGATACGCACGACGTGATAACGATCGGCGTGACGGCGGTTATGGTCGTCGTGATGACAACCGAGGTCGT